>JBLWZN010000053.1:0-23689 GCA_048266425.1 Sediminicola sp.
ATATTAATTTTCTTAAGCTTGGCATCCCCGGCCAACAAGTCGCTGGGCCCTATAGTTACCTTGGCTTGTTTTATATAAATGGACGACTTTGTATCTGAAATTGTATCGTAATTACTTTGATAAATGTCCCTTAGCGTAAAGCCAATATTTGGAAACCCCCTTAAAAAATCGGCATCGATTTTCCGAATTTCGAGGGTGCCATTGTGATTCCTTTGATACCAATCTTGCAACTCGATTATAAGCAAATCCCTGTTAAACCAGCCAATGGTAAAGAGCCAGGCAGGTAACAAAAAGAGAGACATCAAGACCAATGCTAGACGCCTTAACCATTTATTGGAAATGAATTTCTGATGCTTTGGCGCAGGGGAGTTCACTTTTTTCATCAAAAATAGAAGAAAAGTTGGGTTGATAATAGTTTAATCGCCATAAAGACCCAGCACAGGAATATAAGGTAGAAAACTTGGTGAAATTCTTAACGGCACAGTTATGCAGTTCAATTTTTTAATGCCGTTATAATCGATACATGGATAAAGAGGCCAGGATTTGTAATCCGTCAGTTTACGTGGTGAACCATTAATGGTTTGTAGGAGTAATTTTCGAAGTTGATCGACCTTATTCTGCTTTTGCTCTTGTGCCGTTTCCAAGCCCCGGTCGCCGTTTCAACAAAAGTCGATCCATATCAATCAAAAATGACAGCGCTTTTGTCGTCATCTACGACACAATCGCCAATTGACCTTTATTTTAGTGGAACTGGATCTCCGAATCTACCGTCATTACGGTAATTGCCTTAAAATCCTCGATAATATTTAGGCTGTGTGGTATGCCGGCAGGGACCAAAAACGAGGAACCTTTCCTTAAAAAGTGGTCGGTATCCGGAAGTTGCAATAATGCAAGTCCTTCCAGAACGGTAATCGCTGTCTCTTTGGTGTTGCGTTGAAAAGGAATGACCATACCCGCCAATCCATGCATTTGTATGGTTTGGAACGATTCGCCCATATCCAAAAGCTTGAGTTTGGGAGTTTTCCCTATCTCGGTTGATTCAGAAATCATTTCTCTTTTTCTAAATGCCTCCATCGTATTATGTAAAAAGATTGTAATCCTTAATGTAATGTATTGCCTACAATCCTAAATGGGTTTGTTGCCGTGATTCGCGTACACGTAATTACGTAAAGTTACAAATTTATTTAATTCGGATAAATACATCCGAATTAAAATTCGGTACAAAAATTCCTAACTGGCTGTGAAACAGTTAGAAGAGGGGAGCTTTTATCAAACGGTGTATTTTGGATCCACCATTTCTTTTTCCAGCTCTTCCGCCTTGGGAAAGAGGATGTTGTTTTCCAAATGTATGTGCATATGCAGGTCGCCCTGAAACTCCTTAAGTAGGGCGAATGTAACTTTGTAGGTATTGCAACCATCGGCAGGAGGGGTGTAGTTGTTGCTCAAAGCTTCGATTTGCCGGAAGCTTTCCCCTTCGTTATCGTGTTCCCGCATCATGGTCTGGATGGGATTTTTAACCGTGCCGAAGCGGGGTTCGGCCAAGGGTTCGTTGTTCTTTTTGGCCCTAACCATTTTGCGGATAAACGGGAAAAGCATCAATTCCTCCTTTTTCATATGCATGGCAAATTCACCCGCACTTGCGATAAAGAGCTCGTTTATTTTCAGTAGCTCCGGATGTTTTGCTCCATGTACCTGGACCAATTTATCAAGATTTTGCTTTATTATGGGTATCCTTTCCTCAACGTATCGATGGTGTCTCTTTTCTATATAATCGGCCAGCAGATCCAACGGCCATGATTTAAAATCCGTCGTTGGGGTGGTAGTTTCGGCCAATGCGGTTTCCAACGCTTTTGTGAGTTCCTTGGGATCCACATTGTTTTGTTTGCAGGCCTCTTCGATGCTGCGGTTGCCGGTACAGCAAAAGTCGATTCCGAATTTTTCGAAAACCGGGGCGCTCCTATAGTCGTCTGCAACAATTTGACCAACGGTTTTTTCCATTATTTTTCCCACGATGATATTTATTTAAAATTGAGCTCAGAATCAACGGCCATAATGGCTATGGCCTTGAAATTTGCAACAATGTCCAATTTGTGGTCTACTCCGGCCGGGATAATAAATGTAGACCCTTCCCGTAAAATGTGTACGGTTTGGGGCATATGAAGTAGGGCTTTGCCTTCCTGCACTATAATAACGGCTTCCTTTGTGCTGTGGTGCGTGGGCATAACCATGCCGGCCATACCTTTTACTTGTAGGGCTTTGAAAGATTCGCCCATGTCTAAATGGGTGAGCTCGGGTTTGTTCAATACTTCCATGGGTTTGGTGTTAATGCGTTTTCTTTATGGTTTTCCGACGTTTTGGTCGGACACTAGCGCTATTTTACGGTAAGTGTACCCTTCATCCCGGCATTAAAGTGCCCTGGAAAGGTGCATATATAAAGGTATTTTCCGGGTTTTTTTGGGGCATTAAAGGTTACTTGGACTGTTTGTCCACCACTTGCCAACCCAGTGTGGGCAATAATCTTATCCTTCATTTCCGGAGCAATATATTCGTTCTCGCGATGGGTGACAGATGCTTCGTCCACGGCCTTTGCATCTGAGGATTGTTTTAGCAGCACAAAATTGTGTGACATGGCCGCAGCGGGGAATTTGGAGTCATTGGTTAGCTTTACCGTTATCTTTTGTCCGGGAGTAGCTTCAATACTTTCGACCGAAAACCGCAGTTGATCGGTCCCCTTCATCTCAATTACTTTTGCTGCCTGGGCAAATGCACCTGCCGATATAAATAGAAGGAGCACGGTTACAAGTTTAGTAGATTTTTCAGAAAAAGCTTTTAATGTTTTCATGTTAATGTTTATTTATCTTTTTAATAATCAGTAAGTTGACAGTTTTATGTCCAATCATTTTAAATGTCGAATAAAGGTAAACAATAATTAATTTAGGACAAAATGGTCCGAATTAAAATTTTATTAAATTTATTACGGATCTTTTTATTGTTCAAAACAATCGTGCTATGCGTGGCCCATAGTAGAATTAGAGCGCAAAAGCGCAGGGTCCAAGATTGGACCTGTGTAGGGTAATGTCAGGAATCGGCTTCGTCCGAACCATAGACCAATTCGATAAAATCATTTTTTTGGAGGTCTCCAAAGTATTCACTGACCTCAATATTTTCTAGCAGGTCGCAAATATCCTCTTTCCCATAGCGGGTGCCAATAAAAATTTTTTCCAAACCTTCCAGAGGTTCTTTTCCGAAAAAATCCCCAAATATCTTAAAGTCCTTGATCAGGCCCTTTTCAACAAAGATCCGTAAATCCAATTCCCCAACCGGGAAACGTTTGGCTCGCTGTATATTAAATTTGGGCGATCGGCCATAGTTCCAGTCCCATGTATCGTATTTTTCTTCCTTTAGTTGATGTACGCCTTGCCATTCCTCTGGGGTTAGATGATAACTTTCAAACGGTTCGCTTTCGTCGTAAAGCCCTTCCAGCAACAATCGGCGGAATTCTTCGATCTTCATCGACCGGTTTAAATATTCAGAGATATTGGCCACTCGGCTACGCACGGATTTATGGCCTTTGGACTCGATCTTGCCCATTTTTACGTTTAGCGCATTTACTACTTCCCCCAGATCCGTGTCGAAAAGTAAAGTACCATGGCTTACCATTCTTTTTCCCGTGGAGAATTGGGCGGTACCAGAGATTTTCTTCTCGTCTACCTGAATATCGTTCCGGCCCTTGAGCTCGGCATTAAGCCCTAAATGCTGCAAAACTTTGATTACCGGAGCCGTGAATTTCTTAAAGTTGTTCAGGCTCTGTCCATCGTGGTTGGTGATAAAGCTAAAATTTAGGTTGCCAAAATCGTGATAGACCGCACCACCGCCGGAGATCCTTCGCACCACATGAATATTGTTCCCTTCCACATATTCGTGGTTTATCTCTTCCAATGTGTTTTGATTGCGACCAATTATGATAGATGGTTCGTTGATATAGAACAACAAATAATCATCCGAGGGATCAAAATTTTTAAGGGCATATTCCTCCAAAGCAAGATTTAATCGTGGATTGGTATTACCTTCGTTTTCTATAAAAATCATCTCTTTTTTGTATAAAAATGCAGTGGACCTATATAAAAAATTTACACCACTTCAATTTAAAAAAATGAAATGGCAAGTGTGAGGGAACTATATTCCCATGGAATTTCGGACTTCTTCAGCAAATCCTTGACATAATTTTAGGGTACTCTCGATATCTTCCATAGTTGTTCTCGGATTTATCAAGCACATCCTTAAAACCACTTTTTCCTGTAATATGGTAGTGGCCAATATCGCTTTTCTAGCTGCCGTAATCTTTTTGGCTACCCCCCGATTTATACGATCCAACTGTTCTTCGGTCAGGTTTAAATTGATGGGGCTATACCTAAAATTCAACACGGCCAGGGACGCAGGTGATACTACCTCCCAATACGGGCTTCTCCTGAGTAAGCCTTCCGTTTTATCTGCCAAATCTAAATTGTATTCAATAGCCTCGCGAAAAGACCCCAACCCAAAGGTTTTTATCGACATGTAGAATTTTAGCGCCCTGAAACGACGGGTCAATTGCATGCCGTGGTCATAGAAGTTAATTTCAGATTCATTGCCCTCAATATCCCTTAAATACTCGGGATTTTGTTGGAAGGAAGTTTTCAGCCACTTGTGGTTCTTAACCAATAGACATCCAATTTCATAAGGTTGAAACAACCATTTATGGGGATCGATGGTCAACGAATCCGCCAGACGGATACCTTTTAATAATTTTTTCCCTTTTTTGGACAAAATGGCAGGAGCGCCATAGGCACCATCTATATGGAACCATAGATTTTCGGTTTTACAGATCTTGCCCATATCCTCCAGCGGATCCACGGTCCCTGTATTCGTAGTTCCAGCAGAGGCGATGATACAGAAGGGCATCCATCCTTCCAGGCGGTCTTTGGCAATGGCATTCCTAAGTTTGTTCAGCGAAATTTTAAACTCCATGTCCGTTGGAATAATCCGGATCTGTTCCTTTTTAAAACCACTTATGCGTATGGCCTTGATATTGGAAGAGTGTGCCTGGTCTGACAGGTAGATGACAGCCTTTGAAAAATCGTCGCCACATTTATGGTTCCTTGCGGTTATCAAGGCCGTTAGGTTTGCCATTGATCCCCCACTGGTAAAAATACCTCCCCCTTTTTTTACAGGAAATCCGAAGAGCTCAAGGAGCCAATTGATAGTAACTATTTCAAGTTCCGATGCCGCTGGGGATGGGGACCATCCTCCGGAGAAAATATTAAATCCGGTGGCCAGAACATCGGCCATTACACTGATATAGTTACTTGGGCCGGGAACAAATGCAAAGCATTTGGGGTGGGAGAGAATGTCGTTGTTGTTCATAATGTTATTGACGACAAAGTCCAGAATCTCGTTGGCATTTCCGCCTTGTTCCGGAACGCTCTCCTGCAACAGTTCATCCATCTCCTTTCTCGTTGCCGAGGTAACCGGATCTTTGATATGCATGGTATCAAAATGCTCGACAATGGTATCGACCACCCGATATCCGTAATCCCGCATTTCGCTTTTTGAAAGTGTTAGGGTAGGGTTGTTTTTTTTAAATTGATTGTTGGGAGCCATCGATTTTTTCGTTTACCGTTTCAAACTTGCCGTTCGGTTTGGACATATTTTCAAAATTTCCAATTTACCATCCGGAACGGAGTGCAAAGGTAAAGGATATAAACAAGGAATCAAGATCCTTTTTCCGTATTGGAACGAAGCAGAATGGATACCAGGTTATTGTTTTCCAGAACCCGTCCCGTAAATGCCGAGGTAACCGTTGAACTGCCCAAATCCTCGACTCCCCTACATGAAATGCACTTATGGGTGGCCCGTAAAACCACTCCCACATCCGCAGTTTGGAGCGAGGTTGATAATTCCTGTAAGATCTGCATCGTCAATCGTTCCTGCACTTGCGGTCTTCTGGCGTAATAATCCACAATCCGATGAATTTTTGATAATCCGATCACAAAATCTCCTGGTAAATAGGCAATATTTGCCTTGCCTTGAATGGGCACAAAATGATGCTCGCAAAATGAGGTAAACGGAATGTTCAGCTCAATTAGTGGGGTATGGTAACCATATTTGTTTTTAAATACGGTTACCCTTGGCTTGTTTATTGGGTTCAATCCACTGAAAATCTCATTTACATACATCCGGGCCACGCGCTTTGGAGTATCCTTTAAACTGTCATCCGAAACGTCGAGTCCCAAAAGTTCGATGATATCCCTAAATTTTTTGGAGATCAGGTCAATTTTCGTGTTGTCGTCCATCTCAAAGGCATTACCCCGCAATGGATTGTCGACCGATTTGTGGGTATGGACCAATTCCGGGTCTTTGCCTATAATTATTGTATTTCCGTTCAAGTTCATCCTTGTTAATTTTTTAAATACGATTCTTGGTAAAATCACTAGTAGTAAGGTAAAACTGAAATGACGCATTGTATTATGCGACACTTATGGCTTAACTTAACAAGTGTTTGGGTCGATTGGTTGTGGAACCCGTCCAGAACAAGTTTTCGCTATACGCCACGCCATAAAAAAGACCAAGGATAGGCGTATAGCGTTAAACCGGTTCCGATTGGGTTTTAGCCCTTAACCAAATTCCTTTCCGAAAGTTTTGCCAAACAGAAAGCCCCGATCGCCATAACAAGGTCCCTTACGGCTACATCCACATAGGTCCAACTGAAAATCAACGTTAATGCAATCAATGCCAACCATGCAGAGACTATATATGCGCCGATCTTGGTTTTTGATAGCACAAGAATACCGGCCACGATCTCTACAACCCCTACGATCATCATAAAGGTGTCCGGTTCAAAGGGCAGCATACTGGCAAGGCCGTTTGATAGATAGTGGCTCCAATCCGTTAAAATGTTGGTGAATTTGTCCAGTCCCGCAACAATGGGCACCAAACCAAAAGTGTACTTTAATATTGTTTTTACTAAGCTTACATTAGAATCCATAACTTTATGTTTTTAAATTGTTTTACAGCCTTTGGATAAGAAATTTTAAAAAAGGTTACAAAGTCTTGTAACTTTTTTTGCTTATCGCCATCCAAAGGGTAGAAATGTTCAACAAAAAGACAGATGGAAGCACTCAGTATCAACGATTTTAACAATCATACACTCAAGGATACGGAAATCATTAATCGCATCCTTGGAGGGGAAAAGGAACTGTACGAAATTTTGGTGCGGAGAAACAACCAAAAACTCTATCGGGTTATCCGAAGTTATTTAAAGGATGAGGCCGAGATTGAGGATGTGATGCAGAACAGTTATATAAAAGGATATGTAAAATTATCCCAGTTTAAATTGGAGTCCTCTTTTTCAACTTGGCTCATTCGCATCGGTATTAATGAAGCTTTGACTCGGTTAAGGGAAAAGGGTAGGCTTTTCCGGCTTATGGAACATGGCAGCGATTCCGGTGACCGAAAAATTTTGGAGATCCCCGACAGTAAACAATTAAACCCGCAGGAAAAAATGATACGGAAAGAAGCAAAGGAACTATTGGAAGATGCCATTGACCATTTGGACCAAAAATACAGGACCGTATATATTTTGAGGGAAGTGGAGGACATGGACATAGCAGATATTGCGGTTGCCTTGGACCTTACGGCCAATAACGTTAAGGTGCGATTGCACCGGGCCAAAGCCATGCTCAAGGAGAAACTTTATGAATTGACAGAAAACCAAGAGGTATTTGAATTTGGATTTGGCAGATGCGATAGGATTACGGAAAATGTAATGAAAGAAATATTGTGTTGAAATGGACAACTTATGTTGGCTTGGACGACGATCTCATTAGAACTTTTTTATTTGAACAATAAATTCCTTCCCTAATTCTTAAGAATCTTGCTCCTTATTTCTAGTTTCTTTCTAAAAACATAGTATTTTTATCCTGATTGAGATCTGGAGAATTCTAATATGAAGAAAATTAAGAGTTATTATGTGCTGACCATGTCAGTAATGGTATTGGTATGTTCCTGTAAGGACAATAGTAAAAAGGAGCCATCACAGGAAGACGTTGCAGCCACGGCGGACAGTTCTTTTAGGAACATGTTGCCGGAATCGAAATTTGATACCGTGGTAGATGGAAAACCCGTAAAGTTATTCTGGTTGCACAACAAGGATCTTACCATGGCCATTACCAATTACGGCGGCAGGTTGGTAGGCCTTTGGGTGCCCGACAAAAACGGAAAACTGACCGATGTTCTGATCGGCAGGGGCAGCGCCACGGCATATGTTAAAGGTCCTGAATCCTATTTTGGCGCTACCATCGGCAGGGTTGGCAACCGTATTGCAAAGGGTAAATTTAACTTGGAGGGCAAGCAGTATTCTGTGGTTCCGAACAATAATGAAAATGCACTGCACGGTGGAGAGCACGGTTTTCAGGATAAAGTATGGGACGCCGAGCAGCCAGATGATCATACCTTGGTGTTACGTTATACTTCGCCCGATATGGAAGAAGGCTTTCCAGGTAATTTATCGTCCAAGGTAACCTATTCCCTTACGGATGACAATGCGGTGAAAATGGAATACGAGGCAACCACCGATAAAGCTACCGTTGTTAACCTGACCAATCATGCCTACTGGAACCTGAACGGAGAGGGCAACGGCACTATTTTGGACCACGACCTCATACTTTATGCGGATAAGTTCACACCCGTCGATGCCGGCTTAATTCCCACCGGGGAACTACGGGCCGTAAAGGACACTCCTTTTGATTTTACATCGGCACATGCCATAGGGGAGCGGATAGGAACGGATAACGAACAGTTGAAGTACGGTGGTGGCTACGACCATAATTTTGTGCTCAACGGCCCCAAGGCCAATGAATTGAACCATGCGGCTAGGGTGGTAGGCGACAGATCGGGTATCGTAATGGATATCTTTACCCAAGAACCCGGCATCCAATTTTATAGCGGTAATTTTATGGCTGGTGCCAACCTGTTAAAATCAGGGGCGAAGGACGATTACAGGACCGCCTTTGCCTTGGAGACCCAACATTTTCCGGATGCCCCCAACCAGCCCAATTTCCCGTCAATTGAGTTAAAGCCAGGTGAAACTTACCGTACGGTTTCCATCTACAAGTTTTCGGTCAAATAATTAAACCACCACTACAATCACCAATTAACCAAGCAACAAATGAAAAAAGAACGAATTCTCCTATTGGCGATGCTAACGTGCAGCTTCTTGATGGCACAATGGAAGCCTGCCAGCAATAAGATCAGGACAAAATGGGCAGATCAAGTAGACCCCTCCAATGTTCTTCCAGAATACCCAAGGCCTATTATGGAGCGTGGGGATTGGAAGAATTTAAACGGTCTGTGGGATTATAGTATCCAAGGGTTTGGTAGCCCTGCGCCCTCAAAATACGATGGCAAGATTTTGGTGCCCTTTGCGGTGGAGTCCAGTTTGTCCGGCGTAATGAGTGACGTGGGGGCTGCCAAGGAAGTTTGGTACGAAACCTCTTTTAGCGTTCCCGACGGATGGAACGGAAAGAACGTCCTCCTGCATTTTGGAGCGGTGGACTGGAAAGCGGATATATGGTTGAACGAGGTAAAGATCGGTTCACATTCCGGGGGTTATGCCCCATTCTCTTTTGATATAACTCCTTTTCTTAACGGGACCTCCCAAAAGCTTGTGGTAAAAGTATGGGACCCCAGTAGCGACGGTCCCCAGCCTAGGGGAAAACAGGTGAACAAACCGGAAGGGATCTGGTATACCCCGGTAACGGGGATTTGGCAAACCGTATGGCTGGAGCCCGTCGATGCCAAACATATTGCCAGTCTTAGGACCGTACCCGATGTAGATGGAGGAATCGTGAAAATGGAAACTGAGGTGAGCGGCTCGGTTTATGGCGATGTGGTAGAGGTTACCGTTTTTGACGGCACCAAAGCCATCGCTACTGCCAAGGGAGTTGTCGGACAAGCTTTGGAGGTTCCCGTCCCCAACGCCAAACTATGGTCTCCCGAATCCCCATTTTTGTACAAGACCACGGTAAAATTGGTAAGCGATGACAAGACCGTTGATGAGGTAAAAAGTTATTTTGCCATGCGGAAGATATCTACCAAAAGGGACGACAACGGCATTGTCCGAATGCAGTTGAACAACAAGGATTATTTTGAGTTCGGGCCCTTAGATCAGGGATGGTGGCCCGATGGACTGTATACGGCCCCTTCCGACGAGGCCCTGAAATACGATATCGTGAAGACAAAGGAATTGGGCTTCAACATGATCCGCAAGCACGTGAAGGTAGAGCCCGCCCGCTGGTACACCCATTGTGACGAACTGGGAATACTAGTCTGGCAAGATATGCCCAGCGGGGATATGGGGGATGGTCCGGATTGGCAAAACCACCATTATTTTAACGGATCGGAGCTCATAAGGAGTGCTAAATCGGAAAAAATATACAGAACGGAGTGGAAGGAGATCATGGATTATCTGTACTCCCATCCGTCTATTGTAGTTTGGGTGCCCTTTAACGAGGCATGGGGACAGTTCAAGACCGAGGAAATTACGGAATGGACCAAGGCGTACGATCCCAGCAGATTGGTAAACTCGGCCAGTGGCGGTAACTTCTATCGCACCGGCGACATTCTTGACCTTCACAATTATCCCGGACCGAAGATGTATTTGTACGATGCGGAACGGGTTACGGTACTTGGAGAGTATGGGGGCATTGGGCTACCATTGGAAGGCCATCTTTGGAAACCGGACAACAATTGGGGATATATCAAATTCAAGAACTCCAAGGAGACGACGGCCGAATACGTAAAATATGCCAGACAGTTAAAGCAAATGGCCAAAACAGGCTTTTCGGCGGCCGTTTATACCCAGACCACGGACGTAGAGGGAGAGGTCAATGGATTTATGACCTATGACCGAAAAGTGGACAAAATGAACGTGCCAGAGGTGAACAAGATCAACAAGGAGGTTATTGGGGCGATAAATCAGTAGGCCCTTTTTATGGAAATTATGGTAAAATTGAACCGCTTAGAAACAAGAGCCAAGAAACAAGACTAAAGACCATAGAATATAGAACCAGGAACCAAGAATCAAGAGCCAAGACATACGGAAAATAGAACATAGAAAATAGACTAAAACAGTTTATGAGTTTAGTGGGATAGTGTCTTTTTAAACCTTAAACCCTAACCGTTGAATCCCATCCCATCAACCATCAACTAACAACCAACAACCAGGAACAAAATCTGCCAACTGCAACTGTTCACTGCCAGCTACTTCCAAGTATCATATTTTCCTTGAACCTTGAACCTTGAGCTTTGAACCCTCCCCATCAACCTCCCACTTTTTGAAGTTGTCACACCGAGCGCAGTCGAAGTGTAGCAGGGAGATGTTTTGAACTATATAAAAAAAGCGGTAGTTCCATTAGTAATCGCATTTCAATTCCTTGGAGGTAGAGAGGATTTGGACCTTATCCCCTAGGGTCGACATTTCTCCCCCGGTTACTTTTAGCTCCTTTTTTGGGTCCTGTGGCAATATCAGTTTTATGGTCCAATCAATTTCGGATTGGGTGATCTTATAACTTACTTTTCCATTTTCCCTTTTATAAAATATAGAAATTGAGTTCTTGCCAATCTCTACATTCTCCAAGGAACATACATCCCATTCCTCTGGCAACCTGGGTTCTATGACAACAGTTTTGTGGGCAGCGTCCGGATTTATGCCAAAGAACTGGTTTACAATGGGAACGGCGAAAGCGTAGATATTCCATGCCTGGCACATCATGCCGTAATCTGGGGATACTTCGTACATGCTTCCCGGCAGGGCGTAATTAAAACTATGGGTCATTTTCTTAAGATAGTCCAGGGCTTTTTCCGTTCGGCCATAATTATTTTCCGCTATGGCCACGACCCCCGTTGGCAATGTCATCACGGCTCCCGTATAGGAAAATGCCTTGGATCCCTTAAACGTGCCATCGTCCGTCCCAGCGGACTCATCACGGTCCGTGCCCGTCACAAATACCCCGAAAGGATTTACAAACCGGGAAGCGGTTTCCAGTGCCTTTAAGGCCTTGTCCTGGTCCGCTATGCCCATTTCCATAGGGGTATTTACGACCCAATTATGGTATACGACAAAGGGCTTGGGTAGCTGGGAGGGATGCGACAAAATAGAATTCTTGGTATTTTGTAATTCGGATACCGCCCATGGTTTTTTTAAGGTATCGGCCCTAACGATGGCATCGTCGATCAATTTTAGGGCCTGGGCATCGGTGCCGATGAAATCCGCATAGGAATTGAACTCCTCCGACCAAAATTCCATGTTGATCTTTGCCTTTAGTTTTGCCGCTAATTCTTGGTTATGCAGTGCCAAAACGTCTTTCCCCAGTTCCTGAGCCATCTTGGAAGCATCTGCAAATGCCTTTTGGGTATAGGAAGCTACATCGATCATTTCACTGTCCAGGCCATGGATTTCCATCATCCCAAACCCTTCGGGGAATAAATTGTTATTGGTGTCGTTTTCCTTCATCAGCCATTCCAAGCCTTTTTGGATAGTTGGGAAATACTTTTTAAGAAAGTCCTTATCCCCGTTCCATTGGTATATGTACCAAATAAGGGAGGCAAACTGCGGGGTTTCGTTAATATTTCCTTTGTTAAAAACAGCCCCGTTGGTGGATACTTCGTGGACGATTCTCCCATTTCCATTGACGGCGTTGGAAATGCTGTCCAACAATTTGATGGTGCTATATACCGCTTCTTTTTGGCCAACGGCCATATAACCTTTTAGGGCATATTCGCTATCCACGCCAAACCACCAGGGATAATCGGGCAGACCGGCGGTGATACCCGTGCCGATCTCCGGCACCCTTCTTACCAGCCAATCACAGTTGTATTTTAACCACTCAAAGGCCTCCTGCATTTTTTTGTCAGGGATGGTCAATTTGGAATTGGATGCCAAGGTTTTATAACGGGCTTTCTTAGTTTTCAAATATTCGGAACGATTGCCCAAAATATCTTCATACGTGGTCAAAGCTTCCCCTTTGGAACCATAGGAACCCGCAATTGCGAAATTTATGACTTGATCCGTTTTACCCGGAATTGAAATCTTGTAGACCAGTGATCCCCCTGTGCCTTTTCCGCAATAGTTGGTGCTTTCGGTACTATGTTGCAAAGGCACTTCGTCGCTTCCAAAGATCGTTACCCAAGGATTTAGCGAGTCCCTCACGATCCATGCACCCAATTCTTTAATAAAATGGGCTGTGTCCTTACCATCGGTCATCTGGGTGCGTTCCCCTAGCCAAGTAGGTCTTAGATCGGAAAATCCCGTAAATTTAAGATGGAAATTCTGGGAGTTATCTCCCTTATTTTTGAGGATCAATTGGATGGCTACCCCTTCCTTGTTGTCCGGTACAAATTGCCATCGTTCCACTTCCAGGTTTTTATTGGGAATTTCAAAAACATGTTTGTTGGCGAAGGGATAATTGCTAAAAGTGGCAGCGCTATCCAGGCTTTCTGCCCCATCCTTCCAAATAAGATCGATGTTAAAACCGTCCATCAGTTTTATGGGATGGTCCCAGATACCGCCCATTTCGCCCTTAATATGCCATCCCAATTCCGGAAAGGATCCATCCTGATGGCCTACCATATACACCCTGTTCCCTGCGGTGACATAGGTTGACGTTAAATAATCCGATTTCCCTGGAATAGAAGGGCTATCGACAATCAGATCGGCAAAGCTCCCCTTTTTTTCTACTTGCTTGCACCCAAGCAGGGAGAACATGATCAGTATTGTTATGGGAATTGTAGGCTTCATTTTGGTTTTGTACATTTTGGTTCCGAGACTTTCGGGAAGAATTCGTTTTTTGGTTTTCAAATGAGTTTGTATCGTGATTTTTTTCATGTTGAGCCTTGAACTTTTGTCTGCCAACTGCCCACTGAATACTGCCCACTGCCTACTGAATACTTAGCACCGCCTACTGCCTCGTCCATTCTTCCCTTAAAATACCATAACAACAGGTATTTCTTTTATATCCTTCCAGTAGATATACGTTTTTGCGAAGGATACCTTCCAATTTTGCACCCAATTTCTCTACCGCTTTTCGTGATCGTACGTTGCGTTCATCGATCCGGAATTCCACCTTTTCGAAATCCATGTTCAAAAAGGCATAATTGAGCATTAGCAATTTCATCTGTTGGTTAAGTCCGGTGCCCTGGAATTCCCGACCGATCCACGTGGAGCCAATTTCCAGTGTTTTATTGATATGATCGATATTCATAAAACGGGTACTACCGGCATATTGATTGGTTTTCTTATCGAAAATGATAAACGGGATTACGGAATTTCCCTTCTGCTTTTCAAGGGCAAGCTCCACATATCTTTTTAATGCCTCAGGAGTCTTAATGTCCGATGGAGAATATTGCACCAATTTCTCCTCGGCCGCAATGTGGTAGAGCAGGGGGTAATTATCGATGTTCAATGGGGAGAGAAGGACCCTGTCATTTTCCAATGTTGGGGGCTCGGGTATCATACAAGATCGTTTATTATTTGTTTTTTTACTTCATGCCCGCCCTCGAACACCATTTGCTCCGCCCTGCCTTCAAAAACAACTTGAATGCTTTTGGAAATTTCCTTAAGCCGATGTTCGGTAACATATTCATCCTTGTTGCCTACAATTACCTTGACTTTGGTCCGGTTTTGGCCTAGGAATTTAAATTCGTTCGCCGTGAGCTCCCGGGGTACTTCCCCTGCATAAAGAACAAGTTGGTCGCATTTCAGCTGTCGTTTGGCCACCCACCGGGAAGCAATGGAAACCCCTTGGGAAAATCCGAAAATCAAGAGTTGACATCGGGAAGGAATGTTTTCCGCTTCGTAAACCGAATCCAAATATGCCAAAACGTTCTTGGATTCCATAGCCGTATTTTCCTTGGTCAACCAACTTGCGCCTACATACTTGTAGTTTTTATCCAGATAGTATTTTGAAGGTGCTTGGGGGGCTATGATATAATTTTCCTCCGGGGGAAGCCCATCAAAGTATTTTAAAAAATACCGACTCAAATATCCAATGCCGTGCAGCACGATCCACACGTTTCTTGTCTTCTCCGTAAGATCGTTAAGGGTGGTATACGTATTCGTGACGTTATAACTGACTTGCTTTTCCATAAACTCCTATTAAAGGTAGGCGCTTTTTAATTGACTTAGATATCTAATGCTTAATTTTACAAAAAAATAATCTTCATGGACGATTTCAAAGAGAAAATCCTAAAAATTTGCAATGAAACCTCCAAGAATACCCTGGCAGAAACCTTGGAGATCGAATTTGTGGATGTTGGGGAAAATATCCTGGTAGCAAGAATGCCCGTCACCCCAAAAGTCCACCAGCCGGATGGTATTCTTCACGGAGGTGCCTCGGTGGCCCTTGCTGAGACCGTGGGCAGTGCGGCCTCGTACATTTTTTTGGATGCCAAGGAATTTATTGTTAGGGGGATAGAAATATCGGCCAATCATGTTAAAGGTATCAGTGAAGGTTTTGTTTTTGCTACGGCCTCCATTATTCATAAGGGACGGACAACCCAACTCTGGGAAATTAAGATTACCAATGGGGAAGGCCGACTGATTTCCATTTGTAAACTTACCACTATCGCATTGCCAAAAAAATAGTCCCCGACATGCCAAATTCGATTTTTCAATTTTTGGAAACCCAGCTGTTGAAAAACTTGCCTTTTGTGGTCTATAAAAAGCCAAATAAGGATAACGTCAAAGCGATTCTTCAAAAGGATGCCGTAGTGAACCGAAGCGTGGATTTTTCTGAAAATGGCTTTGTTTTTACTCCTTTTGATCCCAAAGCTTCCACAATTTTGTTAAAGCCCGATACCATGTTGGAAGAAACCTTCAAGCCAGAGGAACTCCCCGAAGCCGACATGGAGATTCGGTCAATTCTCGATGAAAATGTAAAGGATATTTATATGGATCTGATTAAAAAGGGAATCCGGGAAATTGAAAAGGGAAAGCTCAAAAAGGTAGTGCTTTCCCGTACGTTGCAAGTGGAATGCCATAAATCGCCATTTAAGATATTCCAAGACCTACTTGGCAGGTATCCTTCCGCATTTTGTTATCTGTGGTACCACCCCAAGGTTGGAACATGGCTTGGGGCAAGTCCGGAGTTATTGCTATCTGGCGGGAACAATCATTTTAATACAAGCTCCCTTGCAGGGACCCAGGTATATAATGGTTTGGAAAACCCGGTTTGGGGGGAGAAGGAATTGGAAGAGCAAGCCATGGTGACCCAATATATAACCGAAGCCTTGGAGGGTAAGGTGACCGACCTTAGGGTTTCGGGGACCCAATCGGTAAGGGCAGGAAATTTATGGCATCTCGGAACTGGAATCTCGGGTCGCGTAAAGGATATGTCCTTATCCCCAATTATTAAGGTATTGCATCCTACCCCAGCGGTTTGCGGCGTTCCAAAAATACAGTCCCAAAAGTTTATCTTGGAAAATGAAAACTATGAGCGGGAGTTTTATACGGGTTTTTTTGGGGAACTGAATTTGAAGGAACAGGTAGATCGCAACCGCAATTCAAAAAACCAGGAAAACACGGCCTACAAATTGGTGCGGTCCACCACGCAACTATTTGTGAACCTGCGCTGTATGAAGCTCGAAGGACATATTGCCACTTTGTTTGTCGGTGGTGGGATTACCTTGGGGTCAGACCCTGAAAAGGAATACCAGGAAACGGTAGAAAAGAGCAAAACACTATTGAAGGTTATTTTATAGTTCTAGAATAAAGATTGGTTTGGGAAATACTTACGTTGTATTTTTGTTCTAAATATGAAATATTCCAGTATCCCCTCGGCCCAGTCCATTGTATATCATTGCAAGGCGAAAGGCATTAAGAACATCGTAATTTCCCCTGGTTCCAGGAACGCTCCGTTGATCCTTGGTTTTACCACCGATCCATTTTTTTCCTGCTTCAGTATAGTGGATGAGCGTTGTGCGGCTTTTTTTGCACTTGGTATGGCCCAGCAGCAAAAAGGGCCCGTTGCCCTGGTTTGTACTTCGGGCAGCGCGTTGCTCAATTATTACCCGGCAGTGGCAGAAGCATTTTACAGCGATATTCCATTAGTAATTATTTCTGCGGATAGGCCCTTATACAAAATCGATATAGGGGACGGTCAGACCATTCGTCAAGAAGGCGTGTTTGGTTTTCACGTTGGGTATTCCGCCCAATTGAAACAGGATTTTACCCACGCTACGTCGGTCTTTAAGCATCATTACAAGGATTGGTCGGAAGATCCGGAATTCTTGGAACAGGGACAGTTGTTTGTTCAAGAGCACAATGACAAGGAACTCAATACAGCCATTAATGTTGCGATCAAGGTGAAATTACCGGTACATATCAACGTTCCGTTGGAAGAGCCTTTATACCAAACATTGGATTTCACTTCAATTTCACCAAAGGTGGTCCCTGTTGGGGAGGATGACGGGGATGGATCGTTGGATTTGGAGGAATTTGCCCAAATGTGGAACAATTGCGATCGGAAGATGGTGTTGGTGGGATCCAACCCGCCGGACGTGGTGGAACAACGTTTTTTGGATCAGCTGGCAGCTGATGGTTCTGTTCTGGTATTCACGGAGACAACTTCCAATATTCATCATCCCAATTTCTTCCCGAGTGTCGATAGTATTATGGCCCCCATCGAAAAATCTGGGGAACGGGAAATTAGATCAAAGGCCTTGGAGCCCCAAATACTACTTACCTTCGGGGGGATGGTCGTTTCCAAAAAAATAAAAGCCTTCCTGCGGCAATGCCGGCCCCAACATCATTGGCACATCGATTCCAAAAAGGCGTATGATACCTATTTTTGTTTGTCCCATCACTTTGAAACCACTCCCAATGCCTTCTTTGCCAATTTTCTAGGAATGGTAAATAGGGTGCCAAGCGACTATTGGCGGTATTGGTCTGAAGTAAAGACGAATTATGAGGAAAAGCGTCGTGTTTTTTTAAAAGAAATACCATTTTCGGACCTGCAAGCCTTCCACCATGTCCTTAATAGCGTTCCGGAGAAGTATCAATTGCAACTGGCCAACAGTTCCACGGTGCGATATTCCCAACTGTTCGATCTGCATCCTTCGTTGTCCGTTTTTTGCAACCGGGGCACTAGCGGGATCGACGGTAGTATTTCCACTGCGGTTGGGGCCTCTATTTACCATCGGTCGCCTACCTTGCTGCTTACTGGTGATCTCGGTTTTTTTTATGATAGCAATGGCCTTTGGAATAGTGCAATTCGGCCCGATTTCAGGATTATTGTGGTCAACAACCAAGGGGGAGGTATTTTCAGGATATTGCCAGGACAGGAGGATACCGAAACTTTTGACACTTTTTTTGAAACCAAACACGGGTTGGATGCGTACCATCTATGCGGAATGTACAACATAGAATATACCGCCGCCGCCAATGAAGGGGAGTTAAAAACTGCCTTATCCAATTTTTATCGGAAATCCAAGTCTCCAAAACTGCTGGAAATAAAAACTCCCAGATTATTGAATCACAAAACTTTGCTCGGTTATTTTGATTGTTTATCTTAGGGAATTATTAATTTTTTAAAGACACTATCATTATGAGCAAAAGAGATGATTTGATCGAAAAGTATGCGTCGGACATCAAAGAAAAGTTTGGTGAGACTCCAAACATGGACCTGCTGACCAAAGTGGCCATAGGTTTGGGACCGGCAATCTACAATTCAGATGCTTCCAAGGTATCTGGAACTGACTCCAAGGAGTTGGAAACGATAAAGAATAATTTTTTGATCAAGAAACTAGGGTTAAAAGATGGCCCGGAACTTATGGCGGCAATAAAAAGCGTCGTCGAGAAATACGGTTCATCGGAAAGAAATAAGCAAAGGGCAGTTGTCTACTATCAATTGGCCAAACATTTTAACAAAGAAGGAGTCTATAAATAGAATCCCAACTTCTTTTCCACAAGTGTTCCAAAAGCTGTTCCCGTTAAAGAACAGCTTTTTTTATCGCTTTATTACCCTATTGTACACTAAACCAAATAGGAAATCACTGTTAAAAATTGATTGCAAACATCTTGAGCCGATTTTAGCACCGTGTCGATTTCGATTTGATATTTACCATATTGGTGGAAAAATTAAAATGTTCACTTTTTTTTGACATTTGTAACATGTTCGTCTTCAATTAGTTGAAAAAGTCCTACGTCCTTCATCTTTTAGCAAAGTGGTCCTTTGTCTTTTTAATGGACAGCAGTGAATTTATTTTAGTACTTAGTCTTATTTTTGCACTGAACTCATTTAAGCTTTTTGGGCTGAAGCGAAGATTAGACGCTTTTTGCCCACTTGAAGGCCTTTTTGAGTTGCATCCGCCCGAAAGCACCATTCGGTAAGGGTAGGTAGCATCGCTACGGAGGGGAAAATGGGTGAAAATGGGCAAATTTCTAGCCAATTTAAAAAGGTTTAAACGAGTTCACTATGATAAAACTGGGAGATTACAATACACTTACCATACTTCGGGAAACGAGTGTGGGACTATTTTTGGGGGACGATGAGGGTACCGACGTCCTGTTGCCCAACAAATATGTCCCAAAATCCTATGAAATAGGGGACGAGCTTGAAGTGTTCTGCTATTTGGATCATGAGGAGCGACCTATTGTTACAACCTTGGAGCCCTATATCATCCGAGATACTTTTGAACTGCTCCGGGTGGTGGAGGTAAACAATATTGGGGCTTTTATGGATTGGGGCTTGGAAAAGCACCTTTTAGTTCCCTTTAGTGAGCAACGCAACAAAATGCAGGCTGGCCATTGGTATGTTGTCCGTTGCTATCTGGATGAGAAATCGGAACGGTTGGTGGCCTCAAATAAGCACGATAAATTCCTTAGCAACGAAAATCTAACCGTCAATGTCTTGGAGGAGGTAGATTTGATCGTTACAAGGCACACCGATTTGGGTTGGGAGGTAATCATTAACAATTGTCATAAAGGATTGGCCTTTACAAGTGACATCTACCAAAAAATAGCCATTGGGGACAAACTGGTCGGGTATATTAAGAATATTAGGCCAGACCATAAAATTGATGTTTCCCTACAGCCCTTGGGGTATATGGGGCTAGAGCCTATGGCCAATGCCATCTATGAAAGGTTAAAGGCTGCAGGGGGCTATTTGCGACTGCACGATAAATCTTCTCCCGAGGATATTAGGGAGGTTCTCCAAATGAGCAAAAAGGCGTATAAGAAGGGAATTGGGACCTTGTATAAAGAGCGAAAGATCGAGATAAAGGACGATGGAATTTACCTTTTGGGCAAACAATGATCTATTCTGCAATTTAAATACCTGTAAACTTGGGATGTTAACGCTATTTTTGGACCGTATATCCGTAAAAAAACTAAATTTGTCATATTGAAACAATAAATTTTATAATTTTAGGGTTTCTGTTGTTGTACAATCTTTGTTAACCCCCCGAAAACAAAAAGAAAATGCCATTTATAGAAGAAAGCGATTTACTGGAATTGCATAAAGATATAGATAAGGCGCAGATTATAAATGAGCGTCTTCTAGACCAGATAAAATTCAAGAACAAAGAGATTCGAAGAAACAAGATCCAACGTAACATTCTTGCGGGGATTACCGGTCTTTTTCTGATCGGTACCTTGGCGATAACCTCATTTTCTGCCGGGGTAAGTAGTTCTACCCATATGGACAATCAGGGAGCCAATAACTTACTGGTTTCCATAGATAGTTTGGATGCGATAAAGGCTAGGATAGACAACTTAAAGGAAAAGAACGAAGAGCTTAGCTCCGTCAAGGAATTTTATCTTGCCAAGAATTTTCTGGATAAGGAAAAAGTGTACTCGGTACAGATCAAGACCTTTGTGGACAACAACGTTACCTTGGCCTCGGAAGCACTTACCAATACCCTTTTCGTAAAGGCAAATCCATTTTACGCCTATTCCTTGGGCAATTTTGAGACATTGGAAGAAGCGAGGACATTTAGGAAACAATTGGTCAATATGGGCTTTCAGGATGCCTTTGTCGCATCGTATAAGGATGGTAAGCGCCTTAAAATAGAAGATCCCTTCTAAGATTTGTCCATCGCTAAGATCTGGTGACTGTGTTAACCTTGTTTTCAAAACGGTGCTTTCTACTTTTAGCCCGACAATTTTATTCGGGCGGGTGTTAAAGGTAGCGTATGTGCCTTAGAAAACTCCTTGGTCTTCATAATTTTGAATTTCTTGTTCATGGACTACTTAGTGCAGACACATTTACCTTATCTACAAATACCAAGTAAGACATAAATTTGAACAAACTTAAAATTTGGTTGGCAGCCGCACGGTTGCGTACCCTTCCCCTTTCCATATCCGGTATTCTGGTCGGTGCTGGTCTTGCCGGGTTTTATGGACACTTCGATTCCGTCATTTTCATCCTGGCCCTGTTTACAACCGTCGGGTTTCAGGTTACTTCCAATTTTGCCAATGATTATGGGGATGGTATCAAGGGAACGGACAATAATGACCGTCTTGGTCCCAAACGCGCATTTCAAAGTGGCCATTTAACCCGTAAGGAGCTAAAGAACGGAATCTTGTGGTCTATTGTTTTGGATTTTTTGTTGGTCCTTGGCTTGATGTATTTCTCTTTTGAAAAACAACACCTTATTTATGTCGCGTTGTTTATTGTTTTGGGAGTGGCCAGCATATGGGCAGCGATTGCGTATACCGTTGGCAAGTCCGCTTATGGTTATAAGGGTTTGGGCGATGTTTTTGTGTTTCTGTTTTTTGGACTTTTGGGGGTACTTGGGTCTATGTTCCTCTTTACTAAATTCTTGACCCTCCCTTCATTTCTTCCCGCAGCTACCATCGGATTTTTAAGCACTGGGGTTTTGAACCTCAATAATTTAAGGGACTATGCATCCGACAAGAGGGCAGGGAAAAATACCTTGGTCGTATTTCTTGGTCTTGATCGGGGCAAAAAATATCATTATGGATTGCTGGCGGCTGCCTTCCTTTGTATGTCCATATTTACTTGGGTACATTTTCAAAATTGGCAACATCTTCTATGTTTTATTGCCTTTATCCCTATTTTTCTACACTTAAATCGAGTTTCACGGACAATAGATCCCAAGGCAATGGACCCCGAACTTAAAAAATTGGCCCTGTCCACCTTTTTGTTGGCACTATTGTTTTGTTTAAGCTATGGATATCTCCAATAGCTCTTTTTAGGACTTTTGCCGGTAGCTGCTTCCCGGTTAAGAGCGGTAAAAGTTGGGTTGAACAGCGTAAAATTGGCATTTTGGCAAACTGAGGGACAGGTCAGGAGGGCATAGAAGTTGACAAAATGGACAGGTAAGATGCCAAAATAGGTTTTTTAGAGATGCCCTTATAATAATTTTTTGTAATTTTGGTTTTGCATAACCTTCTAAACCCCACCAACTTTGGAACAATCAATTAAGATTCTTATTGTCGAGGACAATGTTATTATTGCCGATGATATGCAGTCCATGCTGGAAGAGATTGGCTACGAAATTGTGGATAATGTTATTGTCTACGAGCAGGCCGAAGAGGTCCTCAAGAACAATCATGTGGACTTGGTTTTAATCGATATCATCCTTGCTTCGGACAAGACGGGCATCGATTTGGGCAAGCACATCCGTGAAAAATATAATATTCCGTTCATTTTTGTCACCTCAAACTCTGATCGTGCCACGGTAGAAAATGCCAAAACCGTTAAACCCAACGGCTATCTGGTAAAGCCATTTGAACAACAAGACCTCTATACCTCCATTGAGATTGCGCTTTCCGGTTTCAACTACGACGAAAAACCGGGCGAGAGGGAGTTTAGCGATGACAAACCATTGTCCAACTCCGTTCTTAAAGATTCTATTTTCGTAAAAAAACAACATTTATACTATAGGATCCAGTTCGAGGATATTCGCTTTATCAAGGCTGATAATGTATACCTTGAAGTGAATACGGTAGATAAAAAGTTCCTGGTCCGATCACCTTTAAAGGACTATCTGGAAAAATTGCCCTCCAATAAATTTTATAGGGCACATAAGTCCTACATCGTCAATGTAGATCATATAGATGCGATCAATTCCAAGGACATTATGATCAATAATACTTTGATACCCATATCCAAGGAGTTTAAGGAATTTATTATTTCTTCCATGAATTCGTAGCTACCGCACTATTTCTTTCTTCCCTGTCATCCTTTTATAGGGTAAATTTGCTATGCCATTTATAAGGCTTTCATCAGGTTTAGGTGGTCAAACCACAATAATTGGCCGTTTCACAACATTATTTTTGCATTTATTGGAACCAAAACTACTTTAGCTGTGTACTTAAAAAGAAATGGTACACAACAATAACAAATAGTTTTTTCATTTTCATATAGTGTTCTCGTAAAAGGGTCTTATCGTAAAAGGTAGGGCCTTTTTTAGTTTTCCCTTGGTCTATAAATCCACTTGCCGGTCTTGATACGGTTAAATAACATTTTGGTCTGAAATATTTAATGGCAATCTTTTTATGGTTATTTTGACGGTAACCATCATATAATGTTTCTACACCACAAAAAATGATGGTTACACAACAATAATTGACCACTCTAATTTCTTGTTTGTATTTTCGTGCCGGTAAAATATCCCCCAAATCTTACCG
>JBLWZN010000054.1:0-23524 GCA_048266425.1 Sediminicola sp.
TTGGTAATTAGCGTATTAAACAGAAATAATAGTAAATAATAAAACAGGGAAAATAAAATAATGACAAGCACAGCACAATTTGAAACCCAGACCAAAGCACTTATAGACGACCTAAAAAGCGTTTGTGCCAATTATGGTTTGGGAAATGACGGAAACGAATTTAAGATCATTACCCAGGTCTTTTTATATAAGTTCCTGAACGATAAATATGTTTACGAACTAAAACAATTGGACCCCGATCTGGCAAAAGCCGAAAACTTTGATGAAGCCCTAAAAAAGTATTCGGAGGATGAGCTGGAATTGTTGAGCATGCAGATCAGTGAAAATACGGCCCGTATTGCGCCAAAAAACTTTTTGTCTCGCTTATTCGAACAGCAGAACAAGGATAATTTTGCGGATATCTTTGACAAAACCTTGATGGATGTTGCCAAGGAAAACAGTGCTATTTTCTCGGTGCTTACCCAAGGGGGCGAAAAAATAGTCTTGTTCGAAAACCTGAGCAAATACGTCTCCGATAACAGGGATGCCTTTTGCAAAGCCCTGGTAAACAAATTGGTGGGCTTTAGTTTTGAGCATATTTTTACCCAGAAGTTTGACTTCTTTGCCACGATTTTCGAGTATCTGATCAAAGACTACAACTCCAACAGTGGTGGTAAATATGCGGAGTACTTTACGCCCCATGCCGTGGCTAAAATTATGGCGGCATGCCTGGTGACCGACGAAAATGTAACTAATGTAACCTGTTATGATCCAAGTGCGGGATCGGGAACCCTGTTAATGAATTTGGCCCATGCCATCGGGGAAGATAAGTGTACCCTGTACTCACAAGACATCTCCCAAAAGTCTTCCGCCTTGCTGCGGTTGAACCTTATCTTGAACAACCTGGTACATTCCATACAAAATATTATACAGGGCAATACCATTTTAAGTCCCTACCATAAGCAGGAAAACGGACAATTGGAGCAATTTGATTATATCGTCTCCAACCCACCGTTTAAGCTCGATTTTTCCGATTATAGTGCTGATCTGAACAGTAAGGCCAATAAGGAACGCTTTTTTGCGGGCATCCCAAATATACCTGCCAAAAAGAAAGAGTCTATGGCCATTTACCTGCTGTTTATACAACACATCATGCACAGCCTAAATGCCAAAGGAAAAGCGGCCATTGTGGTACCCACGGGTTTTATCACCGCCCAAAGCGGTATAGATAAAAAGATTCGTGAAAAGCTGATCAAGGAAAAAATGTTGGCCGGGGTGGTAAGTATGCCCTCCAATATTTTCGCCACTACGGGTACCAACGTAAGTATTTTGTTTTTGGATAAAGAAAATAAAGAAGATGTGGTATTGGTAGATGCCTCTAATTTGGGCACCAAAGTAAAAGAAGGTAAAAACCAAAAAACGGTATTGAGCGAAGCTGAGGAACAACAGATTATAGAGGTGTTTAATGCTAAAGAAGCCAAGGATGATTTTTCTGTGGTGGTGTCCTATGACGATATAAAATCCAAAAACTACAGCCTTAGTGCCGGGCAATATTTTGAGGTTAAAATTGAATATATTGATATTTCTTTGGAGGAATATGAAGCTAAAATCAATGGGTTTGAGAGTAATTTAGAAACGCTTTTTGCTGAATCTAATGGTTTGGAGAAGGAGATTCAAAAAAGTTTGAAAAGGTTAAAGTATGAATAAAGGTTTCAAAGAATTTCTATTTCAAGATATAGTAAGTAAAGATAAAGGTTTTTTAAGAGGCCCCTTTGGAGGAAGCCTTAAGAAAGAAATTTTTGTGCCAAAAGGGAAAAATACGTATAAAGTTTATGAACAGGGAGTTGTTTTAAGGAAAGATATTGAAATCGGTAATTACTATATTAAAGAAGAATACTTTAATGAAGCAATGTATCGATTTGAAGTTGGTCCAAATGATTTTCTCATTTCCTGCTCGGGTGTTAATTATGGTGCAATTTTCCAATTACCCGAAAGCATTGAAAAAGGGATAATTAATCAAGCACTATTAAGGATACGACTTAATAATGAATTAATAAATGACAAGTATTTTTATTATTTTTTTTCACATCACTTGGTGAATCAAATTATTGGGAAGAAAGGCGATTCAAATATCCCAAATTTTCCTCCAGTTAGCGTTCTTAAAAAATTAAAAATTAATATTCATTCTTGTATTGATTATCAAAAACAAATCGCCAAAGTCCTTTCCGATTTAGATGCAAAAATAGAAGTCAACAACAAAATCAATGCGGAGTTAGAGGCCATGGCCAAACTTATTTATGACTATTGGTTTGTACAGTTTGATTATCCCAACGCCGATGGCAAACCTTATAAATCATCTGGGGGGAAGATGGTGTATCATAAAGTGCTGAAACGGGAGATTCCTGAGGGCTGGGAGGTAAATAGCTTAGGTGACATTTTAAAAACTGAACTTGGGGGAACACCTTCAACTAAAATTCGAAAATTTTGGAATGGTAAAATACCCTGGCTAAATTCTGGTGAAATAGCAAGTTTCCCAATTATTTATTCAGAAGAACATATAAGTGAGGAAGCTATTTTGAGTTCAGCTACTTCATTAATGCCAGTTGGAACTTGCGTTTTGTCTATTACACGGCATTTGAGGCCTTCAATCTTGGGAATTGATGCTTGTGCAAATCAATCGGTTGTTGGAATCTTAGAATCTGAAAAATTAAAATCATCTTTCATTTATCCTTATCTGACAAATGAGATTCCTAGGTTAATGACCTTAAGAACGGGGGCTCAGCAACCTCATATAAATAAGAAAACTGTGGACGATTCATTAATAGTTAATCCTTCATTAGAAGTATTGAGACAATACTATAAACAGGCTAGTCCCATTTACAAGCAAATAATAAATAACTCTTTCCAAAATCAAAAACTCTCAGAACTTAGAGATTGGTTGTTACCTATGTTAATGAATGGGCAGGTGCGCGTAGCGCATTCCCATGAAAATGGGAATCTTGGTGCAGAGGAGCAGTTGGGGATGGTTGCGGAGGAGGGAGGTAGATATGGTAACTAGCGAGAAACAAGAAGTTAAGAATTGGGATGCCCTAACAATATGGTTATTGGTAATTGCTGCATTAATATTAGTATTCTCGTTTGCTGCGCCAGCTTTATTTGTGGGTAAAGCAATATCTCCAAAAGTAGATTTCTCTCAGACTGGTCCTATAGGTGATACTATTGGGGGCATCATGAATCCATTTATAGCACTAGTGGGAATATTGCTGACATTTCTGGCATTTTACATGCAGATTAAGGCTAATCAGATTCAAAAACAGTTATTCCTAGATGGTCTAAAGGCTGGAAAGAAAAAAGAAGATGATTTAGAGAAAAAGGATGCACAATATAAATTAAGCCTGCTTACGATGGATTTGGAAATAATACTAACCGATATTGGCTCTAAGGCCGAAAAAATAAAAACTTATTTTGAAAACGAAAGGGCAAAGCCATATGATGCAAATCTATTATACAGAACACCCTCTAAAAAATATACTAGAATTTTAGACCTAGATAGACTTTCAATATTCAAGGGGTTTAAATTATTCTTGAGCGAGGATGAAAAATGGATTAAAGAATTTAATAATCTATACAATACATTAGATTATTTGCCCATGTTTTTTGATGAAATTTATAAAATATATGACAATCACTCTAGTGTTAAATTAGAAAAAAAAACTATAGTTACTAATTCACTAATAGAATTCAATAATATGGGTTCTCAATTGCTTACTGACTATAAAATTGAACATAATGAAAATGACTATTTGAATTTTCCAGCGAGTAGTAGTGTTAATGAAGCAATTAGTACTTACTATGAAATAATAGCCAAAAATTATGATGAAGACGGAAATTTCAAAAGTGAAGCTGATTACGATGAATTCAGTAATGACATGTTAAAACCTTTTATTGAAGAGGTTCTTAAACAAAGAGAAGATCCATCTACATATGACAGAAGGCTAGAAACCATTGCCCAAGTTGCTTCTGATATAAGGAAGCAAATCCATTTGATTAAACAGGAAAGTCTTTGGTTCGCCAATAATGTACAACAACAATACAATTCACTTATTGTAGACAAAGAAAATTTCAAAAGTACCCATACAGTCATAAAAGAAATAAATGATTTTGTTTCTAATGGGTTGAATAAAATAAAGATTTAATAGAGGAGAAATGACATTCCAACCAGATAAAATAAAAAGAGAACATGTTTTAAATGCATTGTCAGAAATAGATAAGGGCACATTCGAACAAAATACCTCTACCAAGTGGGATTTGATGTACAATGGTAAAAGATACCCCCCAAAAGATGTGGGCAGGGCATCGCATAAGTTGGCAGTAGGGGAGTATGAATGGCTGCCGAGTGGCGGCGATAGCACTAATAAATATTTCAAAAATCTTGGTTTTCTTATCGTTAATAAGACTACACCCGTGCAAGATATTATAAAATCGTTAATTCCATTGTACAAGCGATTAATCACATCAGATGAGAAGTACGATGAAATCTATAAATGGGAGGCTTTTCAAACTTTTCAAAATCATTGGGATTTAGCAGCGGATGACTTAACGGAAATGGTAAATAAATCGTTTGCTGGTAATTTGAATCTTTGGACTAGCAACAATTATTATCCAATTACAATGATCAAGGATTTTGTGGGTGTTAATCAGGAATTAGTACGGGATGCCTTAAACGATCTTTTAAATGAAAACATTGACCTGACCGAAAGAATTGTTACATACCGAAGGGTTATGGATGAGTTGCTAACGGCTTATAATGCCAAAAAGAAACAGGAAAACAAACACAACTACCAAGACGCCCGCACAATTAGTTTACTGCTTTCGTTTAAACATCCTTCCAAGCATTCATTATTTAAACATAGTATTCTTAAACAATTTTGTGAGAAACTTGAAATTGACTCTCCAAAAAGAGGAGATATTGTTAATCAAATTTTGATTAACGATGAAGTAAACCGATTGGTAAAAGATATTATCTCTAAGGATAAAGAGTTGGTCCAACTTCACAATAAAAGGCTTACACCTACTTCCTTTAAAGGAGATGATAATAATATACTAACGCAAGACTTTATTTATTCCACCATTACATATGCACCAAAAGAACCTAAATATTGGTTATATGCCCCTGGTGAAAATGCAAGGAAATGGGAAGATTTTTATGAAAAAGGAATTATGGCGCTGGGTTGGGACGACCTAGGAGATTTGGCGCAATATAACTCAAAGCAAGAAATAGTTAAAGCTCTTCAAGAATTGTTCAAGACAGATAGTTCAAAAAAGAATGATGCTACTGCGAACTACGATTTTATGTCTGAAATGGATATTGGAGATGTTGTGTTTGTCAAAAAAGGAACTTCAAAACTTTTAGGTTATGGATTAGTTGAATCGGATTATTTTTATGATTCAACAAGGAATCAATTCAAGCATGTCCGTAGAATGAATTGGAAAAAGAAAGGGGTCTGGGAGGTAGACCATAATTTAGCGATAAAAACGCTTACCAATATTTCTGATTACCCCTCTCAGGATTCCGAATATAATACCTACCATGAACGACTTATGGCAATAATTAATGGCAATGAAGTTCCCGATCAAAAAAAGCGTGAAATGAAATTTCCATTAAATACAATTTTATATGGTCCTCCCGGGACAGGTAAAACTTACAATACCATATTAAGGGCAGTAGAAATCATTGAAAATCGAGAAATCGAGACATATTCTGAAGCACTTAAAATCTTCCAGGAAAATCTCCATTATACGATTGAGTTTATCACATTTCATCAGAATTATAGTTATGAAGACTTTATTCAAGGTCTAAGGCCGGATACCGAAAATGACAAAGAGCTGACTTTTGAAAGAAAGGATGGTGTATTTAAAGTAATTGCTGATAGGGCATTAAAGAACCTAAATGAATCAAAAAAACCACAAATAGCAAAACGACAATTTGAAGATGTTTTTAATCAATTTCTAAAACCATTAGTTGAGGGAGAAGTTGAGGAGCTTGAAGTAAAGATGAAAAAAGTATCCTATTTCATAACTGCGGTCACAAATAAATCTATTGACTTCCGGAAAGCTAGTGGAGGAACAGAACATACCCTCAGCATTGCAACTTTAAGAAAAATGTATGAGGCAGAATCAGTTTTGGATATTCAGGGTCTAGCTTCTTATTATTCTCCATTACTCGAAGAATTATTGAAAATAGGTAAAGATTCTAGTGGTAAATTGGAACAAGTATTAGAAAAGAATTTTGTTATAATTATCGATGAAATCAATAGGGCCAATATTTCAAGAGTCTTTGGTGAACTCATTACGCTGATTGAACCAGATAAACGTTCTCACGGCGACATACCATTGGAGGCCCGATTACCTTCTGGTGATTCTTTTATGGTGCCCTCAAATCTTTACATCATTGGTACAATGAACACGGCAGATAAATCAATTGCATTATTGGATATAGCGCTGAGACGAAGATTTGAGTTTGTGTCGATGTACCCGAAATATGAAATTAAAGATCAAGAAATTTATGACACTGATATCCTTCGCAAAATAAATGAGCAAATCATAAAGAATAAAGGGCATGATTTTCAAATTGGCCACGCCTATTTTATGGGCGAGAATAAAGACTTGGTTCAAAGAATGAATAAAAAAGTGATTCCGCTTTTACTTGAATATTACATGAATGACGATAAGGAAGTAAAAGGAATACTCCAATCTGCTGGCCTTAGGCTTGAAGAGGGTTCGTGGCCAATAAGAATAACAGGAAAGAATGATTAATCTATTTGAATATCAAAACAAAGTAGATGTCCAAGATTCATTTGAAGGCCTAGAAGGGTTTCTTGATGAAATATGGAATGGCCGCGAAAAAAATTCATTTTATTCAGAGAACAGAAATGACAAAATAGAATCCCAACGGTTCTTGCAATTCATTCACAAATCAAATGAATTAAAATCTAATAAATACGTTGGGGTAATTCATTATGCGGGTAAAAAAATAAACCTACTACCTAAAATATTTTTTGATCCTGAAAAGGAGTACACCACCAACGATATAAATCAAATTCAAAACCATATACTTTGGTGGTTGAGCTATTGCCGTAAAATTAAATTCCCGAATTATCAAACTTCCATGGGGAGCGCTAAGAGTGACTTTTTTGAAGTTTTAATATATCTATTTTCAAAGTATACTCGCGTACTACTAAACACTTCAATATATCAACAATATGAAGAAGTTAACCGAGAGTTGTCGAATATTAAAGGTAGACTTAATACCAATGAATACATTAACGAGAACTTGAGTAAAGGCAAATGGCACAAACTTAATTGCACTTATGACGCCTTTGTTTTTGACAACGAGTTTAATCGCATAATAAAATATGTAACTACCCTTTTATTTAATGTTTCGTCCACTCAGGATAACAAAAAGAACTTAAGAGAAATACTGTTCATCTTAGATGAAGTATCTGACCAAAGAGCGACTGCTGAGCAATGTTCCACAATTTGTTTTAACCCAATCTTTGGGAAGTTTGAGACGGTAAGGGATTACTGCCAGCTTTTCCTTACCAACTGTGTATCGTTTGATTATAAAAATGATCTCAAGCTGTTCGCGTTTCTATTACCCATGGAATATGTTTTTGAAGACTTCATATTTGGGTTTATTGAGAAAGAAATTGAAGCGGTAACAGCTAAATCACAAAAAAGCGACACCTACTTGGACGAGGAAAATATTTTTATGCTTAAACCAGATTTGTTTCTTAAGACTGATTACAAATCATTAATTGCTGATACCAAATACAAGATTGTTTATTCAGATGAAACAGATCCAAAAAAGGGGATTTCACAAAATGATATATATCAAATGCTTGCATATGCGGTTAGATTTGAAGTTGATGAAATCATTCTTTTTTACCCAAACACAATTAAAGAAAACCAAGGGAATTCAACGGAGCTTACAATCAAGGATACATTGGCTAATGGGCGAGAAGTATCAATCAAAGCATTTCAATTACCCGTATTGAATGAAAAATTATTACAAATGGAATTGAGTTCGAACAACGATTTGAGCGAAATGTTTGTAACAACTAAGGTGGCTCTTAAGGAAAAACTACAAGAGATTCTCTTACCAAATATTTAAATGTGAAGAATCAATTCTAAAGTTATTTTCTCTGAAATGATGGGATTTCTTAAATGCTGCCACACATAAGGGCTAATGCAAGGGACCACTTCATTAGTGGCCTTACCCGTAGCAAAAGCATTTTGCTTGTCAGCCAGCGAGGCAGTTTTTGATCCATTTTAAAACAGCACTTTTCCCGGATTGGCATTCCGTAATGGACTATTTGGCGGTAAGAAAACAGCAATCCCAATTCTTGGAATCACTTAAGTGTTAAGATTACGGCCCAACCCTAAAAATCCGATGGGACTGGTAGACGTTCCCGAACATATCTTCGGTTTTTATCGCCAATTGGTGCGTTCCCGGTTTTAGGGTCTTTGGCAGTGTGCCCGTCCAAAAGTGCTTGGACTTTTGGGGTTTGTCCATTTGCCAGCCGAAAACCTCGTCCAATTTCTGGTCCTCGACCTTCATCTCCAGGTATTTGTTCAATTCGTACATTTTTTCATTGGCCGGGTCCGTAGTGGTGGTTTGCGATAGCGGCATCCAATCCCCGGTTTGGTCGATCTGCATTTCAACGATTGATCTTTCGGTCCCGTTAAATATATTTACCAACACGGCAGTGGTATCCAGTTGTGCCATAGGGATATCGTCCGCCAGGTAGATGTTCATTTGATAATCTGCCGGTCTTCGCGCTGCCTTATAGACGATATTGTATTTATTGCCATCAAACTTGATCGTGGCATAGCCATTGGGGGCCCCGTCGTTCATGGTGGCGTGGGGTATTCCCAGTTCGTCCTTTATGCCGCACCACCAGCTCCCGCATACCGTCCCATTGATAAAACTATGGTGGGGCTCGGGCCCTTTCCAGCCCATGCTCTCATCGAGGAACAGGTTTATCAGCGTATGGGTGTGGGCCGCCACGGTCAACGTATGTTCCCTCTTTTCCAGGATCCGGAACATCTCTTCCCTGTTCTCACAGCCTACAATGGGGATGTGCATCATCAGGACCACCAACTTCTCCTGTGGTACATGGTCTAGGTAATTGGATACAAAGCTCAGCTGGTCCTCGGTGAAATAGCCCTTATACCCCCCGGTTTCCTTATAAAACACATCGTTGATATTGATAAATGCCACCTGTCCAAATTCATAGGCATAGGTAGAGGGACCAAAGTTTTTGACAAAGGTGTCCTCCGCTCCGTCATTTCCTTTTGCATCCCGGTCAAAATCGTGGTTGCCAAAAACATAGTACCAAGGGATGCCAATCTGGGCAATGCTAGCGGAAAGCTCGTCGAACAATCCTGGGTCATCGGCAACGATATCGCCAAGGACCACGCCAAATTTGGCCTTGCTGCCAATACACTCCTCCACCACGTCATGGGTCACGTAATTCACTTCCTTCATGCCCCGGGCCTGGGTATCCCCGAAAAACAGCGCCTCGAACTCCGGATTATTGTCCCCCTTCCATAACGGGAATTCAATGTTCTTTTGTCGGTCCCCTGGCGCTGCATAGTGCTGTGGCACCTGGGAACTATTGGTCGGCACCAAATACCCAGCGGGCTGGATCAGAAAAATGCCCGAGTCCCCATTGCCCGTAATACTCCACTTTCCATCCCGATCGGTCTTTACCACATCCCGCCCATTGCTTACCAAGGCCCCTTCCATTCCGGGCTCACCTTTATCCCTGACAAGGTTTTGGTTTTCATCCAAATAAACAAAACCCCCGATTTTGCCCTGCGCAAATAACAACGTGACGGAATTTATGGTTAGCAAGGCAAAAAGTAGTATTCTCTTCATATTCATATAATTAGGGTTGGATCAATATTTAATCTTTGGATTCACTATGGCCGGGCCGTAAGCTCCCAACGGCCGAACCTTCCAAAAATAGGGAAATATTCCTTTGGGATTCTTAAGTTACCAGGTTGTTGATTTACCTCTCCACAGGTGAGGTCGGAACTGTTTTTTTTGGCCGCTTCGGGTGAGGTCAACAGTTCCGGGTGAGGTCAAACATGGCTCCGAAACCTCAAGGGCGGGGAGCCGTTTGTGCCTCATATCATACTCTTGAAATTTATCAAGGCTCGGGTAAGCTGGAGGTTTAGGCTACTAGGCTGTTGATTGTTTGGTTATTGATTTACCCATTAGTGCATTTTTTAAACCCACTCCCCAATAACATAATAACCCAATAACTATTCTTCAATCCAAGGATTCGCTATTTATGCTCTTCTGTTTTTACGTAAATCAAGGAACCCGTATTTAGGGTGTCCTTGGTTATTGCAAAGTCCCTTGTTAAAACTCCCAAATTACTGAAGTAACCGCCTTCCTCGTTAGTGTAAATTTTCCCTTTTAAAACGCCCCAATTAAAAACGTAGAAATTGTCTTTTTTGGCAATTGAAATCACAGGCCAACTTGCGGTATTTTGATAGGTGCCAAGTAGCTTGTCGTTATCATCGCTTACGGTCAGCATTTGAGAGGCATCGGGGTAGGGGATTTCGTTCTGACCGTTAAAGCTTTTATCAAACTTTGTTTTTTCGACCTTAAAAATAGGGTCCGCCGGTAACGCGTTTATTAGATTGTAGGCATAATCCGCTATCAAATGAGGTAACAAATAGGCCCTATTGTCGTTTGAAAATGCGATAATTCCGATTTTTTTCCCCGGCATAAAAGATATGTGGAAGCTTATTCCCCCCAAGTTGCCAAATCGGGTCAGGATTTTTTCATGCTGATATTCGGTCACATCCCAGCCCAAGCTATAGCCCGTACGCCGATAGGTGAAATACTCCTTTTCTTGCGGGGTGGTCGAATCGTGAAGTTCCTGCCAAGAATCTTTGTTCAGTAAAATGGTGTCTTCCCTAATGTTTGCACTCAGCCATTTGGAGAGATCGTTTATAGTGGAGATGATTCCGCCCGCAGCGTGCATGGTGATATCTTCCTTGTAAAAGCCTTGTTCTATGATTCCCTTCTCTTTTGAAACGGAGAGGGACGGACGTATGTCTTCCGGTTTGTAATCGCTGACATAGGCGCTTGTATTTTCCATTTTTAAAGGATGGAAAATATACTCCTGCATTTCGGCCTTCCACGTTTCCCCCGTTACCTCCTCAACAACCATCCCTGCGATGATCGGACCCACATTGGAATATCGAAAATTACCCGATAGGTCCAAAAGGAACTCGGTATTTAGATCGTTGATCAGTTCCTCATTGTTACCGCTGTATCCCAAGAAGGCTGTTTTCCACGTCATGCTGTTGCTAAAAGTGCCGTGGGTATGATTTAAAAGGCTTTTTATGCTTATGTTCTTGGTATCTATACTGTCCCTGAAATTCAATTGTGGCAGGTAGTCATAGAGGGATTTGTTTAAATCGAGCACTTTTCTATCTTCCAATATTTTGAGCAGAGTTCCCGTAAACGACTTGGTACTTGAGGCAATATAAATGGGGGAATTATTGTTGAGGGACGATTTTTCACCGTTTAGAATTTCCCTATTGAGGGCATAGGAATAAACCAAACCAGATTCATCGACTACGGCAAATAATACATCGCCGAACATTCCATTCCCTTGATAGATGGCCTTTAGTTGGTGTTCAAATTTTGATGGAAACTGGGGATGCTTCTCCAGGAATTTTTCCGTGTTTAGAAAGGTGGATTTCTTGCCACTCTTACATGAAATCGCAACAAATAATAAAAGTGCTAAAAATCTGGTTCCAATCATCTTACATATCGTTTTCGTCGTTATTGCTGTATATGAAGTACACACAGACGGTCATAAAAATCCCTGGTCCGAATGCAAGGCGGACCTATCCCCAAGTAACGGCAACCAATGGATTTATAAGTTTAATTTTCGGGATTGATAAAACCCTAACAATAGGGCCAATCCACCAATAATAAATATGGAAGAAGTATAGGCGACCTCCGGCGAAATATTTAAAAAGGAGTTCAAGATCGCGGCAAGAGCGATACCGACCCCGACCCCAATAAATAACAAGGAAAGATTTAACAGGGCGATTTTCCAGACCGGCGAGGCTCCGTTATCCCTTGATTTAAAAATCGATGCTTCCGCCCCTTTCTCGATCAGGGCCAATCTTTCCCTATTACGGGTGGAGTAAAACATGTAGGCAACTGCAAATAAATACGCAAACATTGATGGTACAATAATAACTTCAGATCCCATTTGTCTAACATTAAGGTTAATGAAAAAGTTTAAATCACGTCAATTGAGTGAGTTCATAGGATATGACGACCGTTTTTAAAAATAGGTTACACCCATTGCAAAATTTTATTTCAATTTGAGCCCCCGTGCCCTTCCAATTGGGGTAAAAAAGATTTAATCCAATAAAGTGTAACCAATTTATGGGATTCATCGTCCAATAGATTAATACTACCTAGTATTTAATGTCATCTAGACCCGACCAATATTATATCGATAGAATTATTCAAGGCGATACGCAACAATTTGGCGTATTGGTAAACCGGTATAAAAATTTGGTTTTTACGTTGGCAATTAGAATGATCAAGAATAGGGAAGAGGCCGAGGAAGTGGCCCAGGATAGTTTTGTTAAGATATTCACCCATCTCGGGAAGTTTAAGGGAACGGCAAAATTCTCCACTTGGGTTTATAAGGTTACCTACAACAACTGCCTTGATTTTATCAAAGCCAGAAAACGCACTTTCACGGAATTGAATGTCAATGATTATGAAGATTTTCAAATAGCGGACCTGGATAATGCCTTAACCCAACTGGAAGAGGCAGAACGAAACTCAAAAATTCTGGATTGTATCAATGCGTTAAACCCGGAGGAAGCTTTTTTGCTGACCTTGCACTACTATGAAGATCATTCCTTAAAGGAAATTTCAAGCGTAATGGACATTTCCTTGTCCAATGTAAAAGTTAAGTTGCATCGGGGAAGAAAGCATTTGGCGGTACTGTTACAAAATAATTTGGCGAACGATATAAAATTGAACCATGGCAAATAAGGAAGAATATAAACTGGATAATTTTGCCCGGAAGGTCTTTAAGGCCACCACCCCGGAACATGTTAGACCTGACTTTACAAAGAATGTGATGGACCAATTGCCCAAATCCAGCGTTAATCAGGAAGTTTTTCAATATAAACCCCTAATCTCGACGCAGGCCTGGATAATTTCTGGAATTGTAGTCGTTCTTTCTTTGATGCTCCTGGCAAGTTTGACCCATGATGACGGTCCAAACCTTTTCGGTTTTCCAAATTTTGGGTTAAGTGGAATTCACTTCAACTGGATTCCAAAATTATTTACCTTATTTAATTATCAAGTCGTAGAAATCTCCGTATTCATGTTTACACTCTATTTTATTCTAGAAGTCTTTGTTTTGAATACTTGGTTCAAAAAAGGGAGCATTTAGTGTATTTCACGTTCGAAACTGGAAAAAACTCACTTTAGTGCAAGCCTTTCTTCCAACTTGTTCTGGGCTACAAATATACCTTCTATCCGCCCCGTCTCCCGACGAAAATGTCGGGATCCACCCCGCCCGGTCAAGGGCGGGGAGCCATTTTGTCGTAAAAATCAAAGACTCGGGTAAACCAAAGATTTTTAAGTTAGTAGGTTATTTTATCATCGCCTTACCTCTCCTTGCCCGACTAGTCATTCAGGCGGGCCTGCCCGAATGCGTCCAGGCGGGCCTGCCCGAATGCGTTCAGGCGGGCCTGCCCGACTAGTCATTCAGGCGGGCCTGCCCGAATGAGTTCAGGCGGGCCTGGGAGAGGTCGGAACTGTTTTTTTGGCAGTTTCGGGTGAGGTCAAACCTTGGGTGAGGTCAAACCTTGGGTTCTATTAAGGTAGACAGCCCCCAATTTCTTATTTCCTTATCATCCCTATCGTAAGCCATCCCAGCACCAAAATAACCACCCCCATTACCGCCCAAAGCCAGATCTTGTTCTTAAATAGCGGCTCGATTGCGGGAATTTCCTTTTGGGGAATCTGTTGCGCCTTGCCCAAGGTCAATTTGGTCAAGTTGTCTGGAATGTTGGCCGTTGTCTTGGAAATATCGTATTGGGGCCTGCGGGCCATCGGATTGCCATAGGTGAGATAATACGTTGCGGGCTCGGTAAAGCGGGCCAACAGCTCGTATTTATAGCCCTTGGCCTCCACGCCCTGGATCTTTAAGGGGCGGTTGTCGTGGTTTGCAATGGTTATCTGGAGTTTTTGTAAGATCGTACTTCTAAATTTGAATACGTTTCCCTCTATAGAATTCAAGATCCCCGAACCCAGGTCGGCGTACCGGTACTTTAGGCCTTTTTCGGTCGCTACGCTGTCGGTTACATAGCGAATGGAAACAGGCCGGTAATAATCTACCTTGTCGCCCACCTCTATTTTTAAGGAGCTTAGGGGAACGCGTTTTTTTAGGTCGATATCAATAATCGTTTCATTATTGTCGGAATTGTTGACGACCATATGTCCAATGGAATAATCTTGGGTCTCGGCCGCGATGGTTTCCCTCAATATGATCTTGGCCCCGTTCAGCTCGGGTTTTTCCGTACCGGGGATCCCTATTCGGTAGTAGCGGTATTTGGCGGGAGGAAGGTTCAAATCTGTGAACAGGTACTCCGTCGTAGCAGTTTTTATCGACAATATCCGATAGTCCTCCAACAGGGTAAACCATTGGTTCTGATCTTGACTCCCTTCCAGTTTGATGCGCCAATCGAAATTTTCGTTCCCAAGAGCTAGTTGGATCTGGTCGATGGGCTCACCGGTGGGAATTTCATAGGTAAAATAGTAGGCAGCGGCATTCCTGGAAGTGTTGAGCAATTTAAAATTAACGGCTTTGTCATTGCTTTTTTCATCCGTCATCCGCAAGAGATACGGGGCTTCAATGGTATCGTTGGCTGTCGATATCCCATAGATCCGAATATCTGAAAGATCGTTGGATACCTCCCCGAAAACCGCATCGGGCAAGACGATCTTATGCCAGGGCTCCGAGACGCCCCCCAATTCCATTTTTTGATGATAGGTGTCCATTTGGCCAAAAGCGAATCCACCCAAGAAAAATAGAAAGAGGCCAATTATTTTAGTTGCCGTTGTCATCGCTCGCTGGTTTGTATTTGTTGTAAAGAAAGGAAATAATCAACAGCAAAATCCCCAAGGAAACAAAGACGATGGTCTTTGCAATGGTGCCGAGGGATGCAATATCGTAAAAGAAAAGCTTTACCAAGGTTAAACCAAAGAGCCCGATGCCGCCGATACGCAGGTATTTTTTGGTTTGTCGGATACCGAGCCCGATCAGCAAGAGGGCATAAACTCCCCACATGATGCTGAGGCCCAATTTATAAGATTGTCCCGACCCTGCAAGGTCCAACCAATTTATCAATTCGCTACTGGCGACCCAAAGGATGGCGACATGAAGGAGGATCTGGAACGGGATTTTAAAATCGACCTTCATAAAGGAAGAGCGGACCAACCTGTATATTGAAAACAGCAACAGCCCAAAGAAGGCCAATGCTACATAGCGGATGCCGATATGAAAGAGCCCGATATCATAATTTTCGGAGGAGGCACGCTCCAGGAACCGGAACCGCAATTCGCTCAAGGTTAAAAGTCCCGCCGTGAGAAAAACAAGGGCCATCACAAGCTGTAAGGAAAGTGTTACCAAACCCAGTGCACGGTTATGAAGTTTTTTGATATTGACGAAGGCAAGGATCCCCAAAAACAAAAGCGTGTAATTCAGTTTCCAGATCGAACCAAAATCCATTAGGCCATTATTAATATCGTACAAGGGATATGACCCATTCCCTCCCTGGAGCTCAATTTCGGAATCCTTCAACAATAGATCTATATAGTGCCCAATTTCCAAAAAGAACGCACAGTAAAGCACGAACAGAAGGATTGCTGGAATACCGAACGCCATGATCTTGGCAAGCCAATTTTGCTTTCTGCCATCGGTAATGGGAGCTCCATAACGGTTTACCCAGTTGATGAACGCAAAAGCGAGAACGAACAGTATGGAGCTGAGCAAATGGACATTGGCCAACGGCATAAAATCCGATCCTTCGTTTCCATAATAACTACCGTACGTATTGGACCAGTCTTGGGTAAGACTGAAAAATCCCAAGAGCATGAGCGGGTAGGACAGTTTTTCGTAGAAGGGAATGTTTTTGGTGCGCCCGATCCAGAACAGTAGGGCGGCCTCGAAGGCCCAGAAGAGGGTTACCCAATTGCCGTCCAGCTGTATGGGCACGGCAATGGTGATAAATACAAGGACGAGGCCCGAGATAAGGTAGAACAGGTTTCTGTCCGCCAATTTTTTTCTGAATATCACCGTGCTCACCCCAAAATGTATAACGGCATTGCCCAAAGTAAAAGCGCCCAACAGGTGCTGGCCCGTTGCGTGGCCGGACAATAATCCGTAGCCGAAACCGTAAAACAGGAAGGAGTTGAAGAGCATCAAAACGATATCGGATTTCAAGAATTTTTCCGATTTCATCAATTTGTACGCCAAGAAGGTGGCATAAAAAATGGCGAAGAAAACGACTAGAAAAATGCTGGCAACGGTAAAAAGTGAACCCGTTTGATGGGAAAACGCCCACCATGAGCCATAGATCAACCAGGTAAGGATAAAGGCGGAATTATAGAGGGCCTTCCAGTATTTTTTGAACGAGATGACCATGATGCCGATATTGATGATGGCCATATATCCGAAGAGAACGGTCGCCTTGCCCGAGTCGTTGCTCAGCAGAAAGGGTACGGCATACGCACCCACCAGACCGATATGGGTGATGATCTGTTTGTCATAGTTCAGTGCCGCTACCACCCCGAAGGTTGTAAACAGGAGCATAAGCCCAAAAGCCAAGCCCTGCGGAAAGAGCCCGTAAAAGCTGTAGGCGGCAAAAGTGATAAAATAGAGGATAGCCAAGGCCCCGCTGACCAGCACGGCACTGTAATTTTCGTATTTTGGTTTTAGTTTTATACCGAATCCCAACAAGCCCAAACCGGCGAGGTAGCCAAGGATGATCCGTGTCATCGGACTTATCAAATCGTTCTCTATGGAATATTTGGCCCCGATGGCCACCCCAAAAACCGTGATGGCGATCCCGATCTTATTGATCAGGTTTTCCCCAATAAATTTTTCCCAGTTCGATTTTCCCCGGGGTTCTTTAATGCGTGGGGGGGCTTTTGGTGCAGTTGGGGTTTCCTGGACCGCTTCCTTGAAGGCCTGCGTTTCTTGGCCCGCGTTTATTGCCGTATCTGCATTTTTTGATTTTGCCTCGGGTGCCATTTCAATTTTTTCCGGCTGGGTGGCATGGGCCGTGCCCGTTTTTTTGACTTCTTCAATTTCCCGGCTAAGGGAAATGAGTTCCTTGGCAAAACTTTCCTGTTTCCTCAGAAGAATCTCGAGTTTTTGGTTTAGAAAGTCGATGCGATCTTGCTGGTCGGCCATATCGGTGGTTGGGTTATAGGCGTAATATTAACTCCTAGAACTACAGAAGAATCCAATTATTGTTTTTTAATTCCTAAAATAGTTGAATTAAGGGCATATAATTAATGGAAGTTGTAGAAAGTATATGCTTGGAAGCCAACGAGCCGATGTTTTGGCTAAAGCCCTATCTGCGATTACGGTTTGGACCTCCGGATGATTCTGGAGGCAAATCAAAACTTTATATTTCTTCTGTTGCTAGGGCTTTTGAAACTTGGGAAGCGGAAAGGCAATCGCTACCAGGGAATTTAATGGGCTGAAAATTCGTTTTCCGTTTATAGATCCACCACTTTTCCGGTCTTGGATGACTCGTAGGCGGCGTCGACGATCTGCATAACGGCCTGCCCTTCAAGCAACCCTGGGATTGGAGTGGTTCTGGTTTGGATGCAGTTGACGAAATACTCCATCTGTTTGGTGTAAATAATTTGGGCACAATGATCTTCCCTTTCGGGTAGTTTGGGCGTGATTATTTCGGATCCTTCCCCTTTTTTCAACTTTAGGAAGGTAGGGAACAAGCTGCCATACCCCTTGGTACCGTATATGCCGCTACTGGCCTCCGGTCCGTCCATATGGGACTGCCACCAGCCGCTTTCTATGATGCTTTCGGTGCCATTGTCCCAGGTAATGATGATAATTCCACTATCGTCCACATCGTAGTCCCCAAAATGGGTGGCAATCCGGGCATAGACCTTTAGGGGTTTTGGATCGCCAAGGAGATACCTTGTGGTGTCGATGGCATGGACGCCCATATCGCCCAAGGCACCGCTTCCTGCCAATTCCTTTTGGGTAAACCAGCCGGCCGGACCCCAATTTTCGTGGATGCCGTAACTCTTGGTCTTGATGATCTTTCCTAGTTTCCCGGAATCGATATTCTCCTTTATATATTGGGTATCGGCATCAAACCGCCACATATGGCCAACCATCACCAGATGCCCGGTCCTGGCAGCAACTTTTTGGAGCAAGGTGCCTTCCTTGGCGTTCATAGCCATGGGTTTCTCGATAAAGACGTCCTTCCCACTTTCGAGAAATTGAATGGCGTAGGGGGCGTGAAATACGTTGGGCGTACTGATGACCACCCCATCTATTGAGCTGTCCTCCACTACGTCGGTAATTGTGGAATACGCGTTTTTAATATCGTATTTCCCTGCAAATTTCTTCGCGTTGTCCAAATTTTTGGAAACAACGGCACCAATTTCCGTGTTGGGCACCGTCATCAATCCACGGGCGTGGTAATCGGAGATATAGCCCGATCCTATTAGGGCAATTCTAGTTTTATCCATTATTTTTTAATTTCGAAGTCGTCCACTATTTCGCCTTCCTTGTTATACGTTGTGTATTTTAAAACGGGACCCTTAATTGACATATGTTGGTAAAATTGGCCCTCTTTGTATCTTTTTTCGGCATAGGGCTCCTCCCCTATATCCTCATGGTTGCCTTTGGTTCCTATAGACACCGCGTAAACGGTTCCATCTTTGTACGAATCTACCACCTTGCCATTGTTCATGGGTTTCGACCGCATATAGTAATGAATATGTCCGCCCATCACCATATCAACGTGATACCTATCGAACAGGCCGCCCCATGCTTGTTGAATATCCAAATAAGGTTCTTCAAAGTTAAAGGGAGGGAAATGGAACATGGCAAATTTCCAAGTAGCCGTTGAATTTTTTAATTGATTTTCTATCCATTCCGTTTGATCTTCATTGGGATGGGTAGAATCTATCATTAGAAACAGGGCATTGCCATATTCAAATGCATAGGTGCTTTCCGGGTGTACCTTTTCTGGTCCATTCTGGGGAAAACTAAAAAGTTGATAGTACATCCATGCCCCAAGGCCATCTTGCCGGTCGTGATTTCCGAGGACGGGCATTAGGGGTTTGTATGAAAACACATCTTTTTCATATCCAAAAAATTCGTCCCATTGATCCCTGTAAAGGCCAAAGGTGACCAGGTCTCCCGCAATGGAATAAAATGAGATTTCCGGATGCTTGGAATTGGCATAGTGCAAAAGGTCCGCCCAATCCGGGTCCTTGTGCGTATCCCCGAACCAGATAAATGAGAATTCATCCGTGTTTTTCGCCTCTGTTTTAAAGTTTCTAACATCGGACCAAGCGTTGTTTTCTTTGGAGCCGACGCAATACTCGTAAATAGCCCCATCTTCTAGCTGGGTAAGATGGGTCAAAAAGCGATTAACATATCGATCGTTGTACAACATACGATCTTCCATCAAGGAAACGGTAGCGGCTGTTGTAAGGGTATCCGTAGTGCCTTTTTTCCAGTAGGTCACCAGGCCATCCTTAACCGTGGTATTGGCCCTCCATTGAATATCGACGGAGTTGGTAGGGTCCTGGCTCCAAGTGAGCACAATTTGATCCGGCTGGATGGATGATGGGAATGGGGTCTTTCTAAAGGCGCCTTCCACATGGGCTTCCCTTGCCCTTCCCCTTACGGTAGTAAAAAGTACTTGCCCTTCCAGCTCTTTTGGGAATTCCGTAATTTTCAGATCCGACCAATCGTGATAGGTAAAAGCTCCCTTTTTCATAACCTCCAAAGAGTATTCGGAAGGATATCTTTCGGTTATCTTTAATTCATCGGCAGTGTTCTTCGGTCCAACGGTAATGAAATAAACGGGACGGTGCATGTCAAAGCCCGATATTCCCAAATTCACCCAACCCGGTTGAAAGTCCTTTTGCCAAACTTCGTATTCATATACCTCGTTTTTTACCGTTTCCCCTGATTTTTTAAATCCACTTACCTCGATCCAAAAGGGCACCGTGGCTTGCTCGGTACTTCTCATTAAGGAAACCGTAACGGGTACATCGACCTTAAAATATTGGTATTGGGTCGCCAGCACGTTTTTCTCCTCTTGGGTCAAAAAATCAAGCATAAACGCATCATCAATGGACGCATATTTATCTGGTGGGACCTGTGCGTACAACCTGGTGATCACCCCATCCATAGTGTTTTTAACAGCCGTTGGACTATGAACAATTTCCTTGGGGGTTTCAGCACAAGAAACGATAAAAAATAGGGTAGTGGCTATAAAAAAATCCCGCATTACTTTTTTATTTTAATGGTTAATTTTAATCAATAGATTTTCCCGAGTCTCTGCCCTCCCGGTTCGGTCGGACGGGCTTCGGGTGTAGCGTCTATGTAATCGCGATATGCAAGAAACCAAGAGGCTGGAACCAAGAGTCAAGAGACAAGAGTCAAGAAACTAGACCTTTGTCTTGTCTCTTGATTCTTTAGTATATTTTCTAACTTCTATTTTCCAACTTCCAACTTCCAATTTCCGGCATCCGGCATCCAGCGATCAGCGCCTGAGCTCCCCAAAAGTATCCATCAACTCGGTCAGATGATCCGTAAGGATAAAATCGACCCCAAGATCGAACAATTCCGCCATTTCCTTGCCGGTATCGGCTTGGACATAGTTTATAAGGATGCCGTGTTTTTTAAGGCGCGCAATATCGCTTTTTAAGGCGTCATCGTTCCTACTTTTCTTCAATTGGATAAAAGCGTATCCTTTTTTTATCGTCTCCTCAACATAGGCTGTTCTCGAATCCAGGCGCTCCATATTGCAGATGGCCAGATCCGGACTGACGCTTTGTACCCCTTGGGCGGCTTCTCTTTCACAGGCTACCACCGATTGTTGCAATCGATTTTCGGAAACGATCAGTTTGGCGGTCTCGACCCCCAATTCCCGATTGCCCTTTAGATGGATATTGAGCCATATGTTGTTGGGCATTATCCGAAGCACCTCTTGCAACGTTGGTATTTTTTCACCTGAAAATTTACCCGATCTCCAGGACCCTGCATCCAACTTTCTTATTTCCGCTAGCGTGAAGGAGCTTACGGGACCAAACCCATTGGTGGTCCTGTCCACCGAGCTATCATGGATCACAACGAGCTCGTTATCCTTGGTGAGTTGCACATCAAACTCGATCATTTGCGCTCCAAGGCGAATGGCCTCCTTAAAAGCCGATAGGGTGTTTTCCGGAAAGTGCTCCACCGCGCCCCTGTGTGCACAAATACCTTTTGTGGACAAAATAGGAACCTCCGATTGTGCATTCAAAACAGGTTTCCCTAGGAGGAATGTACAAAAAGAAAGCATAAAGTATTTACCCATTTTTCGCATCATGTTTGTACTTAAAATCCCCCGACCCTAAAGCCTGTGCTTCGACAATGCTTGGACTGTGTTCGACTCCGCTAAGAATGACACCAGTCCGATTTTTTTTTCACTTTAGTCTTGGTTCTTCCCTCTTGATTCTTTAGTCTATTTTCTATTCTCTATATTCTATTTTCTAACTTCCAGCATCCAGCGAAAAGCGAACAGCTTCTCAAATTCACATCAATTCCCCCGCATTTTGGTATATTTTCTTGATCGCGGCGGCAATAAGATCCATATCCTCCTTAGTGCCCATTAAAACCTTGTGGTGCAGGCAAACGGATTCCTCTTTAAAAAGGCGCTCGCATACGGGCAGGGAAAATCGCTTGGGGTCTATGGCCTTCCAATAGTCGGGGCTGAGCTTATGACGGGCCGGTTTGGTATGGGGAACGTACAACGAGCATTGGTTCAATGGTTCGTAGCAAGCATCGACCACGATGCCCAGTTCGGCTTCCAGTGCGCTTCTAAACTTCTCGACGGACAATCCCTTAAAGTCATCCTTAAAATATCTAAAGGCAAAATTGAAGTAAGCCTTTTTGGTTTCCCTGGCATCCCTTTTTAGGGGTTTGATTCCTGGAATTTCCTTTAACAGGCCGTTTAAGTATTCGCCATTGGCATCCCGGGTCGCATTTTGGGCCGGTAATCTCTTTAGGCCTTCCACCAAAATGGCTGCCTGGAATTCGGTGATCCGATAGTTGCCGGATTGGATAAAGTTACCGTCATCCCCATAGTCGCCTATCCCTTTATCGGCCCCGATCAGGGAATCCCCCTCGGGCCTACGGCCAACGTTTCTCAAGGCATCCAATTTTTCGGCCAGGGCAAGGTCGTTGGTGGTTACGGAGCCACCTTCCCCAGCGGTTAGGTGTTTTGACAATTGATAGCTAAAACTACCGATATTGCCAATGCTACCGGCCTTTTTTCCGTTCCATTCCCCACCGTGCTTATGGGCGCAGTCCTCAATAACATAGAGGTTGTGCTTTTTGGCGAGCTCCATAATGGCATCCATATCGGCAAAAGCACCGTACAAGTGCACGGGAATTATTGCCTTGGTACGCGGGGTGATCGCTTTTTCTACCTCTTTTGGGTCCAGGCACCACGTATCCTCGAGCACATCTACAAGGATGGGCGTAGCGTTGACATCGATTACCGTTGCCGCGGTGGCCTGCCAAGTAAGCCCTGGGACAATGACCTCGTCCCCAACACCGATCCCGAGCGCTTCCAATGCAATTTGAAGGGTTACCGTACCGTTGACTGCACAAATGGCATGGCGTACCCCGGTGTACTCCGCAAAGCGTTTGTTGAACTCGGCTTCTTTTGGCCCGTTATAGGACCATATGCCACTGTTCAGAACTTCTACAAGTGCAACTTCTTCTTCCTTGCCCCAAACAGGCCATTTTGGCCATGGATTTATCAGTGTATTGCGCTGGGGCTTGCCTCCCTTGATGGCTAATTTGTTCATACGATGTTATTTTAAAATTGTTTCGACAGAATCCACATTCCATCCTTCAACCTTTAATTTTACTTTGTTTACCGCTCCAAAAGTGGCGTGCAGGGTTCTTTCCTCGTTGGGGAGAAGACTGATAAGGTTATCGTCCCAAAAAACGGGGAGGATCAGTTCGCCATTTTCCCCATCGATCAATTTAAGATTGATCAAGAAAGCAATGGCATTGCCTTTGTTTTTTAGGGTTACTTCGGCATGTTGTTCTCTATCCGAGCTATCTATTTTATGTGATACCGATAGATTTACTTTTGGTAGGGTATTTAGCTGGCGCAGATCGGCATACCGTTTACTGGG
>JBLWZN010000055.1:0-22848 GCA_048266425.1 Sediminicola sp.
CTTGAAACCTTCTAGATCTGCCATTTTTGATTAGTTTTATCCAACCAAAATCGGTCAACGTATTTCAGGCATAGACATAGTGTTGGTTCTTGGTTCTTGGTTCTTGGTTCTTGGTTCTACGATACAGTTGAAGAAAATAAAACGAACACATAAACTTAAAAACATTTTTTAGTCTTGGTTCCTGATTCAGAAAAGCCGAAGGTGCCTGCACTAAAGGGACGAGGAGAGTTTCAACGGGATTATTATCCCAGGTTAATTCGGATTTTATGTGAAATAAACAACACTTAATATGTTAAATTAAAGTTAAAATATAGTACTATGTGTTGCATGGTACTGTCTTTAGGATATATATTTGCATAAGAAACTAATAGGCCATGACAGAGACATTGACAAAACACGAAAGAAACTTATCGGCTGTTATCCATGCATCCACCTTTTCCAAGTACTTTATTCCTTTTGGAAATTTCATTCTGCCCCTTGTATTATGGGTGGCCAATAAAAAGGAATACGAATATGTGGATTACAATGGCAAGCAGGCATTAAACTTTCAAATAAGTTTGCTCTTGTATTCCATTGTACTTGGAATTGTTAGCGTACCCTTCTTTCTTGGGTTTCTTCCCGAATTATTTCATTCGGGCCATTTCTCATTTCACGACCTTGAAAACTTCAACGGCTTTAATTTTGACCTGGACTTCGGCAATTTCAAGTTTGGCAGATATTTATTCCCGTTGGGGATCGCAGGGCTTATCCAGGCGGCCCTATTTGTTGTGAATATCGTTTACACCATATTGGCAACCATCCGAACATCGGAAGGACAGTATTTTAAATATCCGTTGACGATTAATTTTATAAAGTAGATTTTAAAAGCACGACAAACACCGAACAACAAACAACAAACAGCCATCAACTATAAAAACGGTACTCATCACACCGATCAACTTGAGTTCATCCATCGATCAAAAAATGAAGTTTAACTAAAACCGCCCCATGAAAAAATTCTCCCTCCTTTGACCATCTGGCCGACTTATCGGTACAGATGGGAGCTCGGGATCTTAGAGAAAAAGGGTACAAATTATGAATATAGAAAACACAAAAGCGCAGATGCGCAAAGGGGTCTTGGAATACTGCATCCTTTCTATCCTCAATGGTGAGGACAAGTATGCCAATGAAATTTTAGAGACCTTAAAGGATGCCAAAATGTTAGTAGTGGAAGGCACTATTTATCCGCTACTTACCCGGCTAAAAAACGCGGGGTTGCTCAATTATAGATGGGAGGAATCCTCCTCCGGGCCACCGCGAAAATACTATACCCTTACGGAAACAGGAATGCTGTTCCTAAAGGAGTTGAACACCACTTGGGACGAATTAAGAAACGCAGTGAACTTGGTAACCACCAATAAATAAAATTAAAATGAACAAGACAATCAACATCAATCTCGCCAATATCTTCTTCCATATCGATGAAGAGCCATACAATAAATTGAGACGTTATCTGGAATCCATTAAGCGTTCCTTCGCCGGCACCAAAGGTAGCGACGAGATCATCGCAGATATCGAGGCACGCATAGCCGAACTGTTCCAGGAAAAAATGGAAAATGACCGGCAGGTGATAACCCAGAAAGAAGTGGACGAGGTCATCAGCGTAATGGGTCAGCCCGAAGATTATATGGTAGATGAGGACATCTTCGAGGACGAGCTTAAAAATCCTATCGACGCCCCAAAAAAAACCAAAAAGTTATACCGGGATATCGATTCCAAATACATTGGAGGTGTATCTTCCGGTATTGGCCATTATTTGCATCTAGACGCCATTTGGATAAGATTGTTTTGGCTCTTATTGCCCATATTCTCATGGGGCGGATTTATTTTTATCTACATCCTTTTATGGATCCTAATACCAGAGGCCACGACCACCGCCCAAAAATTGGATATGAGGGGGGAGGCCGTAAACATCAGCAATATAGAACGCAAGGTAAAGGAAGGATTTGACGAAGTAGCCGAAAAGGTCAAGAACGCCGATTATAAAAAAGTCGGGGAAAAGGTGAAAAATGGCTCCAAGTCTTTTTTTGATACCCTGGGCGACATTATTATCTTCCTTTTTAAGGTCGTTGGAAAATTCATCGGAATTATTTTGATCCTTATGGGCGCTACCGCATTGATCGCACTTTTTGTAGGCATGTTCACCGTTGGCATCCTGGGGATGGTGCATATTCCGGGGATGGATTTTTATCAACTGATAAATTCTACCGATACTCCGGTATGGCTCGTATCCTTGATGGGCTTTTTGGCCATCGGGATTCCCTTCTTTTTCCTGCTTTACCTAGGGCTCAAAATTTTGGTAAAAAACCTAAAATCGATCGGGAACATAGCCAAATTTTCCCTGCTAGGGCTTTGGTTGATTGCCATAATTGGACTTATCGTCCTTGGCATACGCCAAGCTACTTCCTTTGCTTACACGGGAAGCACTACCGTTAAGGAGCAAATCAGTATACCAAGCGCATCGGATACTTTGAATATTGTAATGAAATCTAACGAGCTTTATGAATATCAGGACAATATGCATTTCGGACGCATGGCCCTTACCCACAACGAGCATGGGGAACGACTTCTATTTTCAGGGGATGTTCGATTCGACATCAAAAAGTCCGAAGACTCTGTGGCATATATGAAAATCCGAAAGGAAGCGGATGGTAGCTCCTTTGACGATGCCAAAAAACGATCCTCGGAAATAGATTATGGCTTTTCCGTCCAGGGCAATAAAGTGCTCTTGGATGATTATTTTACGACCCAGACCAAAAACAAGATACGGGACCAAGAAATACGTATTACCCTGTTTCTCCCATCCCAGATGACCGTTAGGTTGGACAAATCGACCAGAGATCGGATGGGCTGGAACACCCACTTAGACCCGGACATAGATCGGGATAGAATTCAGGACTACCTATGGAAGGTTGTTGATGACGGGGAGCTAAAATGTTTGGATTGTCCGGAAGGAGCTTGGGAAGCTGATGCAGACGACAATAATGACAGGGGTAAAATCATTATCAATGAAAAGGGAATCGATATCGATGTAAGGGATAAGGACAGCGGTCTAAAAGTAAAAATAGACAGCAATGGGATCAAGGTAAAAACGGCTCCATAGATCTTGCCCCGATTGCTCCCCATCAAGGAGAGGACTTATGGCCTCTATTTTACAGGCCATCGTCCGCAAACAACAGTTCGGTAAGAGAATCTTTAAAAGATGCCCATTCATCAGGAAATTTACGACAACGAACTAAAATTATCAATCTAATCAAAAAACAACGACCATGACAACATTAGCTAGAATCACAATCGCAGTACTGATCGCACTTTTTTTATCCTCCTGTGGATTCGACATCAATCTAGGGCCCGGTAAAAAAGGAAATGGAATCGTCGCCAAAGACAATAGGAAAATCACGGGAGAATTCACGTCGGTTTCCGCCTCTGAGGGACTCGAGGTTTACGTAACCCAGGCAGATGAATTCAATATCACGGTAGAGGCCGATGAAAATGTGATCGACCTGATCGGCACCGACATCAATAACGGAAAACTGAGAATACACGCTCGGGAAAATATAGGTCGCGCCACCAAAAAAGTATTTGTTTCCCTCCCGGTGGTTACCCAATTGGAAAGCTCTAGCGGAGCAGATCTAACGGTAAATAACGATTTAAATACCGATCACATTGAAATTGGCGCCAGTAGTGGTTCCGGGATTGAAGTAAGCCTTAGGGCCAATGAGATCAAGGCCAATGCCAGTAGTGGGGCCAATATACAAATGTCCGGGGAGGCCAATGATCTGGAAATCCGCGCCAGTTCGGGCTCGGGGGTAAGGGCCAAAGACCTATTGGTGAAAAGCTGTAACGCCAACGCCAGTAGTGGAGCCGACATTTCTATCAATGTATCGGACATCCTTGTGGCCGATGCCAGTAGCGGGGCAAACATAAATTATAGTGGAGAGGCCACCGTGGAACGGAAGAAATCGGTCTCCGGAAGTGTAAATAAGCGGTAATCGCCAAATTAATATTCCAAGTACCAACAAAGTCCTCCAGCCAAAAAATTAATTCTAGTCAAGAGATTTAATATTGACTATATCTATTGAAACTTGTTGGTGCTTTTTTATCTTAGTGGAAAAAATTACAATGCAGTTATCCATTTCAAAGCATGTTCTACAGTTAAGGCACACCTTTAGCATTTCTCGGGAGTCCCATGAATTTCAGGATACCCTTATCGTCAGCCTTGGCCTGAAAGGTGAGACGGGTTACGGGGAGGCTACCTCCAACCCCTATTACAAAATCACCGTAAACAGCATGGAAGCGGAGATCGAGTCCGTTCGTGAGGAAATCGAAAACTATAATTTTACCCTACCGGAAGTTTTTCACGCCTTTTTGGTAAGCAAAAAATTAAGCAATTTTGCCATTTGTGCGCTTGACTTGGCCGCACACGACCTTTACGGAAAGATTTTGGGCAAGCCCTTGTATAAGATATGGAATACCGACCCAACAAACTATCCCATCACCAACTATACGATCGGGCTAGATACCGTTGAAAAAATGGTTTCCAAAATGAAGGAGACGCCTTGGCCGATCTATAAGATCAAATTGGGCACTCCTGACGATGTGGCAATTATCAAAGAACTTAGAAGTCATACCGATGCAACATTTAGGGTAGATGCCAACTGTGCCTGGACCGCCAAAAGGACCATCCTAAATGCTCCCCAATTAAAAGCCCTGGGCGTAGAATTCATTGAACAGCCATTGCCTGCAGGGGATTGGGAGGGCATGGAAAAAGTAATTCACCAGAGCGTACTTCCCATTATCGCTGACGAAAGCTGCATTGTAGAAGATGATGTCCAAAAATGTGGACTCCATTTTAACGGTATCAATATAAAACTTACCAAATGTGGTGGCCTCACCCCTGCCCTGCGTATGATCCACGAAGGAAAAGAGCTCGGTCTTAAAATCATGGTTGGCTGCATGACGGAATCTTCGGTGGGCATTTCCGCTATAGCCCAACTCTTGCCCCAGCTGGATTATGTGGACATGGACGGGGCCATGCTTCTCAAGGGGGATATCGCCCAAGGAGTCAAAATACGGAAAGGGGGGAAAGTTGTCTTTCCAAAAATTGGAGGAAGTGGTATAACCATGGAACAATGACGGTGCCACCCTACTATATCGACACTTTTCCAGGAAGGGAAATCTCCGTGCACGGTAAAACATATCTATATTTTGGAGGCACCTCCTATTTAGGGCTTCAAACAAACGAACACTTTCAGCGGGTCTTTATAAAGAACATCCAAAAATACGGTACTGGTTATGGGGCTTCCCGTAAATCCAATGTCCGCTTTTCAATTTTTGAAGAGGGAGAGAATAAGCTGGCCAATCTTGTCGGCAGCGAGGCCTGCACTACCCTTTCCTCTGGCTATCTAGCGGGTCAGCTGGTTTGTAAAACCTTTAGCCCAGAGAAATATACATCGTTCTATGCACCACATAGCCATTCAGCGCTGTCCCTTACCACGGCTAAGACCTACGCTACATTTACGGCATTGGATATTGCGATAAGGGAACATTTGGCTTCCAATAAAACTACGGCCCCTGTAGTATTTATGGATACGATCGATTTTTCCTGCGGCAATTACCCCAACTTCGAAAGCTTAAAGGCCCTGCCCATAAACGATTTAATTTTAGTGGCCGATGATTCCCATGGATTAGGTATCCTAGGGCAGGACGGTGGAGGTTGCTATACCGCACTTTCCACTCTGGCCCCAAAAGAACTGATCGTATGCGGATCTCTTGGAAAAGGTTGGGCCATTCAAGCAGGAGCGATTTTTGGGAGCAAACAACGAATATCCCAACTAATGGATACGGCCCTGTTTGGAGGGGCAAGTCCGGCCAGTCCCGCCAGTATAGCTACCTTTTTGGAAGCACAGAACATCTATCACCAACAAAGGGCATCCTTAAAACTACGTATAGAACAATTTAAGGGCAACTTAAACACTCCAAGATCCTTTCTCTTTATGGAAGGCCATCCCGCCTTTAGCTATTCCAACAATGCCCTAACCGATCATTTGGAAGCAAACCACCTTCTTGTGACCAATTTTCCCTATCCCGAGGAGGATGCTTCGTTGATGAGCCGAATCGTTTTAAGTGCACATCATACAGAAAATGATATTGAAAGACTATCCACACTGGTCAATTCCTTTGAAATTACGCTTCACTAGTTCAGAATATTCAAAAATTCCCAAAAATAGTTATGGGTTTAACAAAAAAAGTTGTAACTTTTTGGTATTAAACATTCTAAACTTCTCAACCATGAAAAAATTACTTGGATTGGTTTTTCTGATGTTGCTTTTGATATCCGGTACAGGGCCAACTTCACCAAAACTACAAAGTGCACCATCTATTGAAGGTACCTGGGAACTGGTAAGTTTTAATAATTATGATGGCAAAAAAATAACCACAGTTCCGACGACGGAAGGTTACCGACAAATTAAGATGTATTACAATGGCAAGGTAATGTGGACTCGCTACGTGCCCAAAGATTCAGTGGAATGGTTCGGTTATGGGTCCTATAGCACAACGGACAGCACCCTTACGGAGCGGTTGGAGTATATGTCATCATCCATGCGCAAAATAGCCAACGATAGCATGGTTTGGACCTTGAAGTTGGAATTGAAGCCGGACAGATACAGTCAAATATTCGTTGATGGGGATGGAAATCCTATCAATTCTGAAAACTATAAACGGCTAGATTAAGGCTTTTTACCCGCCCAAAGAGCCTGTTTTACAAATAAAAACCGCTCCAAGGAGCGGTTTTTTTTATTCGATACAAGCACTATTTTAAGTTATGCCACTTCTTGTGGCGTTTCTACGGTCGCCAAATAACGTTCAGCATCCAAAGCAGCCATACATCCAGTACCCGCAGCGGTAACAGCCTGCCGGTACTCTTTGTCCTGTGCATCCCCACAAGCAAACACCCCGGGCTTGTTGGTCTTGGTAGATTTTCCTTGGGTAATAATATATCCGGTGGAATCCATATCCAATTGACCTTTAAAAATATCGGTGTTTGGGGTATGGCCAATGGCTATGAACAATCCGGTTATAGCAATTTCCTCTTTCTGCCCGGTTTGATTGTTAAATATCCTAAGACCTTCCACCACTTGTTCGCCCAATACTTCTTCAATCTCGGTATTATAACGAATTTCTATGTTTGGCAGGCTATTGACCCTGTGTTGCATAGCCATGGAAGCACGCATATGATCCTTTCGGATAAGCATGGTCACCTTGTTGCAAATATTGGCCAAATACGAGGCCTCCTCGGCGGCAGTATCCCCAGCCCCAACAATGGCCACATCCTGACCTTTATAGAAAAACCCATCGCACACGGCGCAGGCAGAAACACCACCACCCCGCAAACGCTGCTCACTGGGTATGTTTAAATATTTTGCGGTAGCCCCCGTAGAAATAATTATAGTCTCTGCTTCCAAAAACTTATTTTCATCAACGGTCACCTTATGGATGCCTCCAATCTTATCGCTAAACTCAACCGCTGTTACCATTCCAAAACGGACCTCGGTACCAAAACGTTCGGCTTGCTGTTGTAGCTGTACCATCATGGTAGGGCCATCTATCCCTTCAGGGTAACCAGGAAAGTTGTCGACCTCTGTAGTTGTGGTCAACTGTCCTCCAGGTTCCATCCCCGTATATACGACAGGATTAAGATCCGCACGGGCGGCATATATTGCAGCGGTATACCCTGCAGGACCAGATCCTATGATCAATGTTTTTAAACGTTCCAATTTTTCTGACATAATCTAAATCTTCATTTATACTTATAGAGGATTAATCAAAATCTCTAGTGCAAAAGTAGGTTATTTGTAAAAAAACCTACCGGCAAAGTTATCAAAAGTTATTATAGTCGTTTTGTTATTATCTATTGGAAGATAAATAACATATTTTATTCCAACTATCCTAATATCAAATAATTACAGTAATTAATACCTTGTTGGGACCGGATCGCCTACCCCATGCACGGGATAAGTCCCCAAGGTAGATCGTTAAGAAAAAAGGCCTTAATGAATGAATACAACTAATTTTTGTGATTCCAATCTTCTACCAAGTCTCACTGATCGATCGATTTACCCGGCCCATCACTCCGAAATCTGCGGTTGAAACGAAATTTTTATCAATTCTAATATAGCACATGATGACTTTTGTATTTCCAATTCAATTCAAATAAAAATTAACACTTAAAAAGATAAGGGTTTTCCAAAAGCGACACTTAGATTTCATCCAAAGCGAAATTATTTTTTTGATTGGTGATGGTGTTTCGCTCGGCAATCTTGGGTATAAATGCCACGAAGGCAGCGGAAGTGATTATCTGGGACAAAATAATTATGCCTGATGAAAAATTAGGTCCAATATTACGTATTGTCCCGTTTGAAAAGGGAAAATAGCATTTTAAAAATGAGGAATCCTATACTAAATTGCAAATCAAGAAAGAAAACAACCAATTACTATTTGGTTGGGCACCGAGGTGGAGCTTAAAATCATTGTTTTGGTTTTCGCTTCTTTAAGATTCCACTGGCATAGTTGAATATATCGGCCTTGAAATTCTGAAATTCCATCATTAATTCTACAACGGTAGCTTTTAATTGATCGTGCTTTTGATAATAAGCCAGATCACAGGACTTATCCTTGCGTTCCATCATGCCACCTAGGTCGTTATCGTGCACTCCTATTAGTTTGGTTACCCCCTTGGTCGTGCCAATTATTTTTTCCAGTCGTTCCCTATACTCCTGTAACCGCTCAAAAAGATTGGGTGTATCGGGCTCAAAAACATAGGAGTCCAATAGATGTCCGATAAAAATTATCTCATCTTTAATAAATTTCAGGCTAGACGCCCATTGTTGGGATTCCAAATGCAGGATTTCCACTTCATTATATTGATTGGTTTGGGTACGATTTTCTTTCATTTTTTAACTAGACAATTTTAATTACTTATTCAAAAATTGATCCTCTAAAATAATTGGATCAAACTAATATTTGCAAAGGCATAAGGTTCCAATTTATTGCTTGTAGCCGGGAATCACCATAAATGGTATGGTGACATGAAATCCAATCTTATCGATGACTGGCTCCATAAATAGGCGTTCCAAAAAAGTGCGCTTATGCTGAACCATGACCAAGAAATCAACATCATTATCTTTCTGAAATCCGTTAATAGCAGAAATAACTTCTTGATCCCCAACCTCATGAAACTTAATTTCCATCCCCTTAAACAACTCTTTTAGTTTCGATTTATTCTTGGTCTGCTGTGGATCGAGTTCGTAGTTTGTTGAAATGTGCAACACTTTCAATTTGGACCTATGGTTGACCACAATATCCTTAAGTTCTGAAATCTGGTCGATTTGATACGACACCTCAAAGTCGGTCGGGAAAAGAATATTATCGGGAAGGCTATGATCATTGGAAACAGGTACGGCAATAACGGGACATGTACTTTTTTTGATAACGTGGATGGTATTGGTCCCAAAAAATATTTCTTTAACGCCACTTGCCCCTTGGGTACCCATGATGACCAGATCAATTTGTTCGTTTTTAATTGTTTCCTGTATTTCGTCCACCAAAAGGTTAAAGGCGGCGTGGATGATGAATTTATGCTTCGGGTTTTTAAACTCGGTGATAATTCGATCTTGGAGCTTTTCCAATTGTTGGATCGAGTTGGATTGGTAGAAATCGCTCAAGCCCACCTGCATAGGTGCATGCATAACATATTCCGCCTGATAAATGGCCGGAGTATAGGTGTGCAATAAAAAGAAAGTACATTCCTGATCTCTATACAACTTCATGGCATAGCTGATCGCCTTGTACGAATTTTCGGAAAAATCGGTGGGCAGGAGTATTTTTTTCATAATCGATTACTTTTATAACGATGGCCACATTGGATAATCCAAACCGAAGGGTGCAAAATTAGGTTTGGACATAACAATTGGAAGAAGACTCCCCCAATTTGCGCTTCTTATCAAAGTTAGCCCATTTTATTTTCCTTACAGAACGGACTGCCATAAATTAGAAATGATTTAACATTCGGGGGCCAACCGATCGTAAATGGAATCCAACCAGTGGTGTTTGGCAATATACAGCATTCCGAGCCCGCAATCCTAATAACCGAATTCTTGAACAAGCTATATCTTGGCGCCAAAGGAAATTAGAATCGATCTACCATCCGATGTCAAAATTCCAGGCCCTGGATATCCGGTTGCCCTTCGGGTATAGTACATTTTGTCTGTAAGATTGTTCAATGACATTTTAAAGATGGTTCAATTTCAGAAATAACAAGGACTGCCTCAAGTAAAGACGGATGCTATTAAAACGTATTGCTTTTGGTTTTGTAATTTTATACCTCATTCATTACGAACTCCATATGAGGGGTAGCAACCTGCCAAAACAGGCGAAGGGCCAATAATCTTTACCCCAAACGAAGAATCTTTTATAAGTGGAGACAAAAACAAATTTGACTAGTCCTATCAGAAGACATCCATACCTTAAAATTATGGATTTAATTCGATTTTTGTTCCTTTGCACAGAGGAATAATCGGGTCTCCCATTTCCAATTTTACTCTTCCGAATTATGATTCCGGGATCTTGAATACTTGGGATGGATGACCAATTTTTTGCGGTAAAACACCACTCTCAGATACGTCGGTGAACGGCGTATATGGGTACGGTTCCAATATTTCAACAATATCAAAGAAATGAATGATTTCACAATCCATAGGAAGACAATTGAAACCTTAGTTCTAATTCTTGGGATGCTCTTTTTTTCCTCTTGTAAAAAGGAAAACAATGGTTCAATTGGAAATGAAGCAATTTCTAAAATTCAAAATCCAAAAATCAAGGAAAAGCTTCTAATCGGTTCTTGGAAAGACACCTCCGAATCTGCCCTGGATTTCACCCTTTTTAAAAATGGTACCGCCCGTTCCGATAATATGAAAACCCTTCTCTATAAAAATTGGAAGGTAAATGGGAACCAAATTACATTCACGGTCGAGAGTATTGGAAATGGCACCTCCTCTACCGAAAATATAACCTATTGTATTGAAAAATTAGCCGATGACCAGCTAAATCTCAAAAAGGGAGCACACCTGTACATGTACACTAAAAAATAAATTACAGAATCCCATCTAAGGATAATTTATTTTTGGCGACGGGTGGTTTCTTAATGAGCTTTGGTAGAATCAATTTCAATTTTCTCTTGCATTTTTTTAGCCCATTCGGCAATGTGCCGATATTGCTGATCTGTTAGTTTAGCTTCGTCATGTAGCCAAAGATAGGATTTAAGCGGCATGGTATGCTCCTGCATCACCAAGTGAAGGTTTTTGAATTTCACAGCAGCAGTATCCGACGGATAAGTTGCAAATTCCGAGAAGTTCAAAGCTTTTTTAGCATCCTGGATATGACCGTTCATCCACCAACTTACCGGCTGTATGTTGTAGTACCACGGGTAATTTTCCGTATAGTTGGAATGGCAATTGTAGCAGGCGCCATACAAATCCATTTGAATATCCATAGGGACATCATACTTATCCGTAATGTCGACAGCGGTATCCTCATCGACATAATTTTTTTCAGGATTAAATATAGGAACTTGGAGGAGTAGCAACACAGCGATTACTGCAAGGAGAATTTTTAACCTTGTTTTCATAATCTTATGTTCAAAAAGGTCGTGTTTAAATAAAATTTAGGTATCAAATGCCTATACAATTTAACCAAACTTAGGAGTTTTCTCTAATTTATAGGAAACAAATCCCTTAATTACCCCATAATTTTCTTGGATTGATTCTAATTTCTGCAGCTTATATCGTAAATTAGTAGGTAAAAATTTCAAAAATCAAATATTATGAAACATACAAAAGCCCAATTTTTTGGATTACTGTTGACTGCTTTTCTTTTTGTTTTCTCTACCAATGCTTTTGCGCAAAGTAAGGAAACTATTAAAGGGGAAGTTTTAGATATGTCGTGCTATGTCGCGAAGGATGCAAAAGGACAAGGCCATAAAAAATGTGCCCAAGCCTGTTTGGATAAAGGGTTACCCGCTGGAATTCTCGGGGAAGACGGAAAAGTTTATCTGTTAGTGGAAGACCACAGCGCTTCCGACGCCTATAATACGGCGATAAAACACGCCGCTGAAGCGGTTGAAATAACCGGCACCGTGGTGAATAAAAATGGCGTTAATTCCTTAGTCGTAGAAAAAGTAACCGTTAAAGGATAAATCCCAAACTACAGTGGCCCTTTACCTTGGTAATCCAAACAGTACCTTAATACTATTTAAAAGCAGTTCCGATCGGGAACTGCTTTTTTTTTAAAAAGTTTCTGTTTACAGTCTCCATGACATGCGTATAAAGACAATCTCAAGTATTATCTTTATGACAGTAACTTTTAATGCTTCATTTTGACCTACCAAGAAACCAATGATAAAATTCCTAATTAAAATTAGCCAACGGTTACCTACAGAAAACAAGGTCATCAATAACTTGCTCAACGCTCTGGGTGAAATTGTTCTTTTGGCTATTGAAATTTTAGTCGCACTTGAGATCATTAATTGGAATGATTTAAGAAAAAACGAAATATGGATTACCGATAAAATTGCATGAAATGAAAGAAGTATATGTGAAGGCTCCGGGAAAGAGCGATTTAAAAAGTTCATTTACGTTCTATAATAAATACCATGAAATTCTGTAAAACACTAAATATTTTGCTGCTATTCGCCTTGTTAACTTCATGCCACCAACCTAAAACGAAACCCAAAAACTTTGATGACTATCCGGTCACAAATAATAATCTTTGGGTGGATTACAGTAAAAAAGCTACGGTATTTAAAATCTGGTCGCCGGTAGCCGAAAAGGTGCAATTATATCTGTATAACAACGGTTCTGGAGGGCAGTCCATTGCAACCCACGAGTTGCGAAGAAAAAAGGAGGGGGTTTGGGAATTAACTTTGGATGGGGATTTAAACGGCACTTATTACACCTACCAGGTAAAAACAAGTGATAGTGTACTTAAGGAAACCCCTGGCATATACGCCCAGGCCTTGGGCCTGAATGGAAAAAGAGCGATGGTAATTGACCTTGAAAGCACCAATCCTGAAGGATGGGAGACCGATACAGGCCCAAAAATTGCAACGCCCAATGAAGCCATTATTTATGAGGCCCATATACGGGATATTAGTATAGATCCAAATTCGGGCATTCAAATGAAAGGGAAGTATTTGGGTTTGGCGGAAGTGGGCACTAAGGGACCGGCAGGCATGGCAACCGGACTTGACCATATTAAAGAACTGGGAGTAACCCATGTACATTTGTTGCCGACTTGTGATTTTTCTTCTATAGATGAAGCAAATATGGATACCCCACAATATAATTGGGGATACGACCCGGTTAACTACAATGTACCGGAAGGTTCCTATTCTACGGACCCAAAAAAGGGCGAGGTAAGAATAAAAGAGTTTAAGCAAATGGTAAAAGCATTCCACGACAATAACATCGGGGTTGTGCTCGACGTTGTTTTTAACCACACCGCCGGATATGTGAATTCCGACTTCAATTTAGAGGTCCCTGGGTATTATTATCGCCATCTGGAAGATGGCAAACCATCCAATGCATCGGCCTGCGGAAATGAATTGGCATCGGAAAGGGAAATGATGCGAAAATACATTGTGGAGTCGGTTTCCCATTGGGCCAGGGAATATCATGTGGACGGATTTCGATTCGACCTGATGGCAATTTTGGATGTAGAAACCATGAATATGGTCTCGAAAGCCCTGAAAAACATAAATCCGAATATTATAATTTATGGAGAGGGCTGGGCACCTGGTGATTCCCCATACCCATGGAAAAAAAGAGCTTTTAAGCTCAATATAGCCCAACTGCCAAATGTTGCCGCTTTTTCCGACGAAATAAGGGATGGACTTAAAGGTTCCGTTTTTGAAGAAATGGGTTTGGGGTTTGTGAACGGAGGAAAAAATACGGAAGAATCCGTAAAAATGGGAATTGTAGGTTGCATTGAGCATCCTCAAGTTGATAATAAAAAAGTAAATACCTCTAAGGTGCCGTGGGCGAAAAATCCTTGGCAATCCATAGTCTATGTGAGTTGTCATGACAATCACACCTTGTACGATAAGCTTAAAATCTCGAGACCAAGGGCAACAGAGGAAGAATTGACCGCAATGGATAAGTTGGCGAACGCCGTTGTGCTGACCTCACAGGGCATCGCATTTATCCAAGCAGGTGCAGAACTATTGCGAACAAAGCAAGGGGTAGAGAACAGTTATAAATCCCCCGACAGCATTAACGAAATCGATTGGGGTTGGAAAGCCAAACATCCCAATACGGTAGCGTACTACAAAAATCTGATTCAATTGCGAAAAGAGCATCCCGCTTTTAGGATGAAAACCGGTGGCGACGTTAGAAAACATCTAAAGTTTAAAACCAATGAAAACGGACTTATCGGTTATCAGATCAGTGATCATGCGAATGGGGATCCATGGAAAAACATCTATGTGATCTACAATGCGAGACCGGAAATTACGGATTATGTACTTCCTGGAAAATGGACTTTGGCCGTGGTTGGCGATAATTTTGAAACCAGTACAACCGCAGAAGGTCCTATTAAAGTACCTGCCCTATCCATGCTTATAGCGTTTCAAAAGTGATAAAAATTGATCCTTTCAAACGTCGTTTAAATTCTCCATAAAACAAAAATGCCCCACCCATTTGGGTGGAGCATTTTTTGAAGCGGAGGAAGAGGGATTCGAACCCCCGGAGGTGTGACCCTCAACAGTTTTCAAGACTGCCGCAATCGACCACTCTGCCATTCCTCCTTTAGCGGGCCTGCAAGATATAAAAAGGACATCTTGCGTTGGCGGGTGCAAATATAAGAACCTTTTCCATAATTTATGAGTCTATTTTGAAAAAATATGCTCATTACAAATTCCACCTAAAAAACTTGATGGTAGATCAAGGTTTTATTATATATGACACCCGTATAGGCCCAGCGCCAAAGAAAAGTTACTGTTCAAAAGACAATGGGCAATGATAAAAACCCCACGAAAATCTTGGGTTAGGCTAACTTCCTATTTCTTTTGATGTAACTGTTCGTTTATAAGTCCGGACCAAAGTGAAGCGAATGGCACTTCCCCCCTCTGCTGCATATTGTCCTCAATGCTATACAATTCCCAAATTAAATTTGGGTCTTTTTGCGGATTGGGGACAAATGCTATTTCCAATCTGTCCAGGGTCTTGTAATCCCTATTTCCAGATTTTATGGTCCTACTCGTGTTTATGACCTTCGATTCCTTTATGTCGGTAAGATTCACGTATTTGGCCATCTCTTTATCTTTAATCTTTTTATAAAAAAAGGCACAATGGGAGATCTCGTCCAGTCCAATTGCAAAATCCCCGCAACATTGGAAGTGGGTTACCTTGCAATTGTGGTTGTTCGCGATTTCCTTTAGACTTTGACCCAATTTCTTATTCTTTTTCCTAGTGTTGCCTCCAATCAATATGAAGGGCAATATTAACATGGCGACAAAAGCTGCCCCAATTATTGTTGTTCCAGTATCCATTTTAAAGCTTCTATTAAATTATAAGGGAATACCGTTTTTATCAACTCTAATGCATAACCGATTAACTAACCCAAACGGGTTTGTAAAATGGCCGAATGCCATTTTTAAAACAGGTTTTTACAATAGGGGATATACGTTCTTCCTTAAAAAACAATTGTTCTATTTGGTCTTATTAACCTTATGCAGAAGGGAAGATCACCAATAATAATGGAAAGGAAATATCAGGTCCGATTTTCGATAATGGACCAGTAGGTTTTTTGAAATGTTAACGTATTGTGTGTTCCTCGTTTTAACAAGAGCTTCGATCACTTTGTTTCGGAAACGGTCTCCGGCCCAAGAATTCCTGAACTCGGGCGACGCGGGGTTGCTTAGATTGGTCGTAAATCCTTCAATCTGTGTGGCATTGCTCAACAACTGGGCCTCCACGGCCGTATAGGCATTATGATTCCCTTTTTTAACATTAAAGGAAGTAACTACGTTGTCAGCCAACGATTCCCTTACCTCCTTGTGAAAGAACAAGGTGGATAGCAAGACCATGGATAGAATTCCGATGCCAAATTTAAACCTAGGTAGACCGTTCACCATTTCTTTAATGTAGAATAAACAGAAAGCTGATATTTGTAGAACCCATTTAAACGTTTTAAGTGTGTTCATTAGAAAAATTGACCAAAAAAAACCAATCCATCCCTTTTAGGAAAATTCAAGAAGCCCAACTCTTGCTTCTCCAGGAAACACCAACAGCAACCTTTTTAAACATTACGCACAAGTTGGCGCTTAAACCAAGGACGAATTTAATAAAATATAAATCAATATTAAAAATCCCTTACCACAAATCCCATGGTCAATTGCGGACATGGGCTTAGCAGAAATGGGGAATAGATTAAAATTAATCGCACTAAATAGAAACACTGTGTCAGTACCTTTCTTTTTCCACTTCCCGGATTTCTACTTAGTACATGTATTATTACTATTTTTAGCTCATGGAAACTCCTTGGCACCTTTACCTAATGGCCGCCCTGTACCTGGTAGCCGGACTAATGCATTTTATTAAACCAAAAATCTACTTGCGGATAATGCCAAGGTATTTGCCCAAACCAGAACTTTTGGTGAAACTTAGTGGCCTGATGGAAATTGTTGTAGCAATTGGCCTATGTATCCCTATCTTCCGAAACATGGCAATTGTGATACTCATTGCTATGCTTGCTGTTTTCCTTGTGGTCCATTTTTACATGCTATCGGGCAAAAAAGCAGGGGCGGGAATACCCAAATGGATTTTGATACTCAGGATTCCACTTCAGTTTATACTGATGTATTGGGCGTATTCCTACATTTTAACCTAAAGCACTCCTAATAAGGTGTTTGTAACGAACGTCACCATAACTAGATAAATAGTAACTTTACCCTTAAACATACAATTATGCTGCTGGGAGTTACTACCCATAATAAAATCAAGGTTGATAAGGAAGGTGCTGTTGCCACCCCGGATCTGCTGGTGACGGAAGAACCTATGGAGATACAGCTATTGCATCCCGGTTTATCCGAGCCCCTTTCCCTTAACGTAACCATGAGAACGCCTGGGAACGATTTTGAACTCACAACCGGATTTTTACTTGCCGAAGGCATTATCAATGGGATAGGCGACCTGGAACACCTGTTCCACTGCGAGCAAGTTGATGTAGCCGCGAAGGGAAATGTTGTTAAGGCAAAGCTGAAACCGCATGTAAAGATTGATACGGACAAGTATGCGCGGAACTTTACAACAACGGCAAGCTGTGGTATTTGTGGAAAACAGAGGTTAGACCAAATAACCAGCAGTATAGATTCCTTACACGGAAACAGACTAACCACCAATTTCGAAATTGTCTCCAATCTTCCGAAATCCCTGATTCCCCATCAAAACATATTCAATCATACAGGGGGTATTCACGCTTCTGCCCTATTTTCATCGACAGGAGAACTCCTACTGTCGCGTGAGGATGTTGGCCGACACAATGCCTTGGATAAGGTGATAGGTGCCTGCCTGGCCATGGACGCCAGTCTTCTGCATCAAAGCATCCTGTTGGTAAGCGGGCGAATCGGATTTGAATTGGTCCAAAAAGCAGCCGTAGCCGGTATTCCGATTATGGTGGGAGTCGGGGCACCATCGAGCCTGGCAGTTCAATTAGCCGCAAAAATGGATATGACCCTTATCGGATTCGCAAGGAAATACAGTTTTAATATTTATACGGGAGCAAAACGAATTTTAATAAAGAGAATAGAAGAAAGAAAATAGAAACTTATAAAGGCGCGGTCTTGAACTTTTTCTGTTACGTGTTCTGTCTATTTTCTCTTCTCTATGTTCTATTTTCTTCATTTTTACCGTTACCTAAACCAAAATATTCCGCTTGGCATGAAAGCACAAAAAAAAAATTCCCCTACCACCCCAGAAAAACTTTCAAATTTGGAACTGCGGGATATTCCTGAGTTTGCAACCGGTTTTAAGGCCATAAAATCGACCCTAGAGCATATTTCACGGGAAGCCGGACTAGGCAGGGGGTTAACGGGCCTAAACAAAATGAACCAAAAAGGCGGATTCGATTGCCCGGGATGTGCCTGGCCCGATCCAGATGGTCACCGTTCCAATCTGGGGGAATATTGTGAAAACGGGGCCAAGGCGCTTGCCGAAGAGGCAACAACGCTACAAGCAACACCCCAATTCTTTAAAAAACATAGCGTCCCGGAGCTATTGGAATGGACGGATTACGAATTGGGAAAAAGCGGTCGTATCACCGAACCGATGGTCCTGGAGCCCGGAGAGCAGCATTACAAGCCAATTACTTGGGAGAACGCTTTTAGAAAAATTGCGGACGAGCTCAATGCCCTCCCCTCCCCTGATGATGCCATTTTTTACACCTCGGGCCGTACCAGCAACGAGGCCGCCTTTCTATACCAACTGTTTGTACGACAATTTGGCACCAATAACCTGCCCGATTGTTCCAATATGTGCCACGAATCTAGCGGAAGTGCGCTTGCCGAAACCATAGGTATCGGCAAGGGCACCGTAAAGCTTGATGACTTTTCCAAAACGGACCTCCTAATAATCATGGGCCAAAATCCGGGTACCAATCATCCCAGAATGCTTACGGCCTTGGAAGAAACAAAGAAACATGGTGGTAAAATAATTGCTATCAATCCCCTGCCAGAGGTGGGATTGCTCAAATTTAAACATCCACAAAAGTTGGGCGATATGCTGGGCAAGCCCAAAGAGCTCACCGATGTTTTTCTTCAGGTAAAGATCAATGGGGATGTGGCACTACTTAAAGCCATTTTATTATTTCTAATAAATGCCGCTGAAAAAAGTATCCCCGAGGCCCTCGATCAAGAGTTTATAGGGAAATACACGGAAAACTTCGATATATTCCTAAGGGATCTAAAACAAAATTCCATTCCCGAATTGGTAGCCAAATCGGGAGTACCGTATAATCAATTTCTGGAGGCATCGGAGTTAATCCTAAAAAGTAAAAAAATCATTATCTGTTGGGCCATGGGACTCACCCAACACAAAAATGCGGTGGACAATATCAGGGAAGCCGTAAACCTTTTGCTGCTCAAGGGAAGTATCGGGATAGAAGGCGGCGGTGTTTGTCCGGTACGTGGGCACAGCAACGTACAGGGAGACCGTACCATGGGTATATGGGAAGTTGCCCAAAAGGACTTTTTGGACAAATTGGGGGAAAGGTTCCAGTTCTCCCCTCCCTACCATAACGGTTATGACGTAGTAAAGTCCATTAAAGCCATGGAACAGGTAAAGGGAAAGGTTTTTATCGGTCTGGGCGGCAATTTTATTTCGGCTACGCCGGATACAGAACTCACCGCCAAAGCCCTTCGAAACTGTAAATTGACCGTACATATATCCACCAAACCCAACCGCAGCCATTTGGTCCATGGGGAAACAGCGATTATACTGCCCTGCTTGGGACGGTCGGACAAGGATCTTCAAAATGGAATCCCACAATTCGTATCCGTAGAAAATTCCATGGGCATTGTGCATTCTTCCCAAGGAAATTTACAGCCCATATCCAAACATTTAATGAGCGAACCCATGATCATAGCAAGGTTGGCACAGGAAACCCTTGGATCGAAAGCTACTTTTGATTGGATTCGCATGGCGAGCAAATACGATTTGATTCGGGAGGCTATCGCCGATGTAATCCCTGGATTTGATGATTACAATAAAAAAGTTAGGCAACCCGCAGGATTCTATCTTCCCAATGGCCCCAGGGAAAGAGTATTTACTACCCCTAGCGGAAAAGCTCAATTTACGACGAACGAACTGTCTGATGTTGCCTTAAAAAGTGGAGAATATATCATGATGACCATAAGGTCCCATGACCAATACAACACTACGATTTATGGTATGGACGACAGATATCGGGGCATACTAAACGAACGACGGGTAGTACTCATGAATCGCCAAGACCTACAACAAGCGCAGATTCCAGAACGATCCGTTGTGGATATCCAGAGCGATTTTGAAGGGAAGAAACGCACCGCTAAAAACTTTATCGCCTTGGGTTACGATATTCCCAGGGGCTGCGTGGCCACCTATTTTCCAGAAGCCAACGTCCTGGTACCTATTAACAATGTTGCCAGAAAGAGCAATACCCCGGCTTCCAAATCGGTGGTCGTTTCGATTTTTCTTAAGAACAAAGCGCATAGAGCATAGAAAAGAGAGCAGTTGGCAGTTAGCAGTTGCAGTGGGCGGAAAAATACGAAATACGAGGTGCGAAGTTGGAAATAGGAAAAAGACCAGTTGGCAGTTCCAGTAGACGGTTTTAGGGCAATGATTATTAGATAGAAGAACATGGAAAATAGAGGTAAGTTTGATGGATTAAGAGCTCATTTATATTAAAACTTAATTTGATGGATACTCAGGAGCCAGCCCGACAAAATCATTCCCGTCCGAATGGCACGGGAAAATTGGCGGGGTGCCTAAAAGCGGACAGCCGTCGGCAAAAGCCTATGGCGTCGGCCGAGGGGTCCCTTACGGGATTATAAAATTTAAAAAATACATCAAAGCCGAAAAAGCGACCAAAAGGAAAAGTTTACAAGGCGCGGCAAACCACGTAACCCCTAAACTGATAAACCCATAAACATTGTACTCGCATTTGCGATCGACACTTGAGTTTGAGCTTTAACTTTAAGGTTGTATGGGATGCGGCAACGTATTATCTTTGTTGACTTATTCAAAGAATACAGCATGATAAAAATAACATTGCCGGATGGGTCGGTAAAAGAGTTTTCCAAAGGCACTACACCTATGGAGGTGGCCAAAAGCATAAGCGAAGGGTTAGCGAGGAACGTAATTTCTGCAAAATTCAACGATACCATCGTTGAAACGGTAACTCCATTGACCGAAGATGGCAAACTTGTACTTTTTACTTGGAACGACGCGGAAGGCAAAAAAGCATTTTGGCATTCCACATCCCACGTGGTAGCCCAAGCTTTGGAAGAGTTGTACCCTGGAGTAAAGCTTACCATTGGACCGGCCATTGAAAACGGTTTTTATTATGATGTAGATTTGGGCGAACAAACAATTTCAGAAAAAGATTTTCCGGAAATTGAAAAAAGGGCCCTGGAAATCGCCCGTGGCAAGCACGAGTATAAAATGCGTGCGGTCTCCAAAGCGGATGCCTTAAATCTTTATAAGTCACAAGGCAACGAATATAAGGTTGAACTGATCGAAAATTTGGAGGATGGTACCATTACCTTCTGTGATCATGACACTTTTACCGACCTCTGCCGAGGTGGACATATTCCCAATACCGGCTTTATAAAAGCTATAAAAATATTGAGCGTTGCCGGTGCCTATTGGCGAGGGAACGAAAAAAATACCCAGCTTACTCGGGTCTATGGTATTTCTTTCCCCAAACAAAAGGACCTTACAGAATACTTGGAACTGTTGGAGGAGGCCAAGAAAAGGGACCATAGAAAATTGGGCAAGGAACTGGAACTCTTTACCTTTTCCCAAAAAGTGGGTCAAGGACTTCCTTTATGGCTCCCCAAGGGTGCCGCCCTGCGTGAAAGATTGGAAAACTTCTTGAAAAAGGCACAAAAAAAGGCCGGCTACGAAATGGTAGTCACCCCGCACATCGGCCAGAAAGAACTCTATGTGACTTCCGGACATTACGCCAAGTATGGAGCGGATAGTTTTCAGCCCATAAAAACCCCAAAAGAAGACGAGGAGTTCTTGTTAAAGCCCATGAACTGTCCCCACCACTGCGAAATATTTAAACATAGGCCCTTTAGCTATCGTGAACTGCCCAAGCGGTATGCCGAATTTGGAACCGTATACCGTTATGAACAAAGCGGGGAACTCCACGGCCTTACTAGGGTGCGTGGCTTTACCCAGGACGATGCGCATATATTTTGTACCCCTGACCAATTGGACGCCGAATTTAAAAATGTGATCGATCTTGTGCTATACGTTTTTGGTTCTTTGGGCTTCGAGAACTTTAGAACCCAGGTTTCCGTTCGAGATCCGGAACAACCGGAAAAATACATCGGAAGTGTTGAAAATTGGGAAAAAGCGGAACAAGCTATCCTTAATGCGGCCATTGATAAGGGACTCGACTACGAAGTTGTAACCGGAGAGGCAGCATTTTATGGACCAAAGTTGGATTTTATGGTAAAAGACGCTTTGGGAAGAAACTGGCAATTGGGTACCATCCAAGTAGATTACAATTTACCGGAACGTTTTGACCTTACCTACAAAGGCAGTGATAATGAAGTACATAGGCCTGTAATGATCCACCGGGCTCCCTTTGGAAGTATGGAGCGATTCGTGGCCATTTTATTGGAGCATACAGGGGGTAATTTCCCTTTGTGGCTTACTCCCGAACAGGCCATTCTCCTTCCGATAAGTGAGAAGCACGAAAAATATGCAAAAAAAGTTTTAAATTCGCTTGAAAATGACGAAATTCGCGCCCTCATTGATAATAGAAATGAGACCATTGGCAAAAAAATAAGGGAAGCCGAAATGAACAAGATTCCCTTTATGCTAATTGTCGGGGAGAACGAAGAGTTAACCAATACCATTTCCGTCCGCAGGCACGGGGGGGAAGATTTAGGAGCATTCCCAATAAAGGACTTTGCCGAATTGGTAAACAAGGAAATAAACAGTACCTTAAAATCGTTTTAAAGAACCCCATACACCCCCGATAATT
>JBLWZN010000056.1:0-21447 GCA_048266425.1 Sediminicola sp.
TCCTATGGTCCTTGTCAATGTTGATCTGGACGATTGTTTGGCCGTTATCGGTGACCACATCTTTTACAGTGTATAAATTCTTTATTAGCATACGGAATTAGAAATCAAATTTATAGGCGGCGCCAAATTGAAATAGAGTGTTATAATGATCTTCATTGCCACCTGAGGCATATTCTTCGTTTCTATTGAACCAATCCACGTTTGCCACCCCGTGCTTATAACGGACTTCCAATATAAAACCAAAGTCGAATTCATAACCGATCCCCACGACATATGTTAAATCAATAGGAGTGATATTCCATTGCCCTTTGTCATTGAAAATGTTGCCAGGATTATTCTTTACGTTAAAATCCAGGGTCGGTCCAATTAAAAAATGAAATCCATTATTGGGGATTACAAAAAACATATTTGGTACTGTAAGGGAAATATAATGGATTTCCAAATTCGGAATGTTACTTCGATTACTATCTCCGCCCTGCTGGGAATAAAGGAGTTCGGGCTGAACCGCATAAAAATCCTTGATCCGAATATTTGCAAAGCCCCCTACATAGAGTCCTGATTTGTATTCGAGATTTGTTTTGGTGATGGTAGAATAATTAACCCCCATTTTAATGCCCGGTCTCACCTTAACTTGTGAATATAACGGTGTGGAAAACATATAAAATGCTATAAACAGGGAAAAGTATCTCATTTAATTGTTTTTAAATTGATTTCTAAGGGGATGCTTTTGTGTTTAATCTGAATCCCTTTTGCCAGATCTCCGGCAACTTCCAAAAATAAATATTCCGTTTTTTCCTTCTTCCCGAAAGCCCGAACTATTTTCGTCAGTTTGTTGTCCTTGTAAAAATAATAATACTTTTTCTTGTCGAGCTCGGTCTCAATAATTTCCAGATCTTTATTCGAGAAAGTCCCTAAAACCTTGGAGTTCTGGGTTATCAATGCCCTGAAGTCGTTTTTTAAGGTGTTGATCAATACCTTTTTGTCCATTTCTTCCAGCAGGTAATTTACGGTAAACCCGTCCCCCTCAAAAGAAAAATCGAGTATTTTGTTGCCCATTTCGGTCGTAACAACTATTCTATACGAATCAGTCCCCAGTTTTTTTACGATAAATAATCCCCCAAATTCCTTTTTTTGTACCGTTATCCTTGCCTTGTACACATAATCTTTTGAAGGATCGGAAAAATAGGGATTCAAAATTTCCTTTGTGGCGATTTCCAATTCCTTCAGATTGTGTTTCTTCGGATATGAACCGCAGGCCATAAAAAGCAGGAAGACACTAATGATCGAATACCGCATCGGGGAGGGGTTGGTTTACGGTTCTATGGCTAAAGTCTATTTGGGTATAATCATCCGTGGGCTCTAGCATTTTCACTTGGACAACTTCCCCTTTTGGGTTGAATGTCAAATGGAAGGCCTTGATGTATTTTGCCAGATTTTTGCTCTTCGGGAAAAAATGTACCTCACTATCGCTTCCCATTTTATAATATGAAATGACGAATTCGTCCTCTTGGAACATATCCCCTTTTACACTGTTTACTATAAGTTGGTTGAGCTGTTCAAACAATTTGCTGCCTCCCATATCCATTTGACTCTTTTTTCCGGCATCATCAATATACATGGTTCCATCCGTAAACAGAATGCTATATTGGAAGGGGTCTACATATTCCCATTTTACCAAATTGGGGGCTTTAAAGGCCAGTTTGCCCTTGGTGATAATGTCATCAGACAAAAAATCCAAATGTTTGGTCTGTACAAAATCGGCCGACAAGGTCTTGGTGCCAGCAGCTTGATCCTTGATCAGGTTCTTTAGGGCATCGGCTTCTGCAACATCCATTTTGGTCTGGGCATTGACTCCAAGAACAAAGAAAAACAGGGTATAAATCAGGCTACGCATAGGCTTCTATTTCCAGTAATTGGTCCACTGTGACCGATTCCAATTGGTTTGCCTGCAAAAATAACAATAACCGTTCCAATACCCTTAGGGACTTATCGCTGGAATCGTGGAGCAAGACAATATCGCCCTTACATATGGTATTGGTAATCCGCTTCAATATGGTTTCTTCGGTTGATGTTGTTGTGTCCAAGGACCGAATATTCCAACCAATGGAAGAATGTTTCGTGATCTGCAAGGCCCTTGCGATATTGGGATTGGTAACCCCGAAAGCAGGACGGTACATTTTCATTTCCAAGCCACTTATTATTTTTGCAGATTTGTTGGTCTGCCTCAGCTCCCCCACTACTTTTTCGGTAGAAAGGAATCCAAAACCGTTGGAATGGGAATAGGTATGGTTGCCCACGGTATGTCCTTGGGCCAAGATGTCCAGGAACAAAAGCGGATTTTCCTCGATATTTTTTCCGACACAAAAAAAAGTGGCCTTGGCGTTGTGTTTTTTTAACAATGCCAGGAATTTCGGGGTAAATTTAGGATTTGGGCCATCGTCAAAAGTAAGGGAAACGCAGTTTTTTTGTATGGAAGGGTTGGAATTTAACGACTTTAAGTGATAGTTCCACCGGATGTGGAACGAACCTACCGTTGTTAAGGTCAACCAAAGAATTGCCAACAGAAAATAAGGCCACCACGGCATTCCAAAAAAGAAATTGACCCCGACCAAAAGTAGGAATGTCAAGAGGGTGAAAATGTTAACGGTCTTGAACTTCAACATTTTTTAAGCAATACGAGGCTATGGTTTTCTCCGCGATACTGGTTGTAGAGCAAAACGTTTTTGGGCTTGGAAATGGACTTTTCGTTCAGATTTACAATTTCTGGAACCTGACCGGACCTCAATATTTTCGAGGCCAGCCATATCCCAAAAGCCGAAGCTGTATTGAATTCCCCACACAAATGTTTGTAGTAGGCCTGTGGAATATCCTTAAAAAGCCCTTCGCTTAATGTATTGTAAAAGCCGTCGTATTCTACATCCCCATTGTTTCCCATTATCACCAAATCCAGTTCCTCCAAGGCGATGCCATTTTCTTGTAGAAAGGTTGCAACAGTTTCCGATAAATCAGATCTCGTCAAGGTGTTGTACATCGCAAGGGCGCATAATTCGGCATAGGTGGTACTTTGTTTTTGGGAGGAAAGAACGAAGAAATTGGCGCCCTCACTAAAGATGGCACCCTTTGTATCGGAACGGAGAACTTGTAAGGAATCCTCGACCTGTTCCTTTACGTGATGTACCAGTTGATGTACTTTGGTGGTATGCTGTCCCAATTCATCTACCCCGCCCACTAAGATCGTTGAGGCCTCATTATTTTCCAGTTGCATTTGGGCATCTAAAAGGGCCGATTCAAACGAGTTATTCGAATGTACATAGGTAAAATTGTAGCCTTTACATCCCATACCCAGGGCAATTTGTCCCCCTACCGTATTGTGTGTAGATTGGATAAAGGAGGTCGGGGTAAGGAACTCTTCGTTATTATCAATTATGGCACTTACGAATTTCTCCGAATCGATGACGCAGCCCATGCCGGTACCGGTTATTATGGCATCTACATTTTCCAATCCGGCCTCGTTGAGGGCTATCTTTGATGCCACGACCCCCATTTTGATTCCCTTGGCCATTCTTCGCGCCGCTGCCGGAGGGATATAATCCTTGTACACGGGGTCTATGGCCGGGATTACCGTCCCGTCATAACTGACAACGTCTTCCAAGAAACCAGAATTATCAAAGGTCTTTTGGGACGAAATGGAACCTATGCTGTTTATGTATGTTTTATTCACCTGAAAAATTATTTTAACCCTTTTTGTTTAAAACTTGGGAGGCATACCGACTAATGCGTTCTTGACCCCTTCGCCCAAGGGCACCTCCCTTTGAAAAAAGGGGAGGACCTTAGTATTAAACCTTCTATAAAATTTAAATTTTCCGGTCGTTACTGAAATTGGCCACTTGGAGCCCCCGCCTTTTAAAGTAGGGGTGCCGAAGTCGGGGTGGTTACCTATGGAACTTTACTTTTATAGCCGATTATCCAGAGTTTCTAAAAATATCGAAAAAATCCTTATCCATATTAGTCTTTTATCTTGGTTCTTCTGTCTTGCCTTACTTTCATTTCTACGCTTCCTTTGAAAATATCAAGGTAGAACAATTTCCACCGAAACCCAGCGAATTGGAAAGTACCGTGTTCAGTTCTTTCCTCTTGGGGCTGGTTATCGGGACAAGATTGAATTCCTTCATCGGGGTCTTAAAGTTGAGGTTCGGAAAAATCACATTGTTTTGAAGGGCAAGGACCGAGTAAACCGCTTCTATGGCCCCTGCCGCCGCTAATGTATGTCCTGTAAATGCCTTTGTGGAACTAAAATCGGGTACTGCATCACCAAAAACCTTAAGTATTGCCCTGCCTTCCGAGAGATCGTTATTTGCAGTCGCTGTTCCGTGGGCATTGATATAATCGATTTGGTTTGGATTGAGATTTGCGACCTTCAATGCCTTTTCCATGGCTAGGGCCGCTCCGTCCCCATATTCGGATGATGCGGTTTGATGGTAGGCATCGTTGGCATTGCCAAATCCTTTGAGATACGCCAGCACTTTTTTATTTTCCGCTTTTGCCACTGCATCCGATTCTAAGACCAAAAAGGCTGCGGCCTCTCCCAAATTAAGTCCATTCCGATTTTCGTCAAAAGGAGTATTGTAAGTATCCGAAAGTATCATCAAGGTCTTAAAGCCATTAAGCGTAAATTTGGAAAGGCAGTCCGCCCCGCCCACGACAACCCGGTCCAATCTTCCCGTTTTAATAAGCCTTGCCCCGAACATAATTGCGTTTGCCGCAGAGGAACAGGCCGTGCTTATGGTAGTTACCAGACTTTGTTTTATGCCCAATTGTTCGGCGATCTTTTGGGTAGAATCCCCCGCATGATGGCTTTCTATATATTTTCTAAGTGCTTCGTTTTCCAGATACTCATAATAGTATTGTTCGGTATGGTCCATGCCGCCAACACTGGTGGCGGAAATAAGACCAGTACGGTATTTGTCTATCTCCCCAATATTTGCATCTTCCACGGCCTGCTTAGCGGCAAAAGCCCCTAGAAGGGCGGTTCTCGGATAATTGTTGTCGGCGTCCAGCCCAAGCCGGATTTCGAGCTCTTCATTGGGAAATGGCACCTCCCCCACCATGATGTAGTTCTTATGCACGGTGTCTATATGGGAAATACGCCCAATACCGGATTTTCCTTCCAAAAGGGCCTGGTAGTTTTCTGCCACATTGTTCCCAATGGCAGAAATTATTCCCATTCCCGTAATCGCTACGCCCTTATCCATTTGGTTTGACAAGTATTTTGACCGCTAAGATATAATATCATTCGCACCTGCGAAATTCTGACGGCAATGGACTGATAAAAAATATGGCGGTACCGTTATTTTTGGGGAAGGTTTCCATCGATTTTTGCGAAAAAGGAATATCAAATCTTTATTTTGGACCTACGCTTATCGCTATGCGCCATTCGTTTAAATGTGTTGTATGATAGACGTAGAGCGTTTGACCGGTTGAGGAACCATGTGCCGCCGGACTGGGCCCATGGTGTTGAAGTAACTGGATATTAGTTCATTTGCGGTAAATTATATATGCCTAAATTTAAGTTCATTAAGAGGAAAGATTGAATTTAATTTATATATTTGCATCCCAAAAAAATAGAACCGGAAAATTTAATACTCAAAATGACAAAAGCAGATATCGTAACGAAAATCTCGGAAAAACTGGGAATCGAAAAGGGTGATGTGCAAGCAACCGTTGAAACTTTTATGGAAGAGGTGAAGTCCTCCCTTGAAAATGGAGATAACGTGTACTTAAGAGGGTTTGGAAGTTTTATTATTAAGACCAGAGCCGAAAAAACAGGTAGGAACATTTCCAAGAACACCACCATTAAAATACCTGCGCACAACATTCCCGCCTTTAAGCCAGCCAAGGTTTTTGTAGAAGGGGTAAAAAGCAGCGTAGAAGTACAGTAGAAAAATATTAATCATTAAAAGCAAAGCTTTATGCCTAGTGGTAAAAAAAGAAAAAGACACAAGGTAGCTACCCATAAACGCAAGAAGCGTAGGAGAGCTAACCGACACAAGAAGAAATAGTGCAGGGGGCTGAAAACATTCGGCCCCTTGTTTTGTTTTTTCGTTTGGTACCCTTTTCTTAGAGTTTCACACAAAATTCATCAAGTCAATTTATGGTGAATGTTTGGATAATTTGAAAAGAGGAATCGTTTTAACGTTCATTGACATAGAAATTCCAAAAAGGATTTCGACGGGTTTATACAACCTGTTTTACTAATTGTTTAATCTATCCGTCCCGCATAATGTTGGATGGATATAAATAAATTCAGGTGAATAAAGAATTAATCGTAAGATCTAGTTCCGACGCCGTTGATTTTGCCTTACTCAAAGATGGTAAACTTATAGAATTGAACAAGGAAAAGGACAGTAACAATTTTTCCGTGGGCGATATTATGATCGCTAAAGTGAGAAAGCCTGTTACCGGTCTTAACGCTGCCTTTGTAAACGTAGGTTATGAGAAGGATGCCTTTCTACATTACCACGACCTTGGGCCACAGTTGGCTACCATGTTAAAATTCATAAAACAGGTAAGTACTGGAAAACTAAAGGATTATTCCTTAAAAGATTTTCAATTCGAAAAGGATATTGATAAGGATGGCAGCATCAATGATGTGATCAAGGCCAACCAATCGCTTTTGGTACAGATTGTAAAGGAGCCCATCTCCACCAAAGGACCCAGGATAAGCTCGGAGCTATCCTTGGCCGGAAGGTATCTGGTCATGGTCCCATTTTCCGATCGGGTTTCCGTTTCGCAAAAAATAGAAAGCAACGCGGAAAAGGACCGGCTAAAGAGGCTTGTAAAGAGCATAAAGCCCAAAGGTTTTGGCATTATCATTAGGACCGTAGCAGAAGGTAAAAAAGTAGCGGAGCTGGACAAAGATCTAGAGAACTTGCTGAACAAGTGGTCGGCAATGTGTAAAAAATTGTATAAAGCGCCCCATCCATCCAAAGTTTTGGTCGAAGTCAACAGAGCTTCATCGATCTTAAGGGATGTTTTCAACGATACATTTAGTGGTATCTATGTGGATGAGGAGACGCTTTACACCCAAATTAAGGATTATGTGCACGAAATTGCACCAGAGAAAGAATCCATTGTAAAGTTGTATAACTCCACGGTCCCGATTTTCGAAAAATATGGGATAGATAGGCAGATCAAGACTTCGTTTGGCCGTACGGCTTCCATGAGCAAGGGAGCCTACTTGATTATAGAGCATACAGAGGCACTTCACGTTATTGATGTGAATAGTGGCAATCGATCTAATAAAGCGCGAAACCAGGAAGATACCGCGTTGGAGGTAAACCTTTTGGCGGCTTCCGAAATTGCCAGGCAATTGCGTTTGCGCGATATGGGTGGTATCATCGTCGTCGATTTTATCGATATGACCAAAGGGGAGCATAGAAGAAGGCTCTTTGATCACCTTAGAAACGAAATGAAGGAAGATAGGGCCAAGCACAAGATTTTGCCACCTAGCAAGTTTGGACTTATACAAATTACAAGACAACGGGTCAGGCCCGAAATGAACATCAAAACAAGTGAGGAAAACCCTAACGGCCCCGGCCAGGAGGTTGAGGCACCAATCGTTTTGATCGACAAAATTAATGCAGATCTGGAGAAGCTCTTAAAAGGGCCGGCTAAGGACAATAGCATTACATTGAACTTGCATCCGTTCATTGCCGCCTATCTTACAAAGGGCTTTCCATCCATACGTGCCAAGTGGTTCTTGGAGCACAAAAAATGGATCAAGATCCAACCCAGGGATGCATATACATACCTGGAGTACCGTTTTAAAAGTAAGGACGGTAAAACCATTTATTAGGGAGACCCTTATTTTTGGATCTGTTTTGCAGAAAGCAAAATTAGATGGTCAAACTAACCCTGAGCGTAGTCGAAGGGTCCCATTCTTGGGTAAATACTAACATTGAAAAGCGGCTTCGGAAACGAGGCCGTTTTTTTTTTGTGGCATTTTCTGCCCCTTTTCCTTAGATGCCATAAGATCGGCAGTCTCTTAGTTTCATAACTACGTATTCTAAAATATTTCGGTTACATTTATGCCTATTGATTAAAACCAGATTTATGAAACGAAATTATGGAATAGTGGTCCTTATTTTGGTCACATTTTTTGTTATATCCTTTTTGACCAACATTCTTGGGGCCCTGAATCCGAGCGTAACCTTAAGCTATGAACTCAGCGGTACCATGTCCGGGTTTTTGCCCTTTACATTTTTTATCGCCTATGGCCTTATGTCCATTCCTTCCGGGTTTATGGTAGAAAGGTTTGGTGAAAAAAGGCTGATGGTCTTTGCTTTTTTACTGGCCTTGACCGGATCTCTTTTGTTTTCCGGATTCCCGACTTTTGGGGTGTTCTTGTTTACCTTGTTTACCATTGGTACAGGAATGGCGGTATTGCAAGTTGTCATCAATCCGTTATTACGGGTTTCCGGAGGGGAGGAACATTATGCATTTACCTCGGTCATGGCCCAATTGATTTTTGGGGCCGCCTCCTTTGTTAGTCCCCAGGTATATTCATGGCTGGTTACAAATTTGGATAGCCCTGGTACAGAAAAGGGATGGGTGATAGACATTCTTTCAAAAATAGTGCCTTCGGATATGTCCTGGGTGTCCATTTACTGGATATTCGCATTGATCAGTTTACTCATGGTATTGGTAATAATTATCATCCCCTTTCCAAAAGTGCAATTGAACGAGGAGGAAATGGTCGGGACAAGGAGTACCTATATCGACCTGTTTAAGGATCGAAAGGTAATACTATATTTTCTTGGGATTTTTGCCTACGTAGGTACCGAACAAGGGATATCTTACTGGATGTCACAATTTTTGCAGGAGTATCATGGATATGATTTTAAAACGGTGGGGGCAGATGCTATAGGCAACTTTTGGGGGCTCATGACCATTGGCGGAATTTTGGGTCTTTTATTGCTAAAAATCATGGATAGCAAATGGGTCCTTAGGATATTTTCCCTATGTGCAATTTTGAGTTTTAGCGCAGCCCTTTATGGAAGCGCCAATGTTTCCTTGTACGCTTTTCAGGTTTGTGGATTTTTTCTATCCGTCATGTATCCGGTCATCATGTCTTTGGCATTGAATTCGGTAAGCAAACACCATGGGGCCTTTGCTGGAATATTGATGACGGGTATTATGGGTGGGGCCGTGGTGCAACTGTTAATTGGTTTTGTTAGCGATATCGCCTCCTTAAAAACGGGAATGTTGCTAGTTTTTGTAGCCCTTGTGTATATTCTGAGCATAAGTTTTTGGGCGAAACCGATCATAAAAAACAAAACCATCGGATTAAGTAAGGCCAAAAAATAATTTCGAATTGTAATTCGATCAATTTTGTTGTATGTATCCCAAACAAGGCCACACACTTACGGAAGCCACTAGAAAGCTGGAAGGTTATTGCGCCTATCAAGAACGTTGCCATAAGGAGGTAGTCGATAAACTTCGGGATATGGGTATGATTCCAGAGTCCATAGATCGTATTGTCGCCCACCTTATCAACCACAATTACCTCAACGAGGAAAGGTTCTCAATAAGCTTTGCCCGGGGGAAGTTCAAAATAAAAAAGTGGGGCAGGATCAGGATAGTCAATGAACTGAAACAAAGGAATATTTCAAAATACAATATCCAGTCCGCACTTAAGGAAATTGAGGAAGGGGATTACGTTTCCACCTTGGATTCCCTGGCCAAAAAAAGATTGGCGAGCCTCCAGGAGCCCAACCGGCAAAAGAGAAGAAAGAAGCTGGTCGATTATTTGCTGTATCGTGGATGGGAAAATCATTTGGTGTATGAAAAAGCTATGGAGTTGATTCCTTGAACCAAAATTGACTTTTCCCTAACAATTTCATAGACCATTTATTTGTAACTTTAAACCAAAACACTAATTATGCTTTCGAAGAAACTAGAAAAGGCACTCAACGACCAAGTTAGAATAGAGGCTGAATCCTCCCAAGTATACCTCTCCATGGCCTCATGGGCCGAGGGAAAAGGTTTGGAGGGCATTGCGCGATTTATGTACACCCAATCGGATGAGGAGCGCATGCATATGCTTAAGTTGGTGAAATTTGTCAACGAGCGGGGAGGTCATGGCCATATTTCCGACCTTAAGGCCCCCAAGAACGATTTCGGCACTTTTCAGAAAATGTTCCAGGAACTCTACGAGCACGAGATTTTCGTTTCTAAAAGTATTAACGACCTGGTTCACATTTCCTTGGAAGAAAGGGATTATGCCACCCATAATTTTCTGCAATGGTACGTGGCCGAACAAATTGAGGAAGAGGCTTTGGCGCGAACCATCCTCGATAAAATAAACTTGATCGGCAACGATAAGGGCGGGCTCTACCTGTTCGACAGGGATGTACAACAGATTACTGCCGATAGTGCGGCAGGTGGACCTATCGACTAGTTAAATTCAGGGTCGTGCTTATTTTCAAAAGGAGTGTGAAATAGGAAATACCCAGCTTATTAACTTTTTGCCGGGGAGCAAGAAATGTTTTTCATTGGGATCCTGATTTTCTTATTTCTTTCAGGGACAATTTCAACTTTAACATTTAATCTTATTTAGATTGAATTAAAATAGATATTTTTACCCACCTTTAGTACAGTCACTTACTCCAGTAAAACAGGTGGGCAAAAAAAAGAAACAGCAAAAAAAAGAGCAGAAAAAGCTGAAAAAGGCTTTTAAAAGGGAGCAAAAAGCCATCCTTAAAGCTATGGTTCCCGAGGGTTGCAAGACCAAATGCTGTGAAAAATACAAAAAATCGGAGTCCAAACGATGTGGTCGTTGCCCTTGTTTTGATCTGGTTAAAAAGGTGGCATAGTTATTTTTGCTTCTCCAGGCGCTTAAATGCGCGCTTTCCAATTATTCCTAATTTGTTTTTGGATCCTTATCCGGTAAGGAATAAATTCTGTATTTTTATTTTTGAAAATATCCATCCAAGAACCTGTCAGGATTTAATTGTTTATACACCGTTATATGAAAACACCATTTAAAGTGCTACTCGTTTTACTTGTAACATGTTCAACCGCTAATGTCCTAATCGCCCAAACTGGAAAGCAGAAATCCCAACGCCCGAATATTCTTTACATCATGAGCGATGACCATGGGTATCAGGCCGTTAGCGCCTATGGTTACCAAGGGCTCAACCAGACCCCCAATATAGATAGGATCGCCAAGAACGGGGCCATCTTTACCAAGGCCTTTGTCACAAATTCCCTGTGCGCGCCCAGCAGGGCCGTAATGCTCACCGGAAAGCACAGTTTTGTAAATGGCAAGGTAGACAATGTCCAGAAATTTAACTGGGACCAAGAGAGTTTCCCGAAATTGTTGCAGAAAAATGGATATCAGACCGCTTTGATAGGGAAGATCCATTTGGACGGGCTGCCCCAGGGATTCGACTATTCTGCCGTACTTCCCGGACAAGGCAATTATTACAACCCCGATTTCATCATCAATGGAAAACAGCAACGGTTGCACGGTTACGTCACCGAGATAACCACCGACCTTGCGTTGGACTGGCTTAAAAACCGGGAAAAGGATAAGCCGTTCTGTTTGTTGTACCATCAAAAGGCACCCCATAGGGAATGGCTGCCCGCCCCAAAATATTACCAGGAATACACGAAAATGAAATTTTCGGAACCGGAGACCCTTTTTGATGATTATTCCGGCAGGGGCACCGCTGCCAAGACGGCGGAAATGAATATTCTTAAGAACATGAACTGGTCCGGGGACTCTAAAATATATCCCGAGATCATGTCGGCCTTGGGCATCCAGGAGACCACCACCTGGGGCATCGGGGCCTTTAACCAGAACCTTGGTAGGATGGACGATGCCCAACGCGCCGCGTGGGATGCCGTTTATCGCCCCATAGCCGAAGATTTTGGGAAAAAATATCCAACCATGGACCAGAAAGATCTGATGCGATGGCGGTACGAGCGTTATATGCAGGACTATTTAGGGAGTATTGCCTCAGTGGACGAGGGCGTGGGACAGGTCCTTGATTATTTGGAGGCCAATGGATTGGAGGAGAACACCATTGTGGTCTATACCTCGGACCAGGGTTTTTATATGGGGGAGCACGGGTGGTTCGACAAACGCTTTATGTACGAGGAATCCTTGCGTACACCCTTGGTGATGTCCTATCCCAAAGAAATCAAGCCCGGCACCAAGATCGATGCCATGGTACAGAACATCGATTTTGCACCTACCTTCCTGGATTATGCCGGTGTGGATATCCCCAAGGATATACAGGGCGAATCCTTCCGTAAAGTTGTAAGCGGGGAAAACCCCGAATGGAGGGATGCCGTCTATTACACCTATTATGAGTATCCATCCATTCATATGGTAAAGCGACATTATGGGGTTAGGACGGACCGGTACAAGCTCATCCACTTTTATTACGATATTGATGAATGGGAACTCTATGATCTGGAGAAAGATCCCCATGAAATGAAGAATGTTTATGACGACCCGGCCTATGCCGTTATACAGAAGTCCATGCACCAACGGCTTTCGGAAATACGAAAAAAATATGGGGATTCCGATGCCAATGACCAACGTTTTCTAAACGCATATCTTGAGGCTATCAAGAAGTGAGTTACCTCTTTGGGCCAGGGCCGGTTTGGTTCATTGGCCAAAGTTGTTAACTTAAACCCTGCCCGCCATTGCCCCACCCGAATTATATTGTCGGGCTGGCCCGCTTGGAACGATGTCCGGCAATTATACCAACGGGCTTTCTTAGAAGGTGCCTAACACAGCTAGCGGGACACTAACTGCTTTGGGCTTTCTCAAGATCTATGACATGGGTGACGGTTTTTACCAAGCGTTGGTGGTTCTTAACAAAAGGATTGGTCTGGTCCCAGACATACCCTGCCAGGACGGCGCAGATTTGTTTTTTTATCTCGGGATTTTCCGGACGATGGAAGAAAATCTTTTGAAGATTTCCAGTGTACCATTCGTTGACATAGGTTGAAAATACGGCGACCCCGGATTTTATATAATCGGCATAATCTACTTCCCAATCCACTTTTTCCCCATTTAATTCCCGATACATTAGTTTGGCCGCCAATAGGCCAGATTCTGTGGCGAAGGTAACCCCTGATGAGAAAACGGGATCTAGGAACTCGGAACTGTTCCCGGTAAGGGCGTATCCTTTGCCGTACAATTGTTTAACCGATTTAGAATAGTTTTTGATGAGTATGGGTTCAAAAAGAAATTCAGAGTCCTTGAACCGGTCCTTATAATAATCGGACAGTTTTATCATGGCTTTAAGCTTTTCGGAATTGGTTCCTGGAAAGGATTCCAAATATTCCGTGGGCCCAACATATCCCAAGCTAGTGTTGCCGTTGGAAAACGGTATGACCCAAAGCCAGGTTTCGGTAGAAACAACGTCAAATGTTATAAGGGTCCCTTCGGGCCCTTCAGGGCGTTTTTCTTCCTTTACGTGCGTAAATATGGAAGAATGTTTGGGAAGGGCCGATGGTTTGTCCAGATTCAATAAGCGGGGAAGCACCCTGCCATAACCGCTGGAATCTATTATGAACTTGGCATTTATGGTCTCCAGGTTGCCTTCCTTGTTTCTTATGGTAGTTTTGGAAGCCCCGTCTTCTCGAAATTCAACCGCTACCACTTCATGTTCAAATGAGATATCCACTCCTTTTCGTTGTACTTCATTGGCCAGTACCTGGTCAAAATCGGCACGGGGAACCTGCCAGGTATAGTCCCATCCTTTGGTGTGTTTTTTGCTAAAATCGAAGTGGCATACGGCATCCCCTTTGATAAACCGCGCCCCATCCTTGATCTCAAAGCCACAGGCTTGCAAACATTCCAGCAGTCCTACTTCCTCAAAATGGTCCATACACCGTGGTAATAGGCTTTCCCCAATAACAAATCTCGGAAATTTGCTTTTTTCCACTACTTTTACATTGATGCCCTTCCCGTGCAGATAGGAGGCAGCAACACAGCCCGAAGGTCCAGCGCCAATTATTAAGACATCTGTATTTTTTTCACTCATTTCCCCCATTAAAACATATATTTGTTAATTGTATCTAATTTGCAATCCAAATTAACAATTTTACTCGAAGATTGGATTCGAAAAGTCAATTAAATTATTTTGTTGATTTTCCTTAAAGAAGTTGGCCGCTACGTTGATTCCCCCATATTTCTGCAGGCCTTGTCACTGGAATACTTATTTAAAGTAGGCTAAGTGATGGACGTTAACGAAAGATTTCTTTTTTTTGCAAGGATTTTTGAAAATTTGGAATGCAATAAATTGAATCCGAGATAGGAGTTCAAAATCATAATATTAAACATTGTATAGGAATTAGATGTTGACACTTAAAGAAAATTTGGGATTGGACGCGTTTCAAAAAGTAATTTTTGAAGAACAAGATCTCCAGATCGATCCCGCTGTTAAGGAAACAGTAAAAAATAGTTTTGATTTCCTTAAGAAGTTCTCTGAAAACAAGGTTATATATGGTGTCAATACGGGTTTTGGTCCCATGGCCCAGTACAAGATCAAGGATTCCGAAAGGATCCAATTACAATTTAACCTGATCCGTAGCCATGCTTCGGGAACGGGAAATCCCATCCCTCCTATTTATGTAAAGGCCGCTATGTTGGCGCGACTGAACACCCTGAGCCTTGGCAATTCCGGTGTTCACCCATCCGTGATACAGCTGATGGTAACCATGATAAACAAGGACATTACCCCGGTAATCTATGAACATGGTGGTGTGGGGGCGAGTGGCGATTTGGTGCAGTTGGCACATTTGGCATTGGCATTGATCGGGGAAGGGGAAGTAATTTATAAAGGTGAAAGGGCCAAGACCCAGGAAGTCTTTAAAATTGAAGGTATAACACCGATTACCGTCGCCCTAAGGGAAGGATTGGCCTTGATAAACGGCACCTCTGTGATGACAGGAATCGGAATCATAAATTCCATTTATGCCAGAAAGCTTTTAGATTGGATGATTGGCTGCTCCGCGGCGATCAATGAAATTGTAAAGGCCTATGATGATCATTTGTCATTGGAACTCAATCAGACCAAAAAGCACAAAGGTCAGCGCAAGATTGCAGAATTAATGAGGGATCATTTAAAGGATAGTACCTTGACCAGAAAGAGGGAAGATCATTTGTATAGGAACAATCCGGACGTGGCAGTATTTGAGGAGAAAGTCCAGGAATACTATTCCATTCGCTGTGTCCCACAAATTTTGGGCCCTGTATTGGACACGTTGAATTCGGTCGAAAAAATACTTATTGAGGAGGTGAACTCCGCAAATGACAATCCTATAGTAGATGTAGCACAACAACAAGTTTACCACGGAGGAAACTTTCATGGGGACTATATTTCCCTGGAAATGGACAAGCTGAAAATTGTGACCACAAAAATGAGCATGTTGGCGGAACGTCAACTGAATTATTTGTTGAACCCTAACCTCAATAATATCCTTCCACCTTTTGTCAACCTTGGTAAGCTAGGGCTCAATTTTGGAATGCAGGGGGTTCAATTTACGGCTACCTCTACCACCGCGGAGAACCAGATGTTGTCCAATCCAATGTATGTGCACAGTATTCCCAACAACAATGACAATCAGGATATTGTAAGTATGGGGACAAATTCTGCCCTAATTACCAAGAAAGTTATCGAGAATTCGTTTGAGGTGGTCGCCATAGAAATAATAACAATTGTCCAGGCAATCGAATACCTTGAGGTACAGGATCAAGTGTCCTCAAAAACTAGAATAATGTATGATGAAATACGGAAATTAGTCCCTATCTTTATAGAAGATGTTACCATGTATCCTTATGTGAACAAGGTGAAACACTATATTATGAAATGAGCATAAACAATATTAATTTTTTGCATATCAACTTAAATAATTAATTTTTTTATGCGAAAGCGAAGCGGTTGATTTGTGCAGAAAATTTTTATTAGACTTATTTCAGATTAATAAAAATTTTAGAATGGATGAAATACTAAACTATTGTCATATGAGAACTAAATGTGCTTTCTTTTTCTTTTTGATCTTCAGTTCAATTTTGACCTTCGGGCAAAAGTTGGCGTTAGTACAGGAAAACAAACTTTTTGGATATATAGACAAGTCCGGGGAGTATGTTATAAAACCACAATTTGATAAGGCTGCAAGTTTTTCCCAGAAATATGCCGCAGTGGCAAAGGATAAAAAATGGGGCTTTATCAACACAACGGGGGAATGGGCCATACAACCCGATTACGACAACGTAAACGCGTTTAATTCAGGTTATGCGCTTGTTAAAAAGGATGATCAATGGAACTATATAGACGGTTCGGGAAAAGTGTTGGAAACCCCTGTTGCCGATAAATATTATGACTTTACCAACGGGGTTGCCCTTTTTAAGAAGGGAGAAAAAGTAGGGCTCTTGGGTACCGATGGCAAGTTGGTATTAGAACCGACCTATGATGAAATTAAACCTTTTGAGGGAAATTATACCAAAGCAAAACAGGGAGAGCTGTGGGGACTCATAGATAAAAAGGGAAAAGAGTTTGTCCCAATTGAATACAAAGAAATTGGGAATTATAACAAAAATGGAATTTGGGCCAGAAAGGACGATGCCTTCGGGGTAATTTCCAACGGGGTGTTTAAGCCAATCGCCAATGTAGATAAAATCTGGGATTTTACGGATGGTTCCGACCTTACCTATGCGCGGAGCGAAAAGAAATTGGGATTTATAAACGGGGAAGGAGAATGGGTAATTCAACCGGCCTTCGAAAAGGTCCGGGCGTTTAATAAGGGCCTGGCACCCGCATATAACGATAAGACTTGGGGCTATATAGACGAAAAGGGGGATAAGAAAATCGATTTTATCTATAAGGATGCCGAGATTTTTTCCAATGACGGTCTTGCACCGGTAAAGGATAAACTATGGGGATTTATTGATACCACGGGCAAACTGGTGATTCCGCAGGAGTATGAAATTTCAGTGGCGATGGCCTTTGCGGCCAATCTTTTTGGCGTGGACGTTTCCACCGGTTTTATCGATGGTCTTTCCCGGGTGAAAACCAAAAAAGGCTGGGGTTTTATCGATAAAAATGGAAAGCTTCTGGGAAACAAGTGGTATAAAAACGCCGAATTGTTCGTGGATACAAGTAAATAGGTGAAACCAATTTATGGGAGAGGAAAAAAGGGAGCAAATAAAATATGCCCTCGTAACGGGGGGCTCAAGAGGAATAGGAAGAGCCATTTGTGTTCAATTGGCAAAGGATACGGACTATCATATATTGATAAATTATCAATCCAATAAAGAAGCGGCAGAAGAAACATTAAGGGAAGTTAAATCTGTCGGTGGCCAAGGGGAACTTCTTCCTTTTGATGTGGTCGATGCCGGATCTGTCATTGCGTCCTTGGATCAATGGCAGGAAAATCACAAAGAATCCATTATAGAGGTTATTGTAAATAATGCGGGAATCACTAGGGATGGACTTTTTATGTGGATGAAGCCAGAGGATTGGAACTCGGTAATCAATACAAGTCTCAACGGCTTTTTTAATGTTACCAATCATTTGATACAAAAATTATTGGTCAACAAATACGGCAGGATCATAAATATGGTATCGGTTTCTGGCGTTAAAGGAACGGCTGGGCAGACCAATTATTCTGCGGCCAAGGGTGCGCTTGTGGCCGCAACCAAAGCATTAGCGCAAGAGGTGGCAAAAAGGAACGTTACTGTTAATGCGGTAGCACCTGGTTTTATTTCAACCGATATGACCGCCGATCTGGACGAAAAGGAACTCAAAAAAATGATTCCGGCCAACAGGTTTGGAAAATCCGAAGAAGTGGCCCACTTGGTATCCTTTTTAGCCTCGAAAAAATCGTCTTATATTACAGGTGAGGTCATCAATATCAATGGGGGAATATACTCTTAAAATGAATCAATGGGTAGAGTAGTAATTACGGGAATGGGGATCTATTCCTGTATCGGGAAAAATTTGGAGGAAGTCAAAACATCCCTTAAGCAAGGGACATCTGGTATAATTTGCGACGAAAAAAGGAAAGTTCTTGGCTATCGTTCCTGTCTAACCGGTATGGTGGAGGAACCTGATCTAAAAGACAAATTGTCCAGAAGGGAACGGGTGAGTTTAGGGGAAGAAGGGAGTTATGCCTATGTGGCAACCATGGAAGCATTGGAAAACGCTAAGATCGACCAGAAGTATCTGGACGATCATGTGGTTGGTATTTTGTACGGCAACGACAGCACTGCCAAATCGGTAATGGAATCCGTAGATAAGATCCGTGAAAAGGGCGATACTACTTTGGTGGGTTCGGGAGCAATTTTTAAGGCGATGAACTCTACAATTACCATGAATCTGGCCACGATATTTAAACTGAAAGGTATCAACTTTACCATAAGTGCAGCCTGTGCCAGTGGCTCCCACGCCGTAGGGATGGCTTATTTACTTATTAAGAACGGGCTTCAGGATTGCATAATTTGTGGAGGGGCCCAGGAAATTAACGAGTTTGCCATGGGCAGTTTTGATGGCCTTGGCGTATTTTCGGTAAACCAATCCGATCCAACAAAAGCCTGCAGGCCCTTTGATAGGGACCGGGATGGACTTGTACCCAGCGGGGGAGGCGCCACCCTTATTTTGGAAAGCTATGAATCTGCAGTTAAACGGGGAGCCCCTATTTTGGGCGAGGTAATGGGCTATGGTTTCTCGTCCAACGGGGAACATATCTCGACGCCCAATGTGGACGGACCAAGCAGGTCCATGATAATGGCATTGGACCAAGCAGGCATGCAGGCAAAGGAGGTAGACTATGTAAACGCGCACGCCACTTCTACGCCAGTTGGCGATTCCAATGAGGCCAAGGCCATTTACAATGTATTTGGCAGTCATTGTCCGCCCGTAAGTTCAACAAAGTCGATGACGGGACACGAGTGCTGGATGGCGGGGGCCAGTGAAATCATATATTCTATGATCATGATGCAGAACTCTTTTGTGGCGCCAAATATTAACCTGGAAAACCCCGATGCCGACGCTTCCAAATTAAACTTGATCAACAAAACCCTAAGTAAAAAAATTGATGTATTTTTGTCCAATTCTTTTGGATTTGGAGGCACAAATTCAGCAATTATTGTAAAAAAGGCTTGATTGAATATGGACAAGGATGTCATAATTAAAAAGATAAATCACTTTCTTATCGATGAATTTGAGGTGGACGGGGACGAGCTTCTACCCGATGCTGACCTAAAGAAGACTTTAGAATTGGACAGTTTGGATTTTGTAGATCTGGTTGTGGCGATCGAGTCCAATTTTGGGGTAAAGTTAGATGGTGAGGATTTTGTAGAGGTGAAAACGCTTCAGGATTTTTATGATTTGATAGAGGCAAGGTTAAGTTAGTATTTTCATGGCTGCCGAATGGGAAGGAAAGTCCAGGGGTACCGTTTTAGGGTATCGAATATTTGTCTTTTGTATTAAAAAATTCGGAGTCCGAGCTGCTTATTTCCTACTGTATTTTGTTGCCTTTTACTTTTGTTTTTTCTCCAGGGAGGGCACTAGGTCCATTTACTACTATTTTCGCAGACGCAGGGGCTTTAATGGCTTAAAAAGCGTTCTTTCCATCTATAAGAGCTATTACACCTTTGGGCAGACCATTATAGACAAGGTCGCCATCTCAGCTGGCCTGCGGGACAAGTTTTCCTATGATTTTGACGGTGTGGACAAGCTCAGTCAGGTACTGGCCGAAAAAAAGGGAGGTCTTCTGATCAGTGCCCACGTGGGCAATTTTGAAATTGCCCAATTTTTTCTCAATGAACTGGAGGAGAATGCCCCAATAAATCTGCTCACAACGGATAAAGAGCACGAGGCCATTAAGGATTATTTGGATCGAATATCTTCCAAGTCCCAAATAAAATTTATCCTTTACCAAGACGATTTTTCACATATTTTTGAGATTGGGGCTGCCCTGTCCAGAAATGAACTTATTTGTATTACAGGGGATAGATACATAAAGCAAACAAAATATTTGGAGGAAAATCTACTGGGTAAAAAAGCAAAATTTCCAGCCGGCCCTTTTTTGATGGGCCAGAAATTAAAGGTGCCCATTCTTTTTGTGTACGTGATGAAAGAGAAAAATCTTCATTACCACTTGTATGCCAGAAAAGTGGAAGCCGAGAATGGGGATGCAAGGTCTATCCTGGCCCATTATGTGGCAAGTATTTCATGGATTTTGGAAAAATACCCCTATCAATGGTTCAATTATTTCGATTTTTGGGATGTTGAAAGGAAAGGCTCTGGCTTAAAATAGGCAGGATTCGTATTATTCAATCATTTTACCCTGACTAAAGGGCAATAATCGTATTTTATTCTTTCTTACCCAATCGGAGTATTTGGTATTTTTGGTTTTGTCGTGAAATGGGCCTTATCAATTTCCTTGTGCCAACCATCACGCTTTATGGCAAAGCCAAATCGTAATGAATTTCTTTACAAACAACAGATATAGGGTTGAATAAATACATCCGCCCAAAAGGTATAGTCGGGCGGGCCCGCTAGAATGACTTTGTACGGCTGGTCTGACAGTAAAGCAACAATAAAATTCAAACAGGTGAAAATTTAAATAGAAGTAGCTATTTTTAGGGCATATAATCAACAACATATTTTTCGCATGAAGGAAATTCTGGTCATTTACTATTCACAAACGGGACAATTGTTGGACATTCTAAACAATATCACCTCCAACTTGCAAGGCGAAGAGGTACGCATAACCCTCCATGAAATTACCCCCAAAAAAGATTTTGATTTCCCATGGACGCAAGAACGATTTTATGACGTATTCCCGGAATCTTTCCTGCAAATTCCTGTTGAACTGGAAGCCCCTGAAAGTAACATAATGACGAAAAAATACGATTTGGTAATACTGGGCTATCAAGTTTGGTATTTATCCCCCTCCATTCCAATAAATTCCTTTTTAAAGTCGGACCAGGCCAAAGCGCTATTAAACGATACACCGGTAATAACGGTAGTGGCTTGTAGGAATATGTGGATCAAGGCCCAAGAAAAGGTAAAATTGTTGTTACATGACCTAAAAGCCAATTTGGTGGGACACATTGCCCTTGTGGATCGCCACGTGAACAATATAAGTGTAATTACCATCATGCATTGGGCGTTTGGGGGAAAGAAGACCAGGATGTGGGGCATTTTTCCAAAGCCAGGGGTGTCCGATACGGATATAGCCGAGGCTAGCCGTTTCTCAATTCCCATTAAAGAATGTCTCAAGAAGGGTGATTATTCCGAGTTGCAGGAAAAATTATTGCAGGTTGATGCCGTTGACGTAAATCCGTATTTGATTGCAACGGATATTCGTGGCAATATGGTATTTTCCAAATGGGCCAATTTGATTTCCAGAAAAGGG
>JBLWZN010000057.1:0-20653 GCA_048266425.1 Sediminicola sp.
ACCGAAAAAGTAAACATTTGAAACTATCCAGAGAAGTAAAAACGGGTATTATAGTCATAGGGGGCATCCTATTGTTTATAATGGGCTTTAGCTATTTAAAATCTTCTCCCCTGTTCGAGACGAACAAAATTTTTTATGGGGTCTACAAGGATGTAGGAGGATTGCAACCGGGAACCCAAGTGACCATCAATGGTTTGGCCGTTGGCAAAATCAGTGATATTAGGTTTAAGGACAGTTCTGGCGAATTGATCGTGACCTTTTCGGTCGATAATAATTTTGATTTTTCCCAGAATAGTATTGCGGAACTGTACGATACCGGGATTATAGGCGGTAAGGGGATACAGGTGAAACCAGTTTTTGACGGTGCCCCAATGGCCAAGTCAGGGGATACCCTAAAGACCAGTACCAGGCCCGGTCTTACCGATCTGGTGCAGGAAAAGCTGGCGCCCTTGCAGCGAAAAGTGGAAGGTGCGGTAACCAATGCGGATTCTTTGTTGGTTAACGTCAATCAAATATTGGATGATAGGACCAAAAAGGACCTTCGGGAAACTATAAGCGGACTTAAAAAGGTGGTTGCAAGTTTTCAGGGTAGTGCCGATGCGTTGAACGAAGTTTTAAGTGAAAACAAGGAAACCTTAAACAGTACACTGACCAACCTAAATGCAATTACCGATAATTTTGTGGTGTTGTCCGATTCCCTTTCAAATGCCGGACTTTCCGAGACCATTAGAAGTCTTCAGGGTACTTTGGCAAATCTGGACATAATGTTGGCCAAAGTAGAAAATGGTGAGGGTAGCTTGGGAAAATTGGTGAACAACGAACAGTTGTACAACAATCTTAATACCGCATCCAAGGATTTAGACCTTTTGCTCCAGGATTTCCGTCTGAACCCCAAACGTTATATTCACGTTTCCGTTTTTGGAAAAAAACAAACGGAATACGAACTCCCGGAAAATGACCCTGCCCAAGAACTCAAAACTCAATAAATGGGGTACTTGCCAAATATTATTTTCCTCCTGTTTCTTGTTGCAGGCATTGGTTATTTTGCCAGGAATATAAAACGATTGTCCAGAAATATAAGACTGGGCAAAAAGGTAGAGGTCAATGATCATATTTCCCAGCGCTGGAAAAATATGGCCCGGATAGCTTTGGGCCAGCGGAAAATGGTGGTGCGTCCGGTTGCGGGGATAATGCATATTTTTGTTTACTTGGGCTTTATTATCATCAATATAGAGGTTTTGGAGATTATTATTGATGGGGTCCTAGGCACCCATCGCATTTTTGCGCCCTTGGGATCCTTCTATGATTTTCTTATCGCATCTTTTGAAATTTTGGCCCTTCTGGTAATTGTGGGAATCGTGGTCTTCTGGATACGGAGGAATATTTTGAGGTTGCAGCGCTTTATTAAGCCAGAAATGAAAGGCTGGCCAAAGTTGGATGCCAATCTTATCCTCTATTTCGAGCTTGTTTTAATGAGCCTCTTCTTGATTATGAACGCCGCCGATGCCCAACTGCAACACTTGGGAGTACCACATTATACCAAAGCGGGGTCGTTTCCGGTAAGTCAGTTTATTGGACATTTTTTTGAGGGTTTTTCCATTGGTACATTAATGACCATAGAGCGCACCGCCTGGTGGCTCCATATCGTTGGGATCCTATTCTTTTTAAACTACCTCTATTATTCCAAACATCTCCATATTCTTTTAGCATTCCCCAATACGTTTTATGGGAAGGTGAACCCCAAAGGGCAGCTGGATAATCTGGAAGCGGTAACCAAGGAGGTGAAGTTGATGATGGATCCGTCTGCCGATCCATATGCCGCACCCGCAGGGGACGAAGGAACACCGGAAAAGTTCGGAGCTTCCGACGTGATGGATCTTAACCGGATACAGTTACTCAATGCCTACACCTGTACCGAATGCGGGAGGTGTACGAGCGAGTGCCCGGCCAATATTACCGGGAAGAAGCTTTCTCCGCGTAAAATCATGATGGATACGCGCGATCGTTTGGAAGAAGTGGGTAAAAACATCGAAAAAAACAAGGGACAATTTGTTGAGGACGGCAAGCAACTGTTAGGGGATTACATAACCGCAGAGGAACTGTGGGCGTGTACCTCCTGCAATGCGTGCGTAGAGGCCTGCCCTGTGAGTATAGACCCACTTTCCATAATTATGGATATGCGCCGGTATCTGGTCATGGAACAATCCGCGGCCCCCATGGAACTGAACAATATGATGGGCAATATAGAAAACAATGGCGCCCCATGGCCCTTCAATCAATTGGACCGCAAGAATTGGGCGGACGAATAAGGCTCAATGGAAGTACAAAGTATTTAGTACCTAGTATTAAGTATATGATTTTTAGGGAGTAGGGCAGGTAATTTGCTGTTTGGAAGCTGGTTGGCCGATCCATAAAATTCACATTTCAGCCTTTGATTGATTTTGATAGGTTAAACTGGTACAGTTTGTGCTGTCAAAGGAAATATATAATTAACGGCGGCAATAGATTTAAGGAGCTTAAGTTAATTCAATTTATTTATCAAGTACTAGTTACTTTGTTCTAACTACTAATTACTATTTCAAAAGTGAAAGAAGCATTGCACGTACCGACCATGGCAGAGTTTTTTGCGAGCGGCAAGCATCCGGAGGTCCTATTTTGGGTAGGCTGTATGGGGAGTTTTGACGATAGGGCAAAAAAAGTAACCAAGGCCTTTGTTAAAATTTTGAACAAGGCCGGGGTTTCCTTTGCCGTTTTGGGAGCCGAGGAAAGCTGTACTGGCGATCCCGCTAAGAGGGCCGGGAACGAATTTTTATTCCAAATGCAGGCCGTAACCAATATAGAAGTGATGAACGGCTATGGGGTAAAAAAAATAGTCACCTCCTGTCCACATTGCTTTAATATCATCAAGAACGAATATCCCGGCTTGGGGGGCAATTACGAAGTAGTGCACCACACCCAATTTCTAAACCAATTGCTGGAAGAAGGCCGATTTACCATGGAAGGTGGCCAATACAAAGGGAAACGCATAACTTACCACGACCCTTGCTACCTGGGCAGGGGCAATAATATTTATGAAGCTCCCCGGGAATTGATCCGAAAATTGGATGCGGAGTTGGTAGAAATGAAAAATTGTAAAAAAAGGGGCTTGTGCTGTGGAGCCGGCGGCGCCCAAATGTTCAAGGAACCCGAAAAAGGGAATATGGACATCAATATAAAGCGTACAGAGGAAGCCTTGGAGACCAAGGCCGAAATTGTAGCTGCAGCCTGTCCGTTTTGCAACACCATGATGACCGATGGGGTCAAGGGCAAGGACAAGGAGGCTTCCGTGACTGTGATGGATATAGCTGAACTGATAGCCAACGCCGCAGACCTCTAATGAATAGATGCAAGGAACCAAGGAAAAAGGACTAGTTTCTTGAATCTTGTAGTCCCGAAACCTCGGGAATCAAGATACTATTACCTCGACGGCTCTTCGAAACAATTACTTGGTTGGCCACGTAACCCCAAACAACAAACAACAAACAACAAAAATAAAGAACAAACATGTTAGTAGCATTTAATACATTGCCAGGTTCGGCCAGGATTTGGGCCTATCAGGCCAATAGAAGCCTTACCGCGGAAGAGTTGGAAGAGATAAAGCAAAGTCTGGATCGGTTTATCGAGGAATGGACCACCCATGGCAGTCAACTGAATGCGGGGTATGAGATTCGCTATAACCGGTTTATTGTGATAGGCTTGGATCAAAGCATTATGGGCGCTTCCGGATGTTCTATAGATACCCAGGTCCATTTTATCCAATCCCTGGAAAAGAAATACGATATCGATCTTTTAGATAGAATGAACGTATCCTATAAACAAGGTGAGTTCATAGCTTATAAATCCTTGGTGGATTTTAAAAAAATGGCAAAGGCCAAATCCGTGTCCAAGAATACCATTGTTTTTAATAATCTAGTGACCAACAAGGAAGAGTACGAACAGCATTGGGAAGTTCCTGCTGAAGAAAGTTGGCATGGTCGGTTTATGTAGTAAATCTGGGCATTTTGTTGATATGGCCTTAATGCAATTGATGAACGCTTGCCAAATAAAAACCCCTTTCCCTGTGTGGAAAATGTGTAAGATCGATGAAATGCAATAAATTAGTCCCTTTTTAGTTACTATCATAGTTTACTTCGGCATATGCGATTGAATATTCTTGCCTTTCTATTTATTTTCTTCCAATTATTTGATGTTCCGGTATACGGACAAACCAATCCGTTGAAGGCGACGGATAGCTTGGATCAAAAAAGGTGGGTAGATATTACCTATGACCAGATGTCCTTGGACGAAAGGATTGGCCAGTTGTTTATGGTGATGGTGGCATCCGACCAAGGAAAATCGGGTTCGGACAAGGTAGCCGCCCTTATTCAAAAGGAAAAGATAGGAGGAGTAATTTTTTCTACCGGGGGACCGATAAGGCAGGCCAGGATGACCAATAGCTTTCAAGCCATGTCCAAAATTCCCTTGATGATTGGGATGGACGCGGAGTGGGGGCTTTCCATGAGGCTCGATTCCACCTATGCCTTTCCTTGGAATATGACCTTGGGCGCAATTAGGGACAGTACCGTAATAGAGAAGGTAGGGTATCAAATTGGCATGCATGCAAAGCGAATGGGAGTGCACATCAATTTCGCTCCCGATATCGATATCAACATCAACCCTAAAAATCCCATTATCGGAAACCGCTCTTTTGGGGAGGATAGGGAAAATGTTGCCCAAAAGGGGATTGCTTTTATGAAAGGAATGGAAAGTGCCGGCGTGCTCTCTAGCGGAAAACATTTTCCAGGCCATGGCGATACCGCGGTCGACTCGCATAAGGCGTTGCCCGTTTTGGATTTTTCGCTCCAACGGTTGGATAGTATAGAATTATATCCATTTAAGGAACTTATAAACAATGGCTTAAGCAGTGTGATGGTAGCCCATTTAAGCGTTCCTGCCCTGGAGCCAAGGGAAGGTTACCCATCCTCCTTGTCACGGAATATAATAACGGATTTGCTCAAGAGCCGATTGCACTTTAATGGCTTGGTTTTTACGGATGCCCTGAATATGAAAGGGGTAGCCGATTTTACCGAGGCCGGTGAAGTAGAATTGAGCGCTTTTTTGGCCGGGAACGATATTCTGTTAATGCCCACTGATGTGGCCAAGGCCAAAGCTAAAATTCGCGAGGCCTACAATTATGGAATTATTTCCGAAAACCGATTGTCATCCTCCGTAAAAAAGATCCTGATGGCAAAATATAAGGTGGGGCTAAACCATTATCATCCGGTGGAGTTGAAAAACTTGTACGAGGATCTGAATTCCATGGATAATGACCTCATTTATGAAGAGGCCATTGAGAACGCCATCACCGTGGTGAAGAATGATTTTTCTTTGTTGCCCATCAAAAAACTCGAGAACAAAAAAATTGCCTATGTTAAGTTTGGCGATGCGGATGGTACCCCATTTTTTGAGGAAATGAACAAATATGCGAAGGTAGATCAGATCAGCGGTAAGGACCTTGCTACCTTAAAAGGCAAGCTATCTGCCTATAACCTTGTAATTGTCGGACTTCACAAAAGCAATTTAAGTCCGTGGAAGGCCTATAAGTTTACGGAAAACGAACTTTTTTGGCTCCATGAGCTGGCCCGTATGGGGAGCTCCAACCTAATACTTACCGTTTTTGCAAAGCCATATGCCTTATTGGACGTCAGTTCTTTTGATAATGTAGATGGCGTAGTGGTCTCCTATCAAAACAGCAAACTGGCCCAGGAAAGGACCGCTCAAATTTTATTCGGTGCCATTCCGGCAAAAGGCGTGTTGCCCGTAACCGCAAATCCGGTATTCCCGGTAAATACTGGTATACAATTGGAAGGGTTGATGCGATTGGGCTATAGTTTTCCGGAACGCGTAGGTCTAAGTTCGTCAAAATTGGCCGAAGTGGACAGCTTGGTGCAGGATGGAATTGATTCCATGATGTTTCCAGGGGCACAGGTATTGATTGCCCGTAGGGGAGAGGTAATCTATAATAAAGGCTTTGGAAGCCCGACCTACAAATCGGAAGCGACTATTACCCCGGAATATGTTTATGACCTTGCTTCCCTGACCAAAATATTGGCTACCCTGCCTTTGATCATGAAAATGGAGGAAGAGGGTGAAATAGCGCTGAACAATACATTTCAGGAACTTTTGCCAGAATATGCAAATACCGACATTAAGGATGTTTCCGTTTTAAAGGCATTGTCCCATTATGGGAGGTTGCCTGCTTGGATTCCTTTTTATACGAGTACGTTGGACAAAAAACATCATCCATCCAAGGAATTTTATAGAACAAATATCGTACCCGGGTTTTCTACCAAGGTGGCCGATCATCTCTATTTGGAAGATGCCTACCAAGATTCCATTTATAACAGGATCGGGCGTCAACATTTAAAGCCCAATCGATATCTCTATAGCGATCTCTCGTACTATATCTTTAAAAAATATATTGAGAAGACCTACGGCAAGCGATTGGACAAGTTGGCGGAAGATTTTTTGTATAAGCCTTTGGGGGCTACCTATACGGGATATCTGCCTTTGGAGAAGTTTCCCAAAGATATGATCGTACCGGCAGAGGAAGACGACTATTACCGGTATCAGACCGTTCAAGGGTACGTACACGATATGGGGGCCGCCATGCAGGGTGGGGTCGGAGGCCATGCAGGATTATTTAGCAATGCAAATGGGGTTGCCAAGATTATGCAAATGTACCTGCAAGGGGGATATTATGGAGGGGAACGGTTTTTAAGTTCCCGGACCATTCAAAAGTTCAATACCTGCTATTTTTGCGATAAGAACGTAAGGCGTGGCGTGGGTTTTGATAAGCCCGAACAGAAAGGGGGTGGACCAACTTGTGACAGTGCTTCCCCGAAAAGTTTTGGCCATAGCGGCTTTACCGGAACCTATACCTGGGCAGACCCGGATGAGGACCTGCTCTATGTTTTCTTGTCCAACCGTACTTATCCCACGGCAACCAATACCCTTTTAATAAAATCCGGTCTGCGCACCCGGATACAGCAAGTCATTTATGATGCCATCATAAACTAAGGATTAAGTTATTGGGTTCTTAAGTTATTGGATTATTTTTGTTTGGTGTTTGGTTGAGAGATTTCAAAATTGAAAAGTTTACGGGAGTATTCGTTGTTGGGGTTATAAACTTATAAACCCATAAACTATAATCACTTGACACTTGAACTTGACGCTTGGCTTGTATTTAGTCAATACGAGGAGATTCCCGCCGTCGCGGGAATAACGAAAAAGTAATATTATGAAAATAGCGATAGTATGTTATCCCACATTTGGAGGTAGTGGTGTAGTTGCCACGGAACTGGGGATAGCCTTGGCCAATAGGGGACATGAAATACATTTTATAACGTATCGCCAGCCGGTCCGATTGGGACTATTGGGGAACAAGATATATTTTCATGAGGTTCACGTACCAGATTATCCCCTGTTCCATTATCAACCCTATGAATTGGCGCTTTCCAGTAAATTGGTAGATACCATTAAGTTATATGGCATAGAACTTTTGCACGTACATTATGCCATTCCCCATGCCTATGCCGGTTATATGACCAAAAAGATATTGGAAGAGGATGGTATTTACATACCGATGATCACCACCTTGCACGGTACCGATATTACGTTGGTGGGCAATCATCCTTTTTATAAGCCCGCTGTAACCTTTAGTATCAATAAATCGGATATAGTGACCTCGGTCTCTGAAAGTCTTAAAAAGGACACGCTGGAACTGTTCGACATTAAGAAGGAAATTGAGGTAATCCCGAATTTTATCGATATCACAAAATATAAACATCAGTTTACGGATTGCCAACGATCGCTGATGGCTAAGGACGAGGAGCGGATTATTACGCATATCAGTAATTTTAGACGTGTAAAACGTATCCCTGATGTTATCCAAATTTTTTATAACATCCAAAAGGAGCTGCCGGCCAAGCTAATTATGGTTGGTGAAGGTCCCGAAAAGGAACAGGCAGAACTTTTGTGCGAGAAATTGGGCATTCATAAGAAAGTGGCATTTTTGGGCAACAGCCACGAAATTGATCGTATCCTCTGTTTTTCCGATCTGTTTCTACTGCCCTCGGAAACGGAGAGCTTTGGTTTGGCGGCACTCGAAGCCATGGTAAATAAGGTTGCTGTAATTTCTAGTAATGCAGGGGGCATCCCAGAGGTGAACCGCCAGGGAATCACAGGTTTTTTGAGCGATGTTGGCAATGTGGACGAAATGTCTGAAAATGCACTAAAGATCTTAAGGGATGAATCGACCATGGAACAATTTAAGGAAAATGCATTTCGTGTCGCCGCTGAATTCGATATTTTGAAAATATTGCCCCTTTATGAGGCCGTCTACGAAAGGGCATACAAGGAACGATTGCAGAGCTTGGTCTGATATTTTTGGTCAAGAATATTTTTCTAAGTTTAGAAGTCAATAGCCAACTTTGGAAATGCAAAATTGCGGTTATAAGTCTATGATCTCCGCGGAGTAGTCTTTTCTCTATATTCTTTATTCTATTTTCTTTTTCTTGACTTTAAAGGTTGGTACGATGAAAAAAAGGCTCATAACTCTAGTCTCAATATTAATTTTATGTCTTTCCTGTAAGGCCCAAAAGAAGGTTGGCGCGGAAGAAGGTCAAGTTACGTGCGATCCCATCCTAACCTTGGTGCTTTGCGATGATTATGGCGGATCGGTAATTCAGGGGTTCCAAATAATCAAGGATAAAAAATCCCTTCAAAAGGCATTTGCTAAGATCAATATTGCCCGGAAGCCCGGCCTTCCCGTTCCCGAGCTCGACTTTAACAGGGAAATTGCCATTTTGGCGAGCCGTGGTGAAGCAAAAGGAACTTCCCAAATTAAATTGAAGTTTGATTCGGAAACTTCCGATCAAATCATTTTTGAATTTGGCACCTCCCAAGAATCCGAAAACACTTCGATAACTACCCCTTTTTGTCTTTATAAGATGCCGATTACACAAAAAGAAGTTATTTTTAGGGGGAAATAGATTAAAGGGTTGGAAATCGATAAAAATTCTAAATCGGCGAGAACGCATGAATGATTTCAAAAGATTTATAACCGGAAGATTTTTCTTTTTGATATTGCTTTGGTCATTGCAAACCATATCCGGTCAATCAAAGGAGTACGACATAGTAATATATGGCGGAACTTCGGCGGGTGTTGCAGCGGCCATACAAAGCAGTAGAATGGGTAAGTCCGTGGTCCTTATAGAGCCTTCAGGTAGAATCGGTGGTCTAACTACCGGCGGCTTGGGTGCCACAGACATAGGTAACAAGCAGGCCATTGGGGGTATTTCCCGGGAGTTTTATCAGAATATCAAAAAGCATTACGATAACCCTTCAAATTGGAAATGGCAAAAAAAATCCGAATATTTTGTCAGCGGGCAGTCCCGTACGGACAAGGGAGAGGATACAATGTGGACCTTTGAGCCATCGGCTGCTCTGGCAGTTTATAAAGAAATGATCTCTAACGAGAACATTGATTTGGTATACAACGAACGTCTAAATAGAAAGAACGGGGTCAAGAAGGAAAGGGGAAGGATAATTGTAATTGCGATGGAATCTGGCAAAAGATTCCAAGGCAAGGTGTATGTAGACGCTACCTATGAGGGAGATTTAATGGCTTCGTCCGGGGTGACCTATACCGTTGGTCGCGAAAGCAATGCCCAGTACGGGGAATCATTGAACGGGGTACAGGCCAATAGTATAAACCTGACCCTTACCGGAAAGGTCTCCAAAAACGCGTACAATCATAATTTTCTTCCTGGTGTAGATCCCTACGTGGATTTGGGTGACCCTGGAAGTGGACTTTTGCCCAATATCAACGAAAAACCGGGGCTGGAAGGGGATGGGGATGATAAGATCCAAGCCTATTGCTTTCGCATGTGCCTGACCAATGTGGCGGAAAACAGGATTCCATTTCAAAAACCCGATGGATACGATGAAAGGGATTACGAATTGTTGTTTAGAAACTATGAGGCACGAAAGGGGGAAATACGGGATATGTACAGTTATGGGAGTTCTTTGTTGCCTTGGATAAATACCCCAATGCCCAACCATAAGACCGATACAAATAATAAATTTGGTTTCTCAACGGACTACATCGGTAGAAATTATGAATATCCCGAAGCCACTTACGAAGAGCGCGAAAAGATTGTAGATGAACATAGGAAATATCAGATGGGTTTGATGTGGTCCCTGGCCAACCATCCCAGAATCCCTGAGGAAGTTAGGGAAGAAGCCTCTAAATGGGGAACTACAAAGGACGAATTTGAACGGGAAGATGGTTGGCAACAACAGTTATACATTAGGGAAGCACGCCGTATGATCAGTGATTATATAATGACCCAGCGAAATTGCGAGGCTTTGGAAGTTTGCGAAGATGCGATCGGTCTGGCGGCCTATGGTATGGATTCCCACAATGTACAGCGCTATGTGGATGCGAATGGCTTTGTGCAGAACGAGGGCAATGTGGAGGCACATGGTTTTAAGCCCTATCCAATTAGTTATAGATCCATCGTGCCAAAGGAAACGGAGTGTGCCAATTTGCTTGTGCCGGTATGCTTGAGCGCGTCCCACATCGCTTTCGGGTCCATTCGTATGGAGCCCGTTTTTATGGTTTTGGGTCAATCTGCGGCTACCGCTGCCTCGCTGTCCATTGATCTGAATGTCGCGGTACAGGATATACCTTATCAGAAATTAAAAGGTATTTTGGCAAAAGATAACCAAAGGCTTTCTCCAGCACTAAATTATAGACAAACCGATAATTAATACGCCTTATGATATCCTTTCTTCTTTCCATAGCAGTATTGATAATTGGTTATTTTGTGTATGGCAAGTTTATCGAAAAGGTGTTCAAGGTAGATAGGAATAGGCAGACCGCAGCCATTCGCTTAAGGGATGATGTGGATTTCGTACCCTTGCCAGCCTGGAAGATTTTTTTGATCCAGTTCCTCAATATTGCCGGCTTGGGACCCATCTTTGGGGCCATCGCCGGGGCCATGTTCGGGCCTGCCGCATTTTTATGGATCGTATTGGGCAGTATATTTGCGGGTATCGTACACGATTACTTTTCCGGGATGCTATCCCTTAGGCACGACGGATTGAGCATTAGTGAGGTAGTCGGCATATACTTGGGACCAAGGGTAAAGCAATTTATGCGGTTTTTTACGGTGGTACTATTGATTTTTGTAGGCACGGTCTTTTTGGTCGGTCCCGCAAAAATCATCGATGGGATGACGGACAATATGTGGGGTGTTTGGAGCTGGACTGCCATCATCCTGGTATATTATATACTTTCTACCCTGCTGCCCATAGACAAAATCATAAGTAAGATCTATCCTGTCTTTGGAGTGGCGATGTTCCTGATGGCCTTGGGACTGATCATCGCATTGCTTTTTGGGGATTATCATATTCCCGAGTTGGTACCGGCCAATATCCGAAACATGACGGCTTCTCCGGAAGCAACGCCCCTTTTTCCAATACTTTTTGTAACGATTGCCTGTGGGGCAATTTCAGGGTTCCATTCCACCCAATCCCCCTTGATGGCCCGATGTATGAAGAATGAATCCTTGGGCATGAAAATTTTTTCAGGTACCATGATCACAGAGGGTATTGTCGCACTTATATGGGCGGCTGCGGCCATGACGTTTTTTGGGAATGTTGAAGGACTCAACGGGGCCATGGCGAGCAATGGGAATAATGCGGCCTGGGCAGCAAATGAGATATCCCTGAATATGTTGGGCAAGGTAGGTGGACTTTTGGCCTTGTTGGGAATCGTAGCGGCCCCGATAACCTCGGGAGATACCGCTTTTCGTTCGGCACGACTGATATTGGCGGATGTTTTTGCAACGGATCAAAAGAAAATAAGGAACAGGTTGTATTTGAGCATTCCTCTTTTTGGGGTGGCCTTTGCCCTCACCCAAATGGATTTTGGCATAATCTGGCGATATTTTGCCTGGAGCAACCAAACGTTGGCCATGATCGTACTTTGGGCCATCACAGCCTACTTGGTACAGGAAAACAAAGCCTATTGGGTAAGTCTGGTTCCCGCAATTTTTATGAGCATGGTATGCAGCACCTATATTCTTATCGCCCCGGAAGGATTTAAACTGGAGCACGATCTGGCCTATCTACTGGGCGTGATATTTACGGTAGGCCTTAGTTTGTTGTTTTGGAGGTTTGTGGCGAAAAAAAAGGCTTCCATATCAGTCGCCTAATTGTAATTAGTACATTTCGACAAGGTTAGTTGAATGAATTTTTGGGATTTATTTCTCGAAAAGATGGCTCCTTCTTAACACACTTTGCCCATCAACATAAAATATACGGTAATACACTTTTCGTCCAATTCCTTTTTTAAAACGCTAAAAGCTTTGGTTATTTGTGCTTCCACGGTTTTAACGGAAATATTGAGATATTCGGATATCTCGAGATTGGTAAGCCCCTCCTTTCTGCTCATAATAAACACTTCCCTGCATTTAGGGGGCAAATTTTGTATTTCTTTGGTAATTCGGGCCAAGGTGATTTGAAATTCATTTTCATCCTGTGTGGAGGTCACCTTTTCCAAAGCCTCAAAATATTTTTGTTCCAAAATCATGGTGGACCTAGTTTTCTTGTACTGATTTAGAAATTCATTGCGGACAGATTTATACAAATAGTTCTGAAGCGAGTTGGTAATATTCATTTTTTTCCGTTTTTCCCACGCCCGTAGGAACACGTTCTGCAATATATCCTCAGCTTCGGTATGGTCCTTTGTCAAGGTAAGCGCATAGCCGTATAATCGTTGGTTATACTGATCTACCAAGTATACAAAGGCTTTTTCTTCTCCGCTTCTTAAGCTTTCTATCAATTCCGAATCATCCCTATAATTCATACAATAACAGTGGTTAGTCGTAAGATTGGTTTATTATTTATGCAAATATGAAAAAAAAATAATAAAAAAGTTAGGGTATTGAAAATTGGTGTTGTCTTTATTTAAAGAGCACGTCCAAGAACAGGGTTATGCAATGAACAATCCAGAAATAAAAAATAGTATCGTTAAATACTTGTCCGATGAGGCCACAGTTGAAGATTTAAATCAACTTTCACATTGGATTACCCTGGATGGGAATGATCAGATCTTCGAGGAATTTGTAAAACTGCATTACGAAACAATGACCGCCATGAATAAGCCCGATGTGGACAGGATAAAAAAAAATCTTTTAAGGGAGATCAAAAAAGATTCCCGAAAGGATAAGCAGGCACGATATGGCCGACGTATAATTACGGTATTAAAGTATGCCGCTGTAGGCCTTTTATTCTTTGCTCTTGGTGATTTAAACCAGAACGGATACTTTGAGACCTCCCAAAAAAGCATTTTGGTGCCAGGAGAGGACGCCATAACGATTGAAATGGACAATGGAAACCTAGAAACCATAGATCTGCACGGAAACAAACAACTTAGGAATTCCGATGGAAATGTGATAGGGACCCAGCAGAAATCCCAATTGACCTATTCAAGTACTGCCCCGGTTGAAAAGTTGGTATACAACACGCTTAGAATCCCATACGGAAAAAGATTTGATGTGGTCCTTTCGGATGGCACCCGAGTCTATTTAAATTCAGGTTCGTCCCTAAAATATCCCGTAAAATTTTTAAAAGGCTCGGATAGGGTCGTCCGTTTGACCGGGGAAGCCTATTTTGAAGTGACCAAGGATCAAGAACATCCTTTTATCGTAAATACGGACGACATTGACGTAAAGGTACTGGGAACAAAGTTCAATGTGTCCCATTATCCAGAGGATTCCAGTATTAGTACCGTGCTGGTAGAAGGATCCGTAGAATTACATGAGTGGGACGATAGCGGCAAGGATATTAGTGATCCGGTATTGCTTAAACCAGGCTTTATGGCCGAATGGAACAAGCCAGACCGGTTAATGTCGGTTGAAAATGTTGATACCAGGATATATACGGCATGGGTTCAAGGGAAAATGATATTTAGGAACACCACCTTTAGAAAAATCAGGCAAGCTTTGGAACGAAAATATAATGTAACCATAATTAACAATAATACCGATTTGGACGACCAATTATTCGATGCAACCTTTGATATTGAAACCATCGAGCAGGTATTGCAATCCTTTAATAAAAGTTATGCGATTAATTATAAGATTGAGAACAACAAAGTGATTATAAACTAACTAAAACTAACATTAAATGAAAGAACTCCATTAGGAAAACAAAAAAATCGGAAAATGCGGACACATTTCCCGATTTCGTAACAAATGATTTAAAATAGTTAAACCAATTAACACTGCTAAATTATGAAAAAACCTATTAATGTAAGAGGTGCAACCCAATGTGCCTTTAAACTAAGCTTAAAGATGAAGCTCACGGTAATCTTAACGATAGTTTCCTTACTTCAAATCCACGCCAATTCTTACTCCCAGTCCAAAAAAATAACTTTGGATATGGGGAATGCTTCCGTGAAAGAGGTATTGTATGAAATTGAATCGGTTTCGGAATTCAAATTTTTGTTTAACCGCAAAGATGTTGACCTTGATAGGAAAGTTTCGATCAAGGTCACCAAACAACCGATATCTGACATCTTACAGGAATTGTTCTCCGGAACAGATGTGGATTATGTTGTGTTGAACAAACAGATCATTCTAAGTAAATCTTTGGTCAGCGCAACTCCTGTTAACCCTAATAGTTCTATTGCCACCACGGCAAAGATTCAAAAATTCACGGTTACCGGAAAGGTTTTGGATGGAACAGGGTTACCCCTGCCTGGAGCTAATATTGTTGAAAAAGGGACAACCAACGGGGTAACGGCCGATTTTGATGGAAACTTTACCATTGGTGTTTTAAATGGTAATGCAACTTTGGTGGTTTCCTATATAGGATTTGCCACTAAGGAACAAGCTGTAAATGGACAGACTACCTTAAATATTACGTTGGATGAGAGCGCTGCAGGTTTGGATGAGGTTATATTGGTCGGGTACGGAACACAGACCAGGGCAAAGGTTACCGGTGCTATCAGTACAATTCCAACCGATGAAATTACGCAAAGACCCGTAACCAATACGGCGAATGCCCTACAAGGTCAAGTACCCGGTTTAACCGTATTTAATGCAGGTGGCGCACCAGGGGTTGAGGACACTAAAATTAGAATACGGGGGGTTGGTACCCTTAACAACTCTAATCCTTTAGTGTTGGTAGATGGTATAGAGCAGGCCCTTGGTACAGTTGAACCCCAAAACATTGAATCCATTTCGGTTTTAAAAGATGCTGCCTCTGCTGCTATTTATGGATCTAGGGCTGCAAATGGAGTTATTTTGGTGACGACCAAACGAGGAGCTTCCACGGGGGTAACACTGTCATACAATACGTTGGTTGGGGTTCAGAAACCTAGTTTTTTTCCAGAAAAGGCGGATGATGAATCATGGATGAGGTTGGAAAATACGGCACAGGTAAATGCGGGCGGGAGTCCCACCTATTCAGAGGAGTATATTTCAAATGTACTCGCCGGCACAAAGCCCTTGGAATTTCCATTTGCCAATTGGGAAGAGGGAATCTTCAGAAATGGGGCCCTAATGAACCAACAAGGTTTTTCAATATCGAGTGGAGGTGATATTGGTAAAATATTTACCTCCCTAAATTATAGTGATACGGATGGGGTTATAAAGAATTTTAACAATAAGAGAACTACCGTGCTCATGAATGCAGACTTGTATGCAGGTGAAAAACTTACCTTCAAGGTGGGGCTCACATACAGGAACGGAAATTTCAGTGGGCCGGGACATGCCATAAATTCTTCTGGTATTGCCGGGCAACAGATCGTTCAAGCACTTCTCCATATGAACAGGAATGTGGTGATGGAATATCCCGATGGAACCTATGATTTGATTTCAGGACAGTGGAATGCAGATGCGATGGCAACGGAGGGCGATACACAAAGAACTAGCAATGATGTTGTTGCTTTGGGAGGATTTGATTATAAATTCAACGAGGCACTTACCCTTAGGGGCAATGTTACGTATAAATCAAATTATCAGGGCACTGCTACCTTTATGAATAGTTTGGCGGGCATGAAAAATTATCTCACCGGGGAACCTGTTACCGTTTCAGGGTGGTTTGCAACAAATAAGTTGACCGAGGCAACCTTTACTGAAAAGGAAATGAGCCAAAGATTATTTTTGGAATATAACAAGTCCTTTGGTCCCCATGACCTGGATGGATTATTGGGATATGAGGAAATACATTACAATAATAAGACCGTTTCGGCCTCTAGGGAGGGTTTCTTTAACAATAGCCTTAGGGATTTAAATGCTGGGGGTTCTGATAATCAACAAATAAGCGGATTTCGGGAAGAATGGCGTCTACGTTCCTTTTTTGGCAGGTTAAACTATTCCTTTGATAACAGATACTTGCTTCAGGCCAATTTAAGAATTGACGGCTCATCCAGGTTTGGTGATGGAAATAGATATGGATTTTTCCCTTCGGTTTCAGCGGGTTGGGTCCTTACAAATGAGTCTTTTATGGAAGGTCTGTCTGATGGTACGGTCCTCAGCAATCTAAAATTGCGGGCATCTTGGGGGCAATTGGGAAACCAGAATATAGGACTCAATAAATTTAGAAGCACCTATAATCTAAATCAAAATTATCAATTTGGTGGAACCCCCGTTTCTGGTTCGGCGATTACCCAAGCAGGAAATCCAGATATTAGCTGGGAAACGGCTACAATTACAAATATTGGTCTCGACGCTTCATTTATGCAGGACAGACTGCAATTTGTTGCCGAGTATTTCTGGAAATACACGGATAATATCTTATTGCAGCTTCCTATTTCGAGTACGATCGGGGTTATACCACCTGTTCAGAATGCGGCAGCGGTCTCAAACAACGGTTACGAACTAAGTTTAAATTTCAATGGCGCGTATAAACCGGACAATGGTTTTAATTATTCGATAGGTCTTAACTTTTCCGATGTCATCAACAAAATTGAAGATTTGAACGGGGCAGGTCCTTACTTCCCTGACGGTTTTACGGTATGGCAAGAGGGTTATTCCATAAATACATTACGAGGTTTGGACTCTCCAGGCCTGTATCGCACCCAAGCCGATTTGGATAAGTATCCTGCACGTTTAAGTTCCAGTGCCACGATTGGGGATATTATATACAAAGACGTCAACAACGATGGGGTAATATCACAATCCTTGGCTCCCGGTGGAGATCAGATTATTATTGGAAACGAGGATCCCAGGTATGAATTTGGTATCCGGGCAAATGCTTCCTTCAAAGGTTTTGACTTTTCCATGTTTTGGCAAGGTGTAGGAAACCAATATCATACCCTGGATGGTGCATTGGTAGAAGGGCCTGCCTATCAGAACTTTATTCCTAAGGAAATGGCCGATAACGCATATGACCCGGTTACAAATCCCAATGGAACATGGCCACGTGCGATTGCGGGTGGGAACTGGAATATTGTTAAATCAAATTTCTGGTTGATTGATACCAAGTATATACGACTAAAAAACTTTCAGGTGGGATACACTATCGATCAGAATGTTTTTTCAAACTTTAGGATTTTTGTATCGGGGGAAAATATGGTAACGTTCTCTGCCCAAAAGCTTTTTGATCCAGAAACCCCTAGAGGTAGAAGTCAGTTCTTTCCACAAACAAAGACTATGAGTTTAGGTTTAAACATCGTATTTTAAAAAAGAAATTATGAAAAGATATAATAATATAAAAAGTTTATTATTCTTCGCTGTTATTGCTTCCTTAGCAGGGTGTAGCGAAGGGTTTAATGAAGGTCTAGATCTAGAGCCATCCGGTGCAGTTTCGGAAACTACCTATTGGTCTACCGCAGAGGATGCTGAGTTGGCCGTTAATGCCGTATATGCCGAACTGGATGGAACCCAAATGGTTATAGCCTTGGATGGAATTACCGATATTGGATATCACAAATATTCCAACGTTCCTACTTTTAATGATGTCCGTTTTGGTGAAATTGACCCTTCCAACGGAACAATCACTAGTATTTGGAACCGGTATTTTGTTGGAATTAGGAGGGCAAACGATGTTATTCAAAATATTGTTAAGGTAGAAGATGGCGATCAAGCTAAAATTGCAAGAATAGAGGCAGAGGCCAGATTTCTCAGGGCTTATTTCTATACCCAGCTTTCCAGTTTGTGGTGCAACGTCCCCTTGATAACGGAGGTTCTTGATATCAATGATAACCGCCCAACAAATTCCAAGGAAGAGATAGTCACTTTCGTGATGAATGAACTGAACGATATCATAAATTCCAATGCCCTGCCATTGAGCTACTCGGGAGATGATGTGGGAAGGGTAACCCAGGGAGCTGCGTTAACCTTAAAGGCAAGATTGGCAATCAGAAACAATAATTTTCCTGTTGCCCGGGATGCCGCCAAGGCCGTAATGGATTTGGGCATTTATGGTCTTTATCCAAATTATCAGGAGTTGTTCGAGGTCGCGGGACAAAATTCCAAAGAGGTGATTTTTGACAGACAGTATGCGGTGGGGGGCGATACCTACAACGCATTTGGTTATTCTGCGGCTTCCTTGGGCGGAAGCTCGGGAGTGGAGCCAATGGACGGCCTTTTTGAAAAATATGAGTATACTGGACCCGTGAACCCGGATAATCCTTTTGAGAACAAAGATCCAAGATGGAATTATATTGTTTATTATACGGGCCAGCCCGTTGGAAATATTATTTATAATTCCTGGCCCAATAGTACGACCCCGGATAAGATCAGTAGTACTGAATTTGCTACCACCAACGGTTACAACCTAAAAAAGTGGGTAGACTATGAGTCATTTTCGTCGAATTCAAATCTTGGCGATATTAATATGATTTTAATGCGATATGCGGATGTTTTACTAATGTATGCCGAGTCTAAAATTGAGTTGAACGAGATTGATAAATCTGTGTACGATGCAATAAATGCCGTAAGACAAAGACCAACCGTTAATATGCCCGCAATTACGGAAGGAAAGTCGCAAGCGGAATTAAGAAGCATGGTCAGGGATGAGCGCGCTCGGGAATTGGCATTTGAGGGTTTGCGTATATTTGATATAAATCGTTGGCAGATCGGTGAGGTAAAGGCCGGTCCGGTCAAAGGAATGTATTATAAGGACGATTCTGGGCAATGGAAACTCATTGACAAGGGAAGGGTAGCTACGTTCGATCCAAATAGGGACTATTGCTGGCCTGTTCCCCAAGCAGAAATGGATATTAACGACGTAATTACCCAGAATCCTGGTTATGTTAAATAAATATTATGGCTAAGAAGATTTTTAAAATTGAAGAAGGAAATGACCGAAGGACTTTTATAAAAAAGGCCGGGGCCGCTACCTTGTTTAGTGCAGCAACGTTGAATACAGGGTTTGCAAGTTCATTGCTCCCAAAAAACAAAGTGATGAGGGTGGGATTGGTTGGATGCGGCGGCCGGGGAACCGGGGCTGCCGTTCAGGCCTTAAGGGCCGATCCGGACACCGTGCTGCACGCCATGGCGGATGCATTTGAAGATAGACTGCTCAGCTCCCTGGAATTGCTGAAAAAAGCGCATGGCCCTAGGGCGGATGTGAAAAAGAATAGGCAATTCGTAGGTTTTGATGCTTACCAGAAATTGATAGATTCCGGTGTGGACGTCGTGCTGTTGGCGACCCCACCGGGGTTCCGTCCCGCCCACCTTACCGCGGCCATTGACGCTGGCAAACACGTATTTTATGAGAAGCCCGTAGCTGTTGATGGCCCGGGTGTTCGAAAAGTATTGGAAGCTGCGAAAAAGGCCAAAGAAAAAAATCTATCCATAGTCTCTGGGCTGTGCTTTCGCTACGATTTGCAAAAGCAGGCCCTTTACGGAAAAGTATTGGATGGGGAGATAGGAGACATTAGATCTATCTCGTCTACCAGATACGGTGGGGAACTCTGGTATAAGGATAGGCAACCGGATTGGAACGATATGCAGTATAAAATGCGTAACTGGTACTATTATAACTGGTTGGGCGGGGATTTTATCGTAGAAATGTTCGTTCATAGTACGGATATGGTTGCCTGGGCTATGGGGGAAAGAATGCCGTTATCCGCTTCCGGGGTAGGCGGAAGGCAGTGGCGCACAGATAAAAAGTATGGGAATATATATGACCATTTCGCCGTAGAGCTGGATTATGGGGAAGGCTTGAAGGGAAATTTGTCTACACGCCAGTTAACCGGAGGGTCTTCAAGGAATTCGGTAGAAATTGCCGGCTCGGAAGGCAATGCCTTCTATGAGGGCAATAGGCACGAAATATGGGGCAAGAATACCTGGAAGTATGAGGGGGAGAAAAACGATATGTACCAATCGGAGCACGATGCGTTTTTTAGTTCCATACGTAAGGGAGATGGCATCAACGATGGCGAAATGGCCGCTAACAGTACGTTAATGGCCATAATGAGCAGGGATGCAGCTTATTCCGGACAAATTGTTACCTGGGATTCGGCTATGAATTCCACAGTGTCCCTAGGTCCGGATAACGACCAATACAGTTGGGACTTAAAATTTGATGGTCCCGGAATCGCAATTCC
>JBLWZN010000058.1:0-19195 GCA_048266425.1 Sediminicola sp.
ATATCGTTGAAAACTCAAGTAATATTACGTTAGAATTATACGAAGTAAACTGGAAATATTACATTGAGTGATTGTTTAAAAATGAAATTTGTCTCCCTCGAGTGCGAGCGTGACGCTCGTGCCGAGTACCGGCGTCGATTATAGCATAACCATAATAATCGCATGCCAGCATTGTTCACGTGTCATCACTGTTCCCCGCTCCCGCTAGTCTTCAACTGGTAGTTGTACGGTAAACCGGTAATTTTAAAATGGCGGTAGTCAAAAATTCACGGTAACCTAACAGTACGTTGCCACAAGATGCAATCTTGCGGCAGCGGGGGCCAATTGCAAATGCATTGAAAAAGTTTGATGGAAATAGGGAAGCCGATAGCTATTATACTAATTTAGCTTGGGATGGTATCCCTGTTGAATATAGAGACCCCAAAGTTACAGATTGTATGATTTTTGCATCGCAGAATAAATTTAGATCACGAGGGCTTAACTGTCAATAAACGAAATACATTATGCTAAAAAAGCTTTTGATCATTCTAGTTCTTTTTTTATTGGGGATTGCCGTTATATACTATCCAGAATTAAATAGGAAAATATTTAAAAACAAGGTATACCTTGTTTATGACCTTCAAAAGGACTCCACTAACATAATTGATTGGAGTAAGTTTGGTTATCTTCTCCAGGATGATTTTGAACCGAATAGGCTTGTCGACTATAAATATGAAGGCCCACCTCTCGATGAAATTACTTCAAAAAGGGTAGACAGTATCATTGACTTATACAACAAAGCAACGAGAAAATTTATAAACAAGCACGGAAACAAACTCGATTTTGGAATTCAAATCTCATTAGGCGAAGAATATGTTTTTGATTATGATGAATTTAAGGTTATGGAAAATAGAAAGAGTGATGAATTGACAACAATGCCAATCGATTCTGTTTTGGAACTTTTGGACGAAAGTGCATTTGACGAGAAATTTCAGTTTTTTATTGTTGTGCCCAATTTTAAAAATAATAACAAAACCTATATGGCAAAGGTCAAGCCAACCCTTATTATTCAATAAATAATCCCCCGCTAGCGCGAGCGTCACGCTCGTGCTGTGTATGAACAGTCGTTGAATAAGTCATAATAAACCCCTTATCCCGCTAGTCTTCAACTGGTAGCTGTACGGTAAACCAGTAATTTTAAAATTGCAGTAGTCAAAAATTCACGGTAACTTAACAGTACGTTGCCTCAAGATGCAATCTTGCGGCAGCGGGGTTTCCAAAACACTAAAACTTTACAGTCTTATATTTTGGTTTCCCAAAATTTTTATAACTTCATAGGATAAATCTGTAGGTATCGATATGAAAAACACCCTCTTTGTATTCTTGCTCCTGTTTGCCTGTACCGTATTTTCCCAATCGGCCACCCAGACCATCAAAGGCAGGGTTACGGATCTGGGGCAGCCCTTGGCCAATGCCAATGTTTCGATCAAGGGCACGGACAATGGTACCAACACGGACGCCAACGGTGACTATACCATCCAGGCAAGACCTAGGGACGTACTTGTGTTTAGCTATGTGGGGATGAAGACCGTGGAGATAATCGTGGAGGACGCAACCTCCGTCCTGAATGTTAAGCTTTCCCCAAAGGTGCAGGAGCTGGACGAGGTGGTTGTGGAAAAGAAGAAGGGAAGGACCCGGAAGGACCTTGAGTTGGAGTATGTTACGAACAAGGATTTAATAAAAACTTCCTTTGGGATTCTTGACAAGAACAGGGCTGGTTATGCCATGACAATGATTGATGGGAAGGATATCCAGAACGGTCCCAATAATTTTATTGATGCCATTCAGGGCAGGTTCAACGGCAGGGTGGTAAGGTCCCAAGGTGAGGAAAGAATATTTTTGCCCAGGGGAGGGTCTGCGGTAATCTACGACCTGGACGGAGTCGTTATGGAAGACGCCCCCACGTATATACCCGTGTCTTCCATCAGTAGGATAGCGGTTATCTATCCTACCGGTGCTACATCCCGATATGGGAGTAAAGGTGAAGGCGGGGTTGTCGTTATCAATACGTATAGGGGATCAGCATACAATGAACCGGGAACTGAAGAACCCTATGATCGTGCCAAACTGCGCAACAACATCTTTGACGAGACCTCGGTAAAGGGGAATTTTGTGGCCGAGGCCCCTGCTTTTTTAAAGGAGCTCTACGACAGTACATCCGAGGCCCGGGCACTGGAGGTCTTTGGGGACAAAAAGGGCCTATACGACGATTCCCCCTACTATCTTTTGGATATCGGGAACTATTTTTTAAACAAATGGAAGGACAGGGCCAAGGCATGGGAACTGTTCTCCATGATTCAGGATAATTTTCCCGACAATGCCCCAGCCCTTAAGGCCCTGGCCTACGTATATCAGGAAAACGGGGACTGGGAAGCCGCCAGGGACGTATATATCGAGGTGTTTAAGCTAAGGCCCAGATACGCCGAATCCTATAGGGACCTGGCTAATGCCTATGGCGAGGCCGGCGATATCAACAAGGGGGTCGGGCTGTACGCCCGCTATATGGCCGCCCACGAAATGGACAACCGTGTCGGGCAACTGGAGGGCATCGACTCCATCATCAAGGTCGAGGCCGGCAATATTTTATATACAAGTTTCGATACCAAGACGAGCAAGAAAGATCTTCAAAACGAGTTGGGTATATGGCCCATAAGGATGTTGGTGGAGTGGAACAATTCGGAGGCCGAGTTCGACCTTCAATTCGTACATCCCAGCAAGCACTATTATACCTGGAACCACACCCTGGAGGAATCCCCGGAGCGAATAAAGGACGAAAAGCTAAAGGGCTATTCCTCGGAGCAGTTTATGATAGACAACAGTGCCACGGGCCAATGGCTCATCAACCTAAAATATTATGGGAACAGGTCCTATGACCCCACTTATCTAAAGGTCACCACCTACCGGGATTACGGCACACCTTCCCAAAAGAAGGAGATCAAGGTCTTTGAGCTAACCGAAAAGAACGTCAACCAAACGCTCTTGACGCTGTACACTGCCGGTCCCCAGGCATCGAATTAAGATTTTTAAGCACTTTAAGCAATTTCCCCTTCGGTGGCTGAGTGCCCGCCTGAAACGGAACGGGCAGGGAGCCGAAGTCACACCTGCAACACCCCCAGATTAAACTTCTTCTCTATAGGTGCCTGATTGGCAGCGCTTATCCCCATAGAGATCCAAGTGCGTGTTTCCAAGGGGTCAATGACGGCATCGGTCCACAGGCGGGCGGCAGCGTAGTAGGGCGAGATTTGGTTGTCGTACCGCTCCTTAATCTTATTGAACAGTTCGGCCTCCTTCTTTTCGTCTATTTTCTCCCCCTTTTTCTTTAGGGATGCTTTTTCGATCTGCAACAAAACCTTGGCGGCAGAGTTGCCGCTCATCACGGCCAAGGCGGCACTGGGCCAAGCAAAGATCAGCCGGGGGTCGTAGGCCTTGCCACACATGGCATAGTTCCCCGCCCCATAACTGTTACCGATGACCACGGTAAATTTTGGGACGACCGAATTGCTAACGGCGTTTACCATTTTCGCCCCGTCCTTGATGATTCCTCCCTGTTCGCTTTTACTGCCCACCATAAATCCTGTGACGTCCTGTAAAAATACCAAGGGGATCTTCTTTTGGTTGCAGTTGGCAATAAATCGGGTGGCCTTGTCCGCGGAATCGGAATAGATAACCCCCCCGAACTGCATTTCACGGTTTCCATTTTTCACTACTTTACGCTGGTTGGCCACGATGCCAACGGCCCACCCATCGATACGGGCATAGCCTGTAAGCAATGTTTTGCCATAATCTTCCTTGTATTGTTCAAATTCGGAATTATCGACCAGGCGTTTTATAATCTCGAGCATATCGTACTGATCTGTTCGGGAACTCGGCAAGAGGCCATAAATTTCCTCCGGATCAGCCTTGGGTTTATGGGATTGGATTCTGTTGAAGCCTGCCTTTTCAAAATCCCCGATCTTGTCCATGATATTTTTTATCGTATCCAGGGCGTCCTTGTCGTCCTTGGCCTTATAGTCGGTTACCCCACTGATCTCGCAATGGGTGGTGGCCCCTCCCAAGGTCTCATTGTCCACTTGTTCGCCTATGGCGGCCTTTACCAAATAGCTGCCGGCCAAAAAGATACTCCCGGTTTTGTCAACGATAAGGGCCTCGTCGCTCATTATCGGCAGATAAGCGCCCCCGGCCACACAACTCCCCATAACGGCGGAGATTTGGGTGATGCCCATACTGCTCATAACGGCATTGTTCCTGAAAATACGGCCAAAGTGTTCCTTGTCCGGGAAGATTTCGTCCTGCATAGGGAGATAAACGCCAGCACTGTCTACCAGATAGATAATAGGCAACCTATTTTCGATCGCAATTTCTTGGGCCCTTAGGTTTTTTTTCGCGGTGATGGGGAACCACGCCCCGGCCTTGACGGTGGCGTCATTGGCGACTACGATACACTGTTTTCCAGAAACATAGCCCATCTTCACGACCACGCCTCCAGACGGACAGCCCCCGTGTTCGCCGTACATTTGATCCCCAGCGAAGGCACCGATTTCAATGGCCTCCGTATCCGAATCCAAAAGGTAGTCAATACGTTCCCTAGCGGTCATTTTGCCTTGTTCCCTTTGTTTTTCCAATCGACTTTTACCGCCGCCCAGTTTTACCTGGTTCAGTCTCTTTTTTAATTCGGAAATCAAGAGTTTGTTGTGGTCTTCGTTATGGTTGAAATCAATGTTCATAAGTTGTAATCATTTTATAATAGAAGCGTATGGTGTTGTGCTTTCGGGTTTTATTGATGCTGCTGCGAATGAGTAATGAGTTATTCAGTAATTTGTTATTGGGTTATTTATGTGTTCCGCTAGAATTATCAAATCAGCTCACCAACATTTTATAAAGGATAAAGATAAGGAGTAATATTCATTAACTTTGGGAAAATCGAAAATCCACAAAATGAACAAGAAGATACGTTGGGGCATCTTGGGGCCCGGCCATATTGCACATAGTTTTGCCAAGGACCTACTTTTGGTTCCCGATGGGGAATTGGTGGCCGTAGGCAGCCGGAATTTGGATCGTGCCAGGGAATTTGGGGAGATGTACGGGGCCAACCAATTTTTTGGCAGTTACGAGGAACTTTTTAATTGCCGGGAAGTTGATGTTATCTATATCGCAACCCCCCATACATCCCATGCCAAACATAGCATCGCGGCGATGGATCACGGAATTCCAGTGCTTTGTGAAAAACCCTTGGGCGTTAATATGGCTGAGGTAGAAAGTATAATTGCCGCATCGGAACGGAACAATGTCTTTATGATGGAGGCCCTTTGGAGCCGCTTTAATCCCACCATCAGAAAAATAAAACACCTGGTTGCGGAAGGGGAAATCGGTGAAATTGGGCATATGTATTCCAATTTTGCCTTTTATGGATTAGATCGTGATGAGAAAGGCAGGCTTTTAAACCCGGAATTGGCCGGGGGGTCTTTATTGGATATTGGCATTTATCCAATATTTATCACCTATTTAATGATGGGAAAACCAGAAAGTATTTCGGCAACCTCAAAATTTCACCATACCGGGGTAGAGATTCAGACCTCCATGATCTTTGATTATGATAAAGCCCAAGCCGTTTTGTATAGTGGACTTAACTCAAAATCCAGTATGCGGGTAGAAATCGGGGGGACCAAGGGGTCTATATTTATCGATCCCCGTTGGCATGAGACCCAAGGATTTACCTTGGATAGGAATGGGGAAACAGAATCTTTTCATATTCCAAAAATAGGGAAGGGATACGCCCATGAAATAGCTGAAGTACATGACTGTTTGAGGAAAGGGAAAAAACAAAGCGACCTATGGACCCATCAGAATAGCCGCGATTTGGTAGGGTTAATGGATAGGGTGAGAGCACAAACAGGGATCGTTTTCCCTTCAGAGGGGTAAACTTTTAGCGACTTGAAGTTTTAGATCTTAAAAATTTACGATATTTGATGTTGAACTCAGCCGGACCTTTTGTTTGGAACCGAGAATTTTGGCTTTTGCAATGTAATGAAGTTTATTTCTATTAGCATAGTCACCCGCGTGTCGCCAAAGCTTTAGCGGAGGAACTAGCTACGGTACTTGAAAAAAACAAAACTCGCCTGAACCGAACGGGTAGGTTAGATTTCAAAATGTGAAATTAGCAGGTAGAACAAGGGGTCTGGCTGAGTTCCTTACCAATAAAACCAACTGAAAATGGGAATGAACAAGAATACCGTACTGGCATGGGCAACCTTTATCATGATAATTGTAGGACTGGCATTGATCGCCCTCGGTGCATTTAGGTATGACGACGTTGCCGGATGGGGCTTTGCATCCGTAGGAATTGGCTTTTTTGCCATCGCTTGGGTGTTCAATGCACTTAAGGGAAGAGTTTAAATTGTTTATAGTTTGTTGTTTATGGTTTATTGTTTAAGAATATGGGACGGATAGAAAACTTTGAGGACCTTGAAGTTTGGCAAAGGGCAAGGAAAATTTGTATTTATATAGAAACATTGTTTTCGAGTACGTTGTTGGGCAAGAATTGGAGTATGAGAGATCAAATGGAAAGGAGTTCTGGCTCTATTATGGATAATATTGCAGAAGGTTTTAGTAGGGACGGAAATAAGGAGTTTCATAATTTTTTGAGCTATTCAAAAGGGTCCGCAGGGGAATTAGCTTCACAAGCATACAGGGCCTTCGATAAAAAGCTGATCAATAAGAACAAATGGAGGAATTATTAGAGCATTGTAAAGTTGAAAAAAATAAAATTGGTGCTTTTATGTATTATTTAAGAAATTCCAATATTGAAGGTCAGAAGTTCAAAAAAGATTAATTTAAACCACAAACCACAAACCACAAACCACAAACCACAAACCACAAACCACAAACCACAAACCACAAACCACAAACCACAAAAAATGTCCGACGATAAAAAAGTCATTTTTTCCATGTCCGGGGTTACCAAGACCTACAAGACTGCCAATACCCCGGTACTTAAGAACATATACCTCAGTTTTTTTTATGGGGCCAAGATCGGTATTCTTGGGCTCAACGGTTCCGGTAAATCCACCTTGCTCAAAATTATTGCTGGGGTCGACAAGAACTATCAGGGCGATGTGGTTTTTTCGCCGGGTTATAAGGTGGGCTATCTGGAACAGGAGCCACAATTGGATGAAAACAAGACCGTTTTGGAGGTAGTTAAGGAAGGAGCTGCCGAAACGGTTGCCATTTTGGACGAGTACAATAAGATAAACGACATGTTCGGGTTGCCCGAGATCTATGAGGATGCCGACAAGATGCAGAAGCTTATGGACAAACAGGCCGAGCTGCAGGACAAGATCGATGCATCCAATGCCTGGGAATTGGACACCAAACTAGAGATAGCGATGGATGCCCTGAGGACCCCGGAACCCGATAAAAAGATAGGGATTCTTTCCGGTGGGGAGCGCAGAAGGGTGGCCTTGTGCAGATTGTTGTTGCAAGAGCCGGAAATTCTGTTGTTGGATGAACCTACCAACCACTTGGATGCCGAATCCGTACATTGGTTGGAACATCATTTGGCACAATACAAGGGTACGGTAATCGCCGTTACCCACGATAGATATTTTCTCGACAATGTGGCAGGTTGGATCTTGGAATTGGATAGGGGAGAAGGGATTCCGTGGAAGGGCAACTACTCCTCTTGGTTAGATCAGAAATCGAAACGAATGGCGCAAGAGAGCAAGCAGGCATCCAAGCACCAAAAGACGTTGGAGCGTGAGCTGGAATGGGTGCGGCAGGGCGCCAAAGGACGGCAGACCAAGCAAAAGGCCCGTTTGCAGAACTACGACAAACTATTGAGCCAAGATCAAAAACAGCTCGATGAAAAACTGGAAATCTATATTCCCAACGGTCCGCGGTTGGGTACCAATGTTATCGAAGCCAAAGGTGTGAGCAAGGCGTATGGGGATAAATTGTTGTACGAGGATCTCAATTTTAAACTTCCCCAAGCGGGAATAGTTGGGATTATTGGTCCCAATGGAGCAGGGAAAACCACTATTTTTAGAATGATCATGGGTGAAGAGACTCCGGACAAAGGAGAATTCGTGGTCGGAGAGACCGCCAAGATCGCCTACGTGGATCAGAGTCATTCCAATATTGATCAGGAAAAATCAATTTGGGAGAATTTTAGTGACGGTCAGGAACTGATATTAATGGGTGGGCGACAGGTGAACTCCCGGGCGTACTTAAGTAGGTTCAATTTTTCGGGGAGCGAACAAAATAAAAAGGTGAACATGTTGTCCGGGGGCGAGCGCAACCGGCTCCATTTGGCCATGACCTTAAAAGAGGAAGGCAACGTGCTTCTGTTGGACGAACCTACCAATGATCTGGATGTAAACACCTTACGTGCTTTGGAGGAGGGCCTGGAGAATTTTGCAGGCTGTGCGGTGGTGATTTCCCACGACCGGTGGTTTTTGGATAGGATCTGTACCCATATCCTTTCCTTTGAAGGGGATTCCCAAGTTTATTTCTTCGAAGGTTCCTTCACGGAATACGAGGAAAATAAAAGGAAACGCCTGGGCGGGGATTTGATGCCAAAAAGGCTCAAGTACAAAAAGCTGATAAGATAACGGTGATTTCTGTTGTTTAAGGTTTCAAGCTTTAGGTTCCTCCTGGCAGGAAAGTAATTAATTTTGAACCATTGAGTCCTCCCCTTTTTTTCAAGGGGAGCCAGCCCGACAAAATCATTCCCCGTCCGAACGCCAGCCCGACATGGCCATTCTGGCGGGGTGCCGAAGGCGGAGGGGTCAATATGGCAATTTACTTGCTTATCATCCTTTTTATTGTCGTGCAGTCATGTAACTTTTAATCGCGTTCTACGGGTTGATGGTAAGGCTCCCTAGGGTTTTGGTTTTTCTTTGTCGTATGGAAATTTTCGGGCAGCGGCCTTCATCATCTTGTCGATCAGGTCGTTCGTATTCTTCCCCGATTTTTTGGTGATTTCCTTTTCGTATTTCCAAAGTAGTTTTCCGGTTTTACCGTCACTTATTTTGATACCTATCCATCCGTAATCGGCATTTCCCGTAATATAATCCAGAAGGCTGAAATCTGTTTCTTCCCCTTCGGAAAGCAGGATGTTCAGTTCCAAGTTTCCGCTGATAATTCCATCCACACCCAAAATTTCACTCAGTTGTTTTATGGTATAGGTATCGATGTTCTGATAGTTGATGTTGTTCTTGGCCAACATTTCGTTGGTGTTTTTGATGTTTTGGAAATCAACGGTAAATTTTTTCCTTTTTTGGCTTCTGGAAAAATAGGTCTCCAATGCGGTTTGTACCGCATAACCTTCCTTTTCTTCCAGTTTCTTTTGGTCTTCCTTGTCCACCGGTGCTTTTAGATCCAAGTTGGTAAAGAAAGGGATAATCGCTAATACGTGATGGTCCTTGCTAAGCTCATCGAATTTGTGGCTCTGGTATATATTTTTTTGGGCGGTTGCGCCAATTCCGGTAAAAATCAAAAAGATCGATAGGATTTTGCTTATCTGCATGAATATAGGTTCAAGATGATATTCGGTAATTTCTTCTATTTTTTGGACGCCCTAAAATACACATATTTGCATTAATCGGTCAAGCGAGGGCTATTTTCTAAAAAATGTACGGGTAAAGGTGCTCGTGTTTCCCACATTGTCCGTTACGATCACTTCCAGATTACACTCCTTTTTGTCCAATATCCTATCGTCAAAATTATAGGTCAACGTATTTGTCTTAGGCTCGTATTCCATCAGGATCCATTCCCCGTTCAGGGTGGCGTTATAGGTGTCTATCCCGCTTAGGTCGTCCGTAATCCTTAGGCTTAGGTAATGGTAGTTGTTAAGCCATTGTTTTTCCTTAAAATTATTGGCGCTTATTTTGGGTGCAATAGTGTCCTTAGCCAAGGTATAGGTGCCCAGGTCCCTGGTCCGGGTGGTGAAATTGGACCCTCTTTTGTAAGTGGTGATGTAATTAGGTTTACGGTACTTGTCCAACCGGGCTATAAAAAGCTGTTTTTGTTCCTCCTGGGAATATTTGGAGGCGTCAAAGGTGATGGTAAAGTTGCGATGACAGGGAACCGTATTGTTATGTATCATTACCGTATCGCTACCTTTTTTTAGGTCGATATAAAAATCGTCATAAAACGTATTTGCAGGAAAATAGACCTTCGCTATGCCCAGATCAAAATTATTGGGTTTCTTGGCGATGACGTAATTATCGGTCTTTTCAATATTTTTCCGAACTTTTAGTTCCTCCCGCTTCCCTTCCACTGGTATCACCAATTTTGTAAGGTTGTCCTCCAGATCCCTAATCTGTATTTCTACATTATAGGATAGTCCTTCATTCACCACGATTTTGCCATCGTTTACCAGCGTACGGTAAATGCTCAACTGGTTCCCGGCAACCCGAAAACACTTTTGAATCCTATCCTGATGATTGATGTAATATTCGTAATCGATCAAGGTGTTTATATATCGTCCTTCGGTAAAGGAGAATGTTTCAAAATCGTAGTCGGTATATAGTTTGCCATTGACAAGTTGATGGACGGAGTATACCCCATTTTTGTTGGCGGCCAAGTCCTGCCTGTCATAAGCATTGATACCAAAGCCAATGGTGCCGATGGCATGTACAGGATCAGCTAAATAGCTGCCATCACCCTGCTTCCTAAAAAGGATTTTTGTACGGTCGTTGCTTTGGTTGATTTCCGCGTCATCGGATAACGGGTATCCAAAAAGCTCCAGCACCGTGGGGTCGGTGGCATCGCGGACATCGAATCCAAACAGAAGGGGGTTGATCGGTTTTTCCGTGATGGTACTGCGTACCTCAAAATGAACATGTGGGCCGCCGGAGCTACCGGTGTCGCCACTATAGGCGATGAGTTCCCCCTTTTGTACTTTGAGCTCCCCATAATCCGGAAATGCTTCCACTTCATAGGATTTTTTTTTGTATTGCAAATCTTTGATATACTTTTCTATGGTCGGGGAAAATTTGGAAAGATGGCCATAGACCGAAGTAAATCCGTTGGGATGGGCAACGTAGATAACCTTGCCATAGCCCCAGTGCGCCACTTTGATCCGCACAACGGTGCCGTCCGCAATACTGTGTACCGGAAGGCCCTGACGTTGCTGGGTCTTTATGTCGATTCCGGCATGGAAGTGATTGGAGCGGAGTTCGCCAAAATTACCTGCGAGAACCAATGGTATGTCCAAAGGGGGGCTAAAAGCATCTTTTGGATAGTTCTCTTGACTTTGTAGTGAAATCGAAAAAATTAATAGTAAACCAAAATAAGCTTTTCCCATAATAATTAGACTCTTAGGCATGCTTCAAAATCAACTTATTGATGAAACCTTTACATCTCCGTTCATGCAGGAGGTTTAAATTTTGATTTGAACCTGACTTTTATAAGATACCTGGGTGCGAAAGTAATTAATACTGTTCGATTTATGAAAAATCCTAAGAAACTGTTTTGCAATATGTGATTGAAATTTAACCAGATGAATTTTGGTGTGGTACGGCACAATCCCTAAGGTTCGGGGGTTGAGCATATCAGGGCCACGGCTCAAAAATTTTAACAGGACCGAAAGAAAGGATCAATGATTTTGTCTTTATAAAAGGGACCGGTTGATCCGCTGGTCGCAAAAATCCACATAAAAAACAATTGATAGATTTTTAAACAGTTTATAGAACCTCAATAAATATGAAAAGCCCAAGAAATAGAGGGTATTTGATAAATATGTTTGGGGTACTTAAAGAATAATTGCAAAAAGTATTGCGAAGTCGTGGGAGGTATGTTAACTTTGTGTAAAATGCATTGAATTACGCTTATGGGCGGATTAGTTGAAATCGTTGATTCCTTAGAGAACAAGATCAGCAAGTTATTGCACAAATTGGAATTATTGCATCAAGCCAATGTCAGGTTGGGGGAAGAGATGACCATTTTGGAAAGGGAACATGAGAAGACCAGGCAATATGTGGTGGAGTGGGAAGAAAAATACAATTCGCTAAAAATGGCCAATTCAATGCTGGGCAGTAATACAAACAAAACAGAGGCTAAGCTCAAAATAAACGCATTGATTAGGGAATTGGATCATTGTATGGCCCAATTGGCCGAGTAAGGAGGAGACGATATTATGGCAGAAAAGCTCAAAATTAAGCTTTCCATTGCGGATCGGGTCTATCCTTTGACCATCGATCCAAGTCAGGAAGAGGGATTGCGAAAGGCAGCAAAGAATATAGAGTTGCTGGCCAAAAAATTTGAACAAAGCTACGCCGTGAGGGACAAGCAGGATGTGTTGGCCATGTGCGCACTTCAATTTGCTTCCAAAATCGAGCAAAAGGGAATAGACCAATCCGAAGACACTAAAGAAGTTTTGGAGCGGTTAAAGGCACTAGATCATATGGTGAGTTCCAAATTAGGCATAAAATAAGTTCTTTAAAATATATTAAGTTACTGCCCACATTGGTAATTAATTTTTGACAAGCTCAACACTAATTTGTTTGAAAAGGGTGAGTTTGGATTGTAAAAGCAGGCCTTACTGGTATAAGGATCCTTGAGCAGTCCTGTAGCCCTAAACCTGTTTATTGGAGTTTGTACAAAACTTCCCCAATGTGGGCTTTTTTTTTACTAATTTTTTAATATCTATGGACACAAGTACAATAATAATAGTAAGTATAATCGGTATTGCGATTGGATTCGCAATTGCAAAGATCATGGAAAAGGGGAAGGCCTCCAAGACCATAGCGTCCGCCAAAAATGAAGCGGCCACCATCGTAAGGGACGCCAAGGTCGAGGCCGAAAATATAAAAAAGGATAAAATTTTTCAGGCCAAGGAAAAGTTCCTCGAACTTAAGGCCGAGCACGAAAAGGTGATCAACGGCAAGGAACAGAAGATCTCTGAAGCCGAAAAACGGACGCGCGACAAGGAATCCCAAGCCAGTAATGAGCTGGCCAGGACAAAAAAACTGGGGGATCAGTTGGAAGCAAAATTACAAGAGGCAAACCACAGGAGCGAGTTTTTGGATAAAAGGCAATCCGAACTGGAAAAACTCCATAAAAGTCAGGTTCAACAACTGGAAGTCATCTCTGGTTTGTCCGCGGACGAGGCCAAAGGCCAACTGGTTGAATCCCTAAAGGAAACCGCAAAGGCCGATGCCATGTCCTATATGCAGACCACCCTGGAAGAGGCCAAGCTCACCGCACAGCAAGAAGCCAAAAAAATAATTATCAACACCATTCAAAGAATTGGCACCGAGGAAGCGGTAGAAAACTGCGTTTCGGTGTTCAACCTGGAATCGGACGATGTAAAGGGGCGTATCATTGGCAGGGAAGGTAGGAATATCCGTGCCTTGGAGGCTGCCACAGGGGTAGAGATCATTGTGGACGACACCCCGGAGGCCATCATTCTATCTTGTTTTGATTCCGTTCGGCGCGAAGTCGCACGGCTTTCCCTGCACAAATTGGTGACAGATGGTAGAATACACCCGGCACGTATCGAGGAAGTCGTAAAAAAGACGGAGAAACAGATCGAGGAGGAAATCGTAGAAATCGGAAAAAGAACCGTTATCGATCTGGGTATCCATGCCCTTCACCCGGAACTGATCAAGGCCGTGGGAAGGATGAAATACCGTTCCTCTTACGGACAGAACCTATTGCAGCACTCCCGGGAGGTAGCCAAGCTATGCGGGGTTATGGCAGCGGAATTGGGCATAAACCCTAAGCTGGCCAAACGGGCAGGACTTTTGCACGATATTGGCAAAGTACCCAATAGCGAGGTAGAAATAGAGACTCCGCACGCTATTTTGGGAATGCAGTGGGCAGAAAAATTCGGAGAAAAACCAGATGTCTGCAACGCCATCGGCGCCCATCACGACGAAGTAGAGATGAAATCCTTGATTGCCCCCATTGTCCAGGTCTGTGATGCCATTAGTGGCGCACGTCCAGGGGCAAGGCGCCAAGTCCTGGATTCCTACATACAGCGACTAAAAGATCTGGAAGACATTGCCTTTGGATTTGGAGGGGTGCAGAAAGCATATGCCATACAAGCCGGTAGGGAACTTCGGGTAATCGTGGAGAGCGAAAAGGTAAGCGATGACAAGGCGGCCGAGCTTTCTTTTGAGATTTCCCAAAAAATCCAGACCGATATGACCTATCCCGGACAAGTTAAGGTCACGGTGATCCGCGAGACCCGGTCCGTCAATGTGGCGAAATAAGGAAGTACTTAAAATTATTAAAGGCGAAACAGAAACTTGGGTGTTTTTGTTTCGCTTTTTGTTTTCCGGTAAATTCTTGTGACGAACCGCACTTTTCTCTTAAAAACATACTGCTTGCAATAGGATAAAAATCGTAATTTTGTGGGTATGGAATTTTCTTCAAAACTCTTGGAAAATGCGGTTTATGAAATGTCCCAATTGCCGGGCATTGGCAAACGTACGGCCCTGCGTTTGGTACTGCATTTGCTAAAACGACCCAAGGAGCAGACACAACATCTCACCAATTCCCTCTTGAGACTGAGGAATGAAATTCAATTTTGTTCCAGTTGTCATAATATTTCGGATGTTGCCCTTTGCGAGATATGCTCCAACCCGAAGCGTGATGAAAGTCTCGTCTGTGTGGTTGAGGATATTCGGGATGTCATGGCCATTGAGAATACGGGGCAATTCCGAGGATTGTATCATGTGCTCGGGGGCAAGATATCGCCCATGGAAGGGGTGGGGCCACAGGACCTTACCATTGCCGATCTTGTAGTCAAAGCAAAGGAAGGAACCATAAAGGAGCTGATCTTTGCCCTGAGCTCCACCATGGAAGGCGACACTACCAATTTTTATATTTATAAACAATTGCAGGGACTGGCGATAAGGACATCGACCATAGCAAGGGGAATAGCCGTTGGGGACGAATTGGAATATGCAGACGAGGTGACCTTGGGGAGAAGTATTGTAAACCGTATCCCGTTCGAAAATTCGTTAAGGGCCTCTTGATAAAAATTCAATTGATTGTGAAAAACATAAAAAAGAGTGGTATTTTTGAGTATTTTCGCAATTTGATAATCATATAATCCAGATTGAATAGCATTATGTCAAAGTTTGAGCTGAAATTGCCGCAAATGGGTGAGAGTGTCGCCGAAGGAACCCTGACCACATGGTTAAAGGAAGTAGGGGACCCCATTGAAATGGACGAAGCCGTTTTTGAAATCGCTACCGATAAAGTGGATTCGGAGGTTCCCAGTGAGGTGGAAGGGGTGTTGGTGGAAAAGTGCTTTCAGGTAGACGATGTGGTAAAGGTTGGACAAACGGTGGCCATAATCGAAATAAATGGAGAGGAATCGCATCCGATACAAGCTGAAACGTCCAGTCCTCCAGAACCGGCAGATGAAGTTAAGGAATCTGCGGCCCATTTGGAAGCTGATTTGGTCAGGGCGAAAGATACTGCCACCGTCCCTAGTCCGGATTACGGAAGCAGCACAAAGTTTTATTCCCCCTTGGTACGCAATATCGCCAACGAAGAGGGGATTTCCATTGCCCAACTGGATTCCATCCCTGGAACCGGCCAAGATGGTAGGGTGACCAAGAACGATATCCTGTCCTATCTTGAAAAACGAAAATCCGGGGCGAGCCCAAAATCTGTCGAACAACCTAAAGTTGCTAATACCCAGGAGATAGCTCCAGAAGAACCGATAAAGCCCCGATCAGAGCCGATCGAAAATGTTAAAGTCCAGATAGGCACCGGTGATGAGGTAATCCCGCTTACGCGGATGGGCAAGCTTATCGCGCAACATATGACCGACAGTCTTGCCACGTCTGCCCATGTACAAAGTTTTGTAGAGGTCGATGTTACCAATGTGGTGAATTGGCGAAATAAGGTGAAAACCGACTTTGAAAAAAGGGAAGGGGAAAAACTCACATTTACCCCGATCTTTATGGAGGCCGTTGCCAAGGCCTTAAAAAAGTTTCCAATGGTCAATATTTCGTTGGATGGGGATAAGGTCATCAAAAAGAAGAACATAAATATAGGGATGGCCACGGCGTTGCCGGACGGGAATTTGATCGTGCCCGTTATTAAGAATGCGGACCAACTGAACCTTGTGGGAATGACCAAGGCGGTAAACGATCTGGCCCAAAGGGCGAGGACCAATGCCCTAAAACCGGAAGAAGTTAAGGAGGGCACCTATACGGTAACCAATGTGGGCTCTTTTGGCAGTATTTTTGGCACGCCCATCATAAACCAGCCCCAAGTAGGCATTTTGGCCCTTGGCGCCATCCGAAAAATCCCCGCGGTGATTGAGACCGAGGAAGGCGATTTTATCGGTATCCGCAGTAAAATGTTCCTTTCCCATAGCTATGATCACCGGGTGGTGAACGGAGCCCTAGGCGGACTATTTGCCAAAGCCGTTGCCGATTATCTCGAGGCCTGGGATGTGGATAGGGAGGTGTAATCGGTTTATAGCCCCGATCTCATTAAAAACCCTACTGGACGATTTCGGTAATCCCGATATGTCCACGGCAGAGGGAAGGAGTTTGCCAACGTATGCCCCATCCCGGGAAACCCAAACTGCCGTTGACGTGGCGAAATATTAAATGCGGTCTGTTGAAATGGATGCTGCTGCACGATATGCTTTCACCAAATCCGGGAATTTGTTATGCCCACTTTACTAACAGTTTGGCCCAATCCGCAGGTAATTTTGAAAAAGGCGAAGAAATGGGCGGTCTGGAATCTTTGGAACCTATGAGACACACCATGAAGGCGATCAACAAAAGCCCCAGTCAATATTGGGACGACATCTATGCTACTAAGAAGTCCAGCGAAGTAAGTTGGACACAGGAATTTCCTAAGACCTCGTTAAATTTCATCCATTCCTTCGGGTTGCCGAAGTCTGCAAAAATAATAGATATTGGAGGAGGCGAAAGTAGATTGGTAGACTATTTGCTCCAAGAAGGGTATGGGAATATTACCGTTCTCGACATTTCGGCCAAAGCACTTGAGAAGGCTAAAATCCGGTTGGGGGAGAAGGCTAAAAAGGTAAATTGGATTGTGACGGACATCACGGACTTTGAGTCGGATACTGAATTTGATATTTGGCACGACCGGGCAACTTTTCACTTCTTGACAACACAGGAGCAACTCGAAAAGTACATGGCCATTGCAAGAAAATCCATAAAAGGGTATTTGATACTAGGGACTTTTTCGGAGCATGGACCCAAAAAATGCAGCGGACTCGATATAAAGCAATACAGTGAAGACTCATTACAAGGGGCGTTTGCAAATGGTTTCGACAAATTGAACTGCGTAACCGAGGACCATGTAACGCCATTTAATTCCATACAAAATTTTTTGTTTTGCAGCTTTAAGCGAAATTTGGATCGATTTGCTCCTGAAAGCAAAGAAATCGATCCAAATAATTAAAATATATGGCCATGATAAAACGTATTCTACATCAAAGTTTCCTTCTATGTGCCATATTGGTGATTATGGTGTCCTGCAATCCGGCGGTTAAAAAGGAAAGGGCCAATGTCGTTTTACCAATTATCCCGCAACCCAAATCGGTTCAGGTGTATGACGGATCTTTTGTGGTGGATTCTATGACCCAACTTATATTTTCAACCGATGAACAGAAAAAGGTGGCCAACTATTTTAACCAAGAGCTCGAAAGATTGGCTAGTTTTTCGTGTCGTGTCGGATTGGCTCCTACAGAAAAAAAATCGATCACTTTTGTACAAGTAGATTCCTTGGCCAACGAGGCGTATCGGCTAGATATAGATGAAGCTAAAATAACCGTTAAGGCATCTTCTGAAGCCGGTTATTTTTATGCCATCCAGACGCTTTTACAATTAACCCCGGTGGGGGAGAAGAAAATGGGTCAGCCAGCTTTGAAATTGGACCAACTTAGCATTGCCGATCAGCCCCGGTTTCTATGGCGGGGCGCTTTGTTGGATATTTCACGGCATTTCTTTGGTCCGGAAGCGATAAAGAAATTGATAGATCAAATGGCGGCCCAAAAAATGAATCGGCTGCACCTTCACCTTACGGATGATCCAGGATGGAGGATAGAGATCAAGGAATATCCCAAGTTAACCGAAATTGGCTCCCTAGGGGATAGGACTGATCCGGATGGCCCTGCCATGTATCTTACCGAGAAAGAGGCACGGGATATTACGGCCTATGCAAACGAGCGGCAGATAATGATCGTTCCCGAAGTGGATATACCAGGCCATTCGGGAGCAGTGGAGAGAGCTTATCCCGAATTCGGCGGCGGCAACAATACCCTCAATATTGCAAATCCGGAGGCCATCAAAATGATGGAAACGGTGATACTGCGCTTGGCCGATATTTTTAACACAAGTTATATTCATTTTGGGAGCGATGAGGTAAGGCATCACAACTGGGAAGCCAGACCCGATATGAAGGCCAGGATGAAGGAGTTGGGGCTAAAGAACCAACATGAATTTGAAGGATGGTTTGACCGTAAGATGGCCGATTTTATAGTACAGTCGGGATTAAATCCGGTGGCTTGGGACGAAGCGTTCGATTTTGGCGTAAACAAGAACACAACCATACAATGGTGGCGTGGGGAATTTCCTGAAGTTCTAAATAGGGCCGCGGAACAGGGATATGATATAATTCTGTCCCCCGTTGATTTTATTTATCTGGATTATCCCAGCGACCTAAAAGAAGGCGGTGCTAATTGGGAAGGATTGCACAATGGCCCAAATTCAATGGAATCTATTTACAAATGGAATCCAATTCCGGCCGCCTTTAACGCTGCCATGACTGCCCATGTCATCGGTTTGGAGGCAGGTATATGGACGGAATTCATTGCCGATGAAAAACGATTGGAATACATGGTTTATCCTAGGCTCGCAGCGGTAGCTGAAAAAGCATGGACCGATGAAAGTAATCTGGATTGGGACTCGTTTCAAGAAAGATTGTCTATCCAATACCAGAGATATGGGAGGGATGGTATCAATTATCGGATTCCGGATCTTGGGATAGAAGAACGCAAAGTACGGCAACCAGAGGCTTATGAAGGGCCAATTTCGGATTAGATCAACTATCGCCGCCTGGCCGGCTGGCTCCTGCTCTCCCATTTCAGGTCGCTCAGCAAGGAGCTCTTGATCCCAATAAAGAAGTACCACCGCTCCTGACTTGTCCAAAC
>JBLWZN010000059.1:0-19141 GCA_048266425.1 Sediminicola sp.
GATAGGGCGTTAAAATCCTCTTAAGCGGCCATGGCCTATCGATCATATTGCCTATTTTTATTGAAATCATGATTACTATGAAAAAGTCCATAAATCCCTATAATAATAAAGTTTTGTTCGAATTTGAGGAATTGGACGATGACCAATTGCAATTAAAACTGGAATTGGCCCAGAAAGCGTTTCTATCGTGGAAACAGGTTTCCATGGCAAATCGATCGGTGTTGATGTTCAAGGTCGCCGAAGGATTAAAAGGGAAAAGCGAAAAATATGGTAAAATCATATCCCAAGAAATGGGAAAGCCTATTTCCCAAGCGATTGCAGAAGTAGAAAAATGTGCATGGGTATGCGAGTACTATGCAAAACAGGCTGAGAATCAGCTGAAGGACGAGGTCATTGAAACGGACGCCAATAAAAGTTATGTAAGCTACGAGCCGCTAGGGGTTGTTCTTGCGGTTATGCCATGGAACTATCCCTTTTGGCAGGTATTCCGTTTTGCCGCCCCGGCCTTGATGGCCGGAAATGTGGGTGTTTTAAAACACGCCTCCAATGTTATGCAATCCGCTCAATTGATTCAAGAGGTCTTTGAAGATTCCGGTTTGCCCAAAGGGTGTTTTCAGAATTTGGTGGTCGGAAGCGATAAGGTAGAATCGATCATAAAAAACGATATTGTTAGGGCGGTAACGCTTACGGGGAGCAAGCCTGCAGGTAGTGCCGTGGCATCCATTGCGGGACGTTGTATTAAAAAATCGGTACTAGAGCTGGGGGGAAGCAATGCTTTGGTGGTTTTTGCGGATGCAGATTTGGATAAGTCGGTCAGGACTTGTGTACAAGCCAGGTTTCAAAATACGGGACAGAGTTGTATTGCAGGTAAACGCTTGCTGTTGCACAAGGATATCGAAATAGAATTCACAGAAAAATTCCGCAGCCAAGTATCCCGGTTAAAAAGTGGTGACCCAATGGATAGGGATACGTATATTGGGGTTCTGGCAAGGGAAGACCTAGCCAAGGATTTGGAGGAACAGGTCAATGTTTCCGTTGCAATGGGAGCAAAGATTATTTTGGGGGGCGGTCGCAGGGGTACCTATTTTGAACCTACGATCCTTGGGAATGTCACTCCCAATATGCCAGTGTTTAAGGAGGAAACTTTTGGCCCGGCTATTGGGATAACTGTTTTTGGGACCGATGACGAAGCGGTGAATCTGGTGAACATGTCTTGCTTCGGCTTGGGAGTATCCATATTTACCCAAGATATGGGAAGGGTGAAACGTTTGGTTCCGCTGTTTGATGAAGGCGCTGTGTTTGTAAACGAATTGGTGAAAAGTGATCCCCGATTACCCTTTGGCGGAATTAAAATATCCGGCTACGGACGGGAATTATCTTCACATGGCATTCATGAATTTGTAAATAAAAAAACGGTATATATCAAATGATGGGTGCATTTGTATCCAATTATTATCGGGCATTTTTATAATGCAAATACTCCAGGGCGCATTTCAAAAGGATTTTGGCCCGATCTAAAAACCCTGGCAGTATGTGGGCCATGCAAAATTGTTTCGTTGTCTAAAACAGTGATAAAACTGCCTTCCCTTAGTCCGATTACAGGGGTGCTATTGAAACAATGGAACTCCGCAATCCGGGTTTCCCGGGTCTCCCCGTTGTGCAAGGAGTTAGGGTCTGGATCCAGATAATGGGGGTTGAGGTTGAACGGGACAACACCAAGAGTATCAAAGCTCGGCGGATAAATAATGGGCATATCATTGGTAGTCCTCATGGATACCCCGGCAATGTTACTGCCAGCACTTGTTCCTAAATAAGGTGTCCCCATTTCAATTTTTTGTTTTAAGGACTGCATTAATTCCAACTGATAAAGTTGATTCACCAACAGGAAGGTATTTCCGCCACCAACGAAGATTGCCTCTGCTTTTTCAAGTCCTTCTTTGGGATTGTTGAAGGTATGCAGGCCTACGACATTTATGTTGATTTTGGCAAAGGCCGCCGCAACTATTTTGGTATAATCATCATGTGAAGTTCCTCCTGGCCGGGCATAAGGGATAAAGGTAAGTGTAGTTATCCCATTAAGGAATTTAGAAAGATAGGGGAGGAGATAGGCCAAATATGGTTCCCCGAATAAGGTGGAAGTGCTGGCAAGTATAATTTTCTTCATGGAAGTTCAGGGTTCAAGGTTCAAAGTTCAAAGTTGATCGTTCAAGGTTCGAAGGTCCAAAGTTATGCGTTTTGCTGTATTTGATATGGATAAGGACAGAATACATTGCGTCTGTTCGGTTTGTTTTTTCGTATCATGTTGATTCTTTTACCCATTGCCCTTCACCCTTCGCCCTTGGACAATTTAACCGGCAAATTAACAAAAGTTTAATGTCGGCTTATTTTTTTAAATAATAAGTTGCGTTTTCTTTACGGCGAAGAATGAAAGGCGCCATGGATCTTTAAGGGGAGATTGGTTTAATTTGTCACCATATAGATGATAAGTTGTATAATTCTCCGTATTTTTATTACAGATAGGGGAGATACTCCCCCAGTACAATTCACTTCAAAAATTATAAACATTTGAAAAATAAATACTTAGTTGTAATATTCCTTTTAGTGGCAACAGTTTGTGTACAGGCCCAAGATGATGGTCGTGAGATATTGAGAGGAACTGTGCTATATCGCGATGTAAACGTTCCCAACGAGAACGTCATCAATATTACGACCGAAGCGGCTACCATCACCGATGAAGATGGCGATTTTGCGATCGAGGTGAAGGTGGGTGACGAACTTGCCTTTACCTCGGTAAATTACTCCTTGGAAATCGTAAAGATTACCCAAGAGATAATTAAGAAGAACCGATTGGTGGTCGAAGTAAATGAAAAGGTGACCCAACTGGATGAGGTTGTGGTAAGTCCGGAGAATCAAGACCGGTTTATAGCGGTTCAGAATGAACAATTTCAGAAGCATGATTACGGAATAGACCGTTCTACGGAAGTTGAGAATATAGCCACCCCACAAATGATTAGCGGGATGAAGAACGGGCTTAATTTTGTAAATATTTTTAAGGCGCTTGCGAACACCCAAAAGAAAGATGAAGGGGAAGCCAAGCCGCAAATCAAGCTTAGTGAGGTGCTAAGGCAGGTTTATGACGATGAATTCTTTGTGGTGGACCTAAAAATACCTCAGGACAAGATCGGGGAATTTTTACTGTATGTGGATGATGCCGTCCCAGCTCAATCCCTCATGAAGAAGGATAATGAATTTGAACTAATCGATTTCTTGGTTAACGAAAGTAAATCGTATCGAGAGCAATTGGATGCACAAAAGTAAAGGAATTATTGTATTCTTTTTTATGGTTTGTGTTTCTGCGGAAGCACAAACTTTTTTTTCGTCCACCCTGGAGGGCAAGGTACAAAGTACGGATAAGGACCTTGCCGATGTTTATGTTATGAACATCACAACAAAAAGGGCGACCATTACGGACGACAATGGTTATTTTTCCATAAATGTGAGTGTAAATGATTCCCTTGTGTTTACCGCCCTGCAATTCAAAAAAAAGGTATTGGTGGTGTCTTTGGAAATGTTGTCCAGTAAGAATATCGTGGTTCCTTTGGAAGAGGACGTAACGCAACTAGACGAGGTAGTGGTAATGCCCTATAACCTAACGGGGGACATGGGTCGCGATCTGCGGGCCTTGGATGTTGGACCTGTGACCACGGCATCTACCTTGGGGCTGCCGAATGCATATGTTAAACCGCCTACCAAGGCCCAAAGGGAGCTTTTTGAAGCTACAACAGGAGGAGGAATTGTGCCATTGAATCCCATTTTAAATGCAATTTCCGGCCGCACCAAAATGTTGAAGCAAAGGGTGGCAAGAGATGAAAAATATGGCCGTTCCCAACGCGTAAAGGAGTTTTATGCAGATTCGCTCTATACCAACTTGTTGCGAATTCCAGAAGGAAAAATAAATGACTTCATGTATTTCTGTGAAGTGGATCCCCAATTCGACATCGTTGTGGACACCCACGATAGACTACGGATATGGGAGTTTTTAAAGAAAAAGAGCAAAGATTACCTCAGTACTGGTACCTCAATTCCGATACGGGAATCCCCTTGACCTTAACTACTTAGCTCAAAATTTTAGTATTGGGGACTATTAAACTGGATTGTCCACGCTTATATTGGATTATGGGTTTTAGACAAAAACATATCATTTTTCTTGTAGGGGCATTTACCTTTACCGGTTTTCTCCATGCCCAAGATTTTGCAAGGGTACTTGAAGGTAGAATACAAAGCCCCAACGGTGAGGTGGCCGATGTCTATGTGGTGAACACGAATACCAAAGAATCTACCATAACGGATAAAGAAGGTTATTTTTCTATTCAAGTGAGTCTCCGGGACACGTTGGTGTTTTCTGCGGTACAGTTCAAACGCAAGAAACTGGAGGTCAATTATGAAGTGCTTACTACCAAGTTTCTGTCGGTATCCATGGAGGAGGCGGTTACACAACTGGACGAAGTGGTACTGATGCCCTATGGCCTTATCGGGGATTTGTCCAAGGATGCCAAACCCCAAGGGGTGGTCACTGCCTCTACGCTTGGGTTGCCCAATGCGTATGTGGTCCCAAAGACGCAAAGCGAACGTATGCTTTACACGGCAAAAACGTGGGATTTTAAGGGTACTTCCATCTGCATGGATCCCGCCATCAACTGGCTTTCTGGCCGTACTTTAATGTTGCGAAAGCGCGTAGCTCGTGATTATCAACAGAAGAGCATGGAACAATTGGAACGCTTTTATACCGATTCCCTTTTAATATCGACCTTAAAAATACCAAATACCAAGATAAACGATTTCCTCTTTTTTTGTGAGGTGGATCCAGGGTTTAAGGATTTGATGGAGTTGGACGATAAACTGCAAATGTTAGAGTTTTTTAAAATGAAGGAAGGGCAATATCTAGATTTGGCCATTTCCCCATAGCGCAGTCGCAGGGTGAGGGGAAGTTGATCCCGTCCATTTCGTCCTGGGACGGAGATCTTGAATAACGTAGTCCTTAGTGTTGGTACGTACTGTTTCAAAAATCGAAAAAACTATGAAAAAAATTAATATAATAGCACTCCTCATCCTCTTGCCACTGTTCGCCTTTACTACGGCGCATAAATATTATGTAAGCGTTACCACGATCAACTATTCCCAAAACGATGATGCCCTGCAGATAACCACTCGTATTTTTATAGACGATCTGGAAAAGGTTTTGCAAGATCGATATGGAATTGAGGCAAAACTGGACACCCCGGATGAAGATAAATCTGCCGATAGTTATATTGAAAAGTATTTTAGGACCAAATTTCTAATAAAAGTGGACGGTAAGGAAAAACCATTTACTTTTTTGGGAAAGAAGTACGATATCGATATGGTTGTTTGCTACTTGGAGATTCCCAAAATTGTACTGAGCAAGGCCGAATCCTTAGAAATACAGAATGAACTGCTAACCGATGTTTTTGAAGAGCAGCAGAATATTGTCAATTTTAAGTGGAATAGTAAGAAGAAGAGTTTTTTATTGGTGAAGAATAACAATAAAGGAACGTTAAAATTGTAACATTTATCTCTCGATTCCTTAAAAAAATCCTATTTTTCGGCCACTAAAAATCAAGCGATTATGAGAATCGGCAGTTATAGCTATTTTTTACTTTTTTTAATGTTGCCAATTGTAGGAATGGCGCAGGAAAAGAGTGGTAATGAAAAAGAACAGGGACATTATAACCAGAGCAAATTTAGGCAAATGTACGATGAATTTTCAACGCCAAATTTGTTCCGTACGGCATCGGGTGCACCTGGTCCGGCTTACTATCAACAGCAGGCCGACTATAAAATCGATGTTACCTTGGACGATACGAATGCCAAGCTTTATGGTGAGGAAACCATCACCTATACCAATAATTCCCCGGATAATCTTGAGTTTCTTTGGTTGCAATTGGACCAGAACGTTCGCTCCAAGGATTCTAAATCCCCGTTAAGGGACGGAACCGAGGTTCCCATGTATGACAGTCCCAAGAAATTCGTACAGGATTATATGACGGCACCCTTCGATGGGGGCTTTAATATTGAATACGTAAAGGACAGTAAGGGAAATCCATTGCCATATGTGATAAACCAGACCATGATGCGGGTAGATATCCCTCAACCCCTAAAAAGCAAGGAGCAGGTTTCAATTTCCATAAAATGGTGGTACAACATTCCGGATCATACCGTTAGCCGTGCAAGATCCGGGTATGAATATTTCCCCAAGGATGGAAATAGGGCGTATGTAATCGCACAGTTTTTCCCAAGAATGGCCGTGTATAGTGATGTAGAAGGTTGGCAGAACCATCAATTTTGGGGCAGCGGGGAGTTTGCCCTGCCCTTCGGGAACTACGAGGTAAATATTACGGTACCTGCGGATCATATTTTGGATGGCACCGGAACCCTTCAAAATAGAAAGGAAGTTTTCTCCAAGGAAATGATGCATCGGTACGAACTTGCCCAAAATTCGTTTGACAAACCGGTATTGATCGTTACCCAGCAGGAGGCCGAAGCAGCTGAAAAGGGTTTTTCCAATAAGACAAAGACCTGGAAATTAAAGGCACAGAACGTAAGGGATTTTGCCTTTGCCAGCTCCCGTAAGTTTATCTGGGATATGCAGGCGGTGAAAATGGGCAATGGCAGCGTAATGGCCGTTTCCCTTTACCCTAAGGAAGGTAATCCCCTTTGGGGCGATTATTCCACAAAAGTGGTGGCCCATACCCTGAAATCATATTCTTCCCACACTTTTGATTACCCCTATCCCAAGGCGATTTCGGTACATGCCAAAAATCAGGGGATGGAATACCCTATGATTTGCTGGAACCATGGCAGGCCCAATGAGGATGGAAGTTATTCCGATCAAGTTAAATTTGGGATGATAAGTGTGATCACCCATGAGGTGGGCCATAATTTTTTCCCCATGATCGTGAATTCGGATGAACGCCAATGGGGCTGGATGGACGAAGGCTTGAATACGTTTATGCAATATATGGCCGAACAGGAATTTGGCAAAGCGTATCCGGAGGCCATCGCACCGTTAAAAAGGTATCCGTCCAGAAGGGGGGATCCTTCGAAAATTGTTCCATATATGGCGGGAGATCAAAGCAATATAGCCCCGATCATGTCCAATCCTGAAAATGTATACCAATTGGGGCCCAATGCCTATGGAAAGCCGGCTACGGCCCTAAATATTCTTAGGGAAACCGTTATGGGCCGGGAACTGTTCGACTATGCCTTTAAGACCTATGCAAGGCGGTGGGAGTTTAAACACCCTACCCCTGAGGACTTTTTCCGTACCATGGAAGATGCTTCTGCAGTTGATCTGGATTGGTATTGGAGAGGTTGGTTTTATACCACCGATTATGTGGATATAGGGATTGAAGGCGTTAAAAAATACTATGTGAGCAACACGCCTAACAAGCGGATGAAGGAATATTTGGCAGAACGAAACCTTCCAGAAACCAATTTAAGACCCTTGGTCTATTTGGAAGAGGCCGATTCTGTAAATACCGCCAGTAATATGGGAAAATCCCCGGAGGATTCCTCCCCCACCTTAAAGGAGTATATGATGGATAATTTGACCCCGGAAGAACGGGCAAAGGCTATAAGTCCAAAATATTTCTATGAGGTCACCTTCAACAAACCCGGTGGGTTGCCCATGCCCTTGATCGTAGAATATACCTATGCCGATGGTAGTAAGGAAAATATAACCTATCCGCCGGAAATATGGAGAATGAACGATAAGGAATACAAGCGCGTATTGGCTACCCAAAAGGAATTGGTAGGAATCCAGGTAGATCCCAAGGCCGAAACCGCCGATATTGATGTTACCAACAATTCCTGGCCCAAAAAGCAAGTAGAATCGGACTTTCAGCTGTTCAAGGAGGGGTTGAAAGGAAATTAGATTTAATCTTGTTTTGCTTATCGCTATTTGTATTTTTTGATCGTAGGCTAGGGGTTAAACTGGCTTTATTTACTTGGCGATAGGCGCAAGGCAAATATTATTTGGTATTTATGCGCTTATTGAGGTGCAAAATGTAAAGGAAGGGTCATAATTTATTTAATGCTTGTCCGTTTGCGCAGCTAAAGTTTGCTTTTCCCATGCTGAGCGCTCGCCTGAATGAAGTCGGGCAGGCCCGCCTGAATGAAGTCGGGCAGGCAGTCGAAGCACAGGCAAGCATCTCGACTTTAGGTTACCTTGAGCGATGTTGAAAGGCTCGATGTGACAGGATAATCACCTTTTTAGGTGCTTGGACGTTTTACCGGACAACCATAATTTATTTTAAGTCATTTTTTTATTTCCTTCCGAACTTCTCATTATATTTGTTAGAATGATTTGGTTTTGGGTGGACTTGGTCCAGTTTTGAGTTCTAAATTTTCATAATAAAACACCAGTTCGCAAAACCGATATTTTTACGGAATACTACCCCATAAATTTTCTTTTATGTTTTTATTTATAAGTGGAGCTGAAATTTTCTTTATCATGTTCATCGTGGTTATGGTCTTTGGTGCGGATAAAATTCCGGAAATCGCCAGGGGATTAGGGAAGGGCATGCGACAGTTGAAGGATGCTACCGACGATATTAAAAATGAAATTCAAAAGAGTGCCGAGAAACAAGGAATCGACACCAGTTTTACCAAAGATATAAGGGATAGTATAGACAACGTAAAACAGAGCATCGACACCAGTTTCACCAAGGATATTAAAAAAGGTATGGATGTGGTAAAGAAGGATGTAGATGAAGTCACAGGAGTGGTGAAAAGAAAATAACGTTCCCACCTATGCTCGAAAAATTATTGGAGTGGGATCGGAATACCTTTATTTACCTCAATGGTCTTGGTGTAGAGCAGTATGACGGATTCTGGTCCGTTGTAACCAATGGTTATACTTGGGCACCCTTATATTTATTATTTTTCTTCCTTATATTTCTAAAATACCCAAAAAGAGAGGCATTTTCGATATCGGCCATCGTTGGTCTGGCTGTATGTGCCGTACTTGCCGTAATGCAATTGACCAAAACCTTTGTGGCACGGTTGCGGCCAAGTAGCGATCCCGATTTAAATACGCTAATCCGTATCGTACAAACCCCTGGAGGCTATAGTTTTTTTTCGGGCCATGCCGCAACTTCCTTTTGTTTGACCACAATTGTGGTTCTTTTTCTTAGAAAAAAAATAAAGTGGATTTGGATCTTCTATCTGTGGCCATTGCTTTTTGCTTGGAGCCGTATTTATGTGGGCGTGCACTATCCTTTAGATCTTCTGGTGGGCGCCATGGTGGGTACGATTCTCGCATTTTTGTTGTATGGTGGGTATCAGAAATACAGGGGATAAAAAATATTGTTCGGATATTTATAAACACTTATAGTACCCTGCTTAAGGTGAGCCCGTCCCTAATGGGTAAAAGGACCGTCTCTACCCTAGGATCTTCTTTTAGTTTGGTGTTATATTTAAGAAGGGATTCGGTAGCTTTATCTTTTATGTCCAGGGGTTCCACCACCTTTCCGGACCACAATACGTTATCCGATAAAATAATACCGCCGGGGCGCGTCTTAGGTATAACGGATTCAAAGTATTCGTCATAGCTCGTTTTTTCCGCATCTATAAAGACAAGGTCAAAAACGGTATCCAAGGTTGGGATTATGTCCAAGGCATCGCCAATATGCTGCACGATCTGAGGTGCGAATCCGCTTTTCTGGAAATATCGTTGTTGTATGTCGTAAAGTTCTTCGTTAATATCGATGGTGTGCAACTTACCGTCCTTGCGCAGACCTTCGGCCAGGCAAATGGCCGAATATCCCGTATAGGTCCCGATTTCTAGAATCGTAGCAGGATTTACAATTTTGGATAACATACTCAGGACTCTTCCTTGAAAATGGCCGGTTATCATCCGAGGCCTAAGCACCTTAAGGTGGGTTTCCCTGGTGAGTTCTTTAAGTACTTCTGGCTCTTCTTGGGAGTTGTGTGCAATGTAATTTTCAAGAAGGGGTGACAAAAAGTGCATAAAACGATTTCTAAACGTTGCAAAAATAGTTAATTTCATCTTTTATAAAATTTTTATTAATCTGAAAATGAGAATAATAAAAATTATTTGCTTAGATCAACCCCTACGCCCCGGCCCGAACGTACTGTTCGGCACAAGCGGGTTTGCATATAAAAATTAATTATTTTGGTTGGTCGGCAAAAAATTAATTTTGTTTATGCTCATTTCTTAATTTTGGATAAAATATAAGCTATGCAGTTCCAAAATTCCTTGGCATTTGCCCGTCAAATGGATGCCAGTGATAAATTAGGAAAATATCGTTCGGAATTTCACTTTCCCAAAGTAAATGAAGAAGAGGTGATTTATTTCACCGGGAATTCTTTGGGATTACAACCAAAGCGTAGCCAAGGGTTCGTGGATGCTGTCATGGAAGATTGGGCCTCCTTGGCTGTCGAAGGACATTTCCACGCCAATAAACCTTGGTGGGATTACCACGAGCGTTTGTCGAAACCATTGGCCAAGATCGTAGGGGCAAAACCCCAAGAGGTATCCGTAATGAATACCCTTACGGTAAACTTACATTTGTTAATGGTGTCTTTTTTTAGACCTACAGGGAAACGATTTAAGATTATCTGCGAGGAAAAGGCATTTCCTTCCGATCAATATATGCTAAAGAGTCAACTTAGGTTCCATGGATTGGACCCAAAACATGCCCTTGTAGAAATTAAAAAACGGCCTGGGGAACATTTTTGGCGTACTGATGATGTTGTAAAAAAGATCAATGAAGTAGGGGAGGAACTGGCCTTGGTACTTATGGGAGGGGTTAATTATTACAACGGTCAGGTTTTCGAGATGAAGACCATCACCCATGCCGGTAGGTCTGTTGGGGCTTTTGTGGGGTGGGATCTGGCCCATGCCGCTGGCAATGTGGCCTTGGAATTGCACGATTGGGATGTGGATTTTGCGGCCTGGTGTAGTTATAAGTATATGAACAGCGGCCCAGGGAACGCGTCTGGGATATTTGTCAATGAACGGTATTTGAACAAAGTCGACCTACCGAGATTTGAGGGCTGGTGGGGCACGAAAAAGGAAACCCGTTTTTTGATGAAGCCTGAATTTGAACCCATATCCACTGCCGATGCTTGGCATTTGAGCAATCCCTCTATTTTATCATTGGCCCCATATCTGGCTTCTTTGGAACTTTTTGAGGAGGCGGGCATGGAAGCTTTGGTGGAAAAGCAGGGGAAAATTACCGCATATTTGGAGTTTGTGCTCCATGAAATCGCCAAAGAGGTATCCGGGAATTTTGAGATCATCACCCCCAAGGACCGGGGATGTCAATTGTCCGTCCTTTTACATGGGGAAGGTAAATCCTTGTTTCAATATTTGATGGACAATGGGGTTATTACCGATTGGAGGGAGCCCAATGTTATTCGGTTGGCCCCCGCACCCTTTTACTGCTCTTTTGAGGATATGTACCGGTTTGGACAGATTCTTAAGTCGGGGATCATCAGGAAGGGTTGATTATTTATAGTTTCTGTTGTTTCAGGTTTCAAGTTTCAGGTTTTGACCAAAGGTTAAGAATACACGGTTAAGGGTTGATAGTTGATGGCATGGATTCCCTTTCGAGAAGGGTCGGAGGATGTTCTTGCGGTATCCCGCATCACTACATCACCGCATCACTGCATCACCGCTTCACTGCATCACTTCATCATAGAATCCTGTTTTTTCCATATCTTCGCCGAATTAATCGTCCAAAATTTTTATGAAATCCCTACAACTTATACTTGCCAATCCTCGGTATTTGGGGCCTGCGATGGTGTTTGCAAGCCTGAATATTTTGTTTGGTACCTGGGCCATTTATATTCCATTGGTCAAGGAAAACCTGCAAATAGACAATGCCAGTCTAGGTTTTGCCATATTTTTCTTGGCTCTGGGAACCTTTACCATTTTTCCTATCGCCTCCAAAATAATAAACAAGGTCGGAGTAGGGCGATCTACCTGGATCGGGGTGATCAGTATGTGCATCACTGCCTTATTGCCCCTTGTGGCCAATAGTTATTATATGCTGATGCCCTGTCTTTTCCTTTTTGGTGCCGCGAACGGATTTACGGATATCTCCATGAATACGTTGGTGACGGAAATTGAGAAGGAAGACAACAGAAAGTTTATGTCCGCGGCCCACGGCTTTTTTAGCCTCGGTGGAGTTTTGGCGGGCTTGGGGAGCTTTTTGATCCCATTTATAAACAATCCGGCAATACACATGGGATTGGCGGCCGTGATCGTACTTGTCATTAACTATCTATTCCATAAAAACTATAGATCGATCCGGGCGGCCCCTATTGAAAAGGAACCCTTCAGCTTTAGAAATTTTCGTCCTTTATTAATTTTGGGACTGGTCTCCTTTATCATTATGGGCAGTGAGGGAGGAGTCATAGATTGGAGTGGGCTGTATTTAAAGGAAGTTACTATGGCTCCGGAAAAGCTTTGGGGCGCAGGATTTTTGGGTTTTTCCATTACCATGACTTTAGGTCGGTTTCTGGGTGACGGCATCAGCCTAAGAATAGGATCGATCAAGATTGTTGGGCTAGGCGCCCTATTGGCCATTGTCGGATATGGATTCGTACTCACTACCACCATGAACCTGGCGATCTTAGGATTCGGAATGGTCGGACTTGGGTTGTCGGTTATTATTCCTGAACTCTTCCGGATCGGCGGAAATGTGAAGGGAGTGGAGTCGTCCCAGGGCATCTCGTTTATAGCGGGCTCGGGATATTTGGGATTTCTATCGGGACCCGTTGTTCTGGGTTTCTTGGCCGAAAAAGCATCGTTGGAACTTAGTTTTGCCACCTTGCTTGGCTGCGCTGTTGTGGTTTTGGGGGCAACCTTTGTTCTGGGCAGAAAGAACGCGTAATAAGCTGTTGGGATTTCTATAAAATAACCCTAAAAGTAAGATTGATACGCTCGTTGATCAGTCTTGTTGTTTTAGGTATTTGATGTAGCCAGTTGTGCTGGGTACTTCCTTGCATCAATAAAAGACTGCCATGCCCCAATAGGATTTTATGTTTTAATTCCTTGTTGTACCTGTGTTTTAGATGAAAAGGGCGTTCCTGTCCCAGACTTAAAGAGGCGATGACCGGATTTTTGCCAAGCTCCGGCTCGTCATCGGCGTGCCATCCGTTACTGTCTTTGCCATTGCCATATAAGTTAAGCAGACATGTATTGAACTCCAATTGAGTAACGCTTTTTATTTTTTCCCTTAAATTTAGAAGTTCGGTATCAAAGGGCTTCGGATGCATCGTAAGACCGGAATAGGAGTAGGATTTGTCGCCGTACAGGGCAGTGAGCCGGGGCTGGGGGTGGGTCTTGCCAAAAAGGGTGATGGAATCTTGTTGCCAAGCCACAGTTTTTCTTAAAATATCAAAATAGAAGTCGGCCTCTATAGCCTTCAAAAGGTGGGGATAATAGAAAATCTTGCTATCGGGCAGGTTGAGGTCGACCTTAAATAACTGACTTTCTTCCATGCGTTGGGCATTATAGGAACTTTTTCAAACGCTCCCTTTTGTATTGTGGCACGGATTCGTTTTCTAGGGCCAGTTTTAGAATTTCCTGATCCTTTTTTCTGGCATTGATCAGGTCAAAGAGCTGTTTAACGGTCAAAGGATTCAAGGATTGCTTTATCAATTCCATGTCATCCCCCTTTTTTACTTTTCCTTCCTCCAAAACCCGTACATAGGTGCCGGAATGGCCATGGTCTATATATTGTTTAACGATGGCCTGATCATTAAATCGTATCCCCAACTTATAGCAGGGTTCCCTAGGCTGTGAAACCTGAACAAGGGCCTTCCCTATCCTGTAAATATCCCCGACTCGGATAATGGTCTCGTCCAGTCCCTCCACGGTAAGATTTTCCCCAAACATGCCCCAGTCCCATGAAAGTTCGGCGTACAGGTCTTTCCAAAAGGGATATTGATCTGCAGAAAAAAGAAAACAGGCCTTGTTGATGCCGGCATGGTCCTTACGATCGGTTACGGTATCATTTACAACATCCGTTGCCCCTAGGTAAATGGGCTCGGAAACGGGATACTTATAGATCCCGGTTTTTTCCTCTAAGCCCTGCCATAGTATGGTAGTGGCCTTTCCTATATTGGTAGAAATAATTTTCATTTCCCAAAGGTAAAAAATGATAGTTTGGTAGCGGATTCTTTTTGTGGAAAATCCATTTTTTTGGAAATCAGAAACTAGAAACCAAAAACCAGAAACCAGAAACCAGCTACTGCATACTGAGCATTGCTAACCGAATACTGGCTACGGCTTACTGCCTAATAGATCCTTGTCCTTGATTTTTATATAGTCGGCGATAACCTGGGCTACGAGTTCCCTGCCGTGATCGTTCCAATGCCAATCGTAGATTAATGTGGTCGCCTTGGTAGATTTTTTAAAGGACTCGGAAAAGTCGATATACTTAAACCCGTTCGCATTACAGTACTCCAAAAATGATTTACTCGTTTTGCTGGCATCCAAGAGCAGGGTGTTCTTGGTTTTATCGTACCCATAAAGCCGGACCAAGTTTTTGAAATTTTCTAAATGCTGTTGCTCCCTTTTTAGTATTTCAGCTGGGGTTTCGGTTTCGATTAGGTTGGTCTTATAGCCACGGGTATTTAATTCAAACGCATTTCCGGTTACCAGATGCTTCAGGGGCTCTAAGATTCCGATTTTGGAGCCATAGGCCAGTAGTTTGATATGGTCCCGTATTTCGAACAACGGGGATGACAACATGGCTATCCGGGCCCGATCGGGTGTGTAAACCCCACGCTCCAAATCGTTCTTGTAATTCATGTATAGGATTACTTCGTCAATAAGTTCAAAATCCTTTTGATAGGAATGAATAAGTTGTAATTGATTGGCCAAGTCATATCCGGAATAGCCATATTCGTAAACCTCGATTCCCTTTATCTTGTTTTCTATTTTTTTGCCAATGGAGTTGTAATAGTTCTGATGAAAGCCTTCTATAAACGAATCCCCGATCAGGGCAATTTCAAACTTTTCTTTTGTTGGGTCGAAGTCCCGGTAGGAATTGAAGCCGGCATTGTTGATATGAAATTCGGCCATATCCTGATTTCTATTTCCGGTCACTGCATAGCCTGTACTTCCTGGCACTCTTTTCTCGACCCCGTATTTATCGATATATCTTGGTGGATCTTCGGTATAAAGATGAAAGACCCTTATCGTTATCTCCAAGGCAACGAGAATTAAAAAAATGTACAAGAAAGTCTTTAGGATAAACTTCTTCATATCGATAATTAAAACTGAAAATAGATGAAGGAGCGGTTAACCCCGTCGTCATAAAACAATAAAATTCCAAGTACTACCATAGAATATAATACAAACCTGGTAATCTGCGAATTAAATTTGAACGGACTGCGTTCGTCCTTCCGTATCAAATACTCATAAACATTGAACAACGCCAACAATACAAAAAAATCGATCATCCGGTAACCCATAGGATGCACATAAGGCTCAAAATAAAAATGGGTCGCGATTTGCTTCATATAACCAAAGGAATCCGTCAGGGTAGGGGACCTAAAGAATATCCTTGAAAAAGTGACAAGGAAAAATGTCGCCAGCACTTGCATCATTTCCTTAAATGAGGGCAAAAAAGTGTTTTCACCAATCACATTATCCGCATATATTCTATTCTTGCCCATTAGAAATACGGGAATGTAGAACAGGGCATGCAGGCCGCCCCAGAAGATAAAGGTCCAATTGGCTCCGTGCCAAAACCCGCTCACCAAAAAGATAATGGCAATGTTCCTAACAGATTTCAGCTTGCTTACCCTGGATCCACCCAAAGGAATATACAGATAATGCCGAAACCATGTGGAGAGGGAAACATGCCATCTTTGCCAATATTCGGCGACATTTCTGGAGAGATTGGGAAATTTAAAATTGGACATCAATTCTACCCCGAACAATTTGGAGGTGCCTATGGCAATATCGGTGTAGCCACTAAAATCGCCATAGACCTGAAAACTGAACAAACAGACCCCCAAGATCAAGGTAGATGCCGAGTGCTCTCCGTAATTATTAAAAATATCGTCAACAATTGGCGCCAAGGAATCTGCTATGGCCAACTTTTTAAAGAAGCCCCAAAGGATCAATTTCATTCCGTCTGCGGCCTGGTCGTAATTGAATTTTCTCGCGTCGGTAATCTGTTTAAGAAGATTGGACGCCCGTTCTATGGGCCCGGCGACCAACTGTGGAAAAAAGGCTACAAAGGCCATAAAGGCCGTCAGGTTTTTCGTGGGCACGAGTTTTTTATAATAGATGTCGAAAGAGTAGGACATCGTCTGGAAGGTATAGAATGAGATTCCGACCGGTAAGATTATGGATAATGTCCAAGTACTCTTTATGTCGTACCCCATTACGTGTACCATATCCACAAATGAATCCACAAAGAAGTTGAAATATTTAAAGGTGCCCAGGAGGCCTAAATTAAAGGCCATGCTAACCCAAAGCCAATATTTGGCCTTCTTATTGTTGTCCCAGTTCTTGTGAATTTGTTGCCCAACGAGGTAGTCCACAATAGTGCTCAAGAAAATTAGAACAAGGAAACGCCAGTCCCACCAACCGTAAAAAATATAGCTGGCGATTATTATTAAAACATTTTGAAGTTTTACGCTTTTATTGAATACAAACCAGTAAAGGACAAATACGGTCGGGAGAAATAAAAGGTATTCAATGGAGTTGAATAGCATAAAAAGTTAAGATTCTAAGAATTATGCGAAATACGTAATATTTTGGAGACAAAAATAATCATTGGGAACTCATTGTATGTCAGCATTTCGACTGCTTAATACGAGTATCCGAATATTTATGAACACACCAAAAACACACCAGTACATTCAACATCGAAATTGTAGAAATATTGTATTAAATCCATGATATGTACCCTTTTTTAGGCTAAGGCACAATCATCTTTTTAAAACTTTGAAAGCAATTTTTTTCTCGAGGTTGTGCAGTTTTAAATAGTACAAGGCACTGGTAGTTAATTTGGTGGTATCTATCGTTAGGATACCATTGACCACTTCGTATGTGCCCTTGTGTACAAGTATGCCCAAACTGGAGAAAATCGAGGCTTCCAAAGTGCCGTTTATTGTAGACGGTAGTTGAATCTTTATATGGTTGTCGAAGGGATTTGGGTATACCAAAAAATCATCGTTTAGAACTACGGTTTCTTCAAAGATGCCTTGACATTCCGTTTCGGTGTTTATTTTTATATGGGTGGTATTTTCGGTCAATTCAAGTGTTACTTCTTGTGAGGAAGTATTTGAAATTTCTCCGTTCACATTTATGGTATAGGATGTGGCACCGGACATGCTAAGTTGTACTTGATTTTTATCCTTGATTAAATTCACAACTAACGGAGGCAGGGTTTCAATCGTTTCCTCATAGCATTTTTCTTGTTCCGGGCTTGTACCTTTAGATATGCAAATGCTGTATTGACCAGTGGATAGGTTGGGAATTTGGAGCGATTTGGTAAACACATAGGATTCATTTGTAGCTTCGCTTGTCAGGTTAGCAACATATTGATCGGTAATTGATGCTTCTATTTCAATATTCCCGTTTTGGGTATCGGCACAGGTACTGGTTGTTGCAATGGTGAAATCTCCCATAGGGGGAATTTCCGTTTCTCCACATCCTTTGGTATCTACTAGGGTCCCAGGCGGCGTATTGGGACACTCATCGATTCGGTCTGGAACTCCATCTTGGTCAGAATCCGGGTCTTCAACTTCAGTTACGGTTAGGATAAGGGATGAGGTACACCCGGTTTCGGAAGTAAATCTATAAGTGCCATTATTTGAGGCATCCACCTCTCCTAAATTGTACGTTCCAATAACATCTGTACCATCGGGGAGCGTGGTGGTAAATTCTACGTCTTTTTGCACAACTCCCAGTACAACCGTTGTTCCCTTGGGAACGGAAATTGTGGTTTGTCCGCTTTCCAATACCCCATCCAGTTGATATTCGGGGAGAAATTCACTACAATCCACTTCGCTCCAAATTCCAATATTGGATGCTGTAACCAACCCGGCCTTAGTGAAATTGCCCCCGACATATAGTAGGGAGTTGTTGTTTAGGAATACGGATGTGTTGGCCTGGCCATCAATACCGACCGAAGTTTTTGTTCCAAGGGCCTCCCATCCTTTGAGATCGCTCCATCTGGCCATGTTGTGCACCAAAAGGTCTTTGTTCTCCATATTGGCCGCAGTCTCAAAATTACCTCCTACATACAGGTAAGAGCCATCATAGGACAAAGAATTTACGTTCCCGCTGACCCCATGCCCAAGGGATTGCCAATTTTTGGCCGACTTATCCCATCTTGCGATTCTGTTTACGGTCTGGTTTCCGGCAATGGCAAAATTTCCGCCCGCATAAATATATTCCTGGGTTACCAGAATTGCCTGGACGAAACCGCTAGTCCCATCTCCCAGCGCCCCCCAACCAATCCCGTCCCAGGTTGCAATCCTCGCGGCAGGATTATTACCTGCCGTATCAAAGTTGCCACCAACATATATTTGATCATTTGGGTCGATTGCAATGGACCTTACCTCGTTGTTGGTGCCTATACCCCCAGTTCCGGAATCGGCCAACGCTTCCCAATTTCCGTTGGACCACTTAGCAATATTGTTGACGACAATTCCCCCTGCATTCACGAAGGCACCACCTACGTAGATTGAATTATTGGAATCCAGGCTTATTTTTGCTACCGGACCATCCGTCCCAGTGGCTAGGGATGCCCAGCTAGTTCCGTCGTACAAGGCAATATTTGACGCTGGAATGCCATTTGCTTCCGAAAAATTTCCGCCGATGTACAAAGTGCCGGTGTTGGAAATGGCAATTGTATTTACAGGGCCATTGGTGCCGATGCCATAGGATTGCCATCCACTATCTGCGTTGTAAACAGCTATATTATTCGCGTTGATGCCGCCAATTTGACTAAATTCCCCTCCCACGAAGATATTACCGTTGTTGTCCGTTACAATACACGCTACAGTCCCATTGGTTCCTTGATCCAATGCGGACCACTTGCCAACTCCCTCAATTATTGTT
>JBLWZN010000060.1:0-18382 GCA_048266425.1 Sediminicola sp.
ACTTTCCTATTCCCATCGTTTTTGATGTTCCTCCTCATCCATAAACTCCTTGATCTTGCGTTCCTCCCAGTTTCTTCCCATAAAAAGATTTAGGCCAAAAGTCTTTGATGCATGGAATACAAGTCCGATTCCCGTTCCGAACACCACCCATAGAAACCAAGGGTGCTCCCATTTGTCCAAATAGTAATTGATTCCTCCGGTCAAGGCAATCACAAAAATTGTTGAAAACAGATGGTTGTAAAACTTTTTTACTTCGTCTATCCTTTCTTTGGCCCGTAGGTATTTATTGTCTTTTTCCATGATTTTTAATGCCCGTTTTCCATTTGGAATATTGGAAAGCAAGGGCGAATTTTAATTAGACTTCCAGTTATTTTTTTATAATTCAAATTTCGGAAACTTCCAATCCCAATGAAAAAATGGTTTTCCGAATTGTTGGATTTAAGGGATGAAATGGGCAAAACCTAAAATCTATCATCATCCATGAACTCTTTGATCTTGCGTTCTTCCCATCCCTTGCCAAATACCGGGTTATAGCCATAGGCCTCCATCCCGTGCATAAGAACTCCAAATCCCCAGCCCAAGGCAGGGAAAATGGCCCATGGGAAACTTGTGGTTCTGTAATTGATAAAGATGAGGATGGGGATGACAATACAGTAGGTTGCCAGATTGCCATAGAAACCCTTAATTGCCTCTACCCTCTTCTTGGCCCTTTGGTACAATTTATCGGTAATTACCGTCTGCTGCTGTGTTTCCATTGTTGAAATATATTTGGTTAATAATGGCAACCGAACTATAAATTCGGTCGCGGTTTGTTCAATAATCACTTTTCTATGGGTCAAAATATCGTACCGTTGCCTAATATTTGCCAGGCCTACGCCACTATCCCGTTTTATGACCTGTTTCTCCTGCAAGTTGTTCGATATGACCAACATCCCGTTATCTTCATAAACCTTAATTTGTAAAGGCCTTTGGGCGGAAACAACATTGTGCTTAACCGCATTTTCCAAAAGCAGTTGTAACGAAAGCGGAACAATTCTGGCCTCTGGATTGGTGCTTTTTTCCGGAATATCCAGAACAATGCTATCCTCAAAACGCATTTTCAACAACCGGACGTAAGTTTTGGCGAACTGCAGTTCCTCATCCACCGAAACCAAATCCTTGTCTTTTTGCTCCAAAACATAGCGATAAACCTTGGAGAGCGAAGTAGTGAACCTCTGGGCTTGTTCGGGGTCTTCCTCGATCAAACTCGTCAACACGTTCAGGCTATTAAAAAGAAAGTGGGGGTCCAACTGATTCTTTAACGCATCGAACTTGGCAGATGCCGTGCCTGCAATTATTTTTTGTTCCTTTATCCGGTTCTCCTGCCAGGTACGATAAAAATATATGGTATGGAAAACCACGGATGCGCCTATGGCAACTACCAACGCCACACCATAATAGGAAAGGTCTTCAGTAGCAATAAAACTTTTAAGATCCTTTCCCCTCACAATCATTTCCACAACTGCCCTAATGGCGAATATCGCCAACATGGTCAACAATAATCCTCCTAAGGCACCTATCCCCAATTTGTACCTGCCATAGATTCCCCAGTCCATTCGACGGTATGCATAGTCAAAGAACCATCCATTGGCTACGGTAAGAACTACCCCAAATAATAGGCAATAGCTCAAGTTGATGAAAAAAAGGCCATCCAAGTGCAGTTGTCCCGTCGTGAAGATTTGAACAACTACAAAAATGACGGAAATTGATATTCCAACCGCAAATCCTGTCCAAAGGGACTTTAGAAAAGTTTTTCCCATTATTTGTTCGCTAAAATTTCATCCAAACCGGCGATATTCTTATATCAAAATAAATAGTCCGTAAGGATGTCCTTGCTAAGTTACCAAAAGTTTGGTGCCTTAAATTCAAATGTCATTTGTTTACTATACAAAGGTGGGAAGTACAAGAGGATATCTAAAAAACGATGGATCCAATTGTGGAATATTGGGGATGGGTCGTTGAAGGTTTGGGGTTAATGGTTATGGAAAAATACGAAATTAGGAAGAAGTTGGCAGATTTGGTTGATGTGAAAAAACTAAATTTCTAAACTCATAAACCCATGAACCCATAAACCATTTTTTTTAGTCTATTCTCTATTTTCTATAGTCTTGATTCTTGGTTCTTGGTTCTATGATATGGTTGATGGAAAATAAACATATAAACGTATAAACTTATAGCGATGTTGCATTAAAAGTATCCCCTTGACTTATGTCTCCGGTCTCATACCCTTTTTTAAACCACCTCACCCTTTGTGCCGATGTCCCATGGGTGAAGGAATCCGGTACTACCCTGCCCGTAGCCTGTTTCTGCAAGCGGTCGTCACCTATGGCATTGGCAGCGTTCAGTGCCTCTTCCAAATCCCCGGTCTCCATCATATGGGTCATTTGTTGGGAATGGTTTGCCCAGACCCCCGCGAAAAAATCGGCCTGCAGCTCTAGCCGAACGGAATATTTATTAAACTCCTCCTTGCTCAATTTACCTCTAAGGGCGTCAACTTTATCCGTGATACCCATAATTTTCTGAACGTGATGACCTACTTCATGGGCAATGACATAGGCCTGGGCAAAATCGCCCGGAGCATTCAATTCGCGCTCCATATCCCTAAAAAAACTTAAATCCAGATATAGTTTTTCATCACCGGGGCAATAAAAAGGGCCAGTGGCACTAGAGGCCGACCCACAGGCCGAAGAAACGGAATTGGTAAAAAGAACCAGCGTAGGTTCCCGGTAATTATTCAAGAGCTGGTTCCACACATCCTCGGTACTGGCCAAGATAGTAGCACTAAAGTCGGCCAGTTTCTGATCTTCGGCACTGGGTTGATATGGAGCTGAAGTCTCTGTCTGTACACCCCCTCCCAAAAGATTCACTATCAAGGTCAAGGGGTTATTGCCGGTCACCAATGAAAACACAAGAAAAATCCCTATGAGAATCAATCCTACTTTGGAAAAAAGAAGCCGGATCAAAGGACCGAGGAACATTGGGTTGAATCCGCCAATGCCCCGCCTGGAACCGGACTGCCCTCTTCTATCTTCAACATTGGAGCTTTTTCTTCTACCTTGCCATTTCATTGGGAATACGTTATTTAATTAGTAATTTGACTAAGAAAATAGAATAGAGAGAATAGAATATAGATGTTCCCCCGGACAATCGGGGAAATTCACCAATTTGATGTCTTGTTCTTTTCTCTATTCTCTCTACTCTTGTCACTCTAAATTTAGTGATTTATGGGAATATGCAAAAAGAAATTACCAATAGCAGGGAGGCAACTTATTTTAATTGGCATTTTTATCTAATTTTAAAAACACAGCCGAAACTTTCCCATCTCGGGAGGTGAATATTAAGAGTAGTAATTCCAAGAAAAAATAAAAATGAAATATACTAAAATAAGTACATCCGCATTGTTCTCCCTGATGATTTTATTGCAATTATCCGATGCTATTAATGCGCAGCAGGCCAATAGCAGTGCTAAAATTCCGCTTAACGTATTGAAATTAGGCCCAAAAGACAATAATCCCAGAAATAGCGAAGGTGATTTCATTGAATTGGGGGATAGCCGGTTGCTTTATATTTATACCCATTACTATGGTAAATCATCCAGTGATCACGGTACCGCCTATCTGGCCAGCCGGGTCTCTACCGATCGGGGAAACACGTGGAGCAAGGAAGATGAACTGGTCCTTGGGAACGAAGGTGCTATGAACGTTATGTCGGTCTCACTTGTACGCTTACAATCGGGGAAAATTGCCTTGTTTTATCTGCTAAAGAATTCTATCTCGGATTGTATCCCCACTATGCGCCTTTCCAGCGATGAGGCCAAGACTTGGGGAGATCCAATATCTTGCATCACAGATCGCGAAGGATACTTTGTGCTTAACAACGATCGGGTGATACAGCATCCGGATGGACGATTGGTTTTTGCTGTTGCCCAGCACAATTTTCCAAACGGCGAGTTTACGGGTAAAGGTGTTGTTTATTGCTACTTCTCCGAAGACGAAGGTAAAACATGGCAGAGCGGCGAGGCCGTACCCAATCCTGACAATATAACCTTTCAAGAGCCAGGACTGGTTTTCCTCAAAGATAATTCCTTGCTGATGTTTATTAGGACCGATTTGGGAACCCAACTTTATTCCAAATCGGCGGATATGGGGAAAACTTGGAGCCAAGTATCAAAAAGTCAGTTAATATCTCCCGTTTCACCAGCAACCATTGAAAGGATACCTTCGACCGGTGATCTTTTGGCCGTCTGGAACAACAATTTGTCAACCAATGAAAAATTATCCAAACAGCGAATTCCGCTTAACATCGCCCTATCAAAAGATGAGGGTATAAGCTGGCAGAATATCAAGATTATCGACGGCAACCCTGAAGGCTGGTTTTGCTATACGGCCATGCAGTTTGTAGATAATTCCGTATTGCTTGGCTATTGTGCAGGTACTAAATCGGCGCATCTAACCGAATCCCATATAACAAAAATTAATCTCGACTGGATTTATCGGTAAAATCCATTTTTATACTATACTACCACCCTCTGAATCATTTTTTCAAATCAGAAACTAAGTCGAATAAATAAAAAAAATCGGGAGGAAGACTCCCTTTACCCCAACCAACCTTCCCTATCCAGCGATCTGTACTGAATTGCTTCCGCAATATGGTTCCCGTTCAGGGCCTCGGTATTTTCCAGATCGGCGATGGTACGCGCCACTTTTAAAATACGGTCATACGCCCTAGCGGAAAGGTTTAAACGTTCCATCGCGTTTTTCAACATTTGTTTGGAGGCCTCGTCCAACCTACAATATTGTCGGATCTGTTTGGTATTCATCTGGGCATTGTAATGTACGTTTTCGAGTGCGTCAAAGCGTTGGGTCTGTACTTCGCGGGCCGCAGTGACCCGCTTGCGGATGGCCACGCTCCCCTCCCCTTTTCGGTCCTCGGAAAGCTTTTCAAAAGGTACCGGGGTCACTTCTATATGGATATCGATACGGTCTAGCAACGGTCCGGAGATTTTACCCAAGTACCGCTGCATCTCTGCCGGGGAAGAGGTTACCGGGGCATCGGGGTCGTTAAAGTAGCCGCTGGGACTGGGATTCATACTGGCGACCAGCATAAAACTGCTGGGGTAGGTAACCGTAAAGCGGGCCCGGGATATAGTTACCTCCCGATCTTCCAAGGGTTGGCGCATTACCTCTAGAACCCCTCTTTTAAACTCTGGCAATTCGTCCAAAAACAAGACCCCGTTATGGGAGAGCGAAATTTCCCCTGGCTGGGGATAGGCCCCGCCTCCAACCAATGCCACATCACTTATTGTATGATGCGGGCTTCGAAACGGTCTTTGGCTCATCAGGCCCATGTTTTTAATTTTCCCAACTACACTATGTATCTTGGTGGTCTCCAAGGCTTCGTGCAAGGTCATGGGAGGTAAAATGGAGGGCAGTCTCTTGGCGAGCATGGTCTTGCCAGCACCTGGCGGACCGATCAAAATAATGTTGTGTCCGCCTGCAGCGGCTATTTCCATACATCTTTTAATGCTTTCCTGTCCCCTAACATCCGAGAAATCAAATTCTGGATAGTCCAGACTTTTATAGAACTCTGCACGGGTATCTATGATGGTCTGTTCCATCGGGGTACCTTTGTCAAAAAAATCGATGACCTCCGTGATGGATTCTACTCCATAAACTTCCAACCCATCTACGATCGCAGCCTCCTTGGCATTGCCCTGCGGTAGTATGAACCCTTTAAACCCCTCATCCCGAGCTTTGATTGCGATGGGCAATGCCCCGGTTATCGGTTGTAAGCTCCCATCCAATGAAAGTTCGCCCATGATGATATACTTTTCCAAGTTTTCGGATTGTATCTGTGCAGAAGCAGTCAAAATACCTAGGGCCAAGGTAAGGTCATAGGCAGATCCCTCTTTACGGAGGTCCGCCGGTGCCATATTTATGGTAATTTTCTTTCCGGGAATTTTATACCCATTGTTTTGCAGGGCCGCCGCAATCCGGTAATTGCTTTCCTTGATTGCATTGTCGGGAAGTCCAACCAAATGATACCCTATCCCTTTATCCACATTTACCTCAACCGTGACCGTGGTCGCCTCCACACCAAAAACGGCACTTCCAAAAACTTTTGTAAGCATTTCTTTCAATTAGTTATTCCTAAATGTAAGGGTTTTTAGGAAAATGCCGACAGCAAAGTTGCGTGAATTCAGGATTTTGAATGTAAAACTTCAAAATTCGATCAAAAAACAAGGACGATGACAGCCGTGAAGAAGGCGAAATAGTAAAAGGGAATACGCCAAAATAAAACACAAAAGCACCCCATTGGTCCTGAAAGGGGGTAAAAGGTTTCCGCAAGGCAAGTTCTAAAAATCTTTTGTACCTATTCCCCTGAGATGGTAGATTGTCATTCCACTACAAATTGGGCCTTTTTGGATATAGGCATACCATTCTTGGTAAACCCCTCCAACTCTATACCGTATGTTCCCGGAATGTCGGACGTATAAAAATCCAAGGTGCGCTCCTCCCTTTCCAATTTAACTTCCGGGTCCCATAGCAATTGGTACCGAAAATCTGGAATATGGGCCAATTCGGATTTATTTTCTTGTGAATAAATTTGATGGAAATAATTTTTTTTGGGAATAGGCTTAAAGAGTTCTATGTTTTTGGCATAACCCCCATAAAGATTTAAATTATAATCCCCATCTATGCTTTCCATGGCAATAATACCCTTGTATATTTGCTGACCAAAGATATACTTGTCCCTCAAAATTCTTATCGTCTTTATCTTTCGGGCGTTGTAGTTTATAATATTCTGCTGGTCTTGAATAAGGAAGCCATCAACCACTACCAAGGGCAGAAAAACAGACTCCAAATAGGTATCTGGCTCCCTAACTTGGAAAACCTCGTCCCCATTCTTGGCTTTTTTTGTATAAACATTGGATATAAATTCTACGGTTGTTTCCCTGATCGTAGAGAATCGCACATAATCGTCAAGGTCATACACCTCTGCATTTAGCAAATTAAAGGGAGCTGTTCCCGGCACCGAATTTATAGTATCTGGCTTTACACTGAAATACCCATTTTCTATTTGGTTGTAAATACTCCGTTCCTGGATTAAATCCTTCATTTCCCTAGTAATATGAAACGAGCCGAACTTCAATTTACTAAAATCCCAATTTGAATAATTCTCCTCCGGTATCAACTTATATTCTTCCCTATCATCCCCCAAGACCTGCAAAATTGCATGGCTGCCGCTATAATGTTCATTTAGGTTAAAATAATAGGTTCCATTGTTGTCGGTATTGGCTATTTTTAAAACGTACTCGGTCCCTGGGATGGAGAGGGCCACATTCATATTTGCCGCGGGCTCGCCAGATTCCTTTTGGATAACCTTGCCCTTAATCAATTCCCCTCTGAGTTCGGGCAATAAAATGTTATCGCCTTGTTTTGGGATAGTTGATGTCGGATCTCTATATGAAGTTTCAAAATTAACCGTATTCATTTTATTGGGAACTGCAACGACATCCAATCTTCTAACCGATAGGGAATAAGTTCCATAGGCCATTGTATCCTTTACACTTGCCAAGGAAAGGGAAACTTTGGATCGTTTACCAAACTTTTCCCCATCTACTTTCATTGCGAGCAGATTGTTGGTTGATCTTTGTGGAAATGATACCGTTTCCCTGGTACTTTTAGCGGAATCGTTGGCAATGGAATCGTTGGACCCGGAGTCCTCCAATATTGCTTCTTGGTTTCCTTGATACGGATTTAGAATACTCAGGTCATTCTGAAAATAATTCTCGGTGCCGCCATTCTCCATCCAATGCGTATATGCCACCAATTTATAATTTCCTGAGGGGATGGAAACGGGTATAAAAAAGTCCCCTTCCCCTTCCCCATTTTCCAGTCTGATTTTTTGTGCAAAAACCTCTGTGCCGTCTTCCCCAACCAGTTCTACATAGGCAATTTTACTGATGGTGCTCAAATTTTTAGTGCTTTTGTCCAAACAGTAAACCTTGTAATACAAATATTCCCCGGCAAAGAAAAACGATGCGTTGAAATGTACAAAGACCGTTTCTTGCGGAATATTGGAATAACCCTCCACCTCCGATTGGGATCGTAAAGGTACCTGACCGTAACTATAGTCTAGCGTTACTGCCAAGCAAAAGAATGCAAATAGGAAAATCGATACTTTTTTTAGGTTCATTACCTCAATTTTAACGCTGTTCTTAATCTATCCAAAAATCCGGTTTTTGATTATCCGCCCAAAAAGTGCAGTCGCCACAAGGCTTGTAGACCATCAAATATCCTGAGCCTGGTGGCGGCATAGAACCGACATAAATCCATTCTTCATATTTTACCGCTTCGTAAACCGACGGCCGCTCCATACTCGGAAGGGTATCTATTTGACAGCCGTAGGGGTATTTTGGATAAGGTCCCTCTTCAAAAATATCCCTAAAGTTTATGAAGGCCCTTTTTGTGGAGAGGGAGGAAACCTCAAAAAAGCCAACCACTTTTTCGCTCTGGTCTTGATCGGATGTGATATTCCCCTCAATAAAGCCAGGTTGGCTTTCCGTAAATGGGCTATCAGATCCTGAAAATTCCGCTAAGGACTTCAAATAATTGTGGGCCTCCACGGATTGGGTATACTGTTTTACCAAGATGCTGTAGCGATTCCGCAACATATAGTCGTCCCTTGGTATAAACCGTACCGGGAAACGGGTTATTTTATTTTCCACATAGCCACTGGTATTGGCCAAGACTATATTATTGGAAAGTTGGGTTTTATAACAGTAACGTGCCTCGGTCTCCCTGTTAACCAATTCCAATTGTGGGGGATCATCCGAAACAATTATGAATTCTTGACTGGTCCAGTAAGGGGCCACTATTTCATAGGTCTCTTCATAAGTATAGCGGTAGTATTTGGAATTCCCAGTAGGGTCCTGGCTATCCACAAAAAACTCCACACCTTCCACATTGTCCGCGTTGGTCTCCTTTTCCGCGTATAAGTTGTCTATGGGTACGCTCTGCGGCAGTTGTTCGGCAGTGGAACTGTAAGAACGGCCGTCCGCGGTGTTTATGATCAATTGATAGGTCCTTCCCGGTTGGGCCGCAAAAGGTTGGGTAGACATATAGGTACCTGGAAGGGATTCCTGGAAATCATATGTATTTTGGGCATCATCCTTGATCATTACATGGGCATTATTTTCAAACTTTGGACCTCCACCTTCCAATTCATAGGATCGTGACAGGATTACCTGCTGCTGGATATTCTCATCGGTCAAAGTAGCTTCTACAACCAGGACGCTCTCAAAATTTTGGGTAAGGATTGGGAATGGCTCCGTACAACTATGGCCCAATATCCCTAAAGCGATTATAAATATAAATCGATATGTTTTTTTTAAAAGCATTAACCTTAGATTTTAGTATGCATCATTTTTGCTTCGCTTTGATTTAATCTGATTTTTCAACATTCAGATTTTTTTAATCTACCCAAAAGTCCGGTTTTTGGTTATCGCCCATAAATGTACAATCCCCACAAGGCCTATTTACCATTACATATGCGGAGGGGGGATCTGGCGGGGGCGGCACGCTAGTAAACATCTTATATTGCCCGGATTCGATTGCTTCCAAAAGGGGCGATGGTCCTTGTGGAATACGTCCATAAAGCAATATTGTATTGAGCTGGCAGTCATATGGGAAAGGGGGATAATTACCGGTCGGAAAAACATCCCTAAAGTTGACGAATAGCCTCTTGGAAGAAACCGATGAAACCTCAAAAAAGCCAACTACCTTTTCGTTCTGGTTTTGATCTGAGGTTATATTGCCCTCAATAAAACCCGGTTGATTTTCAGAAAAAGGGTTTTCAGAAGCAGATAATTCCTTTAAGGTTTTTAAATAGTTGTGCGCTTCCAAAGATTGGGAGTATTGATGTACCATGATACTATACCGGTTTTTTAACATGTAATTATCCCTGGCAACAAAACGAACCTGAAACCTTGATACCCTGTTCTCTGTATAATTACTTGTATTTGTCAAGGTAATGTTATTGGAGATATTGGTTTTATAGCAATATTGCTCCTCTTGGGTTTTCTCTTTAACATCAACTGCATATGGAAACTGATCGGAAACTATATAGATATCCTCCCGGACCCAATATGGCGCTATTATTTCATAGGTCTCCTCATAGGTGTACCTAAAGTAGTTGGGTTGTCCTGAAGAATCGTGATTATCTATAAAAAATGCCGCCCCTTCCCCTTGGTCAACTGTTGTCTTGCTTTCCGCATATAGACTATCAATAGGAACTTGCCGGGGCAATGGCTCCAAAGTGGAACTGTAGGAACTTCCATCACTGGTCCTTACAAGTAACTGATAGGATTTTCCAGGTTGGGCCGCAAACGTTTGGTCCGACATATAGGTACCCGGAATTGTTTCGTGAAAATTATACGCATTTTGGGCATCGTCCTTAATCATTACGTTAGCTTTAGTTTCAAAATTTGGTCCACCCCCTTCCAGACTGTAAGACCGAGACAACACCACCTGATGCTGGATACTCTCATCCGTCAACATTGATTGGACCACCAAGACGCTTTCAAAGTTTTTAGTCTCCAAAGGGAACGGTTCCGTACAACCGTATTCCAAGATGCCCAAAGCGACCCAAGGCAATAACCTATATCTTTGTCTTCGGAGCATATCAGCTAAACTAAAATTTAAAATTATAAGTGATAGTTGGCACTGGCACCGAAAAAATAGAGTTTTGATAGGCCTTCACATCACCGTCCTGTGTCACGAAATAAACAGAGTAAGGGTTATTTCTTCCAAGTACATTGTATATCGAAAAATTCCAATAACTGTGGACAAATTGTTTGATTTTGTGGCTCCCCTCTATATTAAAGCCTATATCTAACCTATAATAATCCGGGATTCTAAAGGCGTTTCGATCGCTGTAAAACACATATTCCGCATTGTTGTACGTATATCGCCCTACCGGATAGGTAATGGGCCTTCCGGTTTGGTATACAAAGTTGGCCGACATGCTATATCGTCTGGTAAATTTGTAATTGGCAACAATGCTTAAATCATGTGGCTTATCGTAGTTGGAAGGAAAATACTCCCCATTGTTTACCCGCTCCTCTGCATTGGGACTATCCATTTTTATCAACGACCGGGAATAGGTATAGCCTATCCAACCATTGAGCCTTCCACTTTTGCGCAATAATAGTTCCACCCCATAAGCCTTACCATCACCTTGCAAGACCTCGGTTTCGATGGTCTCGTTCAATAATAGCTGAGCACCCACCTTAAAATCCAAAATATCTTGGGATTGCTTATAATATCCTTCCAAACTAACCTCATAGGTGTTCCCATCAAAATTTTTGTAAAGGCCCAAGGAATATTGGTTTCCCCTTGCCGGCCTTATATTGTTATCGGATAGCTTCCAAGTATCAATGGGAGAGGAAGTCGTATTGTTGGAAAGGGTATGTATATATTGATAGGCACTGTTAAAACTGGCTTTTACAGATAGGTCTTCCATAAGAAAATATCTGGCCGAGACCCTTACTTCTGGTCCACCATAGGTCTGGGAAACTTCATTTTTGCCATAGGTTTGGGTACTTTCCAAAGTTCCTTCACTTTTTGGAACGCCATCTTCGTAGATTCTCTGTTCTGTTGGCCCCAGTGCAAAATAAAAAGAATAACGGAGACCCATATCTATCAATAATTTTTCATTCACCTTAAAATTATCGGATATAAAAACGGCAGATTCCAATCCCCTTTCATCAGGGATGTCCTGATTCTCAACAACAGACTCCGACCCGTCCGGTTGAATATAACCTGGTTGCGTGTTGTATAATTTGGAGGTAAGTCCATAGGAAAATTTGTGGTCGGCATTGAGTAAATATTTCATGTTGATATTAAGATCTGTTTCCTGTATAACATACCCTAAATCAAAATCATTATCACTGTCGCCGTCATAACCAATGTTGAATTTGTACTGGCTATTTGCGAGCACTAGGCTCCCTTTGTTCTTTTCATTGAACTTATGGTCCCATCCAACGGAAAACAATTGGTTGCTGTAATGGTAAAGGGAGTCCGAGTTAATGCTAAAGGCATCCCTACTGTAATACCCGGTTGCACTTATATCATTGTTTTCATTGATATTATGGTCGTATTTAGCTATCAGATCAAAGAAAGATGCCGAACTGTTATTTAGGGAAGGGTTGTCTATCGTGTTTAGAAGATAATCCGAATAGGTACTTCTTCCTCCCACCATGATACCCGCCTTTTCCTTTATGACGGGCAATTCAATGGCAATGTTATTGGTCACTGGGCCGATAGAGGCCTCACCTGAAAACTTTTCGGTGTTCGATTTCTTGGAACGAATGTCAAATACGGACGATAACCTCCCTCCGTACTCGGCAGGGATATAGCCCTTATAGATATTAACATCATTGGTCGTAAAAGGGTTCAAGGCACTAAAGAGTCCAAAAAAGTGGGAGGGGTTGTAAATTACACCGTTGTCTAAAAGGATTAGGTTCTGATCTGTATTTCCTCCCCTAACATTGAACCCTGACGCCCCTTCCCCTGCGGTGGTAATCCCTGGCATAGTGGTGGCCACCTTCAATACATCCCGTTCCCCAAGTACCAAAGGAATATTTTTTGATTCCTTGGACGTAATGTAGGTTTCACCTGTACCCGCTTTCTCGACATTCTTGGCGGCATCCGCCTGAATCACAACTTCATCCAACTGTTCCACGCTTTCATCCAAGGAAAAATCATATTGACCATCGTTGTATATGATTACATTCTTCTGGGAATCCTCAATTCCAAGGGACCGGGTCTCTAAAATATTGAGTCCGGCAGAAAGCTCTATACTATAAAAGCCATCATCGTTTGTCGAGACCCCTGTATTCTTATTTTTTACTCGAATGGATAGGTTCCCGATAGGTTCCCCGGTTTTGGCATTTTCTACAAATCCGGTAAGCGTATACCGGTTTTGCCTAGAACTTTTGTTCTCCTTTCCGATCCTCACGGTCTCGGCAGTTACTTTCTTTCGTGCAGATTTTTCCTCTTTGTAAAAAACCGGGGCAGCGGCTTCACTTTCCCCATTAATATCGGCATAGGGCATAGGAGACTTATCCTCCCCAAAAAAACCTTCGGGTAGGGTATCGTAGATTACATTGTTTTGGGTGAGCACGATCTGACTGCTGGAGAGTACGTAGTAATTGATTTCCGTATCCTTAAAAATGGAGTCCAACACCTTGGACACAGGAACATCCTTAAAATCACCTGAAATCCTTTGGGGGCCCAACCATTGGCTCAAATAGAAAAAATGCAAATTTGTCTTTTCCTCGATTTGGTGGAGCACCTCCTCCCTAGTGGCATCCTTATAGGTTAATGTGATTTTTGGTATTACCTCCTGTGCCCTTCCCCATTGAAAGAACATTAATAATACAATTCCTAAAACAATTCTCATGGATTTGATGTTTTAATGTCCTCTGACATTGAGGTGTAAACGACTTCCAATACCGCCTTCATATATAGATCAAAATTATGTTTCATCAAAGGTTTATCGGAATATCCGTTGATTTCCCTTTTGAGTTCCGGGAATATTCTTTTTAAATCATTTTTATTTTCAACCTCATAGTATACGTCCTTATAAATAATGGAATACCTGTTAATGCTTTTAAATTCATAGTACAATCGTCTGTCCTTGGTCCGCTCCAACGGAGTTTTCCTATATTTTTTCAAAAACGTAAAGTAGGGGTTCGAAACCAATTCCTCCTCGAAACCGGAAATATTAGCCCCGTTCTTGTCCTTGTAATCCACCCTTATAAAATGATGGCCGTCCAATGTAAATTCCGAGATTTGATCTTGGATCAGTTTAAAAACGCTAAATCCGTATTTACTATCCAAGTTAACCAGAATTTGGTCTTGGTTTAGGTCGTATTTCATGGGGACATTAAAATAGGGTTCCCCTCCATATACCAAGGACCCTTCCCGAAACAAGGGGGATTCAAAAAATTTGTGCTTATCATTGATCGTCCTATAGGCTTCCACATATTCCATACCCCGGTAGAGCCCGGTATTTTCGACCCCGACCATCCCGTCGAACCAATTATAGTACGGACTGATATCCTTGGCCTGCTGACCATAAGCAGACATGGTCAAAACAACTATAAAGAAGAGGGGTTTGGATAGGTTGGTGATTCTAAATGTGGTCAAAACTTTGTGAGAGGACCTCTTTATGGGCATAGATCTTTATTTAATAAAGTTCGACAACATTAATTATCGGGCTTAAATATAAGTAAAGATTCATATTTTTCCACTATTTCATCTTTGTTCATCATCATTTTTCGAAAATCACCATTAATAAACATTTCCGCCTGATCTTTGTAATGCGGACTCAAGGGGTTTCCGGATTGCCCGGTAGGCAGGATGCTTATGCTTTTTCCTACATCGGAAAAATCGATAATTCGCCGGGTAGAAGGTCCTGAACTAACGTTGTAAAATAGGCTTTCCCCATAAGGAAATGCCATGTTATTGATAACCTCACGACTACCTGGAACAGGAAAGGGCCCAACGTTAAAAAATGACCGTAACGCCTTTATCTTACCTATGGGGTGCTGGTGTTCCAAGGTATGGACCCTATCCCATGTCCATTTTTCGGGGTTCTTCCCAAAATCCTTTTCCAAGGAAGCAATTGCCTGATTATAGGAAGTCTGGGCAATTTGGTCCTTCGTTTCCACAGTATTCTCGGTATTTACGTCGTCCCACCAAACAGAGGTTGGTTTGGCGGCCAATGGCGCAATCAATCTTTTACTAAAATGCGTTGCCAACATTTGATTAAAAAGTTCACTCCCCAACTCATCTTCAAAGGTATTTTTCAGAAAAAAATAGATCCACCGGTGAAATATGGTTGCCTCCACACTATTTAGGGGATAATCCCCCTCCCAGGCACTGAGCTTATCCAGTTCCATTAATTGAATCTGTGACATTTGGGAAACATCCAATGATTTTGCGAGATCGGCAACTATGGAGGGGTTGATGGAAGAGGTAGCATCCGTAATCATATTTTGTACCGCTTCCCTATCCCAATCATTTTTGGGCTCCAACAACTGGACGATCCGCTTGGCCCTGTTTTCCGGCAAATAATAACCCGGGTACAACATCCCGGCGATGGAATCGGGTTGATTGTTTGCGGAATAAACATAATGCCAAGGCGGATTTGTAGCCTGTGGGTTTTCGGAGAAGTCCAGATAACCGACGGGTTCCTGCTTTCCGGAACTCCCGTCCAGAATAAACTTGGTATTAGCACCATCCGGCATTTTATAGAGTTTGGCCGATGCCCACCAGGCCACATTGCCCTCTGCATCCCCGTACATGATATTGAGTCCCGGGGCATGGATCTTTGGCAAAGCGACCTCAAATTCCTTTAAATTATCCGCAAAGGCCATTTCGTGGATCGCTTGGAGCAATTTATTGTCAGACCGGGTATAGATCCAGGACATGGCAATTGGCCTGCTCCCTTCCACTCCCTCGGTAAGTCCGTTTAAGATGGGGCCGTGCCTCGATTTCTTAAAAGTGAAACTTACATCCTTTCCATCTTTCACTTTGATGGTTTTGTTAGCTGTTTCGTATTTTTTCCAACCTTCCGGGGTCCTATACATAGTAGTGTCTTCCCTATCGCTTTCTTCATAGTAAAAATCCGTATCGTCATTTTCGAACATAGTTATCCCATAGGCCAGTTTCTGGTTGTGGCCCAACAACGGAAAAGGGATGCCCGCAATGTGATATCCATATTTCTCATAAGTAGGCGTGCTAAGATGTGCCTCATACCAGACCGAGGGCTGGGCAAATCCGATATGGGGATCGTTGGCGAGGATCACCTTGCCCGATTTTGTCTTTTCTGGGGCAATCACCCAACTATTACTCCCAATAAATTGGGGAACCGGCAACTTGTCCAAGGCTTCTGCGACCATCCCGGATATTTTATTCCTAACGGAATCAGATTCCGGGTGGTAGTTTTTTATCCAGGTAGTACCAGGCTCGCTTCCAATCTCCAAATCCTCAAGGTATTCCGGACCCAACTTATTCCTTATATTGGTCAACAAGGGGTCTGTCTTCTGGGCCATGGCGAAACTAAAGGCCATATACCCCATCGTATTGTAGATATCCTTAAGCTCGAAGGGTTTCTTTTTTACTCCGGTTAGGTAAAATTCGATAGGAGTGGGACCTTCCTCCATAAATTGGTTGATACCATCGATATACGCCTGCGAAAGTTGGGCAGCAGGATCATTGGGGTCCAAGTCTGCCACTGTTTTGGTCGACGCCTCATCAATTCCCAGGGCCAAAAAAAACTTATCCGTTTTTACCAGATCGGCACCGAAAATCTCCGAGAGCCTACCACTGGCAATTCTGCGCATCAGTTCCATCTGCCACAATCTATCTTGGGCATGAACATAACCTAGCGCCCTAAAAGCATCCTTGTCGTTCCCTGCATAAATGTGCGGAATACCATAGGCATCAAAATAAACCTTTACTTCTTGGGAAAGCCCCGCCATCTTCCTTTCCCCTTCGTAATCGGGTTTTAAGGAATTGGCAACAAAGAAGATAACTATGGCTAGGATTGACAGAAGTATCAGAAAAATTATGATTATTCTTTTGAGTAGTTTCATTCTGTAGGTTTCAAAACGTCTGTAGGTTTCAAAATGAAAGATATAAGAATTATTGGGATAAAAAAAGTATCGCCCAATGCAATATAGGTGTATGAATCCACAAATTAAAGGGAAAACGTTTACAACAACTCAATTTTCAAAATATTACGGGAACGCTCCGTTACCCTAAATCGATCATCGCCGCGCCTCCCTATAATCCAAACAATATTATCGCCAGATACCAGTAACCATTGTTGTTCCTTGGCAATTAAATCCATTTTTTCATCCTTGAAAAACTTCGATACCTTTTTGGCCCCCTTCATGCCAAAAGGGCGAAACCAATCCCCTACTTTCCATTTTCGTATTTTCAGTGGATAGCTGACCAAGTCCTTATCTATGTAAATACAATTTTTTGATGTTTTTCCCAAGGAGTTGACCAGCTCCAAGGACATGGAAATGGGTTCTTGTACCCGATCTTCATGTTCATGGATTTGAAACTCGGAGTCCGTTCCCTGCTTTATCGGTTGTAGCAGTAAATGCTCCCTATCTTTGATCAATCGGTGGGTCTTAGAACGGATTTCCTTGCCACTACTGGCAGATAGCAGTCCCTCAACATCGTTCCATTCCCTAAATTCATAGGAATTAAATAAGGCATATAGGTATGCACGCACCGGATACAGGCCTATTAGGGATGCGATGCTTATTTTGATAACGTCTCCTTCCTTTTGGAAAAGTTCCCTTTTTAGATTTTCGATCCGATCCGATGCAATGCCCGCCGTTTGGGATAAATATTCTTGGGTATTTTGAAAATTCTTTAAAAAAGTGGGATGCAATTCCTTTAGAATCGGGACAATTTGATGCCGTATCTTATTTCTAAGATGAATAAAATCCTGATTGCTTTGGTCCTCCCTCCAAACAATTCCTGCCTCGTTGGCATACTGCAAAATACGCTCCCTAGAGAATTGTAACAGAGGTCGGATGGTAGTTTCCGTCTGCTCCGGGATGCCCAATAACCCATCAATTCCGGTACCCCTTGAAAGATTGATCAGGAAAGTCTCTAGATTGTCATCGGCATGATGGGCAGTGACCAAGATATCTATCTGCTCTTCCCCCATGATTTTATCAAACCAGGCATAGCGTAATTCCCTGGCTGCCATCTCCATGGAGACTTTAAATTTACTTACATAACCTATTGTATTAAAGTTGGTTACATAAATTTTGTGGTTGATTTCCTTTGCAAAGGCCCTCACTAATTTCTCATCGGCATCACTCTCCTCTCCCCTAAGACCAAAATTGCAATGGGCCAAGGAAAATTCCAAGTTGGAACGGTAGCACAAATGGGCCAATACCATGCTATCCACTCCCCCGCTACAGGCCAGCAAAAAAGTCCGATCCCTAAGAACGGGAAAACGATTTTCCAAAATTGATTGAAACTCTTCCAGCATATTGCAAAAATAAGGAAGAATAAGTTGGGATCAAACAGGAATCGAGTGCCAAGAATCTAGAGCCAAGAATCTAGAGAAAGAATATAGAATATAGAGAATAGATTGAAAAAAAGTTTATAAGTTTATGAGTTTAGAAATTTAGTTTTTTCACATCAACCAAATCTGCCAACTGCAACTGCACACTGCCAACTTCTTCCTAATTTCGTATTTTTCCCTAAAATTGAACCCTTCCCATCAACCATCAACTTAC
>JBLWZN010000061.1:0-18191 GCA_048266425.1 Sediminicola sp.
TAACAATATCATTATTACAAAGATGTTTTCATTTTAACATTTGAATTGACGGCATCCGTTAAAAATTTAACTCAAACAGGGAATTGTAGGATAAAAATTGAGAAAGCATTAGAAATAGCGTAAATTTCCTGTCGAAGCATAGATTTTCCTGTTGAACGCGACTCGAATTCAGTTCAGGCAACCAATAACATAAAATTCGTCCATCTTGATGAAATCCATTCTAAAATTTATAAAGAAAACATATAAGGACGTATTGCAGAGTATTGCATTTTACCCTGTACTTATTAGTATATGTTTTTTTGTACTGGCTATTGTCGGATTAAATATTGAAAATCTTGAGATTGTAAAGAATATCAAGGAAAATGTTCCATCCCTTTTTATTCAAGATTACGAAACGGCACGTTCCATTCTTTCCACCCTTATTGGAGGCATTCTATCATTGACCGTTTTTAGCTTTACCATGGTAATGGTGGTGCTAAACCAGGCATCCTCGGATTTTTCACCACGGCTTTTGCCCGGACTTATTTCAAATAAACGGCACCAGATTATCCTAGGGATTTATATCGGTACCCTATTGTACTGCATCATCATACTTATTTCGTTGGGCGCCTATGGTATAGATTCCAATTCCTTGGGGCTCTCTACCATGTTTGGTGCTATACTTGGAGTTTTATGTGTTGGCTTGTTCGTGTACTTTATACATAGTATTTCAAAAGCGATACAAATACACAATATAATAGACCGGATCTTTGTTAGGTGTTCCGACTTTTTGGACAAGGAACTGGAACGGCAAAGGGATGAAACCACGGGACTAAAAAGATTTAGCTCAGAAGGATGGATCCTCATTAAGAGCGAAAAAACAGGATATTTTAGAGGGTTTGATATTACCTTGATGAGCCATTTTTTAAGGAACGCCGATAATCAAATACAGGTACTCCCCTACCTCAACCAGCATATTTGGAAAGGAAGTCCCGTCCTTAAATTAAAGGAAGCGATACCTGATGAAGAGTTGCCTCCCCTTCATTTTTGTATGGACATTTCATCGGATAGGCATGAAGATGACGGTGGTTTGGGAGGCATGATAAAACTCATGGAAATCGCGGTAAAAGCCATGTCACCCGGTATAAACGACCCAGGCACTGCCGAAGATGTAGTTATCAATCTTGGGCAATTATTATATAAAATGTTGCAATTTCCTACATTAACCTCCAACAAATTAAAGGACGGGAATGTTGTGGTCATAAAGAACAACATTTCCGCGGGAGACCTCATGTTTTCGATTGTACAGCCCATACGGCTCTATTCAAAAAATGACGCCGTTGTTCTTTCTGTTTTGATCGAAGCATTGACCTTTGCAATTAACGGGCCCCATGTGCCAGAGGAAAATAAGCAAGTGGTTCAAGAAGAACTGGAGGCCCTTAAACAAGACATTGAAAAAAATGTTGACAATCCCATAGACAAAGCGCGCATCCTGAAATTGTTCGAAAAATTGGACACTAAAAAACCCCAGGATCTTGACTATTCCAACAAGTAGAATTGACCAGCCTGGAGTTTCTCGGACTTCTTAAATTTAATGGGTTTTTCTAAGCCTTTTTAAGGTTTTTCGTCTGTGCTTTTAAATTGGACAATTTTTTCTCCAATTGCCCAATGACATCCTCGGTTTTATATTTGGCATCGGAGAGCACGGCTTCCAGCCTATTCTCCAGATTGTCTTTCTTGGAACCAAGGTTATCTACTACCCTGTGTTTTAAATGATCGGCACCTTCTGCAAGGGAATCCCTGGTTGATGCCGCTTGTTCGGCTATCCGTCTTCTGGTATCCGATCCTTTTTCCGGGGCGAACAAAATTCCCAATAATCCGCCAATGGCCGTACCCGCCAATATTCCTAGTACCGTATTTGTGTTATTTTGCATGTTTCAATTTTTAAGGATTAATTCTTAAGTCGGCATCTTGCCAACCCATATATATTTACAAATATCAGGGAAATCAACCTCGAAGGTTAACTCAAAAAAAGAAGAAGTTGACCGGATTGACTTAAATCAATATAACAAAGGGGTTCTAGGTGAATTACCACGCCATCGTTCGTAAGGGCAACCTAAAACGCAAGCACATTGGTTTGGCCCCGATAAGTTGGTTTGGAAGTGGGGTTTGGACTTAATTGTTGAACTTAACTGATGAACTAATTATATTACTCCCAGAAACTGGCATTTAATCGATTTTATGGTAAACTTGCTACAATAAGTTCTATTTTTAGCGCATAATCCGACTAATCCTACTTAAACCAAATTTCATATAAATCCCCCGAAATCCATGAAAACATGCCATCCATTCAGTTAAGGAACCAATGTAAATGGGTTGCCCAAACAACTCTGTTATAAACTAAATGGTTTAAACTTTAGTAGACAATGCCCAGGACGATCCCATTAATTATGTGGATGTTTCTTAAGGCATGTTCCCGAGATTAAAATCATTTTATTCAAAAGCATAGTTTTACGATTGATTCATTTTATCAATGCCCGATTAAATCCTACTAAAATGCGACACAATCTCCCTAATATGTTTCGAACTTGCCACAAATCTTTTAAATTTTCAAAGAAGCCACCATTGGAGTTAGGCATAGAAAAGCCCAAACAGCATTTAAAACTTAGCTGGGTTTTATTTTTACACCTTGTTCTTGGTTTATTCACAAGTGCCAATCTACAGGCCCAATGTGCGAATACCTCACCTACTGGTGACTGCGATGGGGACGGAATAATAAACAGCCTGGACCTGGACGATGACAACGATGGTATTCCGGATGTTGCCGAATATCTATGTCCAACTGGCGGTTCACAATTGGTATGGGGCCAGCCTACCTGGACCGGAGGGGATCCAGATGATGATGATATTCCCATGACGGCAACGACCACTATTGATGGTGTTCAGATAATATTTGACAATGCCCTAACCGATGCAGGTACCAATCCAGGAGCTTATCAAAATGAAGGTACTTCATTTAATGGAACAATGGGCCTATTGTTAAATGCTAGGGCAGAAGAGCTTTTGGGTACCACGATTCGCTATCGTATTCGTTTTGATAAACCCGTGTCTGGTGTTGACTTTTCCATTGTGGATATCGACACAAATAATGGCATGTTAAACAACCCTCCTATCTATGTAGGTCCTGATATATACGTTGCCCAAGTTAAAGTAACAACCTCACGAGGTGGAAGTGCGCTATCTTTAATTGCTGGCACCGACTATACCGTTCAAGACTCCAATTTCGTGGATGATCTTGGGGGAGGAGTTTTTCAGGGGCTCCAGAACGTTCCTGGAACACCCAATGTTGGAAATGTAAATTTTAATATTTCCGAACCGATTGACGAAATATTGGTGGAGTTCACTAATGTTGGTCCTGATAACAGCATCGGCCCAACCGCTATTCTTATCTCCGATATTAATTGGGATTGCACTTATTTAGACACCGATGGGGACGGTATACCGGACCATTTGGACACCGATAGTGATGATGATTCTTGCCCCGATGCCTTGGAAGGGGATGGCGGATTTAAGCTTTTGCAAGTCGATGCCAATGGCAGGCTTTTGGGACCTGTAGATAGTGCAACGGGGATTCCGACCGTTGCCGGAACTGGACAGGCAGATGTGAGCGGCAGGGACGCCACAACATCAAATATACAGTGTTTGGATACTGACGGGGACGGACTTAGCGATTCGGATGAGGGAACGATCCACAATACGGATCCGAATAACCCGGATACGGACGGGGACGGAATAAATGATGGGGAAGAAGTCTTAAATAGCAACGATCCATTAAATCCATGTGACCCTGGTCAATTGCCCGGATATACCGGATACGATTCAACCAACGCCATTTGGTCAGCATCCGATTGCGATGGGGATGGCGTGAACAATGGTACCGAACACACCGATGGCACCGATCCATACAATGACTGCGACTCCAATGGTGGAACACCCCTTTTAACCAGTGATTGTGACTTGGATGGGCTGACCAATGGGGAAGAAGACACCCTAGGTACCGATCCCAATAATCCAGATACGGACGGTGACGGAATTACTGACGGTTTAGAAGTAACGGATAGTACCAATCCTTTAGATCCCTGCGACCCTCAACAAATGCCTGGATATACCGGATATGATCCATCCAATGCTATTTGGGCCGCCGCTGACTGCGACGATGACGGAGTGGATAATAGCACCGAACACATCAATGGGACCGATCCCTATGCCGCCCCTTCATTTAATGACACGGATGGGGACGGAATAGACGACGGCACGGAAGCCAACAACGGCACGGATCCCAATGACCCCTGTGACCCACAACAAATGCCTGGATATTCCGGATATAACCCCAACAACACCATTTGGGCCGCAGCGGATTGTGATGGGGACGGAATTGTGAATGGGATGGAACATACCAACGGAACCGATCCCTATAACGATTGTGATTCAGAGGGGGGTACTCCCCTATCCACAAGCGATTGTGATGACGATGGCCTTACAAATGCAGAGGAAGCGACCCATGGCACAGATCCAAATAACCCGGATACGGATGGAGATGGAATAAAGGATGGTCAGGAAGTATCCGACAATACCGATCCCTTGAACGGCTGCGATTCCATAGGCGGTACACCTCCTGCGGGTTCAAACTGCGGCCTGACTATTGGGAACACAATAATTACAGCCGACGGTGACGGGGTCAACGACTATTTTAATATAATCAATATTGAATTATTTCCGGAAAATTCTGTTGAAATCTACAATCGTTGGGGCGTTATAGTGTATCAGGTCAATGGCTACAACAATAGCACCAATGTGTTTAATGGCGTTTCCAATGGAAGGGCCACTATAAATAAAAATGATCAATTACCGGTAGGAGTCTATTTCTTTGTTATCAAATACAAAGATCGCGACGAAATTAAATCCAAGACCGGATATTTATATATAAACCGATAGTTCAAATATATAAGCCCGCAATCCATGAGAAAATTCATTATAATTTTTGTATCGGCCATAGCATTTATTCAGGTATCCAGGGGACAACAGGCTCCACAGTATACGGAATATATGTACAATACCATGGTTATAAATCCCGCATATGCCGGTTCTAGGGGAGCACCTAGTATTGCTGCCCTATATAGATCCCAATGGATGGGTTTGGATGGATCCCCCACGACCCAAAACCTTGGGATAAGTTCACCAGTTGCTAAAAGGGTGGGACTTGGATTGTCTATTGTACATGACGAAATAGGCAACGGAACTAGCCAGACCACGGATTTTAATGCTGCCTTTTCCTATACGATTCCGGTTTCCTATACAGGGAGTTTGGCATTTGGGCTCAATGCAGGCGGAAATTTCCTTAATGTCGACTTTTCCAAATTGATAAATTACGGGGTGGAAACCAATTTGCCCAATATTGACAATAAGTTTTCACCAAACTTTGGGGCCGGAGTCTACTATTACACAGAAAGGTTCTATGCAGGACTGTCCGTTCCTGATTTTCTTCAAACCAAACACTTTGACGATTCTGGGGAAACTTCCTCGTATGTGGCCAAGGATAGGATGAATTTGTATTTGATCTCTGGTTATGTTTTCGACTTAAATGGCAATGTGAAGTTTAGACCGGCAATATTGATCAAAGGCGTAAGTGGGGCGCCATTGCAAGTCGATGTTTCTGGGGGTTTTATGTTCAGTGAAAAATTTGTTCTTGGGGCAGCCTACCGTTGGAACGCCGCTGTTAGCGCACTTGCCAGTTTCCAGGTTATGGAAAACTTTATGATAGGGCTAGCCTATGATATGGACACTACCTCCTTGGGCAACACAACATTTAACGACGGATCGTTCGAAGTATTTATTAGGTACGATTTTCTCAACAGATATAATCACAGAGCGTTTAATAATAGATTCTTTTAGTTTGGATTTATAACTTGACTCCCATAGACTTGTCTTTAATCATTCCCCTGCCCCATTTAAAGGAGGAATTCCTTTTATTGATATCCAACAATCCATAGTTAACAGTTTTAGGCATGTCCGCTAGGGCTTCTAAAGTTCATATTTGTCATGGAAATGATATAGGCCTTACAAATTCTTGAGCATGAATAGAGGTATACAAATAGATTTGAATTTGAACTTAAACTTGAACCTGTTCTAGGGAATATTCAAATATTTATGGGTTTGTAAGGAAACTTTCCATTTTGGATTTTTCATAACATACTCCACGATCCATGGAATTACCTTTTCGCGAACGCTCCATTCTGGCTGTAGATATAAGATGCAATCCTTATTTACCAGTAAGGCCTGTTCTTCGGCAAAGACCAGGTCGTGCCTGTTGTAAACGATTACCTTTAGTTCATGGGCCTTTGTGTAGATTTCCCCTTTCGGTAATTTGTTTTTTTTAGGGGATAGGCAGATCCAATCCCAGATCCCTGTTAGGGGATAGGCCCCTGAGGTCTCAATATGAATTTTTAAATCTTTCGCCTTAAGGGCGGTAGTAAGGGGTCCCATATCCCAGGTCAATGGCTCTCCACCAGTGATTACAATGGTATCAGAAAATTTTTTGGCATTGCTTACAATAGATTCGATGGGTGTAGGTGGATGGGTAGCGGCGTTCCAGCTTTCCTTAACATCACACCAGTGACAGCCCACGTCGCAACCTCCGATCCTAACAAAATATGCCGCCGTTCCCTTGTGAAATCCTTCCCCCTGAATGGTGTAGAATTCTTCCATTAATGGAAGCATCAATCCTTGATCTACCAATGTTAAATCTTCTTCCTTTATCATGCTGCAAAGATACCACTAATCCTTCTTTAGCTAAAACATTTGTTGAAATCGACCATCTTAAACGCCTTTTCCTTGCGAAATCTTTTCAACTTTTTGAAATGGGGCTAATTTTTTAAGTAGCAACATCATAGGATTTTGAAATTTGGCTTCTCCATAAACTAGCGGGGAATGGACCTTCATTTTATAAAAAATTACGCTATTTTTATCAAAAATAATTTCGATGAAAAACAAAGATGCCTTCATTAAGACCATAGCGGATGGCTATGCAACCAAAGGGGATTTCATCATAATGGGCGCAGCCATGTTGGACGGGGAAACCGTTACCGATGCTTTTGTGAAAGTCCCGTTAAAGACGCTTAACCGCCATGGGCTTATTGCCGGGGCAACCGGTACGGGAAAGACCAAAACACTTCAGGTCCTGGCGGAAAACCTATCAGAAAAAGGGATTCCCGTATTGCTAATGGACCTTAAGGGCGATTTGGGCGGAATAGCGCAACCCAGCCCTGGCAATCCAAAAATAGATGAACGCCATGCCAAAATTGGCCTTCCTTTTGAGGCCAAGGGGTTTCCCGTGGAAATTCTTTCCCTCTCCCATCAAGATGGGGTGAAATTGCGTGCCACGGTATCTGAATTTGGCCCTGTTTTGTTGTCCAGGATCCTTGATCTTTCCGATACCCAAGAAGGTATAGTATCTGTTATTTTTAAATATTGCGATGACAATAAATTGCCGCTATTGGACCTTAAGGATTTTAAAAAGGTCCTTCAATACGCCACGGACGAGGGTAAACCGGAGTTTGAGGAAAGCTATGGCAGGATTTCCACCAGCTCTACGGGAACCATTCTTAGAAAGGTCATAGAGTTGGAACAACAGGGTGCCGAACTATTTTTTGGGGAAAAGTCCTTTGAGGTAACAGATTTGGTCCGGGTAGATGAAAAAGGCCAGGGTTATGTCAATATTATTCGCCTTACCGATATTCAGGACCGACCCAAGATGTTCTCAACATTTATGTTAAGTTTATTGGCCGAAATCTACAGTACCTTTCCCGAACAGGGTGATAGCGACAGGCCCAAACTCGTCCTGTTCATTGATGAAGCACATCTTATTTTCAATGAAGCCTCCAAAGCCCTGTTGAACCAAATAGAAAGCATTGTAAAACTGATCAGGTCCAAGGGTATTGGCCTGTATTTTGTAACCCAAAATCCTACGGATGTGCCAGATGCCGTACTTTCCCAATTGGGCCTAAAAGTGCAGCACGCCCTTAGGGCATTTACGGCCAAAGATCGTAAAGCCATTAAATTAACAGCCGAAAACTATCCGCTTTCCGACTATTATGACACCACCGAAGTCCTTACCTCCCTAGGTATAGGCGAAGCCCTTATTTCGGCCCTGGATGAAAAAGGTAGGCCAACCCCACTTGCGGCAACCATGCTCCGCGCGCCGATGAGCCGGATGGATATACTTACCGATGGGGAGCTAAGATCGGTAATCAACAAATCCCATCTGGTACCAAAATACACCCAGATCATCGATAGGGAAAGTGCCTATGAAATGTTGAACCAAAAAATAGAGACCGCACATGTCCAGGCAGAAAAGGAACTTCCCCAACCAAAGACCAGTACCCGTAGAGCAAGTACCAGAATGAATCCGATTGTAAAAGTATTGACAAGCGCCACCTTTATAAGGGGTGCCCTTGGAGTACTTAATAAAATGTTGCGATAAATTTGGGATTCAAGGTTTCGGGCTGTGCATCTTGCTTAAAACCAGCCTAATAAAGAAATTGAAATGCCTGAATTAATTTGATTTAATACAGGAGGAATTTATTTAACCCGATTGCTCTTAAATCATCGGAGTGCCGAAAATCTAGCAATCAACATAAACCACTAACAACAACTTCATTTATGTATAAAAGATCAATTGTTTCCCTTGCCATAATTACGTTGCTTATGGTCCAATGCCAAAATGACAACACCCAGTTTTTGATTACCAAGGACAGCGTTGGAAAATTAACTCGAAATACCCTGACAAGTGAATTGCAAATGGTGTTTGCACAAGATTCCGTTGTAAGCGATGCCGACACCCTTAATATCGGAGGCAATGCAAAAAGTATTAAGGTTTACGAAAAAGGGGGCGCCCATCTTTTAACACTAACCCCCGATGCTGAAAGTATACAAAAAATCAAGAATATCCGTGTGTACGATCCCCGCTTTAAAACCGCCAAGGGAGTTGGATTAACCAGTACCTTTAAGGATATAAGGGATAATTATCAAATAAGGAAAATAGTTACTTCCATAAATAACGTCATCATATTTTTAAAAGACAGCGACATCTATTTTACCATTGACAAACAGGAACTCCCCTCCAGTTTACGATACGGCGCCAGTACTAACATTGAAGCAGTTCAAATTCCCGATGGAGCGAAAATAAAATACATGATGGTCGGTTGGGAATAAAAAAGTAAGTTTTAAACTGGGCAAAACAAATATTCCATGAATAGATTGTTGCAATATTTGCTCGTAAAGCGTGCCCGAAACAAACTAAAGGACAAGGATAAGCATCAAGATATCCCCTTAAGGCACTTGGTCAAGGAAGTGCGTACCGGCGAGGTTGAGTTTTCCCATGCCGTCAAGGAGGCTATATTCATTATGGTCGGGGTTTTTTCAGCAGGTTTCGGGCTCAATGGTTTCTTGCTCCCAAATCAATTCATCGATGGGGGTGCCACCGGGGTTTCACTGATGGTCCGCGTCATTACCAATGTGCCCCTGGGCCTACTGCTCATAGCGATCAATATTCCTTTTATCGTTCTCGGTGCCAGCACCATAAGCAAAAAATTCGCTATTAAAAGCATGGTGGCCATAACCGCTTTGGCGATTGTAGTCCACTTTGTCCACTATCCCACAATCACTTCGGATAAACTATTGATCTCTTTTTTTGGCGGATTTTTCCTAGGCGCCGGAATTGGTATGGCCATGAGGGGGGGAGCGGTAATCGATGGTACGGAAGTACTGGCCATCTATTTAAGTCGCAAATGGCATCTGACCGTTGGGGATGTCCTCTTACTGATCAATATAATTATTTTCTCGATCGGGGCATATCTTTTGTCCGTGGAAACGGCACTTTATGCCATACTCACCTATCTAGTAGCCGGTAGAACGGTGAACTATGTCGTAGACGGGGTTGAGGAGTATTTGGGAGTCACCATTATTTCAGAAAGAAATGAGGAAATTCGCTTAATGCTCACCATGAAAATGGGTAGGGCCTGTACTATTTATCAAGGTAGAAAGGGGTATAGCAAAGATGGAGAACCAAGGACAACGACAGAAATCGTTTATACCGTGGTCACCCGTTTGGAGTTGGCCAAACTAAGTACCGAAATCGATAAGATAGACAAAAAGGCCTTTGTTGTAATGGATGTGGTTAAGGACATCAAGGGCGGAATGATCAAGAAAAAGCCCTTAAAGGACTAGGGGCATGTTCAAGAAGACCTACCTTTTTGGTAATTTAGCCCAATGAAAAAAATGCTCAACAAATACCTGCCGTTGCTTTATGGCACGTATTTAAACGGCTTGTCCCAAATATCCATAGAAAAGGCTTCGGAAAAGGCCTTTCAAATTCTTTTGACCCCCAGAAAGGGAAAAGTGGCGCATAACCAAGAAACCTTTTTAAATGCAGCCAAGGACAGGAAGCTGCAAGTGGGTGCCATCATACTACAGATCTATAAATGGTACGGTGACAAAGAAACTATTCTCTTACTTCACGGCTGGGAAAGCAATAGTTTTAGGTGGCGAAACCTGATCGGTAAACTGCAAGAGGAAAATTACAACATTGTCGCCTTCGATGCCCCCGCGCATGGTTATTCTTCCGGAAAATTGTTTCACGTCCCGCTATTTGTCGAATGCACCAGGGCAGTAATGGCAATATATAGCCCCAAATATATCATTGGTCACTCCGTTGGTGGGATGACGGCACTTTACAGTCAATACGAATACCCCGATTCTACGGTCGAAAAAATAGTTGGGATCGGGGCACCTTCCAACCTATCCGCATTTATGCAGCGTTACCAGAGAGCCTTGAATCTCAATCAGAAGGTAATGCAAGGATTGGACGATTATCTGAAGGAAAAATTTGATTTCGATACGGCAGGGTTTTCCTTGGATCGATTTGTTCCCTACCTAACCCAGCAAGGAATGCTTATCCATGATGTGCTGGATACCATTACCCCTTATCAGGATGCTACCAACATCCATAACAATTGGCCCGGCAGCAAAATTGTAAAAACGGAAGGCTTTGGTCACTCCATGCACCAAGATTTGGTAAATGACCATATATTGAAGTTTCTAAAAGCTTAGTATTCAATCTTTAATAACGTATTAACCTGCTATGGAATTGAATTTTGAATGATTCCGATCAAATTTATCCCATTTCATTATCTTATAACAAAATTCTCCTTGTCAAATTTTATGGATGTTTTTGTGGAAAGGGATTCAATAGCCTTTTGAATGGTCGATTTAAGCTGTGAATAAGTCTTCGGCTTTTGCAGATAACGATCGGCCCCCTTTTTCTGCAAAAGTTGCACCTTAAAAATATCAAAAGAAGTGGAATAAATTACTATAGGAATTTTACACAATTTTGGTTCATCCCTTATATCCGCCAAACATTCCTCCCCGTTCATAAGGGGCATATTAAGGTCTAAGAAAATAATATCCGGAAGTTGGGTGTCCGGATTTAGGAGTTTAGACATAAGATCCACACCATTGCTAAACGTGTCTACTTTTAATTCAAACGGAAGCTCCTCCAGGGCTTCGGTGAACAGCTGCCGATCATCCTCGTCATCATCGGCCAAATAAATAATACGGTTCGTTGTTATCATAATTTAAAGATATACTTTTTATTCATTTTTTGAAAGTAAAATCGATTGGGGAGGGGCAACCCAAAATCAAACTGGAAATTGAAATTTCCAGTGCAACGCGTCCTCGAATTGAAAAAAATTTATCGGAATAAAAAATTTATCGATTGGGCATACATATAACAATAGTTTTCTTACCTTTACCTCACATAAGTAGATTATGGTGATCAGTACATTACTTGGGTACTGCTTGCCGCAACAAATTAAAAGGGGATGGTGGGGCCATCCTCTTTTTTTTTTGCTTTTGCCAAACAACCTGTTGCCCAAGGTTTTAAACTTCAAAAAAATTCTTTTACTCTGCTGTTTCTTTTTGATACATGTGCGTTATATCCATTGCAAATTTCATTCGTTTTTAGTACATTGGCTATATAACCATTAAATGACAAAATTATGAGAGGTATTCTTTGGCTTGTAGCCGTAATATGCATTGTTGTTTGGCTTTTAGGACTTTTGAACATTATCCCGGGAATCGGTACCAATAGCTTAATCCATATACTTTTGGTAATCGCCATTGTGGTAATACTATACAATATTATATCCGGCAGAAAACCACTTTAGGGTTTCATATTTAAACCAGGTAAGGGCCGATGGGGGAATAATTTGCTCCCTTTCCTTATCCGATATTGTATTTCCCAATCCACTTTAGACCCTGTTTAAAATGAAAATCCACTCAACTTTCGTTGAGTGGATTCACTTGGAATTGCGATTATTTTAGGCTGTTACAGCTAGCGAAAATTGATGGTCCTTATACTCTTTTGGACTGCAATTGTATTTTTGTTTGAATATCTTTGAAAAGTAGCTCCGGCTAGTAAACCCGATACTATATACTACTTCCGAAATATTTAGATCCGTATTTTTAATCAATTCCTCCGCTTTTTGAACACGAATATCACGGATATAATCCGCTACCGTTCTGTTGTGCATTAACTTAAAACCCTCCTGTAATTTGCAGGGTGAAAGCGAAGATTTAATACTGAGATATTTTATGGAAAGTTCCTTTTCCGGATAGTTTCCAATAAAAACGGACAAATCCTTTACTCTATCCATTTCTTTCCGTGTCAGTGAACCGGAATTGTACTCTTGATGCTCCATATCATCTGAATGTTGCTGAATTTCAAGTGCCAAAATCATGTTCACAAGTCCTTCTATCAACAAACTCCGAACGATTCCTTTTTGGGTTATTGCATCCAACTGTCTCATTTTGTCAGAAATTTTAAGGTTTTGGGAACCAATATAAATAAAGGTATCCGTGTCCTTTTTGTCAAAGAACGTTCCCCAAAGTTCTTTGTGAAGTTCAGTCTTTTGGGAGGAAATGGCACCAGCCAAGACTACCGAAATCAAAGAAAACTTGAGGTTAGTGTCCTTTTTAAACCAAAATATTTGGTCTTTCTGGGCCTTGGTAGCTAAAATTCCAGTTTGAAAATAATCCAGTTTACGTTTCTCCCCATCCGAACCAAAGCTATGCATTAGGCTACCGTCCGAGCAATAGGCGAAGCAAACAGGCCACATTTGGGAGTTTTGAACAACCAATTGACAATCTTCGGAAAAGATCATATCAAACTCTAGATAGGAAATCCCCGTGTCAAAGGACAGGCCCCTGATGAATCCCTCTCCAAAATTATTGTCAAGTTCCAATTGGTGCTCCTTATAATCCACGTTTACCTGGCCACCCAAATTTTCGGAAAGCTGTTGAAACATTTTATTAATATTTGATGTTTTTAAAATTATAGTTTTCATGATTTTGTGTTTTAAAAATATTCGGGCACATGTCCCGGGTTAGTATTTGACAATTCGTATTATGACCGCCACCACTGCAGCCAAAAGCAGTAGATGCACTATAAATCCTAAATCAAGTACAAAAAATCCTACTGCCCAGCCTATCAAAAAAATAGCGGCAAGAAAATGTAGAATCTTGGTCATTTGGTTTTAATATGTTCCAATAGCTCAAAGATCAACAAGAGCAGACTATGAATCCTTATACAATTTTTGGAATGTGTTATATAATCTTTTGATTTTATGCTGTTTATAGTTAAGGGAATCATAATTATTCAGCGGCGAACCCAAAAATTGCGAAGAACCCAATTTTATTTTTCCCGGATTGTCCAATGAAATAAGAACTGGTTTACGGGTTTAACCCAACAATTTAGTTCTGGTAAATCAAAGTTGCCTTAACCGTGAGTCTACAAAAAGAAAAGTCCCCGATGTTAGCCGTCGGGGACTTTTCCTTTGGATTTTCTGGAACGAAGAGCTCCGATTATTTGTCGAGCAATAATCCCATAAGGGAATAGGGCAGAACCAGGCCTTGATCAACCTTTACCTATTTACTCCTTTTTTGCTGAATTGCTTACGAACGCGAGATGCTTGCTGTCCGGCGACCAAGAATTTACGTTTATTGTGCCCTGTCCACCATACATGTAGGCGATGACCCTTGGTGCACCTCCATTCACGGGCATTAAGCGCAGCATGACCCGTTTGTAGGAAGGATGTGCGTTCAACTCTATGTCCGGGTCAAAGGAAATAAACGCAATCCATTTTCCATCGGGGGAGATGTGCGGAAACCAGTCGTTGTATTCGTCAAAAGTCAGCTGTTCCTTTTGGCTGCCGTCCGGCTTCATACGCCATAATTGCATGGTGCCCCCATTACGGGAGGCGTTGTAGTAAATGTACTTGCCATCCGGGGAATACTCACATCCATCCACATGTTCCCATTCTTGGTTTTCGGTTAATTTGACCTCCTTGCCCCCATCAATGGATTTTTTATATATATCGTAGATCTTAACACCATTGCGCTGGGCAACATAGACTACTTCCTTATTATTAGGAGCCCAGCCGTGCAGATAGGAAGGAGATTCGGTAGTGACCGCCACAGGCTCTCCTCCCTGCAAAGGCAACACATATATATTTGAACCATTTCCGTTGCTACTGCTAATTCCCAGCATTTTTCCATCAAAGGAAATACAGTGGTCATTATTGATTCCTTTCGCGGAGCCCGTATTCAGTTTGGTGATATCACCGCCCCCAACGGGAATGGTAAATAGAGACCCATCCATATTAAATAGCAGCTCCTTGCCATTGGGCATCCAATTCGGAGCTTCAAAACGACCATCCTTTTCAAACACAACTTTTCGCCTACCGTCAAAAACGTTCATAGTTTCCAATCTACAACCCAACCATCCTTCTTTACCAGGGTTGTAATCTTCGGGGACAGGTTGGTCTATCCTCACGTTCCAAACCTTGGCAGTTTCCAGGCTATCGCCGTCATGGGAACACAACGCAATTCCAGCTAATACCGTACCGGGCATCGATTCCAACACTTGTGAGCCAATTTCCTGTAAGGGTTCCCCTGGATGCGCCGCCCTTAGGATGAATCGATTTCCCTGCCGCTCCAGCTGAATTATAGAAAAAAACCGCTTTGTCGCCAAAATCTCATTTTCCGAGCTTTTTATTTCATCCCCATTGCCTTCTCTCCATTGTGCAGCAGTAAGTCCATCCCCATGTATAAAACCGCCAATCATCATAGCGTTCTCATTTTCATCGGCCCTAGCCATCCAACCAATTTTTCGGTGATTTTGCTTCTCCCCGATGAATTCAAAATTGGCAGTGAGGATAAAATCCCCTTGCAATCTGTTGTACAAATAGTGGAATTCATCCCTAGTTCCCCAAATGTTGGATCCCCCTGCAGAAATATTATAGGTTTGTGATTCCCTGTCGTAAGTGGCAGATCCTGCTAATTTTGGCCCACCAATATCCTTGTTCCCTTTAAAAATACCAATACCACTTTCTTGCGAAATGACCATTTGGGAAAAAATAATACAAAATAATAATAGGTTGATTCGCATTTTTAGGAAAGTTTAATTAAAACAAAACCATTAACAGACTGAAAACAAGATTAATAAAAATAAATATAAGAAAATCCCATGGATAAATATATATCCCATTCTAATTGATATTAATTGATCCCCTACCATATTTTTATCCAAAATAGTTTTCTGTATCCTTTTGCTTTAGTAATTTCAGGACGATAAACATGCTTAAACTTTTTCAATTATAAAATTAGGGTTATGAAGATTATTTCATGGAATGTGAATGGTATCCGCGCCGCCGTCAAAAAGGATTTTTTTGATTCGATAAAATTACTGGGGCCGGACGTGCTTTGTCTTCAGGAGACAAAAGCACAAGTTGATGAAGTTGAAAGTGCGCTGGTTTCCATGGCTGAATATAACCGCTATTATAATTCCGCAGATAATAAAGGGTACTCCGGCACCGCTTTGTTAAGCAAAGAAAGGCCTGTAAAGGTCATAAATGATATGGGGATAGCCGACCATGATGTTGAGGGAAGGATACAGTGTGCCGAATATCCCGATTTCTACCTGGTCAATGTATATGTTCCCAACTCCGGCCAACAGTTGGACCGATTGGACTATCGTAAAATATGGGATGCCGATTTTCTTGGGTACCTAAAGAATTTGGAAAAATCCAAACCCGTAATTGCCTGCGGTGATTTTAATGTGGCCCATCGGCCTATCGATTTAAAAAATGACAAATCCAATTACAACAAAACCGCAGGATATACCCAGATTGAAATTGATGGAATGGACAATTTTATAAATTCCGGTTTTGTGGATACGTATAGGGCATTGCACCCGGAGACGATAGCATATACCTATTGGAGCTACAGGTTTAAATCAAGGGAGCGAAATACAGGATGGCGAATTGACTATTTTTTGATCAGCCAGTCCTTGATGGACAAAGTGAAATCCGCCGCCATATATTCCGATATCTTAGGATCCGATCATTGCCCCATCGGATTGGAGATCAATTTATAGACAAACCCCAGCGAATCGCAAGCCCATTGTGGTACAAATACGAAACGAAATTGTCTTTTAATAACAGTTAATGGTTATTGCTATTTTCTTGCACTAAATCTTATAAGAATTAACGATTTTGTCTAAAATTAGTCATTATAAGAAAATCTTATAGTTGTTTGTTGTGTAAATTACACTGTTTAAAATCAAATATTTATAGTGCTCTATTGCAACCAAGACTTGAACTCTTGAACCCTTTCCCTGCTAACTATAATATCTTGATCATTAAACCTGTTTAGTTTAATTTGCAACCGGGAATTGGTATAGGAAACGATATCTTTTATAAAGTTGATGTTGACAAAAAATTTACGGCTCACCCTAAAAAACACGGTCGGTTCCAAATCGGATTCCAGGTTTTCCAAGGTAGTTTCCATAAGGTAGTTTCTACCGTCTGAGGTAACAACATACGTGCCCTTGTTTTCACTATAGAAGCATTCGACCTCCTCCACATTGACGATTCGCAAGTGTTGACCAACTCGAATGGTAAATCTTTTTTTATACTCCTTGTCCTTGGAGCCGGTCATTAACTTCCTTATTTCCTTAAGATCAAGCGTAACGTGCTGGGGGGAAGACCTAAGTCCTTTGTATTTATTTAAGGCCAATGCAAGTTCCTCCCCGTCAATAGGTTTTAAGAGATAGTCAATACTGTTCAGCTTAAAAGCTTGAAGCGCATACTCGTCATAGGCAGTGGTAAATATTACGGCACTTTCCACGTGTACCTGATCAAATATCTCAAAGGAAAGTCCGTCAGACAATTGAATATCCAAAAAAATCAGGTCGGGATGTTCATTGTTCTGGAACCACTGGACCGATTCCTCTACGGAATGAAGCATTGTGGAAACCTCGACATTCAACTTGGTAAGAAGCCTATCCAATCGCCTGGCAGCGGGTTTTTCGTCTTCAATTATTATTGTTTTCATCCCTTTTTAGGCGTTGTTTATTTTCATTCCATATATTTTTTGATCTGTCTTTGTTCCCATTTCTCCATAAAGCCTAATTTATACTTGAAAATACATTTAGCCTTTATCAAAAGTATTATTCCCCACCATAATGGTACCAGCATAAGGTTCAAATCCAACCATTTTAAAAAATTTACATTATGTCCAATGTTCCCAAATAATCCGGTGATTTCTCCCTTGAACAAAAATAATAGACAAGTGATAAGTATAAATAACAGTACTTCCGAATAAAAGCCTTTAATGGCTTTTACCCTTTTTTGGGCCTTTAAGAACTTGTCAACTTTTTGCGATTCCATTTCCACTTATTTAGCGATTAAACTTTTCGGCTTCCCTGCGTTCCCTTTCCATGTATTTCTGTATTTGCCTTTCTTCCCAATCCTTGCTGAACATGGGGTTAAACCCAAATACTTTGGCTGCGTGGAAGCCAAGTCCGATTCCCCAGAAAAACAAGGTAATGAAATTTTCCCACCTCCAAAATTCACCTGAATTGTAATGATTGGAAATTAGAATGTTCACCAAAATAAAGCTATTGATGACCACGTAGACCATCAAATGGGTGTAAAATCCCTTTAATTCCTTTATCCGCCTTTTTGCCCTTTTTAATTTTTCCGAACTGCTCGTTTCCATAAATTCCTATTTTTTAATGTTATAAATAACTTAATGAT
>JBLWZN010000062.1:0-17987 GCA_048266425.1 Sediminicola sp.
CCCCCCGAATTTGTTAAGACCCTGGGTGGCTTTTATACAATTAAGGGCGATAATTTGGAAATACAAATGGAGTTCAATTCTAATTTTGGCAATGATTCATTGGTGCAATTGGATATTCCCTTCTCAAAAAGTAAAAATGGGATAAATTTTAACATTGATGGGAAAAAGGATTTCAAAACCATGCCAAAGTTAAAACAGGATTTGGATGGGGAATGGTTGTTTTCGGCTAGGACGGCCGATGTGGACAAGGGCAGGAGAGAGGCTACGAATCCAAGGAAAACCTTGAAATTTCTTTTGGATGGACGCTTTCAATGGATTGCGTACAATTCTGAAACCTTTGATTTCTTTGGTACGGGAGGGGGTGCGTTTACTTCCAAGAACGGGAAGTATGAGGAAAGTATAGAATTCTTTTCCAAGGACAACTCCAGGGTAGGCCAAAAATTAGGGTTTGATTACGAGGTCCGCGGCAACGACTGGTATCATAGTGGCAAAAGCAGCAAGGGAGAACCCTTGGGGGAAATTTGGAGCAAAAGATAGACAAAGGAATTGCCGGCCATCGCCTCCTGGGACCAGAACTTCACCGATTAAGACCTTAAACCTTAAAAAAGATTTTCTTTCGGTAAAGCCAGTAGCAGAGATACCATTCTATCGCAAAAATTACCAGTGCAGCAAAGACCATGGTTGCCATGTGTGCCATCCCCGTCGGTGATAAAACCCCGGTCACAATTACCTCTACGTATTCCCGGAGCCATCGGCTCACCACGATCTCAAAGAACAGGTATATAAAGATAGAGTTCATGCCCACAATGGTAAAAAAGCTCAGGTATCCCTTGTGCTGTAGCACGTCTATCCAATAGTAAAGAAAGGCAAGGGCCAGCAAGCACCATCCCCCTGTAACTAGGGTAAAGGAGGTGGTGGATATCCGTTTAATAATCGGAGTGATATTTAAGACATCCAACATGTAGCCGGCCAAAAGGGTTGCAACCCCCAAAATAACAATATTACCTATCTTTCCTTTTATGGTCTCCTGTTCAATAAGCCACTTGCCCGCCACGGCCCCCCAGATAGTATGGGCCGCGGTAGGGATGCAATTTATGGCGACCCAGCCCCCTGAATTGATCTTGTTCATCAATAGCAGATCTACATAATTTCCAAAATTGTGCTGATCGGTAAAAGGTTGATCGAATCCAGGTATTTGGACGAACCTATAAAGGCATTCGGTAAGAACCAAAAGACCAAAGCTAAAAAGAAGTTGATAGCCGATCTTCCATCGAAAGATAAGAAAGGCAACAAGCAGGGTAAACGATAGCTGGGTAAGGACATTCCACAACTCAAAGGATAAGTGGTCCCCCTTAACGGCGTAGTTCAGTACTCCCCAGAAAAACAGCCACCAGCTTCGCTTAATGGCATGGACAGCCTGTTCTTGCCATCCATGTCCTTGAGCGGTCTGCTTGGTAAGCGAAAATGCCATAGCCGTACCGGCGATGAACATAAATGCAGGCTGGATTAGATCCCAAAAGTGCAGACCGTGCCAACGTGCATGGGTAAATTGTTCCGCTAAAGGGCTAAGAAAGCTGCCTTCCCCGAATATTTCTCCCCAATGCTCGTACATCCCGGTAGATTCCAATATAAGAAGTACCATCACGAGCCCCCTGTAAAAATCGAGGGACAGCAATCTGGCTCCCTTTTTAATGACTTCCTTGGCCTGGGTTTTGTTCAATAGGTCCATTGGGCCGGACAGTACACCTCCGTTGGTTGAAGGCCCGTCTAGGTTGGCGGTTTGTGGTTTTTCCATAATTAAAATGGCTATTTAGGATATGGATGCGTATAACAAGAAAAATCTAGTAAAAATAATGTCACATTTAGCCCAGTCGAAATGTGCTACCCTTGCCTGTTTAAAATTGAAGATCCAAAAAAACATTCAACTTTGCCGACCAATGGATTTTTATAATTTCAACACCGCAGTCACGGGATAGTGATCAGAGGGCAACCGCGCTTCATTCTCAAAAAGGGAAATATCCTGGGGATAGGTACCCGAATTTTCCAATTTTTTAAGGACCTTAATGTCCGTTTGATACGTGTCCGTTAAGATTCCGTGTTTTACAACCTTAAAATCCTTAGTTACAAATATGTGGTCTATTCGGCTTTCAGTTCGGGAATTTACCTTGAACCGATTAAAAGTGCCATCGGCACCGTAGCGTAGTCCGGCCATATCGTAAGCGTCGGAGAGTTTCTCCGAATTCTCCAGTACCTCGTAACTGGGACTGTGCTGATCTACATTAAAGTCGCCCGTAAGTAGGGTAGGGTCGTTTCCTGCAATTTCTTCAATTTTCCGCAAAATAAGCTTAGAGCTTTCATTACGGGCTATGGTGCCAATATGATCAAAATGGGTATTGAAAAAGAAAAAGATCAGACCTGAGTTGTTATCCTTGAATTTGCCCCAGGAACAGATTCGCGGCAATGCAGCATCCCATCCCTTGTTTGGTTTGGTGGTGTCCTCGGACAGCCAAAAATTCCCTTTGTCCAATAGCTCGAATTGGTCATTCTTGTAGAAAATTGCTGTGTATTCCCCCGCTTCCTTGCCGTCGTCCCGGCCTACCCCAATATATGAATAGCCCGGCATTTCCTCCCTTAGATAATCCAATTGATGCTTAAGGCCTTCTTGGGTCCCGAAAATATCGAAGTCATGGAACTGAATCAATTTTGCTACCGTGTTTTTTCGATATTGCCAATTGTTTAAGGAATCCTGCGGATTGTCATATCTAAGATTGTAGGTGGCGACCCTTAGTTCTTGGGAGAATAATGCTGTTGTTGCCAGAAATAAAATAAAAAGGGCAAAACACTTTTTTGTACCGAGGCGTAACGGTTTGGGAGGTTTGGCTAAAATCATTCAATTAAGGTTTAGATATGAAACATAAAGGTCCAGCAGATAATCAATGTGTATTTTCTTTTGAAAGCTCCGCAAAATAATGATAAAAATATGGAATGGTCTCTATGCCCTTTAGATAATTCCAGATCCCAAAATGTTCGTTAGGGGAATGGATGGCATCGCTATCAAGCCCAAAGCCCATTAGGATAATTTTACTTTTCAGTTCCTTTTCAAACAAGGAAACAATAGGGATGCTCCCACCGCTCCGTTGGGGAATGGGGGTTTTGCCAAAGGTGGCCTCATAGGCCTTTGACGCCGCTTGGTAACCGATATCGTCAATCGGGGTTACATAGCCTTGTCCGCCATGGTGGGGGGTTACTTTTACCTTTACCCCCTTGGGGGCAATTTTCTCGAAGTGATCTTTAAACAGTTGGGTTATCTCTTTCCAGTCCTGATGGGGTACCAATCTCATAGAGATTTTGGCGTAAGCTTTGCTTGCAATTACGGTTTTGGCTCCTTCGCCCGTATATCCTCCCCAAATTCCATTGACATCCAATGTAGGCCGGATTGAATTTCGTTCATTGGTAGAATATCCTTTTTCGCCATGGACATCATCGATATCCAGAGCTTTTTTATAGGAGTCAAGATTAAAGGGCGCCTTAGCCATTTCGGCCCTTTCTTCCGAAGAAAGTTCATCTACCTGATCGTAAAAACCCGGTATTGTAATGCGGTTGTTTTCATCTTGAAGGGAGGCGATCATCTTGGCAAGTATATTGATCGGATTGGCCACTGCACCACCATAAAGACCGGAATGCAGATCCCTGTTGGGGCCCGTTACCTCAACTTCTACATAGCTAAGTCCTCGCAGGCCCGTCGTGATGGAAGGTGTTTCCTTTGCGATCATTCCTGTGTCGGATATTAGGATGATGTCATTGGCCAGTTTTTCCTTGTTTTCGGCTACAAATTGGCCAAGACTTTCACTGCCTACTTCTTCCTCCCCTTCTATCATAAATTTTACATTACAAGGTAATTGGCGGGTCTTAACCATAAATTCCAAAGCCTTTACGTGCATAAACATCTGCCCTTTATCGTCGCAGGCACCACGGGCAAAGATGGCCCCGTCCGGATGCAAGGGGGTATTTTTTATCACCGGTTCAAATGGGGGGGAGTTCCAGAGATCTATGGGGTCTGGCGGTTGTACATCGTAGTGTCCATAAACCAGCACGGTTGGCAGGTTTGAATCTATAATTTTCTCCCCGTATACCACGGGATAACCTTGGGTTTCGCAAACTTCGGCCACGGTACAACCTGCTTCCAAAAGCTTTGTTTGTACGGCTTGGGCTGCCTCGAGCACATCGTGTGAATAGGCGGGATCGGCACTCACGGAGGGTATTTTGAGTAGCTCGATCAGCTCGTTTAAAAATCGTTCCTTGTTCTTGTTTAAATAATCGGTAATATTTTCCATTATTCGATTTTGATGAAAGATCTAAAATTACAAAAAGAAATTTTTGAAGTGGAATTATTTAATTTATATTTGCACCCCGATTGCTCCAAAAGCCCGATAACTATCGGATGGGGTAGAAGATGCAGGCGTGATGGAATTGGTAGACATGCTAGACTTAGGATCTAGTGCCGCAAGGTGTGAGAGTTCGAGTCTCTCCGCCTGTACACAAGGGAAAGCCGACTTTTAGGAGTCGGCTTTTTTTATTGTGGTAAAACAATGTTAAAACATTTGAATGTTTTACAACTGCCCCAAACCGGCAACTTTTTTACATGATTCCCCAAAACCAAGGATTATTTTCTCATAAAGCTTTGTAAGTTCGATTCTATCTCACTCCTTTTATAATAAACTCTGTACCCAATCCTATAAGCATTAAGTTTGCAATTTTTGTCCAATGCCAAAACATGCTGCTGTTGATTTTGAAATAATCAGCCACTTGAAACAAACAAAATATTGAATTTTTTAATTATATTGGATTGAGAGAATAAGCTTTAGAGTTGATCCGAGTATCTAATTATCGGATTATATCTTAATAATTTTGATAATCAATGCAAGTCGTCTGCCTACAGGAAGAAGCTTTTTATGCCTTATTTGATAAGGTGGTCGAGCATATTGAGGCGAAGCGAAAAGATACCCTACCCAAATGGATCGATGGCGAAGAAGCTATGCAACTTCTCAACATAAAATCTCTGAGCACCTTACAGAAATTAAGAGATGAGGGAAAAATCAGATTTTCCCAGCCCCAAAGAAAAATAATCCTTTACGACCGTGATTCTATCACTGAATATATTGAGAAGCATACACGAGAAACCTTTTAGGATATGAGCGCGAAAACTAAAATTGCAGAAAATTACAAGGAGGCATTCAACTTAGGCTACGAACTGTCAAAAGAATTAAATTTAAAGTCGCCTATGTTTAATGATTCGAAAGTCGATAATGAACGCATGAATGCAATGCAGGCTGGTATGGCACAATACAGCAATGAAATTAATCCAGGAAAGGACAAAAATAAAGGACTGGGCATGACGATTTAAACCTTTGCAATGAGTCCTAAGAACTATGAAACTACGATTCGAATTTTAGATAACCGGACATCTGAACCTTCAAAAATATTGTTATAATTTACAAGATTTATTTGATGAGATTGATAACTGGCAAACCCTATACACTTGGCTACCAAAATACCTATAACGACACTAATTCCCTATTCCCTATTATCTGGCAGGCAAGAGGTCACCGGTTCGACTCCGGTATTCTCCACCAGTAAACACAGGGCCTCCAAGAGATTGGAGGCTTTTTATTTTTAAGTGTGCACGTAGATTGCACGTAGAATTTGTGATTATTTTCCATTTTTCTGCCTCTAATTTCTCATAACCTATTTTTAAATTTTTTCCACTAGGGGTTCTTATTGACAGTATTTACCCATTCAACCATCTAGGATGATCTATTTTTCCATTGGATTCATCCATAGAAAAGGGACCTAACTTAGAATATACTTAGAAACTGTACGGCAAGATGTGAGAGTTCTAGTCTTTTCACCTGTAAACAAGAGAAGGCCGATTTTTAGGATTCGGTTTTTTTTCGCATTGGTATAGCAATGTTAAAACAAATGGGAGTTAAGTTATGCTCAAATTTTTAAAAGTAAAGTTTTCTGGAAGATTTGAATTATATGGAATTGTACATTTTTCCAACTGTTAATCAGAGGGTCCTTGGTTCGAGCCCAAGAGGAGGAGCTAGCAACAATAAGACTTCAGAGAGTTTTCACTTCTGAAGCCTTTTTTATTTGCACATAAAAGCAGATTTTTTCCATAAATATAATTTTTGACCTCATTTGGATTCATTTGGAGTCCTTTTTTATTGAAATCGGCATAAATTGAGAAAAATCGTTATATACGACTGTAGTTTATTTGGATCGAACTTAAGGATTTGGTTTTAGAAGAAAATACAATTTATATCAGAAGAAATAGAACCATACCTTTTAACCCCTCATTAATACTTGTTTATTTTTCATTAATTTTTGGAGAAGTCCTTGTTGTCTATCTTTGAAAAATAAATGAATAATAACCATTTGGCCCTCTACCAAGTGCATAAGTTTCCTATCGTTTACTTTAATAGTATGTCCCTTAATAATTACCTAAGACATAATTCAATATAGTCAAGGTATGGCACGGGGAACATCAATAAAGCTTTCCCAAAAAATGAAAACTAATATGACTAAACCTATTCAAATCCAAGCCATGTGGAAATTCTTCTTATTTTTCTTTTTATTATTTGCTATTTGTTGTAGTTCCAGAGTGTATTCCCAAAATGAGGTTTTTACTTTAAAGGGTAAGATTATCGATGAAAACGGTAATGGAATTACCGATGCAAATGTAACGCTGATGCCGTCCGGAAAGGGGACCGTTACCGATGCGAATGGCAATTATCAGGTTTCGGAAATACCTAAGGGAATCTACGAGCTAAACGTATCCCATATTTTGTACAATAGATTTTCAGAAAAAATCACTTTTAGCAAGATAGGGGTTGTTAAAAAGGTGATAATCTTATCGGAGAAAACAGAGGTCTTACAGGATGTAAATGTCTTTGGGAGTAAACGCGAACCCGTGGCTTTCCTGCCCGAAGTTCGGGGTACCCATATTTATTCCGGGAAAAAGACCGAAGTTGTTAGTTTGCAAAATATCGATGCCAATCTTGTAGAAAATAGCCCTAGGCAAATATTTGCCAGAATACCGGGGGTTTCTGTCTGGGAAATGGATGGCACGGGCAACCAGGTAGGCATTGCCACTCGGGGCCTAAATCCCCATCGCTCCTGGGAACTGAATGTGCGCCAAAATGGTAACGTGACCAATTCTGACCTGTTTGGTTATCCCGAAGCCCACTACAATCCCCCTGCCGAAGCTGTCGGGAGGATAGAGATGGTACGTGGATCGGGCGCACTCGAGTATGGTCCACAATTTGGTGGAATGCTCAACTATATTATAAAGACCCCTGATACTACCAAAACGATATCCTTTGAGACCCAGCAGTCCGCCGGGTCTTTCGGATTGTTCAATTCCTTTAATGCTTTGGGCGGCAAGGTGGGCAAGCTCACCTATTACACTTATTATAACTACAGACGATCGGATGGTTGGCGGGAGAACAGCGACTACAATTTTACAGCTTGGCATGCTGGCATTTCGTATCGGTTTAACCAGAAAATGGATTTGTCGGCCGAGCTGTCGCATATGGAATATGTGAACCATTTTGCTGCAGGTCTAACCGATTCGATGTTCCAGGAAGATCCCAGGCAGTCCAATCGTCCTAGGAACTATTTCAACCCCACCATTTATCTTCCTGCCATTCATCTAAATATACGGGCCAATGAGAATACACTTATTACAGTTTCGGCCTCGGCGATCCTTGGGCAGCGGAACAGCGTTCAATTTTTACATTTGCCGACCATAAATGATACAATAAACCCAATAACCAACCAATACGACCCCCGGCAAGTGGATAGGGATTATTATCACAGTTATTCTTTTGAGGCCCGGTTACGACATGATTATAACTTGTTTAATCGTAAAAGTCATTTAGTTGGCGGAATTCGGTATGGTGACAGCAAAACCTTGCGCAAACAAAAAGGAGAAGGAACAACCGGCACCGATTTTGATCTCTCCCTTATTTCCGATTACAAAGTAGATCTTACCTTTAATACCGTGAATTATGCCGTGTTTGCAGAGAATATTTTTGCACTTACCGAAAAATTATCCGTGACCCCAGGGTTCCGATTCGATTATATCGGGACGGATATGACCGGACAGATCACTTCTTTTGATACGCCCGAATTACCGTTTAAACTGGACCGGAAATTCCCCCTTTTTGGTATTGGTATGGAATATGCCCTCAATGCAAAAATAAATGCTTATGCCAACTTTACACAGGCTTATCGCCCTGTTCTGCATTCCGATATATTACCCTCGTCACCGTTGGACCGCACGGATCCCAATTTGGAGGATGCCAAAGGGGACAATAGTGAATTGGGGATACGGGGGAATTGGAAAAATGTTTTTCAATGGGATATAAACTATTTTTTACTTAGGTATAACAATCGTATTGGAATCTTAATTGAAACCAATCCGGAAGAAACCTTTTTTTATAAGACCAATATAGGGGATATGTTGAGCCAAGGGATGGAAGCGTATATAGAATTTCATCCTTTCGAGCTATTGGCCACACATTCAAGATATCTCAACATCGGCCTTTTTACTGCCACAGCATATAATTCCGCACACTATAAAAAAGGAACGGTAAATTCTGGTGGTAATAATGTCGATATTACCGGGAACGACGTGGAGAACGTTCCCTCTTGGATTTCTAGGAACGGAATCAACTATCATCTCAAATCGTTCTCCTCTGCCTTTCAATTCAGTTATGTATCCAGATCCTTTTCCGATGCCTTGAACACAGTTTCTACATCATCTGGGGTTAATGGGATAGTCCCATCTTATTTTTTGGTTGATTTTAATATGTCCTATAATTTTGGCAATCGGTACAACCTTAAAATGTCATTGAACAATCTTGCCGACAAAAAGTACTATACTCGAAGGGCAACCGGATATCCAGGGCCTGGGATTTTGCCATCGGATGGTAGATCGATTCTGATTTCTTTTGGTGCTAAAATATAGGATGTCAAAGCTTATGTAAAATTGGTCAATCCTTGCAATTTTGTGCACAATTGGATTTTCTTTTAGATTAGAAACGCTGATTTGATATTCTGCGATAAAGCAGATAAACGACATCGCATTGTAATAAATGACATTCGCACACCTATAAATGATATAGCCATTAGGAGGCATTTTTATCGATTTTGGGCCATTAAAATAAACATACGCCGTGGTATTTACCATGGTGCAAAAATCACATTATTATGGAAGAGATAACCTATATAAGGGCCGGCACGACCTATTACAAAATGGTGATGTCGCCGACCGTGAACGGAGATTTCAATCTAAAATGGTCAAAAAGGTTGGACTGCGTTCCTTCCACAAAGCAAAAGTAGGGTGGTGCGCCCTATGTCGATTTTGTTTGACGCTTATCTGCCGGAACGCTATAAAAACGGCACAGGATCTATGCGCAAAGTTTGGGTAAGGATTTGGGGCGACTTCTACCAACAGTTAAGTTTTTATTACAATCGTTAATCTTTTCTTAGTTTTTCTTATCCTTTCATTGGTTTAAATGTGTGATTCTTAAGTATATATTTGACATTTTTAAAATAACCGCGTTAGAATTAGTAAATAGGCATTTGATTCTATGCCTTTTATTTCGATACAACATATTTTTCAATACCAACCAAACTAAAGCCATGTCGAATAAATGTATTCCCAATCTCATCGGATTATGCCAGCCATAGGGCCATGCCTTCTCCTTAAATGGTTTTAATCCCTGATTTTTAGGTTTTATTCCAGGCTTAGCCCCACTGGCAAGTTCTTCTTCTACTAGTACTGAATAATTCTTAAATCCAATTATCTAACCAACCAAAGTCAAATTATATGTCATATATACCTCTAGAATCCCACTTGCCAGGAATCACTGGTCTACTGGAGTATCGCAAGGATACGGCAGAGCCAATTCGCGACCTCACCCAGATTTTACTTCGCGGCCCATCTACCTTATCCATTGGGGAGCGGGAATTAATAGCGGCAATAGTCTCACATGACAATGAATGCAAGTTCTGTACTACTGCCCACACTGCCGTAACGGATTTTATTTTTGAAGATGCTTCAATTGCCGAAAAGGTCAAGAACGATTTGGATTCCTCTCCTGTTAGCGATAAAATTAAGGCCTTAATTAGAATTGCAAGACTGGTGGGGCAAAGTGGGAAGAATGTTACCGATGAATCTATTGCAAATGCCAAGAAACTTGGGGCAACCGATGTGGAAATTCATGACACCGTACTTATTGCTTCCCTCTTTTGCCTTTATAATCGTTACGTAGACGGTCTTGCCACCCATTTACCCCAGAATCCAAATTACTTTAGGGAATTGGCGGAACGATTAGCCACTAAAGGTTATGAGCGATCGCCAGAAGCATATGAGAAACTTAAATCTGTTCACGACCATTCAAATGAAAACTAAGAACCTGTTTGTTCAATTACTCTTTTTACTTATCCCCTGCTTTGCAATTGGGCAAAGCTATAGCATGTCTGGCACAGTTAGCTCCGCCGAAACCGAAGAACTGTTACCCGATGCCACCGTTGTTATACAGGGCAAGACCATAGGTACGACAACAGATGCCAATGGGCATTTTGAATTAAACTCCCCTCAAGATTATCCCATCAAAATTTCGATATCCTATTTAGGTTTCACAACCCAGGAAGTCGTCGTCATGGACAAACAGCCCATTATGGTTGTGATGCAGGCCCAAGGCGAGGAGTTGGATGGCATTGTTATCTCTGCTTCCAGGGTGGAAGAAAGTATCCTGAAGTCCCCCGTCAGTATTGAAAAAATGGATATAAGAGAAATACAGCAGACCCCTTCTATAAACTTCTACGATGGTTTGCAAAATCTTAAGGGATTAGATATGGTGACCAGCGGCCTTACCTACAAGGAAATAAATACCCGTGGATTCAACGATACCGGTAATGCCAGGTTCCTTCAATTGGTGGATGGAGTGGACAACCAGACCCCTGGACTTTCGTTTGCAGTAGGAAATCTTTTTGGATCTTCGGATCTCGATATGGAAAGTGCGGAGCTAATCCCAGGCTCCGCTTCTGCTTTATATGGCCCTGTTGCATTTAATGGCGTATTGCTAATGCGTACCAAGGACCCTTTTAAATATCAGGGGCTAAGCGTAAACGCCCGAGTTGGCATGAACCATTTTAACGAACAATATGCGGATCCGCATCCCCTTTACGATGTTTCTATTAGATATGCCAAGGCTATAGGAGATCGTTTTGCCTTTAAATTGAATGCATCTTATTTTGCGGGTCTGGATTGGTTTGCCATTAATTATACGGATGTGGACGCCCTTACGCCAATTGATCAGCGTGGGGATGACAATCCCGCACGTGATGCCCTAAATATTTATGGTGATGAGGTTTCTCGAGATCTGCCCGGAATAGGTCGGGTTTCAAGAACCGGTTATGAAGAACGCGATTTGATGGATTACAATGTCTATAGTTTTAAAATGAACGGTGCAATGCATTACCGCATTGGTTATAATGCCGAGCTGATCTATCAGTACAATTTCAACCAAGGCCGGGCCGCATATACGGGAAGTAACAGATTTCAATTAAATAATTTTACATTTCAACAACATCGATTGGAACTCAAGGGGGATAATTATTTCATAAGAGCCTATACCAGCATTGAGGATTCCCATGATTCCTATAATGGAAAGGGACTCGGGCCATTGATCAATGACACCTGGGTACAGGATCTAAATGGCAACGTCGTTTCCACTGATCAAGCCAACGATGTTTGGTATAACCGTTATTCGCAGGCATTTAACGGAAATATCACCGGAATTACCGCGGGAGTGCATACAGATGCAAGGAATTTCGCGGACCAAGGTCGATTCCTTCCTGGTAGCTCCGATTTCGAAAGGGAAAAAGAACACTATATAGAAATACAAGGGCTAGATGGTGCAGGAATACTTAGCCAAAGTAAACTGTACCACGTGGAAGGCCAATATGACTTTACCAGTATCAAAATTTTCCATTTATTGGTTGGTGGAAATTTCCGAATGTATGACATGTTTACCAACGGCACCCTTTTTGACGATGTGGACAGTCCTATATTTATAAGGGAAGGCGGAGCATTCACACAGGCATCCAAAGATTTATTAAAGGAAAAATTAAGGTTAACGGGGTCTCTTAGATATGATAAAAACCAAAATTTCAAGGGACGGTTGACCCCAAGGGCCTCTGCGGTCTTTAATGTAAAGGATAAGCAATTCCTTAGAACATCCTTTCAATCAGGATTTCGAAATCCGACGCCTGGAGACCAATATATAAGGCTCAATGCAGGGCCTATTACCATTCTAGGCGGGGTACCCGACAATAGTGATGACCTTACAGTCTACCAGAATTCAATTACAACAGCTTCATTGGGGCCGTTTTTTGGTAATTTCAATCAACTGATGGAAAGTGGGACATCCTACCCAGAAGCCGTTGCATTGTCCAAGGATCTACTTGTAAAATCGGAAGTAGCCTATATAAAACCAGAACAGGTGAAGACCTTTGAGGTCGGCTACAAGGGCCTTATCGACAACAAATTGATGGTAGATGCCAGTTTTTATTTTAGTAGCTACAAGGACTTTATACTCAATCAGGTGGTGATAGAACCAGAAAGCCCGGTCCTAGCTGTTGATGGATCTATTAATATTGATGCCGCCTTTGATTTGTTGGACAATAAGAGCCACCTATATCAACTATACACCAACGCATCGGATAAGGTTACATCACAGGGTGCTACTTTGGGCCTAACTTACCTTCTACCAAAAAATTATACCGTTGGTGCCCATGGTTCTTGGGCGGACTACAATCTAAAAAATGCCGACCCCAATGATATCCCGGCCTTTAATACGCCAGAGTTTAAGACTTCTTTAATGTTCGGGAATGATGTATTGACAAAGAACCTTGGGTTTAATCTTGTCTGGAGATGGCAAGACGCATTTGATTGGTATGGGACTTTTAATCAAATGCGGCCGGGAAGAATAAAGACCTATTCCATGGTGGACGCCCAGGTAAGTTATAGAATATTGCCGATAAAATCCATCCTAAAATTTGGTGCTAATAATCTATTTAACAATCAGGTTTATCAGGCTTATGGATCTCCGACAATTGGGGCGGTTTACTATGTGGGCATAACCTTTGACGAACTTTTACGCTAATGGGAGGTCCGAACGAGAAAGTATCCATCAATCCAAATATTAGTGGCTGGGCACTTTTTTCCGTTTGCCTCTTGAGCAATATTTTTGCGGGACAGGTTTCCACATTAATGTCAGTATATCTGCCAACGGTATTAGGGTCTTTTATAAACAACGCGCTCTACGATCAAACTTCGATAACCCAAGTTGGGGCCTATATATCGGCTATTTATCTTTTGGGATGGACGGTTGGGGGTATTTTCTGTGGGCTGATAAGTGATAAAATAGGTCGAGTGAAATCATTTGCTTTTTCTATTGGGCTTTTAGGTTTGTTCACGATGTTGATCAGTTTTGCGAACACATGGGAAACGGTAATTTTTTATAGGTTCTTGGCAGGTCTGGGAGCAGGTGGAATCATGGTTATATCGGTTACTTTTTTATCCGAGGTTTGGCCCAAAAGTTCAAGGAATATAATTATAGGAATTGTTTCCATCGGATTTCCAATTGGGATATTTTCCTCCGGAATGGTCAATCTACTAACCAATTGGCGGGACGGGTTCCTAATTGGAATAATACCGTTAGTACTAGCAGTTTTTGCGCTTTTTGGCCTTAAGGAATCCGAGCCCTGGAAAAAGTCCAAAACCTTGATTTCAAAAATTTCTGGTGGAGAATTGATAAAACAATATCGAACGGAACTCTTGCATGGAACGGTCATATTCGGATCTATGTTGATCGGTCTATGGGCCGTTTTTTCATGGTTCCCAACTTGGGTCCAAAGTTTGTTGCACCAAACCGATGGACAGGATGAAAGAGGTATTGCAATGATGCTTTTTGGTATGGGGGGACTTACTGGCGGGTTCTCATCGGGGTGGATTTCCAAAGCCTTTGGTATGCGAACGTCTATGATGATTTGTTTTGGGGGATGCGCATTAATGTCCATATTATTATTTGGATTTAATGCTTCCTTTTCTTGGTTAATTTATGTGGAAACTGCATTGCTTGCCCTATTCTTCGGAATTAGCCAAGGTTTATTATCCTTTTATATACCACAACTCTTCCCAACAGCCATCAGGGCGGGGGCAACCGGATTTTGCTTTAACTTGGGCCGAGTATTTACAACTATTGCCGTTTTTTCATTAGGCGCATTGGTAGATGCCCTAGGAGGATATAGCAATGCCCTGTTGATTTTCTCATCGGTATTTGTCTTTGGTTTTATCAAATTATTTTTTGGCAAAAACTATAAACCCCAAATTCGCCTGGCGGAAGATTGATGGGAATACGTTTTAGATTGAATTTTTCTCGATTTCATAATCTTAAGTCCTAGAATTATGGCACATATTAAAGTACCCGAAGGAGTTCCCGGAATAAGGAGCCTGGTCGCATTTCGGCCTGAAACGGGAAAACCGTTATACGAATTGGCAGAAGTATTATTGCGCAAAGAGTCACCACTTTCCACTGCTGAACGAGAGCTCATCGCGACCTATGTTTCATCCCTTAATCGATGTCAGTTTTGCACTAACAGTCATGCTGCGGCGGCCCGTGAACTTTATGAAGACGAAAGGGAAACCGTAGATGCAACTCTCAAAAATATAAACGAGGCACCCATTGGCCCTAAGTTAAAGGCCCTGCTACAAATTGCAGGAAAGGTGCAGCAAAGTGGGAAGGCAGTTACAGCGGAAGATATCGGTAAGGCAAGACAACACGGTGCAGGCAATCGAGAAATTCATGATACTGTCCTAATCGCAGCCACCTTTTGCATGTTTAACAGATATGTGGACGGGCTCTCTAGCTGGACCCCAACGGATTCCGAAGTATATGGAGAAATGGGAAAACGGATGGCAACACAAGGTTATCAATTTCCTAAAAAGAACTAATATGACTTACATTAAAATTAACGAAACCCTTCCGGGAATAAGGGGCCTAATGGACTTTCGCCCAGAAACGGCGCAGCCCATGAACGATCTGGCAGAAATACTTTTGCGAGAAGACAATTCCCTTACCCGGGGAGACCGAGAATTGATCGCTACCTATGTTTCTTATTTGAACGGCTGTTTTTTTTGCCAAAATGCACATGGAGGAATTGCTCAGCATTATTTACAATGCGATATAAAATTTATAGATGATATAAAGGAAAATTACAAGGCCAGCCCGATTTCCGATAAACTAAAAGCCTTATTGGCTATAGCCGCAAGTGTTCAGAAAGGGGGAAAAAATGTAACAGTGGAAGAAGTTGAACTGGCACGAAAATTTGGTGCAACGGATATGGAAATTCACGACACCGTATTGATTTCAGCAGCGTTTTGCATGTTTAATCGATATGTGGACGGACTGGGAACCGCGGCTCCCATGGACCGAAATTTTTATGTGGAAAGGGGCAAACAAAGAGCCGAAGAGGGATATGCCAATTTTGATCCAAAAAACTAAATAATATGCATCGAATATTTTATATCGGGATAGTGGGCCTTGTTCTCTTTGAGGTTCTAAAAATCTATTTTATAATGCCCATGCCCGGAAGCCAAGAAATGAATAGTATAGATGTGGCTTATTTTATTGACTCATGGAAGTGGACATTCCGATTTATTTTTGCGATATCCATTTTGGTTGGTGCCTTTTGGGCATATAAATCTAAGCCAACACCCATGTTAATCTCTTTAGTTGTTTGTCTCGTAGTTGTATGCCTTTTTAATTTCAAGTTGAAGGCGGATAAGATGTTCTATCAGCCTAATAAAATAGTTATGGCAGATAGCAGATCAAATAGTATTCCTATGGATAAGTTGGTTATTGGAATTCATTTCAATGGGGAATACAGGGCTTACCCTATTCAGTTGATCGCCTATCACCATCAAGTTATGGATACCGTTACCGGAAATCCTATAATGGTGACATATTGTTCCGTATGCCGAACTGGAAGGGTCTTTGAGCCAAAAGTAAAGGGAAGATCTGAATCGTTTAGATTGGTAGGGATGGATCATTATAATGCCATGTTCGAGGATAAAACAACCAAAAGCTGGTGGAGACAAGCGACGGGAGAAGCTATTGCCGGTCCCCTAAAAGGAGAAGTTTTGCCTGAGCTTATGAGCGAACAGACGACTTTGGAAAAATGGTTGGAGCTATATCCGGAAAGCACGGTTTTACAACCTGATTCGGCATTTGATGAAGAATATGAAGATCTTAAGGATTATGATTTCGGAATTGAACGGGGAGACCTGACCCGAACGGATACATTGTCCTGGCAAGAGAAATCATGGGTTGTTGGAATACAATTAGGAGATTCTAGCAGGGCCATTGATTGGAATAAGCTCAAAGAAGAACGAATCATCAATTTTACAATTTCCGGGAAACCTTTGTTTGTCGCTTTAGCTTCGGATAATCAGAGCTTCTTTGCTTTTGAAAGGCCAGATGATATAAAGTTCGACATTAAAAACGATACTTTAATAAATAGTAGCACAAAATATAATTTGTTGGGGCTTTCCCTGTCGAAGGATACACCTCCTTTAAAACGCGTCAAAGCCTATCAGGAGTTTTGGCATAGTTGGAGGACGTTCCATCCCGGGGCAAAAAAAATCGAGTGATAATTGATTGGTTTGTTTATTATCTAAAAATCGAAAGATTTTCTTTAACACTCATCAAGTTCCCTTCTTTATTCGTTTGATTGGATACTGACATTTCGAACCATACAATTCCCAGCAAGGATTCCCAGGGAAAAAGTTAGCGTTCCAAAAGGAAAAGTAGTCTGTGCCATATCCGGTTTTTGCTTATCGCTTATCTGCCGGAACACTATAAAAACGGCACAGGATCCACGCGCAAAGTTTGGGTAAGTTTTAGGGCAAGTCTAATAAACATGGCAGTGCAGTGATTTCGATTGTTATTTTGTTGGGTACTCCCTAATTTGGTAATTTAAAACTTTCATCAACCAAATATCAAAAAATTTTCATGCCAGATTGTACGTAATGCGAAGATTAGGAGGTAGTGAAGACATTGTTGAACCAGTGGCCTATAATGAGATTGAAATTGAATACTGACAATTGACTTTATTTAAGAAAAAGAAATATGCCATTTGATGCCCGATTATAAGACCGTTGGTCAAATACGAAAGTTAAAGGAATTTGTAAAGTTCGTTTCCAATCTGGAAATGGCCACTACCGACAATTTTCAAAAGGCAGAGCAAATTATCACCCACCTGGATACCATTGAAATCGCTGGGCAAACCTCGAACTGGAAAGTTTGTCTGGATATTTTTGACCATAACGTTCAATATGGCTATCCCCAACAGAAAGGTTTTTATCGGAGAAAATGGTTCATTTATTATGAGTTGAACACCATTATGATAGAAGCGGAATCAAATCATACCGCCCGGAATCTAGGCCTTTACGGAGAGGATTTTAATTTTTATGGAGGTATATATTATGATAAAGTCGCAAAAAGAAACCAGATATATTTGTCCGGTGATATTGAGGAATTCGTGGCGGATGCCAAAAACTACAAAAGTTATATCACTGAAACCCTAAACGAAGAAGAAATTGATATCGATATCTGGGATATGCCGTAATTTCATTAACGATTATTACTTAATGGAATAAAGTATTACAACTCTTGATAAGCAAACTTTACACCTACTACAACTTTCTGACCTGTTCTGTTATTAATTATTTAAAAAAACCCTCAAATATACAATGAAAATTTTTCCCTGATATATACTTCCCCCCATCCTTAGGACAATAAACCTTTAAAAATAAGTTTAATGATGGTGTTGAAAGAGGGGGGTCCGGG
>JBLWZN010000063.1:0-17819 GCA_048266425.1 Sediminicola sp.
GCACGCTCCTTCCCCAAATTATACCGTAAAAGTCCCAGATCTTGGGTCTCAATAAAAACAACGGTACGGAAAGCGGTATCCTCGAAGATCTTTAGATCGGGATTGGCAATGTCATTTAAGGCATCCGGGTCTTGGATCCGACCCAAAAAAGACCTTACCTTATCCTCGTTCACCTCGATTATCCGGTGCGGACCTTGTTTATGGGACCTAATATGAAGTTGATCTACCGCATCGGCACTAGGTGCTTCGATAAGACAAAATGCATTGCCACTATCCTCATCGAACCAATAGGTCATGCAACGGCAATGGAATTCCCTCTGGAACTTCAAATCCCTTACATGTGCCTCCGCCATAAGTTTCGACGATAAATCACCCGTTAAGTGAAGGTCCATATAAATGGGCATGATAAACTATTTTTTTATCACCCTTAATTTACAAAAAAATTCCTAAAACCAGAACTATAACAATTGGTTCAGAAACTGGTAAAAATGGGTCGAATAATGAATTGGAAAGAAAAGGAGGGACTTGCTACTGGAACTTATCCCTGCTGCCGCAAGATTGAATCTTTTGGCAACGTACAGGTAAGTTACCGTGGGTTTTTGACTGCCCCCATTCTTAAATTATGCGGCTTACTTTTGAGGCCACCAGTCACAGACTAGCGGGGGCGTGGGGGAACTGAAAAAATTAGAAACTGTATGGACACAAGCGTGACGCTTGCGCCAGCTGGGGCCAGCTGGGGCCAGCTGGGACTTTCATATTCAAAATTTAGGTAAAAAACAATAGCAATCCTTTTAGCACTTTATCAGAATATTGGCTGAAACTTCAGAAGAAAATTCTCTGTCGGAGTTATGGCCTAAAACAACCCAGGCTGTATCCCACCCTTGATCTTGCCCAAATGCTTATAGGCCAGTTCGGTTACTTCCCGTCCCCGAGGGGTTCGCATAATAAATCCCTGTTGGATCAAGAACGGTTCGTACACCTCCTCAATGGTCTCGGCACTTTCGGATACCGCAGTGGCCAAGGTGGTAATCCCAACAGGGCCGCCCTTGAACTTGTCTATGATGGTATTGAGGATTTTATTGTCCATCTCATCCAGGCCATGCGCATCCACATGGAGGGCTTTTAGGGCGAATTTGGAGATATCCATATCGATCTTGCCATTTCCCTTAATCTGGGCAAAATCGCGCACCCTTCTTAGCAAAGCGTTACATATTCTCGGTGTACCCCTACTCCGGCCAGCAATTTCAATGGCCGCATCCAAGGAAATGGGCACTTTAAGAATTTCAGCGCTCCTTTCCACTATGGTAGAAAGGAGCTCGGTGGAATAATATTCCAAACGGCTCTGAATTCCGAATCGCGCCCGCATGGGCGAGGTCAATAGGCCAGACCTGGTCGTAGCGCCGATAAGGGTAAACGGGTTTAGATTGATCTGTACGCTGCGAGCGTTGGGTCCGGACTCGATCATGATATCGATCTTGTAATCCTCCATAGCCGAATAGAGATATTCCTCCACTATAGGGCTTAGACGGTGGATCTCGTCTATAAACAACACGTCCCTATCCTGCAAGTTGGTCAGCAGCCCGGCTAAATCTCCCGGCTTGTCCAGCACTGGGCCAGATGTAATCTTGATTCCCACCCCCAATTCATTGGCCAGGATATGGGCCAAGGTAGTTTTTCCCAATCCCGGTGGACCGTGGAACAGGGTATGATCTAATGCCTCATTTCTTTGGTTGGCGGCCTGTACAAAGATCTTGAGATTTTCCAGCACCTGCTCCTGCCCTGTAAAATCGTCAAAACTGATCGGGCGCAAAGCTCGCTCAATATCCATTTCCTCAGGGGAAAAGTTGTCGCCGGAAGGATCTAAGTATTCGTTCATAGTGGAACAAAGATAAAGGAAATAGGGGTTACTTTTAAAATCTATGACCTAACATGCAGAAGATTTCCGTCTTCACGGAAATGTCTATCTTAATCAAAAAATCGTAAATTCCACCTATGCAAAAAACAACCTATACCCAAGGAATCCTTCAATATATCCCATTTTTCTATGTGATTTGGGCAGATAATCTCTTATCCGCGTCTGAAGTGGCAGTAGTGCAACGTTCCATAGAAAATGATTTTACACTCTCCCAAGAAGATAAAATCTTGCTTGATCAATGGTTGGATAAGGATAATCCCCCCTCGGACGAGGAAATGAAAAACTGGAAGAATACCATTTCTAGCGCTGGAGTAAAATTGGTGGAGAGCGAGGCTTTCCCACTTTCTACCCTGAGCCAAAAAATGTCCTGTCATTATACCACCGATTGTCCTTTTAATGAAAACCTAAAGGATATCGAAGTAAATCTCGGCATACAGCCCAACCACTATCGACATTTGTTTGATGTGGAAACGATTCACAAAGGGACATCCCATTACTACAATGCTACGGAAATCGATAAGATCCTAAAAGGAAATAATGCTACGGAAATCGATAGATTTAGGGAATTTTTGTCAGACCCCCGCTTTAGCTGGAAAATTGAAAGGGACAAATCGGCCTTTCGGAATAAAGTACTGGAGCAAGTGCGGGTTTTGGCCAAAAATGGTTATGGTGCGGTGGCCTACCCCAAGGATTATGGCGGAAAAAACGATATGCCCCTTTATGCCTCAATTTTTAAAACTTTGATGTTTGTCGATGGAAGCCTTACCATAAAATTCGGGGTTCAATTTGGACTCTTTGGGGGCAGCATTCAAAATCTGGGAACCAAAAAGCATCACGACAAATATTTGAAGGATACAGGCACAGCGGATCTACTGGGGTGTTTTGCCATGACCGAATCCCGCCATGGATCCAACGTTCGAGGTATAAAAACTACTGCTACCTATGACAAAACATCGGATAGCCTAATTCTACATACACCAGGAAAGGATGATAATAAAGTATACATTGGCAATGCCCTGCATGCAACCATGGCCTCCGTGTTTGCGCAGCTAATCGTAAACGGAAAAAACGAGGGCGTACATACCGTTCTTGTCCCGATCAGAAATAGCAAAAATGAACCAATGCCAGGGGTTACCATAAAAGACAATGGATATAAATTGGGCCTTAATGGGGTTGATAACGGAAAAATATGGTTTAACCAAGTTAAGGTGCCAAGGGAAAACCTTTTGAACAAATATGGAGACATTACCAAGGAGGGCACCTATCATTCCGACATAAAAAATCCGAACAAACGTTTTTTTACCATGCTGGGCACGCTCGTCGGTGGCCGTATTTGTGTGGCCATGGGCGCACTTAGCGGCGCTAAGATGGCATTGGCCATCGCTGTAAAATATGCACTGAAGCGACGGCAATTTAACGACAATGAGAAAGTCCAAGAGGATCTTATCATGGATTATCCCACCCATCAAATGCGACTTATTCCGGCAATTGCCGAAACCTATGTACATCATATTGCCTTGGATAGGATGATAAATGCATATAGCGATGCAGATACCGACACCAGAAAGTTGGAAACCCAGGTAGCCGGACTCAAGGCCTTGATCACTTGGTTTTCCAATGATACCATTCAGGAATGCAGGGAAGCCTGTGGCGGTGCCGGCTATATGATGGAGAACAAGCTAGCCGATATAAAGGGGGATGTAGATATTTTTACCACTTTTGAAGGGGACAATACCGTACTTATGCAATTGGCGGCCAAAGGGGTACTATCGGACTTTAAGGCCGAATATGAGACCTCCGGCATCTCATCCGTCCTGAAATTGCTCAGCAGCCAACTGGGCGAACGCCTATCCGCAATCAATCCCCTATACACCAATAAGGTGGACAAGGATCATCTTTACGATCCAAAATTCCATAAACACGCCTTCGACTATCGCACTAAAAGACTCACCTACACCTTGGCGATGCGTATCAGGGATTATATTAAAAAGGGGGTTCCGCCCTACCAAGCCTTTCTTAAGGTACAGACCCATTTAATGACCTTGGGCAAAGCCTATAGCAGTGAACTTGCCTACACTAGTTATATGGACTTTGTAGATGGAATAACCGAAGAGAAAAACCGCCTATTGTTTCAAAAACTCGGTGTTTTGTACGGGCTACAGGAAATTCGAAAGGATGCCAGTTGGTATTTGGAGCAGGGATATTTGGGAGGAACCAAATCCAAGGCAATCAGGCAACGGGTAGAACGCCTTAGCTCGGAACTGCGTCCCCATATCGATGTTTTGGTAGATGGTTTTGGTATTCCTGCACCTTGTTTAAGGCTTCCCATCTTGAAATAATCTGCACGGTCCAGCGCCCGGTGACGCCAAACCTTATTTTCGCTTTATCAATTCGGACTGATCCAAAAACTGGTCTATGGTAATTTTTCCCTCGCCGTACAAATAGGTTTTGGCAGTCCCTTGGGAAGAAAGCTCTATATCGTTAACAGCATTGACTTCGGCCCTTGAACCACCCTCCAAGGTCGCCTTAATCGTACCGGCTTCAAATTTATAGGCCTGGATATACGCATTATCAGCAAGTTGCAATCTTAAGGTATCTACCGTACCTTCCATAGTGGCCTTCGCATTTTTTTGAAATAGCACATTGGCAATCTGGGTAATGGAATATATGAGGGCATCTGCCTTATCCTGCAAATTTACATTCAGGGAATCACATTTTAGGTTCATATCTCCGGTACTATTGTCCTTCATGGTTATATCAAGTACGGCAGCATTTACCTGTAGGTTACTTTTGGAATACCCCAAACAGGTAAGGTTCAGCTCGTTCATCGAAATAACTTCTTTGGACCCAACGGTGCCGTCCTGTAAGGTAATCTTATTTAAATCATTGTACCGGATGGTTATCTCCAATTTTTTTTTACTGGTAATCTTATAGTAGGAACTAATTTTAAGGGTGTTGTCCTCAACCTTCAACTTCAGCACATCGATCAAGTTTTCGTCCGCGGATATACTGTACCCTGTTTCGTTGGATGGTTCCAAAAACAAGTCCAGGTTATCTACAAGTTCTAACGCATTAAATGACGGCAGCACCTCCTTAACCTCGGTAATTTTACCATTGCCCTTAATTTTGGGGGTTCGTTGGGAAAAACCTGTTCCGCAGAAAAGAACAGAAATCAAAAGGATCATTTTTTTCATTGCAATCATTATCAAATTTCGAATAAAGATATAAAAAAGAACCCATTTGTATCATTTGATAAAAGACACAAAAAAACCCTATTGCCGATATAGAAACGGCAATAGGGGATTGTATACACCTGTCATATGGAAGGCGTATAAATTGTTAATGGTCGTAATATCAATGAATCATTTCCTCCTCGTCCTTTTGTAAGGGAACTGTCTGGGGTATAAAGTCTTGTCCGGGGATGATATATTCCCCGTTTTCATCCGTTTTACTGTAATCATATGGCCAACGATGCACATGAGGGATTTCCCCTGGCCAGTTGCCGTGAAGATGTTCCACTGGGGTAGTCCATTCCAATGTAGTGGACTTCCAAGGGTTCGCTTCCGCCTTTTTGCCATAAAACATGCTATGGAAAAAATTATAGAGGAATATCAACTGTGCAATTCCGGCTACAAGGGCAAACACGGTAATCAATATTTGCAAGTTGGTCAAATCATCGAACATTGGGAATGCGGTATTTTCGTAGTACCGTCTCGGTACTCCAGCCAATCCCACAAAATGCATCGGATAAAATACCCCGTAGGAACAAACTGCGGTTATCCAAAAATGGACGTAGCCCAGATTCTTGTTCATCATACGACCGAACATTTTCGGGAACCAGTGATACACTCCCGCCAAGGCACCATAAGCTGCGGAAATACCCATAACCAAGTGGAAGTGGGCAATGATGAAATAGGTATCGTGGATGTTGATATCCAACGTACTATCCCCCATGATAATTCCCGTAAGTCCGCCTGTGATAAAGGTAGATACCATCCCTATAGAAAATAGCATGGCCGGGTTCATCTGCAAATTACCTTTCCAAATTGTGGTAATCCAGTTAAAAGCCTTTACCGCAGATGGAATGGCTATTAATAAGGTAGTGAACGTAAACACAGATCCCAAGAATGGATTCATACCGGATAAGAACATATGGTGTCCCCAAACGATGGTCGAAAGAAATGCGATAGCCAAAAGGGAAGCGATCATTGCACGGTATCCAAATATAGGCTTACGGGCGTTGGTCGCCAACACCTCAGAAACTATACCCATGGCCGGGAGGATAACGATGTATACTTCCGGGTGGCCCAAGAACCAGAACAAATGCTCAAACAGAACAGGGGAACCGCCATCATGGTGCAACACCTCTCCCTGTATAAAAATATCCGACAAATAGAAGGAAGTTCCAAAACTTCTGTCCATTATCAGCAGCAACACTGCCGAAAACAGTACAGGGAAAGAAACCACCCCAACGATTGCGGTAATGAAAAACGCCCAAATGGTCAGAGGTAATCTGGTCATGGACATCCCTACGGTCCTAAGGTTGATCGTTGTAACAATAAAGTTCAATGAACCCATCAAGGAAGAGGCAATAAAGATCGCCATCGAAATCAGCCAAAGCGTCATCCCCATCCCAGATCCTGGCTGGGCCATGGGAAGCGCACTCAATGGTGGATATATGGTCCAACCGGCAGCTGCGGGTCCCGCCTCCAAAAATAAGGAGCTCACCATAATAATGCTGGATAAAAAGAACAACCAGTAAGCCACCATGTTCAAAAATGGTGATGCCATATCCCTAGCACCTATCTGCAACGGAATCAAAAGGTTACTGAACGTACCGCTAAGTCCAGCGGTCAGTACAAAGAACACCATGATCGTGCCGTGAATGGTAACCAAAGCCAAATAAGCCTCAGCATCCATAACCCCATCAGGTGCCCATTTGCCAAGTAATGCCTCAAAAATAGTAAAGGATTCCCCGGGCCAAGCCAATTGCATCCGGAACAACATGGACATGGTTATCCCGATTACCGCCATGATCAAGCCGGTCAACATATATTGCTTGGAAATCATTTTGTGATCCTGGCTAAATATATATTTGGTCACAAAGGTTTGCTTGTGATGATGTCCGTGATCATCTGCGTGGTCTTCTACGTGTGCTTGTGCTGTTGCAGACATATTCCGAAAGTTTGTTTATTTAAATTAATACTTTAATTACAGGATATTTATAAACCCCTATTTTGCTAACAATAACAATCCTTTTCCGAACTATTATTCCAAGAAGAGCGGTTAGGCGCCCCATGAAAATTATTGGGTAGAAGCCATGGTATCTCCAAACGTTTTTTGCCCGGATATCCATTTGTTGTACTCCTCCTCTGTTTCCACAATTATTTTCATTTGCATATTGTAGTGCGATTTTCCACAGATCTTGTTACAAAGCAAAAGGAAATCATACTCCCAAGGATCAGAATTGGACTCTCCCTTGGCCGCTTTCTCTGCCCGAATCTTATTGACGCGTTTTACCTTATCCACAATCTCAGGCCTAAGTCTCATATCCGCAGTCGTGATTGTGGGCGTAAAGGAAAACTCCGTGATCATACCTGGCAATACGTTCATCTGTGCCCGAAAGTGGGGCATATAGGCAGAATGGATTACATCTTGGGAACGCATTTTAAAGTTGACCTTCCTGCCTACAGGAAGATGAAGCTCTTTTACAATAATATCGTCCCCGGCATTGGGATCTGATTCGTCCAGACCCAGTACGTTGGAATGATCAATATCGATCAAACGAACGTTGGCCTCTCCCAATACGTTATCATTCCCGCCATATCTGGCCGTCCAATTGAACTGTTGCCCGTATAGCTCCACTATCAATGGATCGTCCTCATCATTAACATCCATAATATTGGTCCAAGTATACAATCCGTAAAGGATAAGTGCGGCCAAAGTGATTACGGGGATAATGGTCCAGATAAACTCCAATCGATCGTTATCGGCATAAAAGAGCGCTTTCTGTCCCGCCCTTCCATGATACTTATAAGAAAAATAGTGGAGCAGTGTCTGCGTAAGTGCCTGAACAATAAACAGTATCACGAAGGTAATAAGCATCAACTGGTCATAATCGTAACCGTGTTCGGAAGCCGATTCTGGAAGCAATACCTTATTGTACTTCCAAAAGCAATAAAAGGTGATCCAATATATAAAGATCAAGAATCCGACCATGAGATAACCATTGTTCTTGTTATCCGTGTCGTTCGCCACTTGGGAATTATCAGCCTTAATCAAGGACAATTCAAATATTTTGGTCATTTGCCAAATTGCAATTGCCACTAATACTAAAACAATAATCGTTAAGAATGCAGTCATCGTGTGAATTGATATTATACTTTAGAAACCAATTAATAATGGTAATTTTCACTTTCCTTAATGAAGGGATCTCCTTTGACCCTCAGGGGAACCTTTGCAAGTGCCGTTCCGACAACAAATACAAACAAGCCGGAGAAAAAGCATATTCCAGCAATTTCAGGGATTCCAAAATTCCAGTAAGGTCCTACCGTAGAAGGCATTACCACTTGAAAAATATCTATGTAATGTCCTATTATTATCATAATCCCGGTAGTTACCACAAACCAAGGTATCCTTTTGTAATCGCTGTTCATAAGCACCAAGATCGGAAATACAAAGTTAAGTACCAACATTCCGAAAAACAGACCATTGTACTCTTGTATCCTCAAAACAAAATAGGTGACCTCTTCGGGTATATTGGCATACCAAATTAGCATGAACTGGCCAAACCAGATATAGGTCCAAAAAATACTAAAGGCAAACATATACAATCCCAAATCGTGTAAATGTCGATCATTTACCTGGGGCAGAAGTCCTTTTCCCTTCAAATATATTGTAACCAATGTTACCACGGTAATTCCGGTCACGAACATACTTGCAAAAATATACCACGCAAACATGGTACTGTACCAGTGAGGTGTCATGGACATAAACCAATCCCATGCCATTGGCGCTTCGGTAACCAAAAAGAATAGAAGGAAAATAACCGAAATCTTAAAATTTTGTTTGTACGGACCATAACCAACGGCATCTGACTGCAGCAAGGCATTTCTTCTGGAAAAATAGCGATATAAATTCCACCCCACGACCAATATCAAGGCCCTTATCACAAAGAAAGGGAAATTAAGATAACCTGCCTTATCCTGCAAGATGGGGTCCCCTGCCACCAATTCCTTATCCTGCCAAGGATAGAAGTGGGTACCTGCAAAAACAACCAGTATAAGCACAATGATCGAGCCCGGAAGCAGGTACGAGGTAACACCCTCAATAACCCGATAAAGTACTGGTGACCATCCCGCTTGGGAGGCGTACTGAATGGCGTAAAACACAAGTGCCCCAAGGGCTATCATCATAAAGAAAAAGGCTGCCACCATAGTGGCTGACCATGGCCTTGCCTGCAACTGGTGCAAAACATGCTCATCGTGTTCTGCTCCATGGGCGTCATCCATATGTTGGACGGATTTTGGCACCCCAAGCTCATCCAAAATGGCCTCTCCATGAGATTCCCCGTGCCCACTTTGTTGACTGGCAACTATGGCCTTAGCCTCATCTACCGTTTTTGGGACGGTCAAAAACCCCGAAGCTATTCCGATTATCCCAAGGGCCATCAACACTAACGAGGCAATTTTTAATCTGCTTGAAAAAACGTACATATTCCTGATTTCTAGGTATTACTTTTATAAATCCTTTTTCAATTTCATAACATATTCCGAGACCTGCCACCTTTCCGTATAGTTCAGTTGGTTGGCATAGGAACCCATGGCGTTAAGCCCATAATATATGGTATGATAAACATCACCTACCGTAATATCACGTGCAACATCGTTATATTTCGGAACGCCCAAAAACTTTTCGCGCTGTACCAGTATTCCCTGTCCATCCCCACTACTGCCATGACAAACGGCACAGTAGATGTTATACAATTCCCCGCCCTTGGCAATGTTGTAATCCATGTTTAGGGAATCCAAAGGGCTCTCCTGCAATTTGGCAGCCGCCTTGCCATCCGGGGTGTTTTCGTATTTATACGGCATCCAACCACGGGAAATGGTATGGTCCGCAGGCTGTACCGCTTCCATGCCGCTAGGTAGAAAATCCACTTTACTATAGGTCTCATAGCCTATGGGCACGTACATATCGGGCATATACTGATAATTGGGTCGATTTGGATTGGCACAGGAGGCAACTAAGGCCACAATTCCCAACACCATCACTATCTTACAAAAACTGTTCATATTTTCCAATCTACTTATGATTAATGTTTACTTCTACGGCACCGGTGTCCAACAACAATTCCCTTAATTCCTTTTCATCACCATCGAACTCCACTTCCATCAAAAAATGATCATCCGTTGTTCTTGGATCGGGATTTTCTGCCTTTTTGTAGGGCCATAACCTACTTCTAAGATAAAAGGTAATTACCATTAAATGCCCCGCAAAAAATACGGTAAGCTCAAACATGATAGGAATAAAGGCTGGCATATTCTGGGTAAAACTGAAACTTGGCTTTCCACCAATGTTCTGTGGCCAGTCCACGATCATCATATAGTTCATCATCCAAATTGCCACTACCAATCCAATACATCCATAAATAAAGGATGCAATGGCGATCCTAGTGGGCGCCAATCCAATTGCGGCATCCAATCCGTGTACTGGAAAAGGTGTGAAAACTTCCGTGATGTGATATTTTGCCGCCTTGGTTCGCTTTACGGCCTCCATGAGCACATCGTCATCGGTATAAATAGCATGTATTGTCTTTGCTGCCATACTTTCAAGTATCAAGTTCAAGTATCAAGTTCAAGTTTAAAAAACCTACCCTTAAAACTCTCGGTTACTTAATTGAATTATTTATTAATCTCTTTACTGCCTATTGTCATGGGTAGCGGCCCACCTATTTACCACTCAACAACCGCGCCTGGCCGGCCCAATCATCGCGTTTTGCCCGCCCGGGAAATTCGCCAATAATACTATCCAGCAAATCGTATTCCTTATCGGTCATCCTACTGACTTGGGCAAAAGTGTATATCCCCAATTGATTCAGCTTTTTCTCCATAACCGGTCCGACACCACTAATCTTCTTTAGGTTGTCGGCCTTATGGGTAGCTGGATCATAAGCGCCAATCGTTCCAAGTAGATCCCCTATCTTTCCCTTATGCTGGTCATTACCACTTTCTGGCTCTACCTGCTTCGACTTACCTTTACCGGTAAAATATTCACCTTGAACATTTGCGGAAGGCTCGACCGAAGAAGGGTCCATATCTACATGCTCAATAGGTTCATTTTCATGATCCAGCCTGCGCTTCTTGTAGCTTTGACCGGATGATTTCATAATGGTCTTCACCTCTGCCTGTGCAATGGCCGGGAAAGTCCTGGCATACAGTAGGAAGAGCACAAAGAAGAATCCGATAGTCCCCATGAAAATCCCTATATCCACAAAGGTAGGGGAAAACATGGTCCAAGAGGAAGTCAACCTATCCTTGCTCAAATCCACTACGATGATATCGAACCTTTCAAACCACATCCCGATATTGATGATAAGGGCTACGATAAAAGTCCAAACTATATTTCTTCTAAACTTTTTTATCCACAGCGTTTGGGGCACAATTAGGTTACAGGTTATCAATGCCCAAAATGCCCACCAATAAGGACCTGTAGCGGCGCCAAAGGACAAATATGTATAATTTTCATAGGGAAGGCCAGAATACCATCCAATAAAATATTCGGTAAGATATGCAACCGTTACGATTCCTCCGGTCAACAAAATTACCTTGTTCATATATTCAATATGAAGCACGGTAATATAGTTTTCCAAATTGCTCACCTTACGCATAATGATCAACAGGGTCTGTACCATTGCGAACCCGGAGAAGATGGCCCCTGCAACAAAATAAGGGGGGAAGATGGTACTGTGCCATCCCGGTACGACCGAGGTAGCAAAGTCAAAGGATACAATGGTGTGTACAGAAAGTACCAGCGGTGTCGCCAATCCTGCCAACACTAGGGAAACTTCCTCAAACCGCTGCCAATCCTTTGCACGGCCACTCCAACCAAAGCTCAATAGGCTGTATATTTTCTTTTGAAAAGGTTTGGTACTCCTATCCCGGATCATGGCCATATCGGGCAATAATCCGGTCCACCAAAACACCAATGAAATGGTTAGGTAAGTAGAAATTGCAAAAACGTCCCACAACAAGGGGGAGTTGAAGTTAATCCACAAGGAACCAAATTGGTTGGGTATGGGCAAAACCCAATAACCTACCCAAGGGCGACCCATATGGATTACCGGAAACAAGCCCGCTTGGATCACCGCAAAAATGGTCATTGCCTCCGCGGAACGGTTTATGGCCATCCTCCATTTTTGGCGGAAAAGCAAAAGAATTGCAGAAATCAAGGTTCCGGCATGACCGATACCCACCCACCAGACAAAGTTGGTGATATCCCAAGCCCATCCTATGGTCTTATTGAGGCCCCAGACCCCGATTCCTGTGGAAATGGTATAGATTATACAGCCCACACCCCACAAAAATGCCACCAAGGCTATTGTAAAAACAATCCACCAAGATTTATTGGCCCTTCCCAAAATCGGCGCTCCTACATCTACGCTAATGTCATGATAGGACTTTTCCCCTATGACCAAAGGCTCTCTTATGGGTGCTTCATAATGATGTAATGACATACTTATTTCTTAATAGTTGATTACTTGTAACAAATTTTACGCTTCCGTGGTGTTTTTCACCATGACCTGGTACATCACATTGGGTTTGGTGCCTACATTTTCCAATAGGTGATACATACGATCGTCATTTTTCTTTTTCAGGATTTCCGAACTGCTGTCATTGATGTCCCCAAAGACCATTGCACCTTTATCACAGGCACTGGAACAAGCAGTATGGAACTCGCCGTCCTCTATTGCCCGACCCTCTCTTTTTGCGTCCAAAATAGTCTTTTGGGTCAGTTGGATACACATGGAGCATTTTTCCATGACCCCCCTGGAACGAACGACCACATCCGGATTAAGGACCATACGACCAAGATCATTGTTCATATAAAAATCGAACTCATCGTTCTCGTTGTATCGGAACCAGTTGAACCGTCTTACTTTATAAGGGCAGTTATTCTGGCAGTACCTAGTACCTACGCACCTGTTGTATACCATCTGGTTTTGCCCCTGCCTTCCATGTGAGGTTGCAGCCACTGGACATACGGTTTCACAAGGTGCATGGTTACAATGTTGACACATTACTGGTTGAAACGCGACTTCCGGATTTTCAAAGGAAGCAGTTTCTATCCGGGTATAAGGCTCCATTGCCGGAAGGTTTCGCAAATCCTCGATTTCTTGTTTAAAGGTATCCGCAGAGGAATAATAGCGATCAATACGCAACCAATGCATATCCCTAAACCGCCTTACCTCGTCCTTGCCCACTACGGGCACATTGTTCTCGGCATGACAGGCAACAACACAAGCTCCGCAGCCCGTACAGGCATTTAAATCGATTGACAGGTTAAAATGGTGGCCTATTTCGGAATCAAATGACTGCCAGATATCGGCATTCTTATCCCGAACCTCTATCTCCCCATGGTTATAATCCACTTTGGGGACAGCGTTCCAATGTTCCTTCTCTTTAGTGTTGAAAATTTCTAGAGTAGTTTCTTTAATAATATCGTCTCCACGGCCCACCATGGTATTTTGAAGCTGCACACAGGCAAACTCGTGCATACCGTCCATTTTCTCTATCTCAACAGACTGGATATTGGAGAAATCCTGGTACAGGGGATAAGCATTGACCCCGGTGCGCATTTCCGACTTCATCCCTGCCGATCTTCCATATCCCAAGGCCATACCTACAGAACCTTTGGCCTGTCCGGGCTGGATGATAACCGGTACTCCCGCCAAGGACGTTCCGTTTACGGTAAGCTTAACGTAGCTGCCATCCAGCGCTCCGTTGGAAACGTGTTCATTCTTAAGGCCCAATCTTTCGGCATCCGCTTTGGAAACCGTTACATAGTTGCCCCAAGAAACCCTGGTAATTGGATCTGGAAATTCCTGAAGCCACGGATTACTGGCTTGTTGGCCATCACCCAGTCCCTGTTTGGTATAGAGGGTAAGCTCCATGCCCTCACTGACTGCTCGAGCCAAACCGCTTACTGCAGTAGCAATAGGAATGCCAGTGGATACAGTTTCCACCTCAATTTTTTCGGAAGTGGTCGATTTTATTTTTTCTTTGGAAGCTACTTCTTCGGTTACGGGCAATTCCGCGGGAACGAAAACTCCATCCTGAAGTGCCTTTTCCCACTCGCTACCCCCTAAAATAGAAGTGTCCCAAGTTTCCTTAACGTACTCATAGTAGGTTTTGTCGATTCCTGCCCATCTCAATAATGCGGACTGGAATTGGCGGGTATCAAACAATTCCTTTATTGCGGGCTGCATCAAACTATAATATCCCTTTTTGAACTGGGCATCGCCCCAAGATTCCAAAAAGTGGGAAGCTGCAGCAACATATTGGGTAACTGCAACCGTTTCATTATTGTTCAAAGCAAAGATCAAAGAAAGACCCACGTTTTTTATGCCCTCCTCAAAATCGGTAGGATCAGGCAAGGTATACATTGGGTTTACCCCATCCATCAACAAGGCGCCCACCTTACCGGATCTCATATCCGCCACCAGCTGGGCTATCCCTTTTGCGTTTCCTTTTCTTATATATTTTGGTGCTTGGGGATCAAATACTTTACTCCCCAACATTTCATTCAGGGCCAGCACTAAGGTCTGGGCATTCAAATCTTGCAAACCGGTTACCACAACAGCCCGGTTGCCCGCCTTTCTAATCTGTTTGGCCACACTATCCAGCACCTCATCCGTACCAGCTGGCAAATCTCCGGCTACAGGCACATTGTTCAGTTTACCGTACAATTTGGCCAACGCCAGCTTAAGTTGCGATGGGGTTAGCGGCACGCGTTTGTCCGCCTTGGCCCCGCTATTGGTCATGTTAGACTCAAACTGAACGTGTCGGGACATTTTTCCATTTTTCGGGACACGGCTCTTGGCATAGCCTACATCATATCCGCCTCCTTGCCAATCGCCCAATATATCGGCTCCGAACGAAACGATAAGTTCTGCATTTTCAAAATCATAATCGGCCAATGCCCTTTCGCCATATTTGGCCTCAAAGGCATTTAAGGCAGCATCCTCGGCCACGGCATCATAAATTACATGATTTACGTTTCCGTAGACCGCTTTAAACTCTGCGATCAATCGTTCGGTAGATGGACTTGCATAAGTTTGGGTCAACAAAGCGATTTGCTTACCGCTATTTTTGGCTGCCGCCAATTTATCTCTTACTTCGGTATCAAATTGGCTCCATTCCACGTCCTCGCCGTTAGCGGTAGGACCCTGAAGCCTAGTACTATCATACAAAGAGAGGACCGAGGCCTGCACTCTTGCTTTTCCGGCACCGTTAAACTTGGCATCCGTATTGTTTTCTATTTTGATTGGCCGACCTTCCCGAGTCTTTACCAAAATACTGGCAAAATCAAAACCATCGGCAATGGTAGTGGCATAATAATTGGCAATACCTGGAATAATACGCTCGGGCTGTACCACATAAGGTATGGTCTTAACAACGGGCCCCTCACAAGCAGCCAATGAAGCAGCAGCCGTACTGAATCCAATAAATTTTAAGAAATCCCTCCTGTTCGTAGAACTGGATTCCAAAGTCTTCTTGTCTCCCAAAAATCCGTCAATCGGAATTTCTTCGACAAACTCATTTTGCTTTAGCCTCTCAACAATGGAATCGTTGGGATCTAACTCCGCTCCACTTTTCCAATATTTTTTGCTTGATGCCATATCGATATTTATGATTTACGATTTTGATTTACGATTTACGATCTCTGAACGCTTCCTTACCCTGGACTTTCCCAGGTTTGAACAGCCCCTTTAATTCGTAATTCTAAAATCCACAATACTTTATTGCAATTAAGGTATTCAATAAAAAATTCATTAAAGAATCTAACTTTATTAAGCAGTTAAATCAATAATGACACTTACCACATTCCAACCCGCCCATTTGGGCAATGGTGAGTTTTTCCACCCCGTATTTTTTAGAAAGTTCGGCATGAATCTTCTCGTAGTATTCATTCCCTTCCATTTTAACCCCTGTATCCTTATGACAGTTGACACACCAACCCATGGTCAAAGGTGCATATTGGTACATGACCTCCATTTCCTCGACCGGCCCATGGCAGGTTTGGCATTCAACACCAGCCACGGAAACGTGCTGGGAATGGTTGAAGTAAACAAAATCTGGCAGATTGTGCACGCGAACCCATTCTACTGGCTTGGTTTTGCCGGTATAACTGCCATTTTCCTTATCCCAGCCAACCGCATCGTATAATTTCTGAATCTCACCTGTATAAAATTCATTGGTATACCCGTTGGCAAGATCTTCTGCACTTGGCCCTTCGGGATTGCCCTTATATTCGGAAATGAACTTATGGCAATTCATACATACGTTAAGGGAAGGAATACCGGAAGTCTTGGAAACCCGAGCCGAAGAATGGCAGAACTTACAATCGATCTTATTGTCCCCTGCGTGAATTTTATGTGAATAATGAATAGGCTGTATGGGCTGATACCCTTGATCTATCCCAACTTGCATCATCCATCCAAAAGCATAGTAGGCGCCGGCCAACATAAGAAAAACGACAGTAACAAATACCAAAAACTGGTTCTTTACAAAAGCCTTCCAGATGGGCAGCCTCTTTTCCGCCTTTTCCTTTTCCAGAACAATACCGTTGGCCTCTGCGATGCGCCTTAAGGTTTTGTTTACCAATGCCAACATAATGACCAATAGGCCAAAAATAAGAACCAAAGCGCCGAGAACTACCGTACTGCTGACGCCAGATGCAGGAGCGGATGTATGGGCAGCGCCCTCCCCTGCGGCAGCCGCAGCTGGTTTTGGAGTGGCTGGCGGAGCGGCCGTATAAGCTAAAATATTATCAATATCCTCATGGGACAACGTAGGAAAAGGTGTCATGGGCACCTTGTTATACTCATTGAATATTTTGTTGGCATAGTCGTCCCCGGACTTGATAAGTCCGGAACTGTTTTTTACCCAATCATAAATCCATTGCCGATCCTTTCCCGCGTCTTTAACCTTTGACTCGATGTTCGCAAGAGCTGGACCGGTCATTTTTCTATCCAAAGAGTGACATGCGGCACAATTTTGGTTGAACAGTTGCTTTCCTTTGGCAGGATCTCCCTGGGCAGCAGCATCGTCCTGTGAAAAAAGAGCGGTGGAAAACAGTAGAAACACTACTAAACAAGCACCTAAAAATTTAGAAATTGGATGGCGGTATGGAACCTTTTTCATATTAAAACTATTTCTATCGAAATCTTGGCACGATAATTACGTTATTTAGAAAAAAACAAGTGTATATCGCAGTTCAAATTGGCGACAAAAATACGACATAGACTTTATTTTGGAAATGTTAAGGGAATGATAATGTATAATTTATAATTGTTCTAAATAATTAAAATTTTCTTAATATAATCCATAAAAATTTACTTTTGTGAGCGCCAAATTTACTATTGTTTTTATGGCCAAATGTTTTAAAATGAATCTGTATATCAGTGGATAAACTTTTTGATCGACAAACCCGTAAAGGAATTTTGTAATCACTTGCCAACTGACCGCTATTGACAATCTTAAAATACCTAGCTTGTCAAATCGCTTTAAAAAATTAAATATAATATAAATCATCCGAAATGAAGAATCTATTTTATGCAATACTACTCGGTTTTTTTTGCTTGCTCAACGGGATTGGCACAACAAGGCAGCTTACAAATTGA
>JBLWZN010000064.1:0-17325 GCA_048266425.1 Sediminicola sp.
CCTTGAAATTAAGATCGATCTCCCCGGGAAGGGGCGTGGCGGACCCTTGGATATCGAACAGGTTTAATAGGATGCCCTCAGCTTGTTGTGGGCTTAATTGAAGATCTGAATAATTGTCCATTCCGGTTGTTGTTAACTACTTTGGGTATACTGAAGGATTTTCTATAAATCCAAAAGCAATCATATGACAGATAAGCATATGTGCATCTTCTACATATCCATAGTGCAAGGAATCAATTACAAGGGTCGTATCTGCAATTTCGGCCAATTTTCCCTTCTTTCCCCCTACCATTGCAATGGTCCTAATGTTGCTGGACCGGGCCCATTCAAAGGCCTTTACCAAATTGGGGGAGCTACCGCTTACGCTTAGGGTAAGCACCAGGTCTCCGGGATTGGCAAGTGTTTTTAACTGTTTGTAAAATACTTCATCAAAAGAATAGTCGTTGCCGATGGCCGTGATAAGTCCGGCATTATCGTTCAAAGAAATCACTTTAACCCTATTGTCCAGAGCATCCCCTACCCCCTTTACCATATCCGTTGCGAAATGGGACATGCTCATGGCACTACCACCATTGCCGAAAACCAAAATTTGATTACCAGATTGTATCGTTTGTTTTATCTGTTCAAACAAATTGTTGACATCAGCGGGAGATATGCTGTCCAGTACCTGCTTAAAATTATTGAGATAATTCTTAAAGTAATTTTCCATAAATGCTATTTCGTGTCGTTTGTACTTGGTATACTTTTGGAAGCATGAACCACGGCCCCATAAGGTACTGCCATTTCCTTCAGTTTTGTAAGCTGTATCACGGGAAGTTTGTCCTTCATAGTGGCCATCAAATAGTTGGGGAGAAAAGCTTCCAAAGTAGAAGTCAAGTAAGTTCCCAAATTGGACAGTCCACCTCCAATAACTATAATTTCTGGATTGAACAGGTGAATTACGTGGGATAATCCGAAGGCTAGGTCATCAATGGTTTCGTCCAATACCTGCTTTGCACCAGCATCCCCTTCGGATATGGCCTCCATAAGGCATTTGCTACAATCTATCTTCTTGGTCCGGGTCAACCGATTTAAAATCGATGATGGGTCTTTGGCTATGTAAGTTTCGAGCTTATTGTTCAGGGCCCATCCGGAACAGCTAGATTCTACGATGTCTCCCTCTGTTTTGGAAAGTCTGACGTGGCCAATTTCACATTCTGTGGGTTCCGCACCATGATAAAGTTGGCCGTCAACCACATATCCACCTCCCACCCCACTTCCTAGGGTAATATAAAATACACGACTATATTCACCCCCTGCGCCCAAGGTGGCTTCGCCCAGGGCGGCAATATTGGCATCATTATCAACAAAAGTTGGGATCTCCGTCAAGTCTTCTATCCATTTCTTTAAATTTATATTGTTCCACCCCTGTACATGAAAGGATTGGTAAATTTCTCCCGTGGTATAATTTACCGGGCCTCCAAAACCCACCCCGATACTTTCAACGGTATACTTGGACACCAAGGTTGTAATCCTACTTTCCAGACCTTCTAGGATTACGGAATTTTCTTTGCTTTCCCCCACCAAGAAGTTGAGGCATTCCAAGATATTAAATTCACGATCGGTTACGCATAACTGTATTTTTGTGCCCCCAATCTCAATTCCCAAGTATGTTTCCTGCGTTTGTTTCACTATGTATGTTATGATGAATTCGATTAATGGCTAAAATTACATTTTTTTAGAACATATTACTTGCGCTCCCAAAAGGGCATTGGTCGGAAAAATTTTTAATGGGCACGTTCCAACTTTTTCCTTTTGGAATTTTGTGTCATTTCAATGAAAGCAAGGCTGTCGATTTGTTGCCAAACTTCCACGCTGGTTTCTAACTTGTTCAGCAATGGACGAATGCTGCGCTTCCGAGTTTTGTTGTGCTCCCATTTTCTTGGATTCATTGAATTTTGGGTGGTCTGATATTGATAAAATGACGATATTCGGTCTAAGTTGCGTTCCACCCTTGGGCAGGGGGAGGAAGCTAAAGGATTTGGAAACCCCTCGGTTTCCGCTACTAGGGTTTCAACTAACAAGCATGATCCATGAATTGGCTAATATTATTAGAAATCGCATACATAATCCTGATGATTCTTGTCATACTGCAAGTATTGTACGATACCAGGAGCGGCACAAAAGCATTGGCCTATATCCTGTTCATCGTTTTGGTGCCTGTGGTCGGACTCCTTTTTTATTTTTCGTTCGGCATCAATTATCGAAAACGGAAGCTATATAGCAAAAAGATAGTACACGACGAGATTCTACGTTCAGAAATCAAATCCCGTATGTCCGCCTATTCGGACAAAGTACTGAATTCGGGGTTAGTGCCCGAGAAGCACCGTAACCTGGCCAAATTTGTACGCCGTACCGCCAGCAGTCCGGTTACCGCAAACAATTCGGTGAAGTTGTTGATAAATGGGGAAGAAAAATTTCCAGAACTCCTAAAAAGGCTGGATGCTGCGGTACATCATATACATCTGGAATATTATATCTATGAGGATGATGCCACCGGAAAATCCATTGCTGAAATGCTCATGAAAAAAGCCAAGGAAGGAGTGGAAGTCCGGTTTCTGTACGATGATTTTGGAAGCCATGGTTTGGGCAAGACCTTTATCGCTAACCTGGAAGCCGCAGGAATACAAACGGCACCATTTTATAAAATAAAAGTGTTGGCCCTCGCCAATCGTTTGAACTACCGCAACCACAGAAAATTAATCGTTATAGACGGCAAAACAAGCTTTGTTGGCGGCATCAACATCAGCGATAAATACCGAAACGACGACTTGGGCAATCCCGATCTTTTTTGGCGGGATACCCATATGATGCTGAACGGCCCGGCAACCTCGTATCTGCAATACCTCTTTCTCTGTGATTGGAATTTTTGTAGCAAGTATGAGCTAATTTATAACGAGTCCTATTTTCCACCTATATCATTATCAACAGAAGTCGATAAGGAAATTGTACAAATGGTACCTTCGGGACCAGATTCGGATTTGCCCATTATCTTCTATTCCCTTTTGGAAGCCATAGGTGTGGCACAGGAATCCATATTGATTACCAGTCCCTACTTCATTCCTGGGGAAAGTTTGATGGATGCGTTGATCATAGCTGCCCAAAGCGGGGTAAAGGTGCAAATATTGGTTCCCGGAAAATCCGACTCTAAAATGGTCAATTCCGCTGCAAATGCCTACTATACGGAACTTTTAAAATTTGATGTGCAAATTTTCCTATACGAAAAAGGGTTTGTACACGCCAAGACCATGGTCATCGACGATGACCTTACCATTATTGGTTCCGCTAATATGGACTATCGCAGTTTTGATCTCAATTTTGAGGTGAACGCCCTGCTCTATAGTGAAGAAATCAACAAGCAAATGAAAAAGGCTTTTACGAAAGACCTTCAAAACGCGAAGGAAATCTGCGCAAATGACTGGCGATCCAGGCCTAAATATATAAAACTCTGGGAAAAACTGGTACGGTTGCTGGCGCCACTTCTATAATTAAAATCTGGGCCAACCTACCTATTTTGATCCTATTTTATGCAATTGAAGAAGTAATTTGCAACGTTTAATTCTATCCGTTTTTGGAAACCCCAGCAATTTGCGTATCCGTCTAACCAGAGTGGTGCATTTTCTTTCCGTTAACATCCGGTTTAACTTGAACAGCTCGCCAAGAAAAGAACTTGGGGCCTTCCATAAAGGTCATGGAAATACCAAAGAGTAGTACCAAGCCCCCAAAAACCATTTGCAAAGTAATGGCTTCCCCCAAAAAGGCCCAGGCCAAAACAGCTGTTGTGAAAGCCTGCGCTAAAAGACTGAGGGAAACACGGGTAGTTCTGATGTGTTTTATTGCATAATTAAGGGCAAACCAAGCAATGAGCTGGCAAACAATGGCCTGTATCCACAAAATGGACCAGGAGGCAAGGCCAAATCCGTAAAAGGCTTCCCCCGCCATAATATTTACAAAGCCCAAGAAAACGGAGGATGCAAATAAGGTAGTAAGCATAAAGCTAGCGACATTCATTTGTTCCAACACTCTTTTGGAGACCATCAAATAGGCCGCATAAAAAACACCAGAGAGTATCCCAAAAACGAAAGCTCGGTCAAACCGTAGGGAAGCAAAAAAGTGAAACCCCACAATGATTACCATGCCCAAAAGTGCAACCCCGGTACCGATCCAAAAATTACGGCTAGGGTTGTTCCTTAGAAATAAAAATGTGCCCATTCCCACCCAAATGGGCGAAAGATTAGTAAGCAATGATGCTTGGGTGGCCGTAGATTCTTGAATGGCAATGTTCCAGACCGCCACATCGCAACCAAACAGCACTCCGCACAAAGCAGCCAAAAGGGCCAACTGTAAGCCCGGCCAATGCCATTGCTTTTTCAATAAAACTATCGGTAGTAGTATGACGAAGGCGATGGACATTCTGTAAAATGCCGAAATGAGACCGGAATTGTATCCTAATTTAATAAGAACCGGAAATATGGAGATACATAGAATCCCAAGGACCAACGCAACTCGAGGCTTGTTCATATCTAATTTTTGAAAACTTGCAAAATTAGGTTATATTTCTAATGTGACATGTTAAGTATTTGTGAATTGCCAAGAGTCCGTCAAGAAGGTCGGATAACCTGAAAACCTATTATGGAAAAGGGCAATATCGTTTCCCTGGCATGCAATTAGGCTTCCATCATTAACAGGAACAAGCTTCAAGGTTGATTGTGGCTACCTATTTGTTAATACTAATACAAGTCACGTTGTATTTATAGGAAATATTGTAACTTCAATCACTTTATAAATCATTTTAAAATCGGAATTGAAATGGAAAAGAAAAATTCTAAACTTACTAGACAGACTGGGGCTCCCGTTCCAGATAATCAGAATGTTCAAACAGCGGGGCCTCGCGGACCCATGTTGATGCAGGATGCCTGGTTTCTTGAAAAAATGGCAAACTTTGACCGAGAGGTAATCCCGGAACGAAGAATGCACGCCAAGGGCTCGGGCGCTTTTGGTACTTTTACGGTTACACACGACATTTCTAAATACACCAAGGCCAAAATATTTGACAAAGTCGGGAAAAAAACAGAAATGTTTAGCCGATTTTCTACAGTTGCCGGGGAACGAGGTGCTGCCGACGCTGAAAGGGACATCCGAGGTTTTGCGCTAAAGTTTTATACCGAGGAAGGGATCTGGGATCTAGTCGGGAACAATACACCTGTATTTTTCTTTCGTGACCCAATGAAGTTCCCCGACTTGAACCACGCCGTAAAACGCGACCCAAAAACCAACCTAAGGAGTGCCAACAACAACTGGGACTTCTGGACACTGCTCCCCGAAGCCTTGCACCAGGTTACCATAGTAATGAGCGATCGCGGCATTCCGAAAGGCTTTAGACATATGCACGGTTTTGGAAGCCACACCTATAGTCTTATCAATAAGGACAATGTTAGACATTGGGTAAAGTTCCATTTTATTACACAACAGGGCATTGAAAACCTTTCGGACGAAGAGGCTGCAAAAACGGTCGGTATGGACCGGGAATCATCACAGCGAGATCTTTTTGATGCAATTGAAAGGAAAGATTTCCCAAAATGGAAGATGTTTATCCAGGTCATGACGGAAGAGCAGGCTAAGACGTACCGCTTCCATCCTTTTGACTTGACCAAAGTTTGGTCTAAAAAAGATTTTCCCCTTATTCCCGTCGGTGAATTTGAGTTGAACAGAAACCCGGAAAACTATTTTCAGGATGTAGAGCAAGCCGCCTTCAACCCAACGAATATTGTTCCCGGAATAGGGTTCTCCCCCGATAAAATGCTCCAGGGACGATTGTTTTCCTATGGGGATGCACAACGCTATAGACTGGGCGTAAACCATTATCAAATTCCTGTAAACAAACCCACTTGCCCTTATCACGCCTATCATCGGGATGGGGCAATGCGCGTAGACGGAAACTATGGCGCTGCCAAACATTACGAGCCAAACAGCTATGGCGAATGGCAGGAACAACCCGAGGCAAAAGAACCGCCTTTAACAATGGATGGCACCGCCTATGCCCATAATTTCAGGGACGATGATGAAGATTACTTCACGCAGCCAGGCGATTTGTACCGCATCATCAAAGCGGATGGCAAAGCATCGCTCCTATTTAACAATACGGCCGCCCAAGTGGGGGGTGCGGATAAATTTATTCAAATCCGACATATTAGAAACTGCTATAAGGCAGACCCAGAATACGGGGAAGGTGTTGCAAAAGCACTTGGTTTAACCATGAAGGAAGTAAACAGCTTCGATATGACCCCCTTTGACAAATGGGCCCCGAGACCTACCAAGGGATAGGTTTGCTAATTCATTCACATGATAATGATCATTGCCATAGATAGCGAAGAATCGCATATTTGTGGCAATGTTTTATTTAAAGGCAATTGATTATCGGAATATATTGGTTTTGATATCACAATAAGATTATAACGGGACCGATTAAAAAAACAACAAATGAAAGTTCAGAAAAACCTAATAGTTATTACTGGAGGAGCTGGAGGAATAGGTCAGGCTTGTGCAAGAGCCTTTAAAAATCAACCTCTACTTTTAACGGATTACTCACAAAAGCAAGTTGATGAAACCGTAGGGGTACTGTCAAAAGAAGGATTTGATGTCACAGGTATTGCCTGTGATATTACCGACAAAAAAGATATAGAAAAACTGATCCAATTTGTTGCCGAAAATGGTTCGTTAAAAGCCTTGATCCATACCGCGGGAGTAAGTGGGACTGTTAAAGACCTAAAAAAAGTATACACGATAGATTTGGTCGCAACGGACCTCTTGGTAAATGCATTTTACAAGCTAGCGATCCAGGATTCCGTAGCGATCTTGCTTTCTTCCATGATGGCACATACGGTTCCTGCAAATGAAAAGTATGACCGCGCGCTTTCAAATCCATTAGCGCCTGAGTCTTTTGATATTGTGAGTCGGTTTGTGAATAACGATTCGGATACCATGTACAATTTTGTGAAACGGGGGGTGCAGTTGCTAACCCATAAATACGCTAACCAATGGGGAGAAAAGGGAGCGAGGATCCTATCGGTTTCTCCTGGGGTTATTGAAACGCCAATGGCGTTAAAAGCGGCCGAAGAACACCCAGAAAGAATGGAAATGATTAAGCAGGCCACGCCATTAAAAAGAAATGGGAAACCAGAGGATATTGCAGGTGTTGTCCATTTTTTGGCAAGTGATGCCGCGCGTTTTATTACGAGTACGGATATTTTGGTGGATGGTGGCGTAATCCATAACATTAAAGCAATGGGGCAATTACACAAGTAAGGGACATCATCCCGAAATGCTTATGGTCTAAGCTCATTTGGAACCGTGAAGTGACTGTCTATACCCAATTCCCCACTTGGCCAATTCATTAATAAGTGGGGAGAGGGTTGCGCCATATTCGGTAATAGCATATTCAACAGTAATGGGTTTTGTGTCCATAACGGTGCGACTGATCAAATGGTTCATTTCCAGGTCTTGAAGTTCCTTGGAAAGCATTTTGCTCCCAATACCTTCGATTTCCCGCAACAGATCCATAAACCCCAGTTTGTTGCCTTCTATAAGCGTCCCTAAAATATGGAACTTCCATTTGCCAGATAGAATACCCATTGTATCGCTAATGGCCTGCATCCTTACCTGACAAACAGGGGTATCGTTAATTACCGATTTCTTTTTCACACGTCTAAATTTAAAGTAATTATCTGATAATGCATTAATTATAAAACCCGCCTGAATGACAAGTCGGGCAGGTTGAGAACGTGTGAAACCACTTCGTTCCCACGTTTCAATTTTTATGTAAAACACCAAATTAGATGTAACATCTACTTATATAGTTTCCTTTTGGAAAGTACTTTCCAAAAGGAAATACATATCAAATATACACTTATTTTCCGTATCTTTGAAATAATTCACCGACAGATAAAAATTTAAAAATCAATAAAAGGAAATAGATTGGGTGAAACTAAATGAATTACATAGTTAAAAACAAAGAAAATGAATAGCGAAACATCAAAAAATAATCCGCTTTTATGTGATATAGAAACCGGAATGTGTGAAACAACGGATGGCAATGCGGATATTACAACCCCAAACAACATACAGTCCACTGAGAAGTCCATAAAACTAATTTATTATACAGACCCAATTTGCTCCTCTTGCTGGGGCATAGAACCGCAATTGCGCAAACTTAAATTGGAATATGGCGATGCTGTCGAGGTTGAATACAGAATGGGAGGCTTATTGCCCGATTGGAATTACAACAGCGGTGGTATTCAAAAACCATCGGACGTTGCTTCACATTGGGACGAAGTGAGCGTTCATTACGATATGCCCATTGACGGCGATCTATGGCTGGAAGACCCATTAAATTCCTCTTATCCCCCATCCATCGCATTTAAGGCAGCACAAATGCAAGACAATGGAAAAGCAATGCTGTTTCTCCGTGAAATTAAGGAAATGGTTTTTTTGCAAAAGAAAAACATTGCCAAATGGGAGCATTTAGCTACTGCGGCCGAAATTGTTGGACTTAATGTTGGGCAATTGAAGACGGATTTTGAAGGAAAGGCAAAAACCCTGTTTGAGGAAGATTTGAAATTAGGAAAAGAACTGGGCGTAAGGGGATTTCCGACCATATTCTTTTTAGATGATTCCGGCAATACAGAAATCGTTTATGGTGCCAGACCCTACGCTTTTTACGAAATGGCCATTCTTAAATTGAATCCGAATACCACTAAAAGTGAATACAGTAAAAATTGGGAAAAACTATTTGCAATTTATCCTACGCTCACCGCAAAGGAATTTTCAGAGCTATCCGGAACCCCAAGAATTGAAAGTGAAAATGTTCTCAATGAACTAACTGAAAAAGGAAGATTGGAAAAGCTAATCACAAAGAATGGGGCTATGTGGAAACAAATAAATGCCAAATCCATATAATCTATAAAAACGATTTTGGGTTTTCTCCTAGAAATGAAAAAACGGAAAGTGGATTGAAGAATCAAAATTTTGAATATTGGCAAGGGGAGTCTTGAAACTATGCTCCCCTTTTAGCTATGAAAATTTATGAAGCATACGACGAGTTGATTTTTGCATACGAAAAGGCTCGTTTGATATATTTTAAATGATACATAAATTCAGTTCTGATCAATTTATGTTATGAATTAAAGGGATTTACACGACATTCGCGTACAACAAAGTTTTGGGCAACTAAAAATGGGCACCGTAAAAACATATGAAAATGTAAATTCCGAAAATGGAAGTGTAAGTTTTGGGATATCTAGAATGGAAGATATTTATACAAAACGGAACGGAAAAGTGGATGAACCCCATAGACATAATTACTATACGGTTTTAGTGATCAATAAAGCAAAGGGACTGCATAAAATAGACTTTAACACCTACGAGTTATCAAAAAATCAAATATACTTTGTTGCTCCCGGGCAAGTACACCAATTTATTGAAAAAGAAAAGTCTGTGGGATTTTCCATGGTTTTTTCCAATCAATTTTTGGTGGAAAACTCCATTCCATTATCGTTTATCGACAGTTTAAACCTCTTTCAAAATTATGGACAAAGTCCGCCGTTATTGCCCAATAAAGAACAATTTGATATTATAGAAAATTTTGCGGAAAACATTTTTAAACTGTTCAATAGCGATGTGACCATGAAGAGTTTATCCATAGGCTCATTTTTAAAACTCTTGCTTATAGCCTGTAATAATATTTGTGCCATCAATCCTATCGAATCGGATATAGACACTTCTGGGGACAATCTAATTAGGGCCTTTAAAAAGGCGGTGGATGCCAACTATAAAAAAGAACATTCTACCACGTATTATGCGAATGGGCTTTATATTACGCCCGACCATTTAAACCGGACGGTAAAACTGAAAATTGGAAAGACGGCGAAAGACTATATTCAGGCAAGAATCATAACCGAAGCAAAAAGATTGCTCTATTTTACGGATTTATCAAACAAAGAAATTGCCTATGAATTGGGTTTTAACGAGCCAGCAAATTTTAGTGCCTTTTTCAAAAAACACACCCAATTATCCCCTTCCAACTTCAAGAAAATCGAGATTAATTCCTAATTGTCGGATTTTCATACGTTTGTGCCCTCTTTTTATATTCCCCAGTGTATTTAACTGTATGATCTTTGCGGTATACTTTTAAAACAAAGAATAGGCATCGGAAGTAGTTTATCAAAAATGTCCTTTAACAGATGTTGTTGGTACTAATGTTCCGCAAAGGATTAAATGAACACCTACATTTCTTTTGTAGGGTTTCATTAATTATTTAATAAAATTAAATACCATGAATACAGTAATTCACAGAGCAGAGACAAGGGGAAGCGCAAATCACGGTTGGTTAAACTCCCACCATACCTTTAGCTTCGCAAATTATCACAATCGGGAAAGAATGAATTTTGGCGTACTACGGGTATTAAATGACGATACCGTAGCGGCAGGAATGGGATTTGGAACACACCCACACGACAATATGGAAATTATATCCATTCCATTGGAAGGCGATTTAGAGCATAAGGACAGTATGGGAAATGTGGCCGTGATCAAAGAGGGCGATGTACAAGTATTGAGCGCCGGGTCTGGCATTACCCATTCGGAATACAACAAAAACAAAGACAAAGAAGTTAAGTTTCTTCAGATCTGGGTATTTCCCAAACAGAAAAATGTAACACCTCGCTATGACCAAATTTCTATTCGGGATATTGCAAAAGAAAATGAGTTTTATCAAGTTCTTTCACCTAATAAAGATGACCAAGGCGTTTGGATAAATCAAGATGCCTGGTTTCACCTAGGTAATTTCAGTAAAGGAAATTCCGATGAATACAAAATCAAAAAAGATGGAAATGGCATATACGCATTCATTCTGGATGGCGAAGTAGAAATTAATAACGAAAAACTATCCAAAAGGGACGGAATGGGGATTTGGGACACCGACTCAATACATGTTAAAGCAACCGATAACGCCCGTGTACTTTTAATGGAAGTGCCCATGTCAATGTAAGTTTAACTACCTAACAGTTAACCAAAATGGAAATTCTAATAAAAGAACAAGAAAGCAAAGGCTTTGCAATAGCTAGGGAAGACAACAAAAGAGCTGGGGTAATGACTTATTCCATACCTGCTTCAAATTTTATAATCATAGACCATACCGAAGTAGAGCCGGAATTTACTGGCAAAGGAGTGGGAAAACAATTGCTGTATAAAATTGTGGAAATGGCACGGCAAAAAAATATTAAAATATTGCCATTATGCCCATATGCCAATGCCATGTTTAAGAAACTAACAGACATTCAAGACGTATTAAAACAATAATAAATTAAATATTAACAATTAAAAATTATAAAAATGAACAAGAACACAAATTGGACAATTGACACTACACATTCAGAAATTGCATTTAAGGCAAGACATATGATGATCTCGACAGTAACAGGTCATTTTGAAGATTTTCAAGCAACCGCACAAACGGATGGTGACAGTTTCAAGAATGCATCCATTGAATTTAGTGCAAAAACAGCATCTATCAACACCAAAAACAAGGATAGGGATACACATTTAAAATCGGATGATTTTTTCAACGCCGAGAAATTTCCTGAAATGAAATTTGTTTCAAAATCATTTATTGGCGATAAACTTGTTGGCGATTTAACCATAAGGGATGTAACCAAAGAAATAACGTTGGATGCCGAACTTAATGGTATAGCTGTAGATCCTTATGGACAAACCAAAGCTGGTTTTGAAATCAAAGGAGAAGTCAACAGAAAGGATTTTAACCTAACTTGGAACGCAGTTACCGAGGCGGGCAGCATTGTTGTTTCGGATAAGGTGAGATTGGTAATTGACGTTCAATTTATAAAACAGTCCTAAGTGGGTAAATGCACTTATAGAAAAGTCTTTACTGGCGTTATGCCGATAAAACGTTTGGCTTTTTAAAGTAAGTGATACCGCAAATTATTATATCTGTAAAAGAGGCAGTGCAATTAGGCTGCCTCTTTTTGTTGGTATTCCCCAGGAATACCTGGAAACGACAACAACCGGGAGTGTTGAAAATGCTGAAGAAAGGAATATAAAAATAAGAACTATCAAACTGTATTTAAACAAGCCTAAAACATTTATTACGCAATTGCATAAATTAAATTTTCACTGATTATGTCAAATATCAAACTGATTATAGAAGAAAGAGCTGTCAGCATTGGGAAGTTTATGGTAGGGCGTTTATTGCCGTTCCGACAAAAAAGAATGGTCGGCCCCTTTATTTACATTGATCATATGGGTCCAGTTAAATTAAATGAGAGGGAGAACTTTGATGTGCTGCCCCATCCCCATATTGGACTTTCAACGCTTACTTTTTTATTTGAGGGTAGTATTTTGCACCGAGACACCCTTGGCAACGAAGTGGAGACTAAGCCCGGCGCAGTAAATTGGATGACTGCAGGTAAAGGAATAGTACACTCTGAACGAACTCCCGAGTATTTACGACACTCCCAGTTATATATTCACGGTTTACAAATCTGGGTGGCATTGTCAAAGGGTTTGGAGCAAATGGAACCACAGTTTTCCCATATTGAAGAGAACCAAATTCCAAGCTGGACCGATGGAGAACTACAATATAAACTTGTGGCAGGTGAGGCGTTCGGAAGAAAATCACCGGTTCCAGTTTTTAGCAAACTTTTTATGATCCAAATAAAAAGCAAAACGAAACAGGTTGTAAATATTGGTAATGATCTCTACGGTGAATCTGGTTTGTATATCCTTGAAGGCGCTATTGAAAGTGGAGGCAATGTTTACGAGCCCAAACAATTATTAGTGGCAAAAGACAGTACCCTCTGTGAATTTAAAATTCATGAAAATAGCACAATTTATATTTTTGGTGGCGAGCCTTTTCCCGAGGAACGATTTATTGATTGGAACTTTGTTTCATCTAGCAAAGAACTCATTGAAGCAGCCAAGGAGAAATGGAAAAATCAATCATTTCCAAAAATTACAGGGGACGAAACTGAATTCATTCCTTACCCAACCCCCAGATCTTAAACGAAGTTTAAATTATGGGGCATAATCAAATATTTGGCACTGTAACACATTAAGGCCAAGGGGCGATGCTCCGCTTAATTACGACTATTATTCCAAAACCTCCTCCAATCCTATCCTACAAAAAAGGAAAAACACCTATTTATCCAGTGTTTAAATGTTTTTCTCACTCCACTACAGGTGGGATAACAGCGATAGCTACAGGGGTGGCTTTTGAAATTGGTTCACGCTAAGAGCTGAACCATTTTTTTAAGTATCCCAGAAATAAAAAGGCTTACAATATTTACACCGTAAAGTTTCAGCCAGTAAGATAGGCCTTATGTCAAAACCGATTCTTTGTTGCTAATGAATCGGCTTGGCATGACCGATATCATTTCATGACCGTCTATTATTCCCTAAATTAGCACTGTACCGATAAAGTGTAAAAACACTAATAATCAACACTTTGCAACTTGTACTGATGCGCAGTAAAAGCAAGTGATGGATATACCAACACTAGCGTGACTTATGGTCAAATTTGGCCATTCAGCCTTTTATACTTGTCAATAACCCAAAATAAATATATTTGAAAATGTTAAGAATTGCACTAATTGACATGATCGCAACCGTAACAATGAATGCACAAAATTTAATGTCCAACGATGTACCCGCAAATTTTACCGAAAGTCTTTTTAAGAAATATTCGAAGGCACCGGATATTGAGTGGGAGAAGTACGGTACGGACTATAAAGCAGAGTTTGGGATAGGGCGTATGGAATATGAAGTATGGTTAAATAAAGATGGGGGGAACGCTGATGGTACAGCAGGTAATAACAAAATCCTTAATCCCTCAAGGACTTATCGACATACTTGCTAGGGACTATCCCGATTACAAAATCGACTCTGTGGATACAATTGAAAAAAATGGCCAAACTACCTATAGGGGCGAACTTGAAAAAAGTTGGGATGAACAGTTACTAATAACCATCACAAAAGAAGGCAAGGTTTTAAATATTTCGAAGTAGTAGTTCTTCATTTTTAATGTTGGCAGATCAGCAGGCTTCCGGAAATGGTTTTCACAAAGCAAACCATAATAAAATTGCCGGTCCGCAGTAGAAATCAAGTTGTCCCTTTATAGGAACTTGTTAAGGATGAGGGGACAACACATCCCGTAAACAAGGGGTTTTTAGAACTTCCTTAATTATTAATCGTTTAAAAAAGAAACATATGACACTAATCTCTAAAAAGGAAATAACCGAACTACACAATATAAATCAAGAAAATTGCATTTCAATTTTTATTCCTACCCATAGGGCGGGTAAAAAGGTCCTGCAAAAAGAGGATATGCTCGCACTAAAGAACCAATTGAAAGAGGTGAAAAATAAGTTGCTCAAGCAAGGTTTTCATGCCGACGATATCAGGAAAATGACAGCACCTGTCCAGCAGCTAATTGAAAATTCCTCGTTTTGGCGAGAGCAGTCCGATGGCCTTGCAATTTTTATTGCAGATGGATTCTTAAAAATTTTCACCCTCCCAATTTATTTTAAGGGATTTAACTATATCTCAAATTCATTCTATTTAAAACCATTGATGCCAATGTTTGTTGGGGATGGAAATTTTTATTTAATGCTGCTTGAAAGAAGTAATGTAAAATTATTCGAATGCTCCCAACATAGCTTCACCGAAATCGGGATTGAAGATCTTATACCCGAATCCAAACAAGATCGGGTAGGTTTTGATTATGAACAAAAAAACCTGCAATTCAGAACACAGCAGGCAGGATCCGGACAGGTTATGTACCATGGCCAAGAAGCGGCTACCGGGAAAAGGAAAAATGAAATCAAAAAGTATTTAAGGGCAATAAATGATGGACTCGCCCCACTCTTAAGGGAGGAGGATATACCACTGCTAATTGCTTCCCAAGATTTCCTATTTGATATCTACAAAGGGGTAAATACGTACCCTCATTTAATAGAAGAAAATTTAAAGGTCAATTTTGGCGATACTTCCATTTTTGAGGCGCATGAGCTAGCTTGGGAAAGGATGGCTCCTGTATTCGATCAAAAAAGAAAGGATAAAATGGCACTTTTCCTCGATGGCCAAGGCACTGGCAAAACAGCTATTGGAATAGATAAAATATTGCCAGCGGCTTTTAATGGAAAAGTAGACACCTTGTTCTGTGAAAATAAGTCGGATATTTTCGGCAACTATAAAGAAGAAAATAATTCTATAATTGTTTCCCAAAGTGAGGAAAACGACAACGCAATATCCTTGATGAACGTTGCCGCTGTAAAAACATTTTTAAATGGGGGCAAAGTTTATTTATTGGATAGGGAAGAAATGCCAAATCCAAATTCAAGAATCAATGCCTTGTACAGATATTAAGAACAGAACCTAGAATTTACCCAAATTTTCACAAGAAATTACAAAATTACATACTCATTGGCCACTTCGTTACATAAAAACGACATGCCGGCACATTAAAAATAAAATGCTGTTGGATAAGCTTTTCGCTATCCCTATCCAATACCCTCTTTTGAACACCTAAGACGGCCTTCCCGATGCGACACCTGCTCCCTGTGGCATGGGCACGGGCCGTTTTAAGGGTAACAAGGGTCGCGAGGCAATTGGACGGCATTTAAGATCTCTGACCAATTAATCCGACAGATTTCTATAACGATCCATCCACATCCTCCCCAAAGGCAATCAACCAATAGTTGGATTAAAGTCTCGTTTCCATATAACTTATTATCCACGGCGAAGTTTGATAGCCATGTTGCTTTTTCCACTAAATTTGTTACATGAGGAAATCTATCTGGACCGAGCAATTGTACGATTACCTAAACAATGAGGAAGATGCACGGTCATGTAAGGACATAGACGAAAAGGCTTGCCGGTATACCCCAAGGAATTACTTTTTGTTAATGCTCAGCAATATCCTATCCAAGCTTGGTGACACACTTAGCAATCCAAAGACGGTTTTGACCTGGGTTATGAGCTATGTAAATGCTCCGATATATTTAATAAGTTTTATTGTTCCCATCCGTGAATCTGGCTCCATGCTGCCCCAAATTGTGATTGCAGGGTATATTAGGACCAAAGAGAAGCGCAAATGGGTGTATGTTGTTGGCAGCATCCTGCAAAGCATGAGCATTATGGCGATCGGCTTTGTGACCCTTTATACTTCCGGCACCACGGCTGGATGGCTGATAATATTCTTACTCGTTGTTTTTAGCCTGGCCAGGGGCCTGTGCTCCGTCGCTTCAAAGGACGTGTTGGGTAAAACAATTCCCAAGCAAAGAAGAGGAAGATTAAAGGGGTATACCGTTTCTGTTTCTGGGCTACTGGTATTGTTGGCAGGGTTTTATTTAATGTACCAATCCAAAAATGGCGCAGATATCACCTTTTATAGTTATACGATATTTTTTGCCGGCAGTATGTGGTTGCTTTCGGCTTTAGTTTATGCCATGATCAAGGAATTCCCCGGTGAAACCTCCGGTGGCAAAAATGGTTGGAAGGAAGCGATGGAAAGAATGAATATTGTGCGTTCCGATATTAATTTCAGAAACTTTATTATAGCTAGGTCGCTTTTACTTTGTTCTGCGTTAACGGCTCCCTTTTATGTATTGCTTGCACAGGATATCTTGGGAAAGGAGGGGTATTTACTTGGTCTATTTATCTTGGTCAATGGGTTGGCATCTATATTGAGCGCCCCTATTTGGGGCAGAATGTCCGATGTCTCCAGCAAAAATGTAATGGTAATCTCCGCCATAATTACCTCAACCCTGGGAATCGTAATGTTTGTCCTTGTGACCTTTGTACCATCCGTGCAACATGCATCGTGGCTGTACCCTTTGGCCTTCTTTTTGCTCGGCATAGCACATAGCGGGGTGCGACTGGGCCGAAAAACTTATATTATAGATATGGCCAGCGGGAACAAGCGCACAGATTATGTCTCAGTCAGCAATACCATCATTGGCTTTATTCTTCTGCTTACCGGTGGCATTAGTGCGGCAGTATCTATAATTTCCACTGAAGGGGTCATTTTGGTCCTGTCCCTTTTCGGGATTTTAGGTGCCTATAGATGCTCCCTATTGCCAAATGTACAATAAGGCTAAAATGACATTTTCGCTATTGTAAAAATGCAAACCCTAAAAATGGATCATGACTAATTGTTGTGTTTATGCAAAAATTGTCGTCAATCTAAAAAGGAAGAATTCTATATTTTTCACACCT
>JBLWZN010000065.1:0-16995 GCA_048266425.1 Sediminicola sp.
CATGCAGAACGTATACATATAAACTTTGAAAAATCCCCGGATGACCATATCAAGTTCTTCAACGCAAAAGGTTTTTATTTTGAGAAGAAAGAAGGCCGTATCCACATCCGTTCGATGTATTCGAAATATCCGGTCAGTGTGCCACTTGCCCCAAAAATGCAGGCCTATCTGGTATCATCCAAAAATCTGGATTTGACATTGCAAGATCAGGCAAGGATCTTGGACACTATTAAAGGCCATGGGCAGGACAATTTGAAAAGCCTATGGTCAACACATCTCATAGAAAGGGGGCAATACAAGAAGGTGGCATATATGATGGCCTTGGATGGGGTAAGGCCCAATATTCCCTTCGAGATTTTAAGTCACCATATGGAAAATGGCCTAAAGGAAACGATATTGTCCATATCCAAAAAACAGATCGACGTAAAACAGGCGCATCTCATAAGGCGGGGCATATATGCGATAAGCAACCTGTTGGGAAGCAAAAGCACAAAGGAACCAGAGGCTTACAACGGTTTCAAGGACGAGATGACGGACTGGTCGAAATACAAGGGCAAGGGGCTTTCGATGTAGACATCAATAAAGCCGTTCCGTTATTGGCACTTGTGCCCTAAAGGGCACATTTTTGTGGATAGGGGAAAGAAGAAAAAAAGGCAAGTAAAATTCGGTTGATGTCCTATCGGATTTCTTCTTACCTCCTAGGGGTATAGTGCGCATATCTGATGGAATGCAAAAAAAATATAAGTGGATACAAGCGCAGGCTTGTTTCGATAAATTTGAGTAGAAGAGTCCCAAATGCTTTACCCCAATATTTCTTATTTAACTTTTTTGACCAAAAACTTAAATAAGGCTATGCTTATTTAAGGCAAGAGGGATATTCCTTTTATATGCATCCGAAAGCATTTGGCCTATTTTTGCAATTTTATAACAATAGTTCACTAGCCTCATCCAAAACAGAACTATCCAATTCTTTCAGATACGCTTGGGTAACCGCCAAATTTTGATGTCCCATTGATTCGCTTATTACATCCGTGGCAACCCCTTTTTGTTTTAAGCAGTTGGCAAAGCTATGTCTCGCCACGTAGCTACTAAGGGGTTTATCAATCCCACAGATTTGGGCAATCTCCTTTAAGTCTTTATTGTACCGTTGGAGAGTCTTATGTTTTCTATTTTCTAATTGTGATGGTGTTAAATTATCTTTTAATAGAATGGGAAATACATATTTAGTCCCCAGTGAATATTCGAAATAGAAATCCAAGATTTCTCGAACAGGGGGAAGAATCTTTACCATGAAATTTCCTTTGGTCTTTGAACGAGTGTAGACGATTTTATCTCCATCGACGGCGTCCCATTCCAACTTCATCATATCGGCGAAATTCATTCCTCTTGTATAGAAGCTAAAAACAAAGAAGTTTCGGGCATTGGTCATTAGCGGGTATTTCTTTAAGTCCAGATTCACAATTTTTTTGACTTGCTCCATGCTCAATGCTTTTTTCAAACCTTTACCCTTCAATTTTGATATCTTGTAGGACCTAAAAGGATAAAACTCTTCTTTAACAATCTTTCGTTCGATGGCAAAGTTATAAAGAGCTCTTATGGCACGCATACGAACACCAATACCACCGTCACTTCCTCCTCTGGATCTCAAGAATACTTCATATTTGTACAGTAATGCCGGAGTAATTTCTTTAAAAGTAAGTCTTGTAGTTTTATGGAACAGATGTAAAGAATGGAAAGTATCTTTATTCGCCCTCGCATTTCCTGTTCTGCCAGCCGAAATCATTTCTCCGATAATCTCGTCCCAGAAATAAAAAATATTCTGTTCAACGGAATTGGATTCTACCCGAAAACGGTTTTCAAAATCTTTCAAGGTAAAGTCTTCTTTTTCCATTTCCAGATCGGTCAGTATTTTTAAGGCCCGATCCTTAAATTTAAGTAGTAGCCTGTTGTTTTGAGTATAATTCGAATTCTTTTTTACAAAACTTCCAGTGGTTTGATTCCACTCGTTGGGAAAAGCTCTAAAGATGGTTTGGAAGAATTTGGATTTTCTATCTTTCGATACTCTAAGAGCGATAGGATACCTCCCATCAGCTAACTTAGTTTTCCTTAAAACTGTCTTTACTGTTGACATAAGCTTTTTATAATCTGTACAACATCTGTACAACAAATTGCCTATTAAAGATATATCATATGTGAATAGTTACAAAGTAAAAAATCATAAATAATTGATAATCAGTATAAAAGAAAATAAATGCAACTAAATGAAAATTAAAATAAGCTGACTCATAATCAGGTGGTCCCTGGTTCGAGCCCAGGTGGGACCACATAGAAATCAGACAGTTACATATATTTGTAACTGTCTTTTTTGTTTTACGGCGTGCTTTCGGCGTGCTTTTTTGGATTCCATTTAACATTTTTTTGCTAAAGTATCATGCTGGGCTTAGAAACCTCGTGGTGCTATCATTTACGATTTGACAGTATAACTGTGTGTGATTCTGTAAATAAAAAAATACTAGCTCCTAGTAAATGATTTCTAATACTCTATTTACATCAACTGACTCCGACATAAGCAATTGGTAGTTTGGCTGGCTCTAGACCATTCCCAATTTATAATTTACGTAGGTTGCAGCCAAAAGTCCCAACTTTTGATAATTGGATACCCGAATCCTTTTTTTCTTAATTTCCTTGGATGGGGTGTTCTTCAATTTGAAGTGGTTTAAACTTTTTTCATCTTTTTCTTTTTGAATTTTTTCAGGGCTATTACGATGAAGGCCAGATAGTTGAACCCTTTCCAGCTTTCGACGGTGGTATCGAACCTATTGAGCAACGAACGATAGCTATCCATCCATGCATTGGTGCGTTCCACCGCATATCTCTCGGCATAGAGTTCCTTGTCGAAATATTCGTCCCGATCGGCATTCCCGTTTCTCCTGTTAAAACATATGTTGGCGTTTATCTCCTTTTTACCGCATGAAATACGGAAATCGTTCGAATCGAACCCTGCATCGGCGTTCATGAACAGCCCGTCCACCGGGATATCCGCCTGTTCCAGCGTGGCGGTAACGACCTCGAACTGCACCTCTATGTCATAAATGTCGTTATGGTTGCCCGCCACGGGCTCCGACATGGCCAAGGGCAGTCCCTGTCTATCGGTCAGATATAGGGCGTTGGTGGTCTTCCGCTTCTTCCTTCCCTGGTATTCCGCGCCATGGCCGCCCCTGATGGCGGGCGTATGGCTGCCGTCGTCTACGCTGGAAAGGTCCAGTTCGGCCCTGTGCCTGCGCAGGAACTCGGTCCAGCAGTCCTTCCAGGCCCCCGAAAGGCACCATTTCCGATAATGGTGGTAGACCGATTGCCAGCTAAGGACGACCCCGGAAAAAAGTGCCTTTACAGGTAACTGGTTCCATTGGACTCCCGTCTTGAGCTTATAGAGTATCGCATTGATGATCTCGGCCATAGGAACCGTAGGAGGGAATCCTCTTTTTGTCCTCGGAATAATTGGCACGATTTCCATTTCTATCATATCTTTGTCAAGTACATTGTACATAAAGGGTTGTTTTGGAATCATTTATGTTTCGCAACACAAATATCCGCAACCCTTTCTTTCGATCCAAAAAAAGTTTAAATCACTTCTATTTTAAAAATTGCTCCCCTACCTCCCCAAATCTTATTTCATGCTGCTAAATTCGGGACTTGACAAAGAGGAAGAAAAGGCTCTTTTGGCCAAAATACTTACCTATCACGTAGTCTCCGGTGCTGCAGCACTCTCCACCGATCTTACGGACGGAATGACGGTGACCACGGTACAGGGTGAGGACCTAAAGATAAACTTGACCGGTGGGGTTAAAATTGATGACGCCACGGATACGGACGCCAACGTTACTACGGCGGATGCCATGGCAAGTAATGGTGTGGTCCATATTATAGATAAAGTATTGTTGCCACAGGAAGCCTTGGATGCTTTGGGTCACTAAGAAATAAAAGTTTGGTTTTTTTGGTTGTTAGGTTATCAAGGCCTCATTGAAATTTATTCAACGGGGCCTTGATTTTTTAGGCGCGTAGTACATTAGGGAAACAACAGCACTTATTTTTGGGTTCACTTTGTAAAACTTAAATAACGGACTGGACATTAGACAGATGTACGGCATCCGCGCTCAAAGTTTGCTGAAAGGATTGGGGCGATCGGCATTGGTTAATTTAGATGGCTAAGTTGATTTTGTTCCAATTCCCGTCTAAATATTCCTTTCTTTCCTCCAATGCCCAAACTCTTCCCTGATTTTGTCATCCGTAAGAGGATAAAGGCCAATAATCGATCTTCCTTGTTGTACCTTTTCCATAACAAATTCTTCAAACAATGTCATTTGTAGACATTCAGCCGCCACCTCGTCCGCGATCTTGGCAGGAATTACCATTACCCCGTCGTAATCGCCCACTAGGAAATCACCGGGAAAAACGGCAACATCCCCACACCCGATGGGCTCGTTGATGGCGATGGCCTGGTGAAGGGTTAGGTTGGTTGGGGCCGAAGGCCTATGGTGATAGGAAGAAAAATCAAGAGCTGCTATCTCGGCCGAATCCCTAAACCCCCCATCCGTTACGATACCTGCCGCACCGCGCACCATCAATCTCGTTATGAGTATGGATCCGGCAGATGCAGCGCGGGCGTTCTTCCTGCTGTCTATGACCATTATTGAGCCTGCAGGGCATTTTTCCACCGCCACCCGTTGTAAATGTTTAGGGTCCTTAAACACCTCTATCGGGTTTAGGTCCTCCCTGGCCGGAATATATCGCAAGGTAAAGGCTTCCCCGACCATGGTGGGCCGTCCTTTTTTAAGCGGGACGACTCCCTGAATAAATTGATTTTTCAACCCTCTTTTAAACAGGCAGGTGGCTAGGGTGGCGGTACTTACTTTTTTAAGCTTTTCTTTTTTGGAACGTTAAGTGTAGGACTGTCCTCAATTTTTCCGTGCTTGCTAATCGCGCCTATTCTTTTGGCCGATTATCAATCGGGTGAATTGGATACCAGTTCTCGACAGTTTAAGATCATAACTGCACTTGCCAGTTTATTCGCCCTGATCGTTCCCGTTTTTGGTGCCAATCCAATCCAGATGCAGATCGTATCCCAAGTTTTTAATGTTTTTGTCCTGCCATTGGTAATTTTCGGAATTATAATGTTGGTCAACAATAAAAAACTTATGAAGCAATACAAGTCGGGCATATGGCTCAATATAGGCTTGTTTGCTGCCCTGTTCTTCTCGTGTTTGATCTCCTATAACGGGGTGGTGGCTTTGTTTGATTATTTTTGAATTTAGGTTCATTCAAAATTCAACATTCAATACAATTTCAACCTATTTCCCGGACCACCTTCGCCGGAATTCCCACCACTACCGTATTGTCGGGTACGTCTTTAGTGACCACGGCGCCCGCGGCTACCACGGAATTTTCGCCAATGGTAACTCCGGGTAGAATGGTACATGCCGCTCCCAACCACGCATTGCGTCGTATTACGATCTTACCCAGATCGAGCGATTTTCGGTCGTTGGGGTCCAACGGGTGGTTTTCGGTAATCAAATTTACCTTGGGACCGATCTGCACATCGTCTTCTATAATTATCCCGCCCAAATCAAGAAAGGTACAGGCATGGTTTATAAACACGTTTTTGCCCAGCTTAATGTGCCTTCCGAAATTGGTATAAAAGGGTGCAAAGATCCGGGTGCTGCCGTCAATGTTACTTTCGATCAATTCGGCCAGTCGTTGACGGATCTGGTCCACGCTGGTTGAAGTGTTCAGGTCGGCCGATAATTTAATGGAGCGGTTGACCAGCTTCCAGACCTTGGGCCATTGGGGGTGCTCCTTGGGGATGATTCCCCCGGCCAGCATCAACTCGAAAATATCGGTGTATTCCCTATCCAATTGTTTGTCGTTTTAGTGGTCGCTTTCCATTCAATTCAACTGTCGAAACTCGTTCGGCGTATACCCAACCTTATCTTTGAAGAGGCGCGTAAAATGCTGGGGATATTTAAAACCGAGTTCGTACGCAATCTCACTTATGGATTTCCCCGGATCGAATATTTTTTTCTTGGCCATGTCAATCAGTTTTGAATGAATGTATTCCTGGGCACTTTTACCGCTTTCCCTTTTTACCAGATCGCCAAAATAATTGGGGGAAAGGTGTTGTGCATCGGCAAAATGGCCCACCGAGGGTATCCCTTGCTTTTTTGCCTTTCCACTTTTAAAATACGCGTTCAAATCATCATCAAATTGCTCAATGACCCCAACGTTCACTATATCCCGTGTAATAAACTGCCTATCGTAGAACCGGGTGCAGTAATTTAGAAAAAGTTCAATGTTGGAAATGAGGACCGTCTTGGTATGCTTGTCGATACCCTGTGAAAGTTCAAATCGAATCTTATCGAAGCAATCCAGTACAATTTGTCTCTCTTTTTGCGATACGTGCAGGGCCTCATGAAGTTCGTAGGAGAAGAAACTGTGTTTGTCCATAGCCTCCCCCAAGTTCGTGCCCCAAAGCAGATCTGGGTGAAACAAGAGGGCATAGCCAGAAGGCCCGGTATTGTAGTCTATTTCCGAAATATTTACGAGCTGACCTGGGCCAATAAAGACCAGCGTCCCGTCCTGATAGTCATAATTCTGGCGGCCATATTTGAGCGTGCAATTTCGCCCCTGCTTGAGGAACACCCCATAAAAATGGTAACGTACCGCCTTTGCACCACTTGGGGAAGGCCACCTCCCTTCAGACAGGTTTACAACGCTCACCAATGGATGGAGGGCAGAAAGTCCAAGCCCTGCACAGTAATCGTTAACCCGCACCAAGTCAATTATATCTTCCATACGAATTTTACTTGTTCCAAAAATAACGATAGAATTCCGTTTATCCCGGAATACAATGGTAGAATTGGTAAAAATGGTAGGTAAAACAGTAATTCGGGTAAGTGGATTGAAATTAGCACTTTATATCTTTGGAAAGTTATAGACACGTTAATTAGAGATACCCTGTCCATTGAAAGGAGAAACGACCGGTTCCGGGCACTTTCAGGTTATAAAAAGGAACGCAATGAAAACAGTAACATTAAACAATGGCGTGGAAATGCCAAATAAAAAAAATTGAATTAAAAACAAAAAAGAACCTATCATGAAAAATCTGAAATTGACCACAAAATTGCTTGCCATAATTTGCATCGCGATGATTGGGCAACCGTCCTACGCGCAAGATTCCACTACCGAGCAAGAAATCAAGGATCTCTCCAAAGCCAAATGGCAATGGATGGCGGACAAGGACGTGGATAAACTCGCCAATTTATTTGATGACAGGTCTAAGTTTGTCCATATGAGCGGAACCTGGAAAAAGGACCAGGAACTAGAGATCATAAAAACCGGCAGTATTTGGTACAAGAAAGCGGATGTCCACGATGTGGCAGTGGAAGTCTTTGATGACGTCGCCGTGCTCTGGAATCGCATTACGCTTTTGGCCCACGTACGCGGCAACGACGTGACGACGGAATTTACGGTGACCGAAGTCTATAAAAAGGAAGGAAAGGATTGGAAATTGTTGGATTTGACCTTTAGCAGTGTACGGGATATCCATAAAATTGAACACTAACACGAGTCGTCACCAAAAAGAGCTAAAATCATGACCATAAAAAAGACAATAATCGGGCTATTTTTCACAATTATAAGTGCGCCCCTTGCCTTCGCCCAAACTTCCACTGAACAGGAGATCAAGGATCTTTCAAAGAAGAAATGGCAATGGATGGCCGATAAAAATGTAGATAGCCTTGCAGTACTTTTCCATGATAAGGCCAAGTTCGTGCATATGGGCGGTACTTGGGGCAAGGACCGGGAAGTTGACATTATTAGAAGCGGATTCATCCATTACAAAAAGACCGATGTCCATGAAGTCATGGTCGAAGTACTGAACGAGAATACGGTTATTCTCTGGAACCAAATTGCACTGTTGGCAGTTGTGGGAAGCAACGAAGTCACTAACCCCTTCATGGTCACGGAAGTATATGTACAAGAAAACGGTAAATGGAAATTGGCGGATCTGACCTTTAGTAAACTTCTCGCCAAGGACTAAATAATTCGAAACCATGAAATTTTCGGTCTACACATTTTGCCTATTTATTTCTGTTGGTCTGTCCGACTTGGAGGTGGAAAAGTTTGGAACAATAGCAAATTGCCAAGGTTCCGAGAGAACGCTAATCGTCTATCTCTCCCGTACCAACAACACTAAGGCCGTTGCCGAGATGATCCAAAAAGAAGTAGGGGGAGATATGGTGGGCGTGGAATTGGTGCACCCCTATCCCAAAAATTATGACGCCATCGTAAAACAAGTGGCCGAAGAAAACGAAAGCGGATTCTTGCCCCCTTTGAAAACAAAGGTGGGAATGGATAAATACGATACCATCTTCTTGGGATTTCCAACTTGGGGGATGCAGTTGCCGCCCCCAATGAAAAGCTTTTTGCATGAAAACGATTTGAAGGGCAAAACGATCATTCCCTTTAACACGAATGCCGGCTACGGGCTGGGCAGCAGCCTAAAGACCCTTCGGGAACTTTGCCCCAACAGCACCATTTTGGAAGAATTTACCGTAAAGGGTGGCGTAGAAAGGGACGGTATTTATTTTGTGATGGAAGGGAAACGAAAAGTGGAGGTAAGCGAAGCGGTGCAAAAATGGCTAAAACAAATACAAGTTGTAAAGCATTAAAATATCGTATTTTATGGAGGTGAAAAACATAAATGACAATAGCATGAAACGTTCAGGTTACCAAATATTTTGGCCCATTGTACTATGTAGTATGATGACCTCCATTGCCGTTGGACAAGAAAAAGGGTCAGATGGTGAGGCATACCCAATGGGGAATATGATGGTCCGAATCGCTGAAATTGAAGTGGAAGAGAACTTCCTTGATGCATATATAGCTATCCTAAAAGAGGAAGCGGAAGCTTCTGTCCGGTTAGAGACAGGGGTAATTTGTATTTACCCCATGTTTCAAAAGGGAAATCCGACCCAAATCCGCTTGTTGGAAATCTATGAGGACAGGGCCGCCTATGAATCGCATCTGCAGACCCCACATTTCAAACATTATAAGGTGTCTACCTCTCCTATGGTCAAATCGTTGCAATTGATAGATATGGAGGCGATTGACAAAGAGGCAATGACAAGTATCTTCATGAAGATGAATCAGCAATGAATATTCGAAAATAGCATTTGCCTATCAAATAATTAACAAAAAAGCAAGGGATTTTGAAACCCTAAACCCCATAAAATCAGTAACTTTAAAACATTCTCTATAAAACAGGAATACTATGGCGTCATTCGCACTCAACATCAACGGGAAAACACAGCAGGTAGAAGTAGATCCCAACACGCCCATGCTTTGGGTACTGCGGGACCATTTGAAACTGGTAGGCACTAAATACGGGTGCGGTATAGCGCAATGTGGTGCCTGTACCATCCATTTGGGCGACAGTGCGGTCCGCTCCTGTCAACTACCGGTTTCGTCGGTAAGAGATCAGGCTATTATAACTATAGAAGGCCTGTCCGAACAGGGCGACCATCCCGTACAAAAGGCATGGTTGGAGGTAGATGTGCCCCAATGCGGGTATTGTCAGGCGGGACAGATCATGACCGCTTCGGCCTTGCTGAACAAAAATCCGAATCCTTCGGATTCTGAAATAGAAACGGCCATGAACGGTAATATCTGTAGATGTGGCACGTACACTAGAATAAAAAAAGCGGTGAAAATGGCCGCAGGTAGCGAAACGAGTTCATAAACAAAAATCTAGCCCAATGACACTTATCAAGACAAACATCGGAAGACGCGCCTTCATCAAAAATACCAGCCTGGCAGGGGGCAGTCTTGTACTAGGGTTCAGCTGGCTCAATGCCTGTAAGCCTGATCAGGCTTCGGAAATGGCCGCTATTGAAATGCCCAAGGAATGGTTCGATATCAATGCCTACCTAAAAATAGGTGACAACGGCCTAGTGACCATCCAATGCCCCAATCCGGAATTTGGGCAAGGGGTCATGACCTCGATGCCTATGCTGGTGGCGGAGGAGTTGGACGTAGCCTGGAAGAACGTACTCGTGGAACAGGCACCTTTTAACGCCGATCTTTACGGGAGGCAATTTACGGGAGGTAGCCAGGGTATCCGTACCCGATGGGCAGGTTTACGAATGGCAGGGGCCACCGCAAGACAAATGCTCAAAGAGGCCGCGGCACAGGCCTGGCAAGTTCCGATATCCGAAATAACGACGGCCGATGGCATTTTGAGCCATGAAGGTTCTGGCAAATCTGCCGGTTATGGTGAAATGGCAGCTGCCGCCGCCCAAATTCCTATTCCTGAAGAAGTCCCCCTTAAAGAAGTCAAAAACTTTAAGATTATAAGTCGTTCCAAAAAAAATGTAGAAGGGGCCAAAATCGTGACCGGCAAACCTTTGTTCGGCATCGATTATCAATATGAGGGTGCCTTGGTTGCCATGGCCACCCATCCGCCCGCATTCGGTATGAAACTTAATTCCTTTGATGATTCAAAAGTTCGCACCATGCCGGGGATCGTGGATGTTTTTGAGATCAATACCTTGGAAGAGGGTTATGAACGGAATTTTTTTGACACCGATGCGTTTACCAATTTGGTTGCCATTGTGGGCAAATCTACCTGGGAGGTTATGAACGCCAAAAAAGCTCTACAAGTGGAATGGGAGCCTTTTTCAGATTCTACTTTTATGTTAGACATGTTCGGCAATAAAAAGGAAGTAACCGTACCCAGCGGGCTTGAGAGCACTGAAAAGCACAAAGCTAAAATGGAAGAGTTCGCTTCAAAGCCGGGGAGGCAAGTCCGTAAAGACGGGAATCCCGAAGCTGCCTTTAAGAATGCCGCCAAGGTTATAGAAAGGTCCTACAGTTGTCCTTTTCTCGCCCACAATTGTATGGAACCGATGAATTTCTTTGCCCATGTGACCGATGGGGAAGCCAAATTGGCCGGACCTTTGCAAGCACCTGGTTTTATAGAAGGTACCTTGGCAGCTCGGTTGAATCTGCCCATCGAAAAAATAGATATAGAGATGACCCGGATGGGAGGGGGCTTTGGCAGGAGGGCCTATGCCCATTATGCCGTGGAGGCCGCCCTGATATCCAGACAGGTAAAGGCCCCTGTAAAGTTGGTTTATACCCGCGAGGATGACATGACCTTTGGTATTTACCGTCCGTCCTACTACGCTACCTACAAAGCGGCATTGGATGGGAATAACAATCTGATCGCCTTTCACGTAAAGGCAGGGGGTATTCCCGAAACACCTCTTTTTGCCAACCGATTCCCAGCTGGAGCGGTAGATAATTATTTGGCCGAACAGTGGGAAATCAATTCCAATATCACCATCGGGGCATTCCGCGCGCCACGCTCAAATTTTATGGCTGGGGTGGAACAGTCCTTTTTGGACGAAGTCGCGGAAGCGGCAGGAAAAGACCCCATCGATTTCCGTTTGGACCTGCTTAAAAGAGCCAAGGAAAGGCCCGTGGGCGAGAACAACGACTACGAAGCAGATCGGTATGCCGGGGTATTGAAACTGGTCAGGGATAAATCCGATTGGGGCAATACTCCCGAGGGAGTACACAGGGGCGTTTCTGCCTATTTCTGCCATAACAGTTACGCGGCCCATGTGCTCGACATTGTTATGGACGGGGACAAACCTAAAGTCGAAAAGGTGGTCTGTGCCATTGATTGTGGCGTCGTCGTAAATCCTGATGCCGCTTCCAACATGGTCGAAGGAGCGGTTGTGGATGGGGTGGGCAATGCCATGTATGGCGCCCTTACATTCAAGGACGGCAGTACCGAACAAACCAATTTTGACACCTATCGTATCATTCGCCACAACGAGGCGCCTAAATCCATCGAGGTGCATTTTGTGAAAAACGAAATAGACCCTACCGGTTTGGGCGAACCACCCTTTCCCCCCGTATTGGGAGCTTTGGCAAATGCATTGTACAAGGCTACGGGAACCAGACACTACCATCAGCCCTTTATTTCCAAAAGGTCAGTGGTCGGATAGCAATTTAAACAATAAGCGCTGTAATTTAATAATTGGGGAATGCCCATTGTAAAAACCAAAATAGGGAGAAGATCATTTATAAGGAATACGGCTTTGGCCGGTGGTGGAATGATGCTTGGTTTTAGCTGGCTGGCCTCATGTAAAATGTCGGCCGGGGAAATAGACGAACTGCCTAAGGAATGGTTCAAGATAAACGGGTATCTAAAAATCGCATACAATGGCCAGGTAACCATTTTGTCCCCAAATCCCGAAGGGGGCCAAAATGTAAAGACCTCCATGCCCATGATCGTAGCGGATGAGCTTGGCGTTGATTGGAAAGACGTTATCGTGGAACAGGCCCCATTGAATACCGATGCCTTTACGTTCCAATTTATCGGGGGCAGTCAGGCCATTCGCAGAGGGTGGGAAGGCCTTCGTATGGCTGGTGCTACCGCAAGACATATGCTGAAAACAGCAGCTGCAGAGGCATGGCAGGTGCCCATTGATGAGATTACGACCGGGGAAGGCATGCTGCACCACAAGAGCAGTGACAGATCGGTTGGCTACGGAAAAATGGCTTCCGCGGCAGCCAAAATCAAGGTTCCTGAAGAAGTTCGGTTGAAAGATACTGGGGACTTTACGATTATCGGCACCTCACAAAAGAATGTTGATGGACAAAAAATAGTGACCGGAAAACCTCTTTTCGGAATCGATACCCACCGGGAAGGCATGCTCATTGCCATGATCGTACACCCCCCTGCTTTTGGGCTGAAATTAAAATCCGTAGACGATTCCGAAGCCAGGACCATGCCCGGAATAAAGGATATATTTACGATCAAGGTTTTTAACGATGGCTACGAAAAGGCCTTTTTTGATACGAGGACCTTTAACGAGGTTGCCGTTATCGTCGGGAAGTCCACCTGGGAGGTCATGAACGCCAAAAAAGTCTTGAAAATAGAATGCGAGCCTATAGAAAGCGCTACGGAAACAAGAGATCGCTTTGGACGTAAATGGCAAGAACACACTCCGGCGGGATTGGAAAACACTCCCGACCATTATGCCCAAATGGAGGCCATGGCCACAAAAAAAGGGGAAGTGCGCCGAAGGGATGGTGACCCTGAAACGGCGTTCAAAAGAGCGGTTAAAATTGTTGAGGCAACCTATACCGCTCCATTTTTGGCCCATAATTGTATGGAACCGATGAACTTTTTTGCGGACGTGACCGAGGAAAGCGCAGAACTCATAGGGCCATTACAAAAGCCGGAACTTACCGAACGTACGTTATCCGAAAGATTGGGAATGCCCGTGGAAAAAATTGACATTCAAATGACCCGTTTGGGCGGGGGTTACGGTCGGCGGTCCTATGCCCATTGGTTGGTAGAGGCCGCGCTAATTTCGCAACGAATGAATTCGCCCATAAAACTTGTCTATACCCGTGAGGACGATATGACCGATGGAATCTATCGCCCGGCCTATCTCGCTAAATATAGGGCGGGCCTGGATGCGGACAACAAGTTGATCGCCTTCCATGTGAAGACCGGTGGCATCCCTCAAAGTCCGTTGGCCCAGGATCGTTTTCCCGCGGGGGCGGTAGCGAATTATCTCGCGGAGGATTGGACCATCGATACCAACCTTACCGTAGGTTCCTTTAGGGCACCCAGTTCCAACTTTATGGCCAGTGCGGAGCAGTCCTTTCTCGATGAAGTGGCTGAAGCTTCCGGGAAGGACCCTATCGATTTCAGATTGGAGTTGCTGGACCGTGCAATCTCCGACCCTGTTGAAGGCAAGACCAATGATTATGACCCCCTGCGTTATGCGGGTGTCCTTAAATTGGTAAAGGAGAAATCCAATTGGGGTAAAAATGATGCCCATCTATATCGAGGGGTTTCCGCTTATTTTTGCCATAATTCCTATGCCGCCCAGGTGTTGGATATGGCAATGGTGAACGGTAAGCCTGTGGTGCAGAAAGTAACGTGTGCCATTGATTGCGGTATTGTGGTCAATCCCGATGCTGCAACCAATTTGGCAGAAGGCGGTATCGTGGATGGCATTGGGAACGAACTCTATGGAGAACTTACCTTTAAAGATGGCGTACCTCAAAAAAGCAATTTTGACAAATACCGGATGATCAGGATGAGCGAGGCGCCTAAGGAAATAGCCGTCCATTTTGTTAAAAGCGATGTGAATCCTACGGGACTGGGTGAACCTACTTTTCCTCCAATATTCGCAGCGGTTGCCAATGCCCTTTATAAGGCAACGGGGAAAAGACACTATCATCAACCTTATATTTCGTAAAAACAGATTGTGGAATAATGGTATCTTAAGCAAATAGGACTTGTTAAGCTTTCATTCAAATTATATGGGTTTCCAATTGGTATTGATGGCTTATGGCTCTATTCTAATTCGAATTTTCACTTAACCATCCTTTTTGCAGCCCGCAAGAAATCTGTGATCAAGAAGATATGTATTTAATTGTGCCTCAATTGGTTATTCATCAGTTAGATCAGCTAAGGATGTTGTTCAACGGGGTTATATCAGCCCCTTATTTTCCAATAACTTTTTCAGTTTATCGTGTTTTTTCCAAAACCGGTCCTTGATCTTTTGCATGACCCCGTTAAACTCCGGATGGGTTTTCAATGGTTTAAAGAGCGGGTCCTTTTCCATGAACAGCAAAACCCAATATTGGTAATTGTCTTGTGTTGAAAAAACTTTCAGCTGTTCGATCGCCTTGTCGATTTTCCCTTCATACGCGTACCTTACCGCTGTACTGGCACTTTTGTAAATGGATTGGTCCGCTTCGCAATATTCCGCATACGCATTGAAAAAAGTGGCAGCCTGGGCATCAAGCCCCATCTTTTTGTGGACATAGGCAATCTTGATGTCTTCCTGGGGATAAATATCCAGATCGTTTATCTCCCTGGCCTCGACGAATTTTTTATAATAATAAAAGGCACTGTCGTAGTCTTCCTGATAATAATTGAACTTCGCCACTTCCTGCAGAATGTCCAATCGGGTTGTATCCTTGGCCCATTCCGCAACCAGTCGATCCTTGGTCTGCTCCAAATCACCGTCTTTGGCGTATAGGATATATAATTTCAAGTACGGTGCATAATAATTTTGGGGATTGTAGTCCAAAGACCTATTGATATAGGTTAATGCCTCATCCACAAAACCGTTTTGGATGAGGGCGTTGCCCAGACCCAAATAGATATAGCTTTGGGTGACGGAATCTTTTGCGGCAATATTGAGTTGGACGCCCTTTAAGGCGTACTCCAGGTATTTGTCGGTATTTGGAACGGCGTTGGAATACAAAACCGCAAGCATCTGCACCACATCCGAGGAGTTGGGATTGTACTCCAGGGCCTTCTCAAGATGTGGCAAGGCCAATTTATATTCCCCGGTTTGCATATAGTAAAGTGCTTTGGCGATCAGGCTTTCAGCGGATTTGGAATCGTAAAGCAGGGCCTTGTCCGCATAGTTGTTGATGCGTTCCGTATATTGTTTTTGTTTCTGGTCTGCATCGAGAAAGTAATACGACATGGCGATATAGGCATAGGCCAGGGAGAACTGTGGGTCCTGCTCGATCGCCTTTTCAAACAACCCTATTGCCTTTTCCAATCCCTCTTTGGTTTTCGTGTTATATGGGTCGAGTGCCTGGAGGAAGTAATCATAGGCCAAAAGATTTTCCGTGGGCCTTTTCTCGATTTGCTTTAGTTCGGCTGGTGTCACGGTTGCCTTAACCGCATCCGTTATTTTCTTGGCCACTTCATTCTGCAGGGCAAAAACATCATCTAGTTTGTGGCTGTATTGTTCAGACCAAATAGGGCTGTCCGTTGAAGCTTCGATCAATTGGATATTCAGTAAAACCTGGTCACCCACCCGTTGGCCACTGCCCTCTACCACATAGTTTACATGGAGTTCCCTCGCAATCTCGGGGATGCCCATCTTATTGTTGCGGTATTTCTCTGCCGAAGTCCGGCTTACAACCCTAAAGTCTTTGACCTTTTGCAAATTGGTCAAGGTCGATTCCATGAGGCCGTTGATGAAATAAACATTGGTAGAATCGCTACTCTCGTTCTTAAAGGGCAGCACCGCTATGGATTTTTCAATTTCCACCTGGGATGTAGCCGACTTTTTTCGGAAAAGTAGGAATGATATTGTTACGAACACCAAAGCTACCGCTGCAATGATGGGCCATCGGTAACGCTTCCATAAATTGGGCTTGTCAATTACTTGTTCCTTTTCTTCTTCCAACTGCCCCTTGCCAACCTCGCCAGGTGGATACCCGTAGTGTTCCCGAAAACATTTAATAAAATAGGAAGTACTTCCAAAGCCCACTTGGTAAGAAATCTCGGAAACGGTAAGGGAGGTCTGCTGTAGCAGCTCCATGCCTTTTTTTAGGCGTACCTGTCTAATGAACTGGCTTGCTGAAAGCTTGGTGTGCTTGGTGATCTTTCGTAGCAGGCTGGAACGACTCATGTTCATGGCCCCTGCCAGTTCAGAAACCCCAAATTGTTCGTTGGAGAGGTTCTCCACAATGAGGGCTTCTGCCTGGTCAATAAAATGATCTCCGATGAATGATGGGTCCGACATGCTGTTTCTTGGCCTGTCGAAATTAGAAAAAAATTATGGAAAACCCATAGAAGTCACGGTGCGAAGATTGGATTCAAAGGGACCATTTGCATCATAATTTATATCCCTGCGCCATAGTTTTTATGCCTTCCGCAAACTTGATGGATTTATCCGCATAGCTAATAAGTCTTGCTTCGGTTCATGTCTGACATTTGCCGTAACAAAAATCAATAACATATATAAAACATTAAAATCATGAAAACAAAGATGCACAAAAACCTATTAAACCTTAATGACAAAACCATGGGAAAAGTAATTAAAACGATTTCCTTAAAGACACTAGTAAACCTTTCCCTGATTCTATTATTATTGA
>JBLWZN010000066.1:0-16970 GCA_048266425.1 Sediminicola sp.
CAACCCTTTTTTTACTACAATTTTAGTGACTGTCAATGTTGACAATGGTTATTGTCGCTTTTCATAATTTTAAATAGGATTTGGTATCGTCCAATTTATTTGCCTTTCTCTCCGTACCACTTGGGCATTCTTCTCCTTTAGCTGTCAAGATCCCTATCTTTTTTTTTCCAAATTTGTCTTCTTCCCAACAAAATCCAGATGTGTTGAAATCGAACACTTCCAATTTGGAAATTTTTAATTGAGTACGCGAACTAGCCTTTATTATTTGTAGGACCATAATACTGTTTGTCTCCCGGATCAACCTGATATTATCGGCATGAACAATTTCCTGGATCTGTTTTGGATCGGTCACTAATGATATCTGGGAAACTATCCTGTAGTCCTCATCTTTTTCCAAATAGGATAGTACCCCTATATTTTCCTGATTGTTCAATAGTTCCACCATCTCGATCTGATCCGCAATTATAAGGCTAAGGTATTTAGGTTTATCGGGAATCGAGTCTATATAGGCTATCCCAGGTTTTTCACCTTTGGCTTTCTTCAAACTGAGATATTTTTTAAATTTGGCCTTTGTAAATGTGACTTCTGTTACGGAGAGATTCAAGTAGTCATTTACTGAAGGGGTTCCAACTTTATAAAAATCAGAATTTATCACGGGGTTGGAATATTTCCCAATATCCGTAAGGAATGGCAATGGGTTTTCCAAATCTCCCCTTTGTTTCATGGTAGCACAGGATATGATCGTCCCGACCGCAATCAGAAGATAAAATTTATATCGCATATGTAGGTTTCTTACATAAATAGAACGAAAAACTTCTATTAGTGTTGTTTAAAAAACTTCAAAAACAAATATAATATTCAGCGTTTCAACGAAAAGTGCCCCTTAAAGACCTTTCCATCGCCATAGACATATCGGAACCAATAGTCCGAGGACGGCATTCTCCTGCCATTGTAGGTGCCGTCCCAACCTTGGCCCGTTGGGGACAGCTGTTTCAATAATTTGCCATAACGGTCGAATATGTACAGTTGCGAATCGGGAAAGCTCTCCATACCTATAACGGTCCAAAACTCGTTGCTCCCATCACCGTTGGGGGTGAAGAATCTTTGGTAGCCAAGGGCGAGGACCTCCTTGGACAGGGTCCTACAGCCAGACCTGTCCCGCACATATACCGTATACTCCCCGGGGAACACCTCAAAACGGTCATAGTCTTGAAAGTTCTCCCCGTCCATCGAATATTCGAAATCACCTGAGCCGGAAGCCTCCAGTTCCAAGGTCACCCTGTCCGAAAACCCGCTTACATTGACCGTAAGGCCCTCGGGGGCTCCCGATGAGATTACCGTAAAGGGAACTTTATTTTCACATGTAATACCGTTCATGGAACGGGTCACCGATAGGTAATAATCCCCCAGTTCCGTAACGTTCAAGGTCCGGCCGGTTCCGATTACGGTATTATTTTCATTCTGCCATGACCAGGATTCAAAATACCCTGCGTCAATGATCAGTTCCGGACTATCGGGACAGATGACATAGGTCGGCTCGATCTGCGGTATGGGTAATGGATCGACCATGATCCCGAAACTTGTAACGTCATAACAGCTTGGATTTCCCTTGTTTTGGATACGGGCAAAAATCGTTTCCCGTTGTGCCGAATTTGTATATGCCGTTTTGGATAGCGGGTCTTGACCCGCATCGGCGTCGGCCGCATTGCCATAATAGCTCACGACATAGGTATTGGGATCCTGTCCGTTCAAAATCTCGGTATCCTTTGTTGCCAGTTCAAAGGTTTGTTCACCTGTTCCGTCCATATCACAGGATACCATCGGTGCCGGGGCCGTTGCCGTAGGCACATCGAAGACTTGGAGCATAAAACTATCGGTCAAGGAACAGGATGCATGGGCCTTGTTTTCCAATCGGTAGTAAATAGTTTGCGGAACATCGGTGTTTTGATAGGGGCCGACAATGGCGTTTTGTCCCGCTGTGGCATCGGCCAGTGTTCCGTGATAGGTGATGGTGAAGTCATTGTCGGACTGGTTACCCAAGATCTCGGCGTTCTTTTCCGTAAGGGCAAAATCGTATTCCCCGTCATTGTCGTCGTCGCAGACCTGCCAATCCGATACGGATCGGCGGATGGGCGAATCGTGCACCATCAACGCAAAGGAAACGGTATTGTAGCAATCCGGGTTGCCCATGTTCCCTACCCGGGCATAAATGGACTCGGCGTAGGGAACGGTATTGGTATAACCAGTTGCATTATTTATTGCGTTGGTCCCCGCCTCGGCATCCAATTGGGTGCGATAGTAGCTTACCCCAAAGCTGGTAGGACTTTGTCCTCCGAGTATCTCGTTGTTGTTGGCGGTCAGATCAAACGTGCCTATCCCATCGTTATCATCATCACAGGTTTCCATATTTGTAGGTACGCGGGCCGACACGCCCGTAATTACCTCCAATTGAAAACTGCCCGTTTTATAACATTCGGGGGAACCGGTGTTTTCGATACGGAAGAAAATTTGTTGCGCCGGGGCGGTATTTGTATAATTGGGCCCTATTGCATTTGTATCGTTGTCGGCATCGGTTTGGGCCTCGAAATAGCTTATGGTAAATGTGGCAGCATTTTGACCGCCCAGTACCTCCGCATCCTTTTGGGTCAGGTCGAAATCATACAGGCCGTCCATATCGGTATCGCATATGGCCCAGTCAGCAACCGTATTCAATATCGGGGCTTCCTTGATAAGCAGGTCAAAGGTAGTCGTACCGTAACAACTTGGATTGTTCACACTGGATATGCGTGCAAAAATGGTTTCACGGGTACTGGTATTTGTATATAAATTGGGCAAAGGATTCGTTCCATTCTGGGCATCGGCCAGTGTTGGGTAATACGCAATAGTATTATTCGTCGGTAGTTGAGTTCCCAACACTTCCACATCTTTTGTTGAAAGGTCGAACTGATGTGTAAAGCTTGTACTGCACACTTCAAAATCAGTAGCAGAATTCGCTACAGGCACTTCGTATATGGAAATATCCTTTGACTCAGTTTTCGTCTCAGTAGCGGTAGTCGCCGTTACGCTAATAGTATAAGTACCCGGAGAAGCATAGATATGAGTCGGGTTCTCAATGCTAGAGGTGTTACCATCACCGAAATCCCAATTGATGCTGGTTACAGGACTACTTGTATTCACGGTATATTCGGTGATATCACCGAAACAAAAATTCCTTATCTGCAAACCGACTACGAAATACGATTGAATAAATGGGGGTAACCCAGAACTACTTGTTCGACCTGCAAGTGAAACCCCATTTTCGATATAATTGCAACCCATTCCCAATACATTAGGATTGCCAATTACCCCTAAATAATTTTGGCCATTTTGAGCAACGTAAATTTTACCATCAATTGCCAATTGGAGGGCTTCAATACTATTTAATTGCCGAGGCGAAATTAGCATACCCGAAGCAATAATGTCTCCTACATTATATGAAGAAACATCGAATTGGTGTATCGTATAGTAGCGATCATTAAAATTTCTGTAGTAAGTGGTAGTAACGAACAATCTACTACTATCCGATGAAAACTCAACCCCATAGGGAAAGGGGCTATAATTCAAATCGTAATTGATAATGAAGGAATACAATTTTATTGGATTGCTGAATGTTCCAGTAGTGGAATTAAACTGCAAAATTTCTAAGTTTCTTGAGGTGGCAATGGCCAAGAGACTTCCATCTGGTGAAACTTTCATATAACCTCGGGCATCATTTTGACTCGCATCCGCGACATAGGTATAACCAGTAGCCGAAATAATCGGGGTCGTATTCAAACCTGTGGGAGTCACCAAATAGGCAACAAATTCATTGCTATCATGTTTATGCGCCAATACCCAGATATCGGACCCATTGGCATGGGCTACCGCGGTTAGCCGTTCGGTGACCGGCGTTTCCAAAAGTTGGTTCTTGGTAATCAGGTCTCCCTGTCCACCATCTAAGGTCAAGTCAACAAGATTGTATTGCAGACCATCAGGGCCGCCTCCTTCGGCAACTGTGAAAACATAATATTGATTCGGATTTCCCGGATGTGGAACGATAATACCTGATTGCGTGCTCGAAGGATGCCCTTTTAATCCTGTACCGTTTGGCATAGGAGTATGACTGCGATTCCAAACTGTAATGCCGTCTGTGTAGAAAAGTAAATTACCATTAAAATCTGAAATTGTGGAGCAACCTTCAATAGTACTCAGCGATCCATTTGTAAGAGCTACGGGTGTTCCGCCACTAAAGTTCAACCCCGCATGATCCCCAAAATACCAGTTGGCCGCTTCATTTTGGGCGACCAAAAATGAAGAGGTGCATAACAATAACAATAGTAGGTTCAGCTTTTTCAAGATTTGGGACGTTGAAATTACAAAATGCCTCATGCCTAAAAATATAGGCAAATCTCAATAGGAACGGGGAAAAATTTAAAACCTTACACCCACACCAAGTTCTATATGACTTATTTTGGAATAAAAGTCGGCAACTTCTTGCTGTGGCACGTCTCGTGACAATTTTACACCATCGAATTGAGCAAGAACAAAAAACATTTCAGTAATATTATAAGCCGCTCCCAAATTGAAATTAATACCCCCATATTTGTTCTTTTTGTCGGGGAAAGCACCCCCTGGTGGATCAGCGGTTATGATTGCAAAGGTATATCCCAAACCAATAAAAGGTTTGAATTTTGCAATTGCATCCAAGTTTAGTTCGCCAAAAACACGAGGTTGAATCAAAAAGGCAGCCTCTTTAAAAGTTGTAGAACCGGAATCAACCGAGTTTCTTGAATAATCTGCATTTGCCGATACGCCTATTGCTAACGGTCCTGCCTCAATCAAGCGTGCTTGCAACCCTAAATCCACAATACCGGTATAGCTGCTTGCGAAATTATCCCCCACAGGAATGGGGTAGCTTAATGTTACACTTATTTTGGAGTCCTGGGCGGTTAAATTAAACACCAAAAAAAATAGACTAAAGGTAAAAATGATTTTTTTCATAGTTAAAAAAGTTTCGTTGTAATATAGCACTTTACAAATAACGTAATTTCTTACTAAAATTTGTAATTAAAAGTTAAATAATCTTCGTTCAATTATTTAGGAAAATTGAGCCTCTGTATAAAAAATTATGGTATCAAGACTGACATCGTGTTTGTTTTGCTTGATTATGTGTCAAGCAAAGCCCTGGCCTGGTGAAGGACAAGAATACCCTGGTGCATCGAGGTCATCGCCGAATGTCGTAGGAAGAGCGGCAATAGATCCCAATATTCTCGATACCCTGATAAGGGACTACAAGAGCAGAATAGCTTACTCATAAAAAATCATGATATTTCTACCGTTATTTTCTTAAATTTCATTTAAATCTAGTTGGGAAGACTTTTGGCTGGCTGTACTTTGTTTTCAAAATTGGATAGATAAAAAAATTTTGAACCAATAAGTTTGTAAAATAACTTTCCAGATTCAGTGGTACCCATCCTTTCTATAGTTTTTTGGCAATCATCATCAAATGCATTGTCAGGAATAAGTTCATATTCTACATTTTCAACTGTATCAGTTTTATGGAAATCGGAAGGCTTTGATATAACTAGATTTTTCCATGTTAAAAATCTGGATTCATTTGATATCCGAAGGGTATCTTTATTGGAACCAACTATATCAATTATATCAATATCTTCAAAATATTTGATTTTTGGATTGACCATTTTGATTGATGTATCCATAGTTGACAGCCTTTCTAAGTAATTGTGCAATGGTGAAATTGCGTTCGGAAGGATAGTGTCATAAACCGAAGTATTTATTGAGACATTTGAAAAGCTAATCGAAAGATCTACCATATAGCAGTACTGACTAAGGTGCTTGTAATAGATGCTATCTATTTTTTGTTGGTTTAATTCTTTTACTAAAACCTCCAAACTGTCCTGTTCCTTATTGGTCAGTTTTCTTCTGTAAAGTTTATTTAAACCCAATAGTCCTACAGGTGTGTTAAGGTATAAATTATCTCCCTGAACAAGCACATAAGTAGCTTTCTGATAGAACGTGCAATCTCCATCATCCAATAGGTAGATGTACATCTCTTTTTGCTTACAGGAGAAACAGAGAAATATAAGAGCCGCCAAAATAGGTGTTGAGAATATTCTTTTTTTTGACATCATTTATTATAAAGTTCTAAGTAAGTTTTATACCCATATTTGTTGAATAAACTACGATATCTAGAATTGTTCAAAAAACTATCCCTATTTCCAGTGCGTTGTGCATGGTAAAAGAACTTAGACAAAATATGTGCCTTAAATCTGTTTGTTGTATTATTAAACTGGTGCCTATCCACTTGAGATTTGTATATGTAGTAATGATTCAGTCTACTACCACTCATTCCAAGTGCCACATGTCCAATTACTTCGTGCACATTTATTAAATTACGCAGGTTCTCTACAGTAGGCTCGAATACTTTGTCAGCTTGAGAGTTGCCTTTTCTATCTAGCTGTCTTAATATCAAATAACTGTCCTGAGTAGCTTTTTCAGCGCTGTAAAGAAAGTCCATACCTTTTGTGACACTATTTTGAACAGTAACTTTTTGAATTAAGTCCAAACCGTCTTGAAGATTGGCATTTACAATAAAGCTTTCAATATTGTCTCTTATCGAAGGACTTGAAAAATTATAAGAACTTAGATATGTACCGCCTGAGCCAACAAGCTCATTAGCACTCAAGTTGGAGAAATCCAAATCTCCATCGAAAATGATACTTTCACCTGTAAATCCTTCGTTGGTATAGCACTTTACAAATAACGTAATTTCTTACTAAAATTTGTAATCAAAAGCTAAAAAGTCTTCATTCAATTATTTGATAATATTGAAACTTACATAAAAACAAGAGTGCAAATACAGGAAGCAAGTTTGGATACAAATGACGGGGAGGATATACTGTTCACAATTGATGCCTCCATCAAGAACTTCAAGCTAAAATCTATTGCATGAAAACCATGGCAACGACATCATGGTTCTATCTCTACTTTCAGTTCTTTACCCCTTTCATGGCAAAAGAGCGGTAACGGGAATAGTTAAACTCATGTATTCGTTTTAGATTTTTAAGAGCTATTCGTATATATAAATAAACTACCAAAAAATAAAAAAACTGACAGTATTAAATAAATAAAGGATAAATAAGCTGTACTTTTTCCTCTATATATCTCCGTATTTAAAATTTTTAATTTATTTTTCCTTATTTCATAATAGTAATAATTCGAAAAATATATAATAAAATAGAAGCAAACATACACAATGAGAAAATTAAATTTTATACCTAAAACTAAGGCTAAGACATTTAGAATTGTAGATATATTGAAAGTTTGACAAATACTAATGAATCCAATAACCACAATTTCATAATCCGAATCGTTACGGGATTGTCTTAAATATCCATAGTAATAAAGCCTGCCAAAAAAAACTCTGAACAATCTTAATGTATTCATCTTTCAAGTAACTTACTATGATAATCACTCCTATATTGTACAGGCAATAGTGCATCGGGAATCATAAAACTCATATATTTTCCTCGTATTTGCTGACCAATATCTGTTGCCCAAAACACCTTGCCACCTTCCCAACCTGCGGTCCATCCCAAACCAGGACCGATTCCTAAATAGTAGCTTATTTCTATACCTGCTGTATTGGCAGTTCCTTCAACAACTCCTGTATAATTATCTCCATCGTAAAACGCCTTTGCAGAGGAATAATAACCCGCGACAAGGGACGTCTTTCCAAGAAATTTCAAACCCTTGTTTAATTTACTAATTGAACTTAAGGCATCCTTACTATAAACATTTCCCATTTTAGTTGATAAGCTTTTATTTAAGAAATCCGTTTGGAATTTAGGGTCGAATCTGCCTAATTGAGCGAGAGACTTTAACTTATATGTATTATCTGCTAACAAGGTGAATAAAATATTCGCTTGTGAATAACCCCCAAATAATATTGAATTATCTACAAACTCATTCATTCTATTTGACGCAGATAAGGCAGCTGTTCCTACAAATTCATCTAAAAGAGTCAGTGTTTCATTGGTGGGGCCATTAAAGTTCTCCCCTCCAAAAACACCATCACAGGGAATTGTGTTGCCATCGGCATCTTGGCACAATCCACCGTCAGGATCAATTAACCTAACAGGGTTATTGCCCATTCCTAAATATGGACTTGCATGTTGCCCATAAGGATCGGTTGTGAGCCACCTCCCAATACGCCCGTCCCAAAGTCGCAATTGGAACGCTTCCTTCCCGGTCTCGTTATCCTTTTCCTGCCCCTGGAAGGCGTAGCGGTAGTCGCCGACCATATTGCGTCCCGGCATGGGCATCCCGAAAGGGTAGTAATCACTAAAATTCTGATTACCAATAGTATTATTTGCTACACTAAATACTGCTCTAACATTTCCCAGATGATCTGTTATTTCATAATCCGTAACCCCAGTATTGCCCGAACGTTTAAAAATACCAATACGACCGTTACCTTGAATAGGATATTCTAACGCAGGTGTACCTGCATTAACCGGTATAGAATGAATAGCAACAACACTGCCAGCGGCATCTCTTACATAGTAGGTATTGCTAAATAAATTGCCATTGCCATCGAAACTTTTCTTTTGTATCCTATGGTTACGTTCGTTGTAAAAGAACTTGACTAAAGTTACATTATTTTTAGTGACTTCGGTTACCAAACCAACAGAATTGTACTTGTAACGAATAACGCTACTAGGCACAGCACCTGTATTTAAATACGATTGTCGTTGTGCTTCCGTGACATATTCCCAATCTTCCACCAATTGTCCGATTTCATTGTAATGGTAATTTTTATCATCGCCATCGCCTATCTGATCACCGATATCGTCAGCATCATCGACATCACCATTGGCATCATCGACTCGTTTTAATTGGTTGGGTTTTAACGAGTCATAAGTATAAGAGAGGTTATCCATTGCATTGCTCCGATTGGTCGTGTTCTTATTACGGTTCAGTTTAAGAATATTACCGTTGGCATCATATTCTATTCCCGTAACATTGTAATCCCCATTGACCTCATTAAACCCTCCCCCAGCTACTATTCGGATAAGAACATCACTACCTTCTGTAAAATGTGAAGTCGGTTTGATCGTAACACTATGTACACCCTCAATTTTTTGGACACCGTCCGTCGCAGAGTAGGTCCCAATAAAATCATTATTATCTTCAAGGGTAGGGTCGTCGTCGCCATATGTGCCGTATAGGGCTTCTTTCAACCAATTGTTACGATTGTAATCGTATTGAAAAGCATTGGTACTCGAATCTTCAAACTGTTTATTATTCCAACGAATTCCCTTGATACCTCCACTATATTGGTCTTCGCCGTAAGTTGTGGCCGTAATTTTATCGATTGTCCGTTTGTAGTCGGCATTATGATAGTCCAACTGCATGCCGAACAAGTCATTATCAGGTTGCCCTTGATCATTGGTTCCATTTAGCTCAGGGTCATTGATTGCTTTTAATTGTCCACTAATATTATAGACATAATCTATGCCCTGAACCCCGTTGGCCAGTTCAACACGACGCAAACCTCCTGTTTCATAATATTTATATTCAGCCTGTGTCATATAGTCGGAATCATCCAAGGAGGTCTTAACCTTGACCAATTGATTGATTTGATTGTATTCATATTTCTGAATAAATCGCTCCGATGGGTCATTTTTCTGGTATATTACCTTCACTACAAGTCCTGAAACCGGATCATACTCATAATCAATAGTCTTAAAGCCAATATCGGCTATTTCTTGGACCATCCATTTAACCCTACCATAGATATCATAACTGTAATACGTCTTGGATATGGAATTCTCGGTCTTTACCACATTACCTGACAAATATGACGGTGTTTGATAACCAGTAGGCAAGGTGCTTAACTCCGAAGAGGTCAAAACATCATAGGTTGTATTCAATTTCTCGGCCTTTGTTCCACTAGCAGGAAGATTTTTGTCATTGGGGTCTAAATTTGGGCCGAAGGGTAGTCCCCTTAGAATGCCACTTTCCAGAGGCCTTCCCTTAAAGTCATAATTTGTATAGGAGAACTCTACAATATCATTCGGGTCATTAGGATCGATATCTTTTTGTTTACTATTCTGTGAAAAACGAATCTGGCCGTCTTTGCGATATTTGAACCAAGCCTCTCCTTCATCAGGACTTGTTGTGTGAATCAATTGGCCGAGGGCATCGTACTCATAAGAAGTGCTCTGTTTCAATGCCTTTGTCGAACCTAATGGTTGATACGATACCATAACTCTGCCAGCTTCATCATATTCGTTTAGACTGTAGTCGTAATAATTCTCCTTGTAAGTTACCGAGGCCGAATTGGGAACATAACCATCAATTTGGTCTACTGAAACCCTATAGAAGCCTTTTGACATATTTGCGGAAGGTGTGACCGAGTTTTCAGTAATAAGGTCATAAACGGTAATACTCTCGCCAGCTGAATCTATGGTAAAGCCCATATTGTTTCCCTCTGGCACATGGATATCCACATATCCCTGTTCTCCAATAGGAATCACCATTGTTCTATCGTCCTGTCCACCAGACCTTGCGGTGGCCAATATTTTGCCGTCAGCATCCGCAAATACAACATTTTCATTACCCTGCGCATTACGACTCACCGTTTTATTGATTTTATATAGGTCGTACTTCGTATCTCCAAAGGCAACTGTTCCAGATAATTCTTGGGAAGCTCTCATTGAGAAAATATATGATTGTGGATATTCGTCATTGGCATCTATTGAACCATCTTTATTGGTGTCCGGCTTGTTGCCCCCGATTACCTTTAAAGGGATATCGGGGTTTAGTCTACTAAAAGTAGTCCTTGAAAAGGGATATTCGGTGATGTCTTGATAGTCATTGCCAATATAAAAAGCATTAGTATTTTGATTGCTGTAATACCAACCTAATGTGTTTGGCTGGGGTGCTATAGGTGAAGGATTATTAAGGTCTGTTTCGAAATCATTTCTTGAATATTCGTTACCAGCAGTATTCAAAGTAAAACTCTCCCTAAATAGAAAGGAAGTATTATCCGTAGGCGCACTTAAAGTGTGTATCGCTGGTCTGCCTTCACTATCATAAATAGTTTCAGAAGCCCAAATTCTATTGGTCAGAATGTCTAGGCTCTGGGACTGTTCCTGCTTACCAAACTCGTTGAAATATGCCTTATTTGTCCCTTTTAAAGTATCATCTATATCAAAACCACTTGAGGTTATGGTATTCCTATTTTCAGGAACCTGACCACTAGGACAGCCCTGATTTTGAACGGTACCAAAATAATCGGGACATAGGTCATCGTTGTTGCTGACCCAAGTGATGCCGCCGCCATGGTTTGGTGCGAAACATCCTTTTTCGGAGAGCGCGTAAACATCGCCCAATGTGTCACCGTCAGTATCGGGGAACCACTCTGTTAAGCAGTTCGCCTGGGTTACCGTAAAAAATTGTCCAACAAAGGTAATGTTTCCCATGGCGTCTTCCTTCACAGGAACAAGAATAGTACTACGCTCGTTCCCTGAAGCATTGTTACCCACGGATAGGGAAAAGGTATTTCCTGAAGGAGTGATGGTCAACCAACTGGGAACAACCTCATACGGATGTTTTAGGTAGGTGGTGCCTGAGCAATTGGCGGGATCCTCGAAAGTAACCGTTACAGTCTGAGATTCGGCAAACGCACCAAAAGCAACATTACCAATAGGATTAGCCGTGCAGGTATCAGATGGGTCGGGGGGACTCGAATCATAATTTTGTCTAACTCCAATGCCACCTTGAATACTTCCGTTGGAATAAACCGGTATTCCCACCTCACGGAATTCGGTTGTAGCATCAACTACAACGACAATCGTATTGGAATTCTGATAAATATCCGTCACCCATACGGGTACATTTTCAAAAGAAAGCTCGTAACCCGAACAATTCTGGGGTACTCCAAAAGTAACTGAAAGTTGGCCTCCTTGCTGGTCAAAGTCGAGTAGTGTATTTTGTGGTAGGGTAATATTACAGTTAGGGTCACAACCGGCATTTGTGCTATATGGATGATTTGGACAATTGTCATCAACCGATTCAGGATTAGAGGTCCAGTTTCCGTCCGTAGGCTCACTACATTGTTCTCTTACTTCTCCTCCGGGGTCTTTGAAGTTATCACCATCCGTATCGCGGTACCATGTTACCAATATATTGTTCAAATTATACTCCGAAGGACATACATCCACGGTTGTATCAGTTGTCCAGTTTCCCGTTCTAAAACAATCCATTTCGGCAACACTTCCCGGATCCCGAAAACCATCGCCATCACTATCTGCATACCAAGCTCTTTGGATACAAGCCTGGGTAAAAGACCCCCCTATTCCTGAGACGCCATTAGAAGTTGCAGTTCCCACAAGAATTACCGTTCGACTGGAGGAAGCATTGTTTGGTGCAAACGTAATAGAAATCTTATCCGTTTGTGTTTGGCTAATCGATATCCAATCATAATTTGGTGACGAAATATCATTTCCTTGCTCATCCTTAAAAGTATAGTACGATTCAGTAGGACAGTCTTGGTAAGAAAGGTTAAAAGTTTTCATTTCGCCATTGGCCAGTATACTTGACCCATTAAACCCACTGACGATACATGGGGGAGGTACGTAGTTCTGTTTTACAGCAAAACCCCCTTGAATACTACCATTTGAATAAATACCAATACCAGAAGCCTCCCTGAATTGGGCATAGGGTTGACAAACAATAGTAATTGAACCTGGTGTATAGGATACGGTTAACCAATTGGGATAATTACCAAACGTCAATGCATATCCAGAACATCCTTGTTGTACTGTAAAAGGAATCGTTTGTGTACCCCCTGATGTACCAAATTCAAGCAATGTATTGGAGGGTAAGGTTATGCCACAATTGGGGTCGCAACCTCCGTTGGAACTATATGGTTGAGTAGGGCAATTATCATCAACCGATTCAGGGTTGGATGTCCAGCCTCCGGCAGGTTTATTACATTGTTGTCTAGTTTCTCCTCCCGGATCCTTGAAATTATCGTTATCCGTGTCTTGGTACCATGTTTTTAATACATTTTGCAAATTGTATTCTGTTGGGCAAACGTCGACGGTCGTATTTTGCGTCCATCCATTACCTCTATTGGCACAGTCTACCTGGCCAACACTTCCCGGATCTCTAAATCCGTCGTTGTCATTATCTGCATACCAAGTCTTCCCCATACACGGCTGGGTAAAGGAATTTCCAAATCCGGAAACACCAGAGGATTGAGCGGTTGCGGCAATAATAACATTTCGGGATACAGCAGTATTATTAGCGGCAAAAGTTACACTTACCTGACTTGTTGAAGTTTGTGAAATACTGACCCAATTGGGAAGGTTATTGCCATTTTGATCTTTGAATGTAAAATAGGATTGCGTGGGACAGTTCGAATATGATAAGGTATACATTTTTGTTTCCCCCGTGGCAATAAAAGTCGATCCAATAAAACCAGAAACAATACAAGGTTCGGGTGGTGGCACATTACCTTTATTCTGCCAAACCCTTATCCCTCCGGAAATACTTCCGTTTCTATAAAGATTTATGGTTCCCTCGCGTTCGTTTCCAGAATAAGCTGGTGCAACCGCATACACCGTTGTACCAGAAATTGAAGCCGAAGTAAGCCAACTAGGAACTCCGTCAATTGTCCAAGTACCGCCAGAACAATTTGGATTATTGGGTATTTGAATTGTTCGGGAAAGACTTCCTCCACTCGAGGTAAATTCCATATCTGTGGCAGTAGCACCATAGCATTGGGCATTGATGGTATGATTGATTCCTAGAAAAACGCTAAGAATAATACCTAATTTCAATATGTTGTTAGGGATATGTTTCATCTTTCTCTAGTATTTGTAGGTGTATTCATTTTCGCCAGTTCTCTTAAATCCGCCCGATCCCGCTGTACTATAATCACCAACTTCAGTGTAGGTCTTTTTCAATCTTCCCTCAGAATCATAGTCAAACTTGGTAGATAGATTATTTGCGCCGAGAATATCGGTAAGTTCATCCCATTGGTTATACACATACGAACTCATTGTCGCAGCAACAGGATGAACCCTAAAATCATCCACGATAGTACTTCCACCTGATGAGGTCACATGAATTTGAGCAGTTCCGTTTATCGATTTGTAAAAATTGAGTAAAACCCAATCTCCGGCACGAACAACTTCCTCCGGTCTATATTGCACCACTTCTGACCCTACCATTACTCTAGTATTTTCGTAATAACCGTTGCTGGCTTTGGCCCAAAGAGATATTTTGTAATCTTGAGCCGGATCGTTGCCATTATCCACAGTAACTTCATAAGCGGTTTGACCACTATTGACCAGTAAGGCATATTGACCAGTATGAGCATCCAAAATATCTTGTGTCAATGTTGCATTTCCTTTTGCTACGCCACCACCAAATTCCTGAACACCCAAATACAAATCCTCTGCACCAGAAAAAAATATTTGGTCGTATCCAGCATTTCCTGTTGCGATGATTTTATCATTGGGATTATTCATTTTCGTAGCTATACGGTTGTTGTTAATATCCCTTGTTTCAAGCTGCATTGAGAATTCATTATATTTTGTTGTCTCTGATTGCAATAACCAATTCTGTGCCTGGGTATTGGCAGCCAATGACCAGTCAAAATCGTCATTGAAACCGCTTAATGTACCATCGGGATTCGTATTTCCATTCCAGTTATAATTTTTGTGCTTGCGCCATATATCATTTTCCCATGGTTTCCAAGTTGTGATACCGACTCCTGTTTCTTTCCAGGACCCATTAATATCTATGTAGCTATAAACAGCTCTTTGTTGGGCCAGCATATTCCTGTTGCTGGGATTATCTACTTTTGTACCCATTGCTGCATATTCAGAATATGCAGGCACAATTTTGGTGCGAACTCCACGGTTCTCACTATTCATCATACTTGTTTCCAAAACTTGGCCGGTATTAAAGTCAAAAACGTCGTTATAGGTAGTAGTTGTTATACCTCCCTGGACCATCTTAATGCTTCCCAATACGTTGGGATACGAAATTTTAGAAGAACTGCTGTAATTGATGGTTCGATCATAAGTGCCTCCTCCACCAGCTTGTTCGGTCAATTTTTTTATAAACAACTTGGAGGTAATAAATGATTCTTCCATAATACCCTGATTTTTTGTCGCGTTGGTCTTATACCCATTCTCGATAATCTTCATTATCTGATCAAATTCATTGAACGTTTTCACTTTCAAAAGGCTTCCGATAGATGCCAAATTATCCACTAGTACGTATTTATCGAAATTGGCATTGATTGTGAAGCCACTACTATTTGTAAGAGGCGACGAACCATTTTGAACTTTACTGATTTTCAATATATCATCAATGGAAAATTCATTTGCGCTTTCCACAAGGTTCTTCAATACTTTAAATTGGTATTGGACTTTTCCAGTGAACTTTCCGTTCCCTTTCTTTTCCAAGGTTACATACTCGTAAATCACATATGGAGAGGGCAACTCATTAATATACTTTACTTCTTTCACATATTTTGAGGGGGCAAAAGAAGTTACTCCGGAAGAACGGTAATTGGAATCGAGTTTGTTTTTATCAAAATCCATGTTATTGTAATAGTAATTCGTTGAGTAAATTTCTCCGTTATCATCTGTTGTTGTAATCTGTTTCACCCTGACACCGCCTCCATCTCTATCACGTAAATCTTTGTTTCCGTATAAAAAATAATCGAGTACCAACCTAGGGGTGACATTAATACACCCATCTGGATTTTCACATTCCCCACGAAATTTATTAACATATATCATTCCTGGATGATATTCCAGTCCAAAAGGGGAATTTGATAAAAGTTCATTAAGTCCACCATTGCTATCCGAAGTGTTTGACAACGAAGTTTCGAGTAATACGCTATTTGCATCAACGGCTATTATATCAACTTCTTCATTCTTAACGTCAATAGTTCCATGTCTGGATTGACAACCTCCAGCAAAGAAATCGCGGATATAACAAGCCCAGAAATCGAAATCTGCCTTACCTATCTCAAAAAACTCATTAAAGCTAATGTTGCCATCTCCACCTTGCTCGTCTTCTACAAGGATTCTAAGTTTATTATTGACAACGCTCACGTCGAATTGCAATTTTGAATTGAAGACCCTTCTTGTCGGTATTATCTCATTGTGATAATCATCCTCTTCATAAGTGATATTAATATCGGCCCCTGTGGGTGTTTTTATCTTGGAAAGACTACCAGCTTGAGCAAATTGATTATAGCCCCAATCATCAATATCTCGACTATAATCTGCAGGCATATACTCAAACTTGTAGGGAGGAATTAAAGTTGCTCCGTTTTTCCCTTTATTTGAAAGAGCTTTTAGTGTAAGTTTGCCAGAACTAGAGTTGGGGACATTTTTGAATAGTGAATATTCATAGCCAAAATCAAATACATCGGAAGATTGATTTTCAATAGCCGATAAATCAACATCATTGACATCTAAAACATTGTTGTAATATTCTCCAGAATATTGAACATCTTTAATAGTTTTAGTATCAACGCTGAACTCTTGGCTTTCGCCTTGATAATACCCATTAATATCTTCTTTAATATAAATTTCGGCTTTCAAGCTTCCAGTCGTTTCGTTTGGATTTGGGGTTTCTAGGTCACTAGGCACATCCTCATTTTTGAAAAGTAAAACTTTATTTAAGCGCAATGATTTATGTTGGTTGGTGCTTACATAATAATCATCATCAATGGTGGCAACTGCTTTTACAGCACTTACGGGGTCACCGAGAATCAGGTTCTGATATGCGCCCTTTAAATAGTAGTATCCATCCTTTCCGAAAATGATATTTTGTTCATTAGAACCATAAGCTATACTAGTATAGCGCTTCATATTTGTACGAATTGGTCA
>JBLWZN010000067.1:0-16935 GCA_048266425.1 Sediminicola sp.
TATTGTTATCATGAAAAAGAACTAAAGAGGGTTCGAAAGTAAATACTAATCTTAAAAATAGAAAATTATGCTACGTTGGACAGTAACATTTGTAATTCTCGCGATTATCGCGGCCATATTTGGATTTGGAGGCATTGCCGCAGGGGCGGCGAGTATCGCCAAAATTCTTTTCTTTATTTTTCTTATTCTATTTGTTATTTCCCTGTTTACGGGAAGAAGAAAAATTTAGTTGTTAAAAATTAGGGATGAACGATCTCTGTAAATTCAAGTATAAACCTTTTAAATGTTTAAAAATGAAGAAAGTAATATATTTAATTCTGATCACGGTGCTGACTACGGTATCCCTTACCACTTTTTCCAGCTGTAGGGAGGATAAGAAAACTCCCGGAGAAAAAATAGAGTCTGGTTTAAAAGAAGCAGGGGATGGTGTGAAAGACGCGGCCGAAAAAGCAGGTGACAAGATTGAGGATGCAGCCGATGACGCTGGTGACGAAATTGACAAGGCTGCGGATAACGTAAATGATAAAGTAAAAGATGCTACCGATGATAACTAGGTAGCTGCGTAAGTTTGGTTGGTTGGTTAATTTGGAAAACGGACAATTCCGCTTGGAAGCGTCCGTTTTTTATTTTTTTAAATAATGGACTGGCAGGGTCATTATTAAGAATCGATTATTTCTTTATCTCCTTAACTATTAGTTGATCCAAATAGGCCACAGTGTTCAAAAGGTACTTTTTATCGCCGGTTATGGTTGTCATGGCCACTGCGCCCTGTATCATGGTAAAAAGCTGTTTGGCGAATTGCAATGGAGTTACCGGAATTCTCAACTCGTTGCTATTCACCCCATTTTCAATCACCAGCGCTATCTTTCCCTCAATACTTCTAATGGTTTCCTTGGTTGCGGCGGACAAGAGGGAATTGTTGTATTTGGCGTCCACCCCTACATTGAGTACTGGGCAGCCACCCATATCTTTGGTGAAATCGTCATAATGTCTATAAAAGTTGGTGAGTACAAAGAGCTTTTCCAATGACGTACCATGTGTATTCAGTTTGTCATCAATTGCTGCAAGCAATAATTTACTATTGCGCTCAAAAGCGGCCAGCGCCAATGCTTCTTTGTTTTCGAAATTCCCGTATAAAGCACCTTTGGTAAGTCCGGTTGCTTGGGTAAGATCGCTCATGCTGGTACCAACATAGCCCAGTTTATTGAAAATAGGGGCAACGGTCTCGACAATATAGGCAGTGGTTCTTTCAGCTTTGGTCGACATAGTTATCTATTTTTTTACTAATATAAAAAATACAAATACTGCATGGTATATATTTTTCATAAAATATAAGGGCCGTTTATTTTTACGGCAATTCCATTTAAGTGGTTTTACGATTTTATTTATAAGATCACCTTACTGCCTTTTCCGGATCTACAGTAATCTTATTGGGTCGATTTGCTACCTCCCATGCCGTATAGAAGACCAGTCTGGTCCTGTTTTCCAATAAGTCGTAATTTATTTTGTCCGGCGTGTCCCCAGGCCTGTGGTAATCTTCATGCACCCCGTTAAAATAAAATATAATTGGAATATTGTTCTTGGCGAAATTATAATGGTCGCTCCTGTAATAAAAGCGATTTGGATCGTTATCATCGTTAAAAGTATAGTCCAATTCCAAATGGCAACATTTATTGTTCACTTCTTCCGACAGGTTGTGGAGTTCGGTACTCAACTTGTCCGACCCGATTAGGTAGATATAATTTCGGTCGCCCGTTCGCTTGGGATCGATACGGCCGATCATATCGATATTTAAATCGGCCACAGTTTGCGATAATGGAAAGATCGGGTCCACATCGGTATAATATCTTGAGCCCAACAGGCCTTTCTCCTCCCCCGTAACATGTAAAAACACTACCGACCTTTTAGGGCCATGACCCTCGTCCGCCGCTTTTTTAAAAGCCTTGGCTATCTCAAGCAAGGCAACTGTCCCCGAACCGTCATCATCGGCTCCATTGTTGATCTCCCCGTCCTTATTTATACCGATATGATCTAAATGAGCAGAAACGATTAGGTATTCATCAGGTTTTTCGGATCCCTTGATTATGGCGACTACGTTTTCGGATTGAATATCCTTGTCCGTGCTTTTTAAATTCATTTCTATGGTCGCAGGGATGGGCTTGGAGTCATTGTTGGTGTCAATATCTGGCATCAAACTCCTGGCGATGGTGGAATCTATATAAATGGTGGTCATTTTACCTTCCAGATCGGGGTCCTTTAAATCCATCCTGGCATTGCCATTTGCTTTCATCCGGTCAAAATAATTCTTATATCTTAAAAAGTTTGCGGTATCGTAATATAATAATCCCTTTGCTCCCTTATCCGAGGCTATTTGCACACGTTTTTCAAGTGATTCGTTCGAATTGCTCCAAACAGATTTTTTATCAGTGCCGGAGATTGTAAAATTGCCATCCTCTGAAATTGGCTCGCCCATTTTTACAAGGACCAATTTTCCCGATACATCCAATCCATCGTAATCCGAGTACTCACCGTCTTCTATACCATATCCTGCGTAAACAATTTGATCGTAGTTCCCACTGATGGCCCCTCTGGAGAGAAGATCTTCCCCAACGGGGTATTTCGTACCATTGATGACTGCATACCCTGTTGGTAATTGGGATTCGACCAATGGAACTTCCTGAAAGTAATCCCCATCCGGTTTGGCGGCAGGGATTCCCATCTGTTCGTATTGAGCCTTTAGATATTCAACCGCCTTCTTTTGACCAGGTTGCCCTGTTTCCCTACCTTCAAATTCGTCCGAGGCGTAAACATAAAGATGTTTTTTTAGGTCCGATTCATTTATTACTTCGGCATATGGCTTTGGATCAACAATTTCTTGTTGGCTTTTTTGTGTGGTCCCCGTATTTGTATTGTGGGTAGCATTGCAGCAAGCCATGGCCAAGCCCAAGGTGAGATAAATTACTTTTTGCATGAATTTCGATTTATAATATATAAAGTCTCCAAAAATAGACAAAAGCGCATATATAATTTTAGTAAAGCGCATAATTCGTTCAATTTTTGAATTGAATGGGTCAAAATATAAAAGATAGAAACTTATATTTGTTAAATATGTGGGTTAAGCACTCGAAAAACCAGTCTACCCGAAGAATTACATATCAATGAAAAAAAGACAGAACGCAAACTTTGATATGGTTAAAGGCCATACAAGGCCTTGTTTGGCAGATTTGTTTGTGCCTGGCCATTCCGTTGATTGCGTAATTGTTGGATATGAAAATCAGCAACTTAAAATCCTGCTTGTGAAATGGAAGTTGGGAGGACCTTGGGCCCTTCCCGGAGGTTTTGTGGGCCGAGACCATGATTTGGATGCCGCTGCCCACCAAGTTTTAGAGGAGCGGACCGGTCTCAAATCCATATTTTTACAGCAGTTCCACACTTTTGGCAGATTTGACCGACCCATAGTTTACAAAGATCAATTGGATCAAATAATAAAAATAGGCCAAAGATTAGGGTTGATGGACAGGGAATTTTCGGAGTGGGTCTCACAGCGGTTTATTTCTACTGGATATTTTGCGCTAGTGGACATAAGAAAAACGCGGCCAACACCCGATCAATTGAGTGAAAAATGCGAATGGGTGGCTTTGGAAAACCTGCCCGAACTAATCATGGATCACAGCCAAATAGTAGCAGAAACTTTGAAGCACCTGCGCATACAATTAAATTTCCTCCCAATTGGCATTTCGCTTTTGCCCAAACAATTTACGATGCAGGACCTGCAGAAATTATATGAAGCAATTCTGCAGCGACCTTTGGAACGAAGTAATTTTCAACGCAAGATTTTGAAATTGGGAATGCTGGACAGGAATGGGAAATTGTTGACCGGGGCTGCCAACAAGGCTCCTTATCTTTATTCGTTTAATTTAAAAAAATACAATACCATGGTAGAAAATGGTATTGGTTTCAGTTATCTTGGGGATAAGATATTGTAATTAAAACTTTAGGTTTACGCTTTAAGAATGCGATATGAGAGCGATACTGTTTATCTTGATTTTGTTCAGCTTTGCAACTTCCACGGGCCAAACCCATTTTTATACCTCATTTGATGGGGTCAAAATAGCTTATTCCGATCAAGGTTCTGGTTCCCCTATTATTTTGATCCATGGATTCATTATCGATGCCAGCTCTTGGGATCGAACAAAGCTTAAAACGGATTTGTTGAACAAAGGTTATCGGGTAATCGTTCCCGATCTCCGTGGCAATGGAGCATCGGACAAGCCTCATAATGCGGACGCCTATGCCAACGACGCTGAAATTAAGGATCTAATGGGGCTGGCAGATTACCTAAAACTTAACCATTACGATGCAGTTGGCTATTCCCGGGGAAGTATTGTGCTGGCTAAATTATTGACCAGGGACAAGCGTATTAAGAAGGCAGTACTGGGAGGTATGGGTACCGATTTTACGGACCCGGATTGGGACAGAAGAAAGATGTTTGCCGAAGCCTTTGGGGGGCAAGCCGAAAAATATCCGGAGACCTTGGGGGCTATAAATTATGCCAAGTCCATTGGTGCCGACCCCTTAGCCTTACATTATTTACAAGAATTCCAGCCGGTGACCAGTATGGCGGATCTACACAAGGTCAAGGCAAAGGTTTTGGTGATTGCCGGGGATAGGGATACGGACAATGGCCGTCCAGAAGATTTGCAAAAGGCTATTCCCAGGAGTGAGTTTCAACTCGTGGAAGGCGATCACAATGGTGCGTACACTACCCAAGAATTTTCGGATAAAATATTGTCTTTTCTAAAGGGATAAATAGATTATTTCTTGCGGATATTGTTGAAGGTTTTATGTCGACTTGAAATTTTTTGGGCGGTTTAGGAATCATTTCTTCATTTAAACCCTACAAAATTTTGCAGATTATTTTTTTTAATTACAAGACTGAAAATTTCCGTAAAATAATCATTATTTTTACGCCTTAATTTTTTTAGGGAATGATTGACGTAAGCCGAAAATATGTATTTGATTTTGATAGTACACTTACCCGTGTAGAGGCGTTGGATATCTTGGCCGAATTATCGTTAAAGGACAATCCCAGGATGGATGAAATTATTGGGGAAATTCAAGAGATGACCAATTTGGGGGTCGATGGGGATATTTCCTTTACGGAATCCTTGAAACGCAGGATTAAATTATTGCATGCCCATAAAGATCATCTGGAGCCATTGGTTGCGGAACTTAGGCAGAAGATATCCAAATCCATTGAGTCCAATAGGGAGTTTTTCCGGAATTACTCAGATGATATTTATGTAATTTCAGGTGGTTTCAAAGAGTTTATTGACCCCATCGTAAAGGAATTCGACATCCCTTCAAACAGGGTATACGCAAATACCTTCAAGTTTGATGAGGATGGATATATTGTTGGTTTCGACGAGCAAAATGTGCTTGCCACCCATAATGGAAAGATAGAGTGTCTTAAACAGTTGAACTTGGAAGGCGAGGTCCAGGTAATTGGGGACGGCTACAGCGATTATGTTATGCGCGAGGCCGGAATAGCCGATAAATTTTTTGCCTATACCGAAAATGTACACCGCGAGAAGGCGACCAGCAAGGCCGACCATATTGCGCCTAACTTTGATGAATTTTTATTTGTGAACGATTTACCTAGAAAAATATCCTATCCCAAAAATAGGATCAAGATTTTATTGTTGGAGAATGTCCATCAAGCAGCCGTAGAAAACCTATCCAAAGATGGTTTTTCGGTAGAACTATTAAAAACCAGCCTATCCGAGGAAGAGCTGATCGAGAAAATTAAAGGTATCCATGTTCTTGGAATCCGTTCCAAGACCCAGGTTACCAAGAAAGTTCTGGATGCAGCGGACAAGTTATTGGTGGTTGGTGCATTCTGTATAGGTACTACCCAAATAGATTTGGAGAACTGCAAGAAAAAAGGGGTTGTGGTTTTCAATGCTCCTTATAGCAATACCCGTTCCGTGGTAGAGCTGGCCATCGGTGAGATTATAATGTTGATGCGCAGTGTGTTCTCCCGAAGTATGGAAATCCACACCGGTCAATGGAACAAAACGGCGGCCCATTCCCGGGAAGTACGAGGCAAGAATTTGGGAATTGTAGGCTATGGGAATATTGGGAAACAATTATCGGTCTTGGCGGAGGCCATTGGGATGAGGGTTTATTATTACGATGTAGCGGACCAGCTGGCTTTGGGTAATGCCATAAAATGCAATACCTTGGAGGATTTGCTCAACGTTTCGGATGTGGTAACCCTGCATATTGACGACAACAAAGCGAACAATAATTTTATAGGGGAAAGGGAAATTGCCCAAATGAAGGATGGGGCTATGCTTATCAATCTTTCAAGGGGATTTGTGGTGAACATTCCGGCACTGGTTGCCGCTCTTAAAAGCGGGAAATTGGCTGGGGCAGCGGTCGATGTTTACCCACAGGAGCCTAGGGCAAATGGGGAATTTATTACGGAACTGAAAGGTTTGCCCAATGTAATCCTCACACCCCACGTAGGTGGAAGTACCGAGGAGGCGCAGCGGGATATAGCCGATTTTGTCCCCAACAAGATTATGGACTATATAAACACGGGAAATACGGTTGATGCCGTGAATTTTCCTAATATTAGATTGCCTAAACAGGAAAAAGGACATCGCTTCCTTCACATTCACAAGAACGTACCTGGAATAATGGCAAAGATCAATAAGGTACTTGCTTCCTATGAAATGAATGTTTCAGGACAATATCTTTCTACGGACAATGAGGTTGGTTATGTAATTATCGACCTGGACAAGAAATATAACCAAGAGGTCATGAAGGCGCTCAAGAAGATTGAGAACACCATTAAGTTTAGGGTGCTGTATTAACCCAATACAGATCTTCACATTTTGGTTAGGACTTAGGAAATCTGCAAAGGGATTTTGCCAAAAATTATATTTTTTGTTTCCTATCCATTTCTTCACCCTTGTGGAGAGGGATAAGGAGCAGGCTATTTGTGGTGATAGGGCTCGTTTCTTAGGATCGTAAAGGCCCTGTATATCTGTTCTACCGCAAAAAGACGCACCATTTGATGGGAGAATGTCATTTTGGATAAACTAATTTTGCCTCCGGACCTTTCGTATACGGCATCGCTAAACCCATAGGCGCCCCCAATAATTAGGACCAACTGCCTAGTACCTGCATTCATTTTCTTCTGCAAGAAATGTGAAAAGTCGATGGAAGAATATTGCTTCCCGTTCTCATCCAATAAAATAATGGAGTCGGTTGGGCTCAATTTTTTGAGTAGGGCCTCCCCTTCTTTTTCCTTTTGCAGTAGCTCCGATAAGTTTTTCGCGTTTTTAATATCCGGAATTATTTCCAACTCAAATTTGACGTAGTGTTTTAACCGGTTTTCATATTCCGATATCAAATGAAGTAGGGACTTACTGTCCGTTTTGCCAATGGCAAGAAGTTTTATAGTCATTGGGCAAAGATAATTATGAATTCGGAATTTTTTTCAATTTAACCTTGAACAGGAACCAATCCAGCAGCTTTGGGGAAGAGCCAAGAACCAGGAGGAAAAGGGAAAGGCTCCAGGAAGAACAATGGGTTTTTAAACGCACGACCGTTACCCCAGTTCACTAATCCATTATCTCACTAACCTACTACCGCACTAATCTACTAACTTACTATCGCCAATCAGCAATAAACTTAGAAACCATTTTACTAATTTAGCGGGTATCAAATAAATATCGATGATTTCGAGGGAACAATTTCAGAAAGAGGTGGATATTATTATTGCAAACGCCGTAAGGGAAGATGTGGGGGATGGAGATCACAGTTCGCTTGCATGTATTCCCCCTACCGCACAAGGAAAAGCCAAATTATTGGTCAAGGACAAGGGCATTATAGCTGGAGTAGATTTTGCCAAGCAGGCATTTTCCTATATTGATGGTAATCTTCGGGTTGAAATTTTAATTCCGGATGGTTCTTCTGTGAAACATGGGGATATTGTCTTTTATGTAAGCGGTAATTCCCAAAGCATTCTTAAAGCGGAAAGGCTGGTACTCAATGTTATGCAGCGTATGAGCGCCATTGCCACCAAAACCCATAAATTTGTCAAATTGCTCGAAGGAACCAAAACGAGGATTTTGGATACCCGAAAGACCACCCCGGGTATACGGGCATTGGAAAAATGGGCAGTGAAAATTGGTGGAGGTGAGAATCATCGCTTTGCGCTTTACGATATGATCATGCTCAAGGACAATCATATCGATTTTGCCGGGGGTATTGCCAAAGGGATCAATAAGACCCAGGATTACCTAAGGAAGACGCAAAAGGACCTAAAAATAATCGTAGAGGCCAGAAGTTTGGAAGAAGTGCAGGAAATTTTGAATGTAGGGGGGGTATACCGAATTTTGCTAGACAATTTTAATTATGCAGATACCCGCAAAGCAGTTGGAATGATAGGCGATAAATGCCAAACGGAATCATCTGGAGGAATAAATGAAAGTACCATGAGGGCATTTGCGGAATGCGGTGTGGATTTTATTTCATCGGGCGCACTAACACATTCTGTTTACAACATGGATCTAAGTCTTAAAGCAGTGTAGATGTCGAAGGAAATCGAGGAGAATTTGGAAAAAGTGCCAATTGTCAAATGGTTGGTCACTTTGTTAAAAAGAATAAAACTCCCGGGCTTTGAAGGTTTGTCCTTTTACGATCTTATTGAGATGTATTTTCTCGGAATTGTACGGGGGGCACTATCCACTAGGGCAAGTTCCATTGCGTTTAGTTTGTTCATGGCCCTGTTCCCATTGCTTATCTTTTTGATTACATTGGTTCCGTTCGTTATTCCATATGTAAGTATAGGGAACGAGAATTTTGATTACCAGTTTTTATCCTTTTTGGAAGCATTTCTCCCTAGGGCCACTGGGGATTATTTCAGTGAAATCTACCAACAAATAAAGGGACAGAAGCACGGGGGATTACTATCTTCTGCCTTTGTGATTTCAATTTTCCTAATGACCAATGGGGTCAATGCTATCTTTGCCGGATTTGAGACTTCATATCATGTGGAACTTACCCGTAATTTTTTTAGACAATATGCCTTGGCGCTCATGGTGGGACTGATTTTGTCCATTTCATTGATTGTCGGCGCTGTGGTATTTATCTATTTGGATTTCTATATTTTGGGGTATGTCAATGAATTTGCGCATCAATCAAATGGTGCCGATCTAGGGGAAAGGGATATCCTTATCGTGCAAGCCTTTAAAGTTTTGTTCTTTACGGGATTGTCCTATCTTATCACTGCCATTCTTTATTATTTTGGCACCACGGAAGGCAAAAACGCCAAGTTTTTTTCTGCCGGAGCTATGATGACAGCCCTTTTGTTTTTGTTAACGTCCTATCTTTTCGGGGTATATTTGGAGAAATTTGCGAGATACAATGAATTGTACGGTGCCTTGGGAGGATTATTGATCCTTATGGTTTTTATTTGGTTGAACTCCAATATACTGTTGTTGGGTTTTGAGTTGAATGCAACCTTGAATACCCTTAGAAAGAATATGTCGGGCAATGCAAAAAAGGAATAACACTAACGGTTTCTATGCCTTATTATGTAAACGTTATATTACCGATTCCCTTGGAAAGGCTGTTTACCTACAGTATTTCCCAGGCCGAGGCCCAATTTTTAAAACCGGGAATGCGGGTAGCGGTACCTTTTGGCAAAACCAAGATATACACCGCCCTGGTTAATGAGATTCATTCTACGGCCCCAACTGGTTACGAGGCGAAGGAAATACATCAGATTTTGGACGATTTTCCTATCGTAAACCCCATCCAACTAAAGCATTGGTCTTGGATTGCCGATTATTATATGTGTACCCTGGGTGAAGTCTTCCGAAGTGGGGTTCCAAGTGCCTTCTTGTTGGAAAGTGAAACGTTGATTTTAAGGAACGATAAAGCCGAATTTGATGAAAATTCCTTGCTGGACGATGATTTTTTGATCGTTGAGGCACTCCAAAACCAATCGATACTTCGGGTACAGGACATAAGCGCCATAGTGGATAAAAAGAATGTACTCCCTATCCTGAACCGACTATTGGAAAGGAAAATAATTGTCCTAAAGGAAGAAATCCACGAGCAGTACCGCCCCAAAATGGTCCGGTATGTCCGTATGGGAAAGGACTTTATCCCTGAAGAAAAACTGGCCTCCCTGTTGGACTCCCTTTCCAGGGCCCCAAAACAGCGGCAGGTGGTGCTTGCCCTATTTCAGTTACAAGGTGGCAATTCCAAACCTATAAAGATATCAGATTTGGAAAGGGCTTCCAATAGCACGGTGGCCACGGTCAAAGTACTTGTGGAAAAGGGTATTTTGGACGAGTATTCTATCCAGACGGACAGGGTAACCTATGAAGGGGAGGAGGGCAAACCGGGAGGTGTTGAACTGAACGAGTTTCAAAAACAGGCTTTACAGGAAATTGAACGCAGTTTTGCTGTTGGTAAGGTGGCATTGCTGCACGGGGTTACCTCTTCGGGCAAAACGGAGGTCTATATAAAGTTGTTGGAGGCCTGTATCCGGTCTGGAAAACAGGGCCTCTACCTGTTGCCGGAAATTGCGTTGACTACCCAGTTGATCGGCAGGTTGCAAAATTATTTTGGGGATAAGGTATCGGTGTACCATTCCAAATACAATGTACAGGAACGCGTGGAGGTCTGGAACAATGTCTTGACGCAGAAACCCAAGGCACAAATTGTTCTGGGGGCCAGATCTGCGCTGTTTTTGCCATTTTCCAACTTGGGGTTGATTATTGTGGACGAGGAACATGAGGGGTCTTTTAAACAATATGATCCCGCCCCCAGATACCATGCACGCGATTCGGCCATAGTCTTGGGTAAATTACACAAAAGTCCAGTTGTATTGGGGTCTGCTACCCCCAGTATAGAAAGTTTTTACAATGCTAAAATCGGGAAATATGGCTACGCAAGTATGGCGAGGCGATATGGTAATGTGCTGATGCCCGAAATAGAGTTGGTCGACGTTAAGGAACAAAGCAGAAAAAAAAGAATGCAAGGTCATTTTTCCGAGCGTATGCTTGAGGAGATTACGGAAGCTTTGGGTAATGGGGAACAGGTCATCCTCTTCCAGAACAGAAGGGGCTACGCCCCCATAGTGGAATGTACCACGTGCGGCCATTCTCCCCAGTGCCCCAATTGCGATGTGAGCCTTACTTACCATCAGTTCAAAAAACAGTTGCGTTGCCATTATTGCGGGCACCAAGCACTTCTTCAAGATAACTGTGGGGCCTGTGGAAGTTTTACGTTGGATACCAAAGGATTTGGAACGGAGCAGGTAGAACAGGAGCTGCATACGCTTTTCCCCAAGGCCAAGGTGGGACGAATGGATCTGGATACGACCCGCAAAAAACATGGATATGAACGGATAATAACGGCATTTGAACAACAGGAACTGGATATTCTGGTGGGCACACAAATGCTTACAAAAGGGTTGGATTTTAGGAATGTGGCACTTGTAGGAATCATGAATGCCGATAGTTTGCTCAACTTTCCCGATTTTAGGGCCCACGAACGCAGTTTTCAGCTGTTGACCCAGGTGGCCGGTAGGGCAGGGCGCACCAAGAAAAGGGGCAAGGTACTTATACAGACCTATAATCCGTACCATCAAATTTTAAAACAGGTTTCCACCAACGATTATGAAGGCATGTTCCAGGAACAGTTATACGAAAGGGAACAGTACAAATATCCTCCTGTTAATAAAATTATTAAGATTACCCTGAAACACAAGGATTTCAATAAGGTGAACGATGCTTCGAATTGGTTTGGCCAATCGATGCGGGGTTATTTTAAGGAGAATGTGCTGGGGCCGGAATTCCCTCCCGTATCCCGTATCCGAAATCAATATTTAAAGAATATATTACTTAAGATCCCTTCCAATCAGTCGTTGGTAAAAACAAAAAATTGCATTGGTAGGATCGAAAGATCTTTCAATGCAATTTCCCAGTATAAGGGTGTACGTGTAATTTACAACGTAGACTATATATAATTCCCGCTGGAGGCGGGAATCTCATAATCGATGCGAAAATAGAATTACCTAAACGTTATTTAGCGCCTCTGCCAATTCCGTTTTTTTATTTCGGCTCAATGGTATCTGTCTTCCCCCAACCTCAACATTTTTACTATTGAACTTTTCAACCTTTTCCAAATTCACGATATAGGATTTATGGATCCTTAAGAATTTATCCTCCGGCAATTGTTGTTCAAAGGATTTCATGGTAGAAAGGATAACGATATTGGCTTCATCTGTCACCAATTTAATATAATCCCCAAGGGCCTCTATCCATTTTATATCATTAAGTACGACTTTGCGCTTTTTCAGGTTGCTTTTTACAAAGATATGCTCCTCATCCTCGTTCACCTTGTGCATTTGTTCATATTTAGCAACCGCTCTTTTGGCGGAGGCATCAAAACGTGCCAAGGTAATAGGTTTGTGTAGGTAATCGGTAACGTCGTAATCAAAGGCCTTAAGGGCGTAATCCGGTTTTCCGGTAATCAATATTACCTGTGGTGGGTTATCCAAGGACTCTAAAAGATCGAATCCGTTGATGATTGGCATTTCCACATCAAGGAAAATAAGATCGATCTCATTGTTTTTGATGCCGTTTTTTGCTTCAATCGCATTGCTGTACTCGGCTACCAGTGCTAAGTTTGGATGATTGTTAACTAATTTGGCCACGGCCATCCGCTGCATAGACGAATCGTCTACAATAATACTTCTTAATTTCATAAGGGGTGATTTGTGGGGTTAAATCATCGACAAAGTACGTAAATAACATTCTTAACCACAACAAAAGATGTAAACATGGTATTAAATGTTGTGTAAATGGCGATAATCATGGTTTTAAAGATTTGGTTAAGTTCATTTAATATTTAATAGCTTTTATCCATATAGTTTTCATTGCATTTATCCATAACGAAGATTTTTTGATTTTCTTGTGATTAGTAATAAATATTCTTACTTTTGCGATCCAAAAAATATAATTAAATATGAACAATTACGAAACTGTTTTCATTTTAAATCCCGTTCTATCTGATGTTCAGATAGAGGAAACAGTTAAGAAATTCGAGGATTTCTTAATTAACAGAGGTGCCAAGATGGTAGCCAAGGAAAATTGGGGGCTAAAAAAGTTGGCCTACGCAATTCAACACAAGAAAAGTGGTTTTTACCATTTGTTCGAGTTCACCGCGCCCGGTGAAGCAATAGCTCCATATGAGCTAGAATTTAGGAGAGACGAGCGTGTAATGCGTTTTTTGACCGTAAAATTGGACAAGCATGCCGTTTCTTGGGCAGAGAGAAGAAGAACAAAGTTAAAAGCTAAAGCATAAGGTTATGTCATCTATAGAACAACAAGCCAAAGGAAAAAAGGATGGGGAAATTAGGTATCTGACCCCCTTGAACATTGAGACCAATCAGAAGAAGAAATATTGCCGTTTTAAAAAATCGGGCATTAAATATGTGGATTACAAAGATCCCGATTTTTTGATCAAATTGGTAAACGAACAGGGAAAGTTACTTCCAAGAAGACTTACCGGTACTTCCTTGAAATATCAGAGAAAGGTGGCCGTGGCCGTTAAAAGGGCACGTCATTTGGCATTAATGCCTTATGTAGGTGATTTATTAAAATAAAAAGAAGCGGATCATGGAACTTATATTAAAGGAAGACGTACAGAACTTGGGATTTAAGGACGATATGGTAACCGTAAAGAACGGTTATGCTAGGAATTACCTTATCCCGCACGGTATGGCCCAATTGGCTACACCATCTGCTAAAAAAGTACTGGCAGAAAATTTGAAACAAAAGGCGCACAAAGAAAAGAAAATTGTGGCAGAAGCCAATAAAATGGCGGAAGCGATCAAAGCCTTGGAAATGAAAATCACTGCCAAAGCTGGCGCTGGTGATAAATTGTTCGGTTCTATAACCAACATCGATTTGGCTGAGGCTTTAGGAAAAGAAGGTCACGAAATTGATAGGAAGTTTATCAGCATCCAAGGAGGTGCGGTAAAAAGAACCGGCCCTTACAACGCCCAAATCAGATTGCACCGCGAGGTTATCGTGGAGTTTCCATTTGAGGTTGTTGCTGAAAAATAATTATCGATTATTTTATAAATTAACCGCCTCCACGGCGGTTTTTTTATGACCTGTTGTCAATAATTTTTGGATAATACGTTGTTGATAACTTTTTTTTGAAATTGAAATTGTTCTCGTTTTTGACTGTTTTTTGACCATTGAAATGAGAACCAAGAATCAAGAACCAAGAGAGAAAAATAGACGAAAATAGTTTATGGGTTTCTTAGTTTAGGCGTTTAAAATTTATACCATATACCATAAACCACAAACCATCATCGGAATGAAGTACGCAAGACTTACCAAACAGCAATTGGAGGAACTACACCAGGAGTTTATCAATTTTTTGGCGACCCAATCGATTACTGCAGACGAATGGGATTCCATAAAAAAGGATAGGCCACAGGTTGCGGAGGAGGAAATCGATGTTTTCAGCGACCTGGTCTGGGAAGGGGTCCTGGAGAAGGTAGTTTATTTGGAAAACATATCTGTCCAACATATGCATTTGTTTCATTTGTTGGACAAGGAAATAAAATTGATCTCCGTTAAGGTGCTCAATCCAAATATTGACCTAACGACCAAAGAAGGTTTTACTTGGTTTAAAAAGAACTATCAATCCGATTTCGTGGAGTATCTTACCGCTTCCAAAGCGTATGGCGGTGACAAGAAAGCGGATAAGTTTGGACTTATTAAACAAGGCGCGGTCATTACCAAGGGAGAACTATACCGGTGGTTCGAGGGAATGATAGAAGCTTAGAGAACCCCTAACCTCTAAACGGAGACTCTTTTGGTTCGGGGTTTAAATCTGAAAACCAAAAAAGACGGAGGCCTTCCCGTAAGGTACGGGCGGGGTTGTAAACCTGTAATTTTATAAATATACCCGGTTCCCTTGATTGGAACATCCTAGTAAGTGGGCTATATTTGCTATCAATTTTAACACACACGGTCCCTGAGCGAAGTCGAAGGGCCATTTCATACCAGATCATGGCACAAAAACCATCCATTCCAAAGGGCACGCGCGACTTTTCGCCCATTGAAGTAGCAAAGCGAAATTATATTTTTGACGTTGTAAAGAAGCACTTTCAAATTTTTGGTTTTCAACCCATAGAGACCCCTTCCTTTGAAAATTCGGAGACCCTGATGGGAAAATATGGGGACGAAGGCGATCGATTGATCTTTAAAATATTGAATTCCGGGGATTATCTGTCAAAGGTTGATGATGTTACTTTAAATTCAAGGAACTCCAATTCGTTAACTTCCGAGATTTCCGAAAAGGCACTTCGCTATGACCTTACGGTACCGTTTGCCCGGTATGTGGTTATGCATCAAAACGAAATCGATTTTCCCTTTAAGCGGTATCAAATCCAGCCGGTATGGCGGGCCGATCGACCACAGAAAGGTCGTTTTCGCGAGTTCTATCAATGCGATGCCGATGTGGTTGGGGCCAACTCCCTCTTACAGGAAGTGGAATTGATTCAGTTGTACGATGCTGTATTTGCTGACTTAAAACTGGAAGGGGTTACTATCAAACTGAACAATCGAAAAATTCTTGCCGGGATAGCCGAAGTGATAGGGGCTAAGGAGAAGCTGATCGATTTTACGGTCGCGTTGGACAAATTGGATAAAATTGGTTCCGAGGGCGTAAAAAAGGAAATGCTCGAAAAAGGAATTTCGGAAGTTGCCATAGCGAAGGCCGAGCCGCTTTTCCAGTTTTCTGGAACCAATCAAGAGCAATTGAATTTGTTGAAGGATCTTTTAAAGGATTCCGTTGAAGGTAGTAAAGGGGTAGACGAGCTTACCTTTATCGTAAACAACATCGAAACTTTAGGATTGGGTACAATAACCTTGATGTTGGACGTGACTTTGGCAAGAGGTCTTAATTATTACACCGGAGCAATTTTTGAAGTATCCGCACCAAAAAATGTAACATTGGGCTCTATAGGTGGGGGCGGCCGATATGACGACCTTACAGGGGTATTCGGACTTAAGGACGTAAGTGGGGTAGGGATTTCATTTGGTTTAGACCGAATTTATTTGGTCCTTGAGGAACTTGGGCTTTTCCCGGATGCCATAGACCGGTCTTTGGAGGTTCTCTGCGTAAACTTTGGCGAAAAAGAGTCCTTGGCTGCATTAAAACTGATTATCCAACTCAGAAAATCCGGAATTAAATCGGACTTGTATCCCAGCAACGCCAAGATGCAGAAACAGATGAAATACGCCAACAACAGAAATGTTCCCTATGTTGTTTTAATAGGGGAGCAAGAGCTGAAGGATAATTCGTTTGTGGTAAAGAATATGGAAAAGGGCAGTCAAAAAACGTATGGCCTAGGTAACGTAGAAGCGTTTATTGCGGATTTATAATTTGGATCGATAATCATTTTTACATAGGAATTACATGATGTTTAGGAAAACGAACATCCTTGTGCAGGTTATTCCGTCCTTGCGTCATTCTTAATGAGTAAGATGTAAAGCGTAGGGCAATTGATTTGACAAAGTATAACATATCCTAAAGGATTGGACGTCAGCAGCATTCGTTACATAACCTATTATTTCTCCTTTATCTTTTTCAATACCGTTTTAAAGTATTCGGTCCCATGCGGCACGTACTATTTAGGATGAGCCAGGCCCCAGGTTTCTTCTGCCAATTGCACAATGGAGAGCAACGCCAAGATGCAGAAACAGATGAAATACGCCAACAACAGAAAGGTGCCCTATGTTGTTTTAATAGGTGAGCAAGAGCTGAAGGATAATTCGTTTGTGGTAGAGTATATGGAAAAGGGCAGGAAAAAAACGAATG
>JBLWZN010000068.1:0-15404 GCA_048266425.1 Sediminicola sp.
AGGTGAGCAAGCTCACCCCCGTTGCCCCTCGACTTGCATGTGTTAGGCCTGCCGCTAGCGTTCATCCTGAGCCAGGATCAAACTCTTCATCGTTGATCTGTATGTAACTTCCAACGACCAAAATTATGTTTGCTCCAATGGCCCATTCTCAAATTTTCGGGACACAACATTTCGCTAAAAATGCAATGTCCCGTGCTGTCTTCCAATATATCAAATGAACTTATTCAATCTTAATTTTTTCGCTCTGTCTCCCAAAGCGGGTGCAAATGTACGAACCTTTTTTGTCTTGTCAAACTATTTTCAATAAATATTTTTAAACAAGAATAAATGACCGTTTCATTTACCATAATACAACTCCCAAAGAGAAGGTATTACCTATTTTTGAGGGTGCAAATGTACAAACCTTTTTTAATTACAACCTACATATATCGCAATAAAAAAAGACAAATTTTTCAAGTGCCTGATTCTGAACATCTGCCCAGCCCAAACCCGAATTAAAAAATGGATTCCCTTGGATAAGTGATCCGACCAAACGGATCATCGACGGTTTAAAATTGCAACTGTAGTCCGTTGACCAAGAGCACGCGCAAACCCACAAAAAGAACTAAAATCGCAGTAATCAGCTTAATTCCGTTCCCGGTAAGCGTGCCCAGGCTGATCCGAATACCCAACTGACCTCCAAGAAATACGGCGATCAACAACCCCAGGGCTTCGGGCCATGGCATTTGAAAAGTACCGTTGGCAACCAAGCCCACCATCCCGGATACCGAGTTTACCAAAATAAAGAAACTCGCCAATGCCGCAATCTTAATGGAACGCTCCCATCTCATATGGTTGAGTACCGGGGCCAAGAAAATACCTCCGCCAATACCGACCAATCCGGAAAGAAAGCCTATACTCCCTCCTAAAACATAAGTGACCAATGCCGGATATTCCTTTCTTTGCTCATCCTTTTTATGTAATTTAATGGTTTGCACGATCAGGGCGAAGGAGGAAATGATAAGGGCGCACCCTAGAATAATAAAAAAGACGTTTTCCTTTAATCGAAAAGAAGCTCCAATAAAGGCTAAAGGAATACTTGTTATTATAAATGGCACAAACTTTCTAAAGTCCATATGGCCCTTCCTATAATATAGATAGCAACTACCACTTACTACGACAAGATTGCACAAAAGAGCGGTTGTTCTTATGTCATAGAACTCGGTAAAGACCAAGGTCAATATAGCCAAATAACTAGACCCGCCGCCAAAACCCACGGAGGAATACAGGGTAGCGATGAAAAAAAAGCACAACATGAGTCCAATAAATTCTGGTAAAACCATCATCCTATTTGACTATAAGAATTAATTCCACCAGCTACACTACATATAAGGGTGTTTTTAAAATCTTTTCTCAACTTTTCATATGCCTCTTTACTTCGCTTTCCGGACTGACAGATCAGATATACGGGAAAGTCCCCATTTAACTCCCTTATGCGGCCACCCAATTGATCGAGCGGAATATTGACCGAAGGTTCCAAATGACCGGCCGCATATTCCACATGAGATCTGACATCTACGAGCTGGATCCGTTCTCCGGACGCAATCAGTTCTTTCAATTCCGAAGAACTAATAGTAGGGACATCAGCACAGGTCTCCGTTTCATATTTCTGTTGCAGACTGGATATCTTTAAGTTTTCTGGCCGAAGCTGTAGTTTTATTTTTTGAAAGGTTTGCTCCAGTCCATTGAACAACAATAGTTTACCGGACAATACTTCCCCGACCCCTGTAATCAATTTCACCACCTCCAAAGCCTGGAGATTGCCTATGATACCAGGGATGACCCCCAGCACCCCGTTTTCGTTACAGTCCGGTATTTCAGCACCCGTGGGAATCACGGGGAACAGACAACGATAGGTAGGACCACCATCGAAATTAAACACGCACACCTGGCCTTCGAACCCATGCAAAGCCCCATACACAAAAGGTTTTTTTAAAATAACACAGGCATCGTTGACAAGGTACCGAGTCGCAAAATTGTCCGTGGCATCCACTACCACATCGAATCCGGAAATAATTTCCAATGCATTTATTGGACTTAGGTGGGTATAATAGGTTTTAAAATGAGTCTCGGAATTTTGTGATTTTAATTTCCTTAGGGCCGTTTCCAATTTAGGGCTGCCCAAATCATTTTCGGAAAACAAAACCTGGCGCTGCAGGTTGCTAAGCTCAACATTATCGAACTCCACCATTCCCAATGTACCTACGCCCATAGCGTTTAGGTATTGAAGCACAGGATTGCCCAAGCCACCCACTCCCACGACCAGAACGCGTGCTTTGTACAACTTTTGCTGGGCGGCCATTCCGAAATCCATTAGGCTGGTCTGCCGTATATATCTGGAGTATTTCAACGGGATCTAAGTTTAGTAAGCGCCATTTCGTATTCTTCCTTGGAATTGGCATTGATCAAAATTTCCTCACTTTCCGGAAACACCAATTCTACAGACGAATTTATCAAATATTCTCGAGGGGAGCCACTTATTTTGCCACCTAAATGGATTTCCGACTGGGCCAACCCATGCGGCTCCCAGATTGCCGCCAAAGGTTCGGGCAGCGGATTTTCCTTTAGGGCAAATGCTGTCGCCACTTTAGACCGATCTCTATTTTCAACCAATAGCTCAATGCCTTCCAGATCCATAAACGGCAAATCACAGGCAAGTACCAGCCAAGCCGCTTTCGGAAATTGACGATGCGCGCTCAGCAAGCCGTTGTAGGGGCCTTTAAACCGATCTTGATCCAGAATATATTTAAAATCCCCCTTCAACCCAGGAAGCTGGTTAGGTTGAAGGCTCATAAAAACTTCCTCGCAAACAGCTGACAATAAATTATATAAATATTCCCGCTGGGGAATCCCATGGTAGTCAATAGTACCTTTATCACGGCCCATCCGGGTACTTTTACCCCCGGCAAGCACTAAACCATATAGGGAAGTAGAAGATAGGTGCGACATGGTTTTTAGGATTGGATAAAGTTAGGCATGGACAGACAGCCCTTTATCACAGCGGCATTGTGAAATCATAAAATTGGGCCCGTCATTACTTTTACCAAAAAAGCAGTATTAATTTTGATGTTCGATAGACCTATAGGCATCAATTACTTTTTTGACCAGCTTGTGCCTTATAACATCCCTGTCGTCCAGGTAAATCATTTCGATACCCTCTACGTCCTTGAGAATCAAGAGCGCTTCCTTAAGGCCGGAGATGGACCTTCTGGGCAGATCGATCTGCCCTGGATCGCCATTGATCAAGAACTTGGCATTTTTTCCCATCCTGGTAAGGAACATTTTCATTTGGGCATGGGTCGTGTTTTGGGCCTCGTCCAGAATCACAAAGGCATTGTCCAACGTACGGCCCCGCATAAAGGCCATCGGGGCGATCTGGATGGTGCCATTTTCCAAATATTGAACCAATCTTTCCGCAGGAATCATATCCCTCAGGGCATCGTAGAGGGGTTGCATATAGGGATCGAGTTTTTCCTTAAGGTCCCCCGGTAAAAAGCCAAGGTTCTCACCGGCCTCCACTGCAGGGCGGGTCAATATAATACGCTTTACCTGTTTCTCCTTTAAGGACTTTACGGCCAATGCAACCCCAGTATATGTTTTCCCGGTCCCGGCAGGACCAATGGCAAAGACCATATCATTATTCTCGGCAGCATCGACCAATTTCCTTTGATTTACGGTCTGGGCCTTAATAAGTTTACCGTTGACGCCATGCAACAGTACCCTGCCGCTACTTTCGGAAGATGCATAATCCTCCTTACTGGAACTAGTGAGAATGCGTTCAATTACGTTCTCGTCCAATTTATTGTATTTGGCAAAATGGGAAGTAAGCATGTCCATCCGTTTATCAAACTCCTCCAAAAGTTCATCGTCCCCGTAAGCCTTTATCTTATTGCCACGGGCAACGATTTTTAATTTGGGAAAATATTTCTTCAATAAATCGATATTTGAATTCTGACTGCCAAAAAATTCGATTGGGCTGATTTCCGTGAGTTCTAGGATTAGTTCGTTCAAAAAATGTAGGATTTAAGGTTAAACAGCATCCGCTTATATTGCGCGACACCTCGGTTATTCGCGATGTGAATCAAGTCATTCAAACACATAAAACCACAACGTCTTGGTTTTTAAGACCTGCCCACCCCGCTAGGATACTGGCTGGCTGGCGGTCGGGCCGGCTTTGCAAGCCTTGTTCCCGATCTTTTTGGTTCGAACACCTGACTATTGGGATAATACCCAAAAACATTTCTAAAGTGGACACCTAGCCAAAGATAAATTTTTGGTCGCTTTTTTTTGCTTAATTTTGTTCAACAAACTTAACTAAAAATAGGTTTGCCTTAATAAAAACATATCAACAGTGCTGCATGGCAATCATTACGTTAACCACTGATTTTGGGCATAAAGATCATTTTGTAGGCACTATAAAGGGAACCATCTATCGGGAATTGGAAGATGTCAAGATTGTTGATATCTCCCATTCCATAAGTCCCTTCAACATTCAGGAATGTGCATATATCTTAAAAAATTCCTACAAAACCTTTCCGGAAGGCACGATACATATAGTTGGGATAGATTCTGACCCTACCCCAGAAAATCAGCATATTGCAGTGCTACTGGACAATCATTATTTTATTGCCGCAAATAACGGGGTCATTGGCCTCATAACTTCGGAGATCGTCCCGGATAAAGTAGTGGAAATCCAAATCCCGAATTTAGTAAAAAGCTCCTTTCCAGTTTTGGATGTCTTTGTGCAAGTGGCCTGCCATATAGCAAGGGGAGGCACCTTGGAGGTAGTGGGCCGCCGTTTTGACCAGCTAACGGATTTAAAGGAATTCTCCCCTAGAATCTCGGACAACGGCAACTCCATTATTGGCAGTGTCATATATATTGACAACTACGGAAATGTCGTCACCAATATCCAGAAAAAAATGTTCGAGGCCCACCGAAAATCAAGAAATTTTACGCTGAATGCCCGAAACAAAAAAATAAGGGAAATCCACAATCAATATAGTGATATCATCAATTTTGACCTTGATAAGAACCAACGAAAAGGACCTGGTGACCTGTTGGCACTTTTTAATTCGGCAGGTTATATAGAGCTTGCCATCTATAAAAGCGACCTCAATACCGTTGGTGGCGCCTCTTCCTTATTGGGATTGGATTATAGGGATACCATTGTTGTGGAATTTGAATAGGATTCAATATTGGTTGTTGGTTGATAGTTGGGGGTTGTTGGTTTAAAATTTTAAATTTGAGGCGCCAAATCCCTTTATTGGATTCCAGTAATCCAAATATGAAGGACTTGTTTAAAATTAGAAAATGATTATCCGACAAGATACCCAAGTGTCAAAAATTGCGATCGTCCTCTCGCATCGAGCACCCGCCGGAATGCTTTTACCTGTGCTTCGACTGTGCTTCGACTGCGCTCAGCATGGCACGCTCAGCATGACAAAAACATGCTGTAAACGGACAATCGGACAAGATAAATTAAAAATACAGATGAACTTGAAACCTTAAATTTTAAACCCCGTACAGATCCAATCTGAAAAACCAACCCCAACCATCAACAACAAACTGATTAAAATTAAACATGTTAGCAATCTTTAAAAGAGAGGTCCAATCTTTTTTCACTTCGCCCATTGGGTACCTGGTAATCGGGCTTTTTCTAACCCTAAACGGCCTGTTCTTATGGGTATTTAAGGGGCCATTTAATATTTTTGAGGCCGGTTTTGCGAATCTGGACAACTTTTTTTTATTGGCTCCCTGGGTGTTCCTATTTTTGATTCCGGCAATTACCATGAAAAGCTTTTCGGAAGAACGCAAACTAGGCACCTTGGAACTACTTTTTATTAAACCCATAAGTCTTTGGCAAACGGTTGCCGGGAAATTTCTGGGCACTTTTACCTTGGCAGTCCTTGCGCTTATACCGACTTTGCTCTATGTCTACTGCGTTTCACAATTGGGCACAACGGTGGGTAATCTGGATATGGGCGTGGTAATAGGCTCTTATTTTGGGGTATTGTTCCTTATTGCTACGTATAGCGCTATTGGACTATTTTGTTCGGCGATAACCGAAAATCAGATCGTAGCCTTTATTCTTGCCTTGGTGGTATGCTTTCTGCTTTATTACGGTTTTGAGGGGATATCTACTCTATTTTCGAATGGGGATTTTTCTCTTTTTGTCCAAAATTGGGGAATGAAGGCCCATTTTGAAAGTATTGCCAGGGGCGTCATCGATACCAAAGACCTAGTTTATTTCATAGCATTGAGTTTGTTTTTCCTCTACCTAACGGTTTTACATCTCCAAAAATTGAACAGATAATGGCCTTGAAGAATAACTATATCCTATCTATTGTCAAGGCATTAATCGGTTTGGTCCTATTGATCGTTATTGGCCACTATTTCCACGCACGTTTGGATCTTACCGAGGATCATCGCTATACCTTGTCACAACCGGCCATCAATTCGGTACAGGACTTTAATTCACCTGTCTTTGTGGACGTATTGTTGAAAGACAATCTGCCTCCAGAATTTGCACGACTAAAAGAGGAAACCAAACAGCTGTTGGAGGAATTTGCCGCCGAAAACAAACAAATCAAATTTAACTTTGTAAACCCGCTGGGCGAAGGGCAAAAAACCGAGGCCGTAATCGCGGAACTCCAAGCGTTGGGCCTTAAACCTGCGAGCATTACGGTAGAAGACAATGGCAAGACCTCCCAAGATATCCTGTTTCCTTGGGCCATGGTCAATTACAACAACAAAACAGTAAAGGTGGCCTTGTTGAAAAACAAACTGGGTGAAACCGCGGAACAGCGCGTTAATAATTCGGTACAACATTTGGAATATGCCTTTGCCGATGCCTTCACCAAACTGGGGCTAACGGACAAAAAAAAGGTTGCCGTCATCAAAGGCAATGGGGAATTGGACGATCTGCATATCGCAGATTTCCTGACCACTATTAAGGATTATTACAATATTGGGGCGATTACCTTGGATTCGGTCGCCACCAATCCGCAAAAGACCTTGGACCAGCTGGAAGGGTATGATCTGGCCCTGATAGCCAAGCCTACGAAACCCTTTACCGATGCCCAGAAATATGTGCTGGACCAATATATTGTTCACGGTGGCAAAACTGTGTTCCTGATCGATCAGGTCGCCATAGAGCTAGATAGTCTATTTAATGAAAAAGGAAGCACCCTTGCTTTCCCGCGAGACCTTAACCTCAACGATTTTTTCTTCAAATACGGTATTCGTATCAACCCTGTACTGGTAAACGACCTGTATTTTACGCAAATCGTAATCGCCAACGGGGAAGACAGCAATACCCAATACCAACCGGTTCCATGGTATTATAATCCCATGGTCTTCTCTAGGAACAACCATCCCATAAATACCAACTTGGAGGCTGTCCGTTTTCAGTTCGCGAATAGCATAGACACCTTGGCCAATGACAACAAGAAGACCATACTGTATTGGTCTTCCCCACTTTCAAAGGTTGTAGGCACCCCAGAGGAAATCAGCCTTGACCTCATCAAGACCCCTCCAAAAAAGGAAACCTATAACAATGGCAACCAACCCTTGGCCGTGTTGATAGAAGGCCAATTCCAATCCGCATTTAAAAATAGGGTGAAGCCTATCGAACTAAAAAATTCGCTTGATCAAGGGCCTGAAAACAAAATGTTGGTCATTGCCGATGGTGACCTTATTAAAAACCAAGTGAAAAATGGTCGCCCATTGGAACTAGGCTATGATAAGTGGACGAACAATTTTTACGGCAACAAGGAATTCCTTGTCAACAGCCTTAATTACCTGTTGGATGATACCGGACTTATAAACATTCGCAACAAGAAAGTATCGATACCTTTTTTGGATCAGGAAAAAGTGGTACAACAAAAAGCAAAGTGGCAGTGGCTTAATATAGGGCTACCAGTGGTTATATGCGTTATTTTCGGCATTCTGTACGGTTACCTCAGGAAACGGAAATACACTTCCTGAGTGTTGATAAGTTTGTTTCCTTAAAAAGGACAATTAAAATACCTTTGTTTTTTTAAGTTTTTTGAAGAAAAATGCGATTACATCTAAAAATATTGTAGAATAATAGACTGAAAATGGTTATTTTACGAGGTATTCTTCAACGAACCCGATAATTTGAAATTTAAAATACGATCAATGAAACGAACATTAATAAATTTTATACGTTTTTTCCTAAATGATAATGTATAAAATTTTTAATGTGAGCCCGCCCGTACCGAATGGTACGTTCGGGCGGGAGCGTAGTGGTTGCACACGTTCTCAACCTGCCCGACTTGTCATTCAGGCGGGTTTTATAATTATTTTATTATTAATGAATTACTAAAATTTAAACGTGTGAAATTTATAGTATCGAGCACTTATTTATTAAAGCAGCTACAAGTATTGGGCGGGGTTATCAATAGCAGCAATACTTTGCCCATTTTGGACAATTTTCTTTTAGATCTTAAAAAGGGAAAATTAACGGTATCCGCTTCGGATCTTGAAACCACCATGAGCACCGTGCTTACCGTGGACTCCGATACCGATGGCGTTATAGCCGTTCCGGCACGATTGCTTTTGGAAACACTAAAGACCTTTCCCGAGCAACCATTGGCCTTTGTGGTAGAAAACAACAATACGGTCGAAATTAGTTCCGACCATGGTAAATATGCCTTGGCTTATGCCGATGCGGCCGAATTTCCAAAAGCTGTAGAAGTTGCCGATCCCAGTACCACTACGATTATAGGCGATATTTTGGCGACGGCCATAAACAAGACCATTTTTGCAGCAGGCAATGACGATCTTAGGCCTGTGATGAGCGGTGTGTTTTTTCAATTTTCGACCGAAGGGCTCACCTTTGTAGCTACGGATGCCCACAAATTGGTAAAATACCAACGCTCCGATGTTGTCGCTTCACAAGTGGCCGAATTTATAATGCCAAAGAAACCCTTGAATTTATTGAAAGGAATTCTGGCCGGAAGCGAAAGCGATGTGACAATTGATTACAACGAAAGCAATGCCAAGTTCACATTTGACAATACCGAACTTGTCTGTAGATTGATCGATGGGAAATATCCCAATTACGAAGCCGTAATCCCCAAGGAAAATCCAAACAAGCTGACGATTTCCAGAAACCAGTTTTTGAGCTCCGTCCGTAGGGTCTCCATTTTCTCCAATAAATCTACCCATCAGGTACGATTAAAAATTGCCGGGGTAGAATTGAATATCTCCGCAGAGGATATCGATTACAGCAACAAGGCCGAAGAGCGACTAACGTGCGCCTACAATGGGGATGATATGCAGATCGGGTTTAATTCCCGTTTCCTAACCGAAATGTTGAACAATTTGGACTCGGACGATATTTCTTTGGAAATGAGCTTGCCCAATAGGGCTGGAATCCTTACCCCTACCGATGGTTTGGACGAAGGGGAAAAAGTGACCATGTTGGTGATGCCGGTGATGTTGAATGGATAGTCTCTTCGAGAGACGAAAGACCCCTTATTCTGATAGACGTAAGACGTAAGACTTTTTTATAGGGGTGAACCAGTCCACAAAGGGGGAACTTAAACAAAAAATCCGCTGCATAGCGGATTTTTAGTTTTTTTGTCTTGGTTCTTGACTCTTGATTCTATTTTATGAAATAAACCTGATGGTTAAGAAATAGCTTGGCTCTTCCCCGTTACCGGACCGGATGGCATTGACGATTGGGAGAACAAAACCTATAATTCCAATTCCGACCAGCGCAAGGATTCCCAAGCCCAATAAGAGAATGGCGGGAATACTGATCAGGGTATATACCAACAGGCTCAATTGAAAATTAACAACTGCCTTGCCGTGAACATCCATGTCCTCTACCCTATCCTTTTGGGTCAGCCAAATGATCAATGGCACAATAAGTCCTCCACATCCAGTGACATAGTTCAACAATTGCGATAAATGGGTCAGGGTAATTAATTGCTTATCGACAACTTTTTCGGATTGATTGATGACTTCCATGATTTTGACGTGTTTATGGTTACGTATATAAGACGAGCAATTTACGAAAATGTTACAATTAAAGTGTAGATTTCTACTGGGTTAAGGACAAAAGAATAGCTTGCCGTTTTAAATGTCACCTTAAAAGTATTCCTATTTTATTATTGATCGAATTTGGAAAACGGAAGAGCGATTTTCCGTTAAAATCGTAGCAGAACCACTATCTGAACTGCTGAAAAGGATTTTGCTATTGCTTTCGTTCCAGTTTGGCAAGTTTCTCCTTCTCCTTTAAAATATCTATTCTGACCTTATCGATTTTTTGATTCATTTCCAATTCGTCGACGCGCGTCAATTTGCCCTTTGTTTTTTCTTTAATAGTTTACTTTGGAGCTTTTTGATCTTGCGCTCGTTTTTATCTATTGATTTTCGCTTCTTGTTAATGTTCTTCACCAAGCGCTGCTGCTTTTTGGCTTCCTTTTCTGCCCTTTTTTTTGCCTTTCTCGCTTTCTTAAGTTCCTTTTTCGATTCTATTTGGGTCATTTGATCTATGGCATGGTTATCCATGTCCAAATTCATTATAGACGACGCAACTTTGACCTGTGTAGTTTCTCGTGCATAAGACGAAAAGCAGAACAAGACCAAGACTGCGATTAGGTATAAAAATTGTTTCATATAGCGGTTTATTTTACAACACCGAAGATATAAAACTGCCGTTGACCAGCATTCCCCACATAAAGAAACTCTATTAATTTCTTAAGCTAACGAGCTATATTAATTGTAGGAAAATTATACTAAATTTAACCGTTAGTCAGAATTGAAATTTGCTAGATAATTTCGCCCGATAACAAGCTTCGTTCCGTTTTAACTATTTTTGTAAGAAATTCGTCGATGATTCTAAACGATACTATAATTGCTTTGGCAACGCCCTCCGGAGCAGGGGCCCTTTCAATCATTCGGTTGTCCGGAAACGATGCCATAAAGCTGGCCGCACCGTTTTTCAAATCAGTGCGGGGCAAAGATTTGGTCGGTCAAAAGAGCCATACCGTCCGGCTCGGTCATGTTGTCGAAGGAGATAAGATTTTGGACGAAGTGTTGGTGACGGTTTTTAAAGGTCCACATTCTTATACGGGACAGAATGTAGTAGAGATTTCCTGTCATGGATCGGCCTATATTCAGCAACAAATCATCCAGTTGTTTTTGCGGAATGGTTGCAGGATGGCGGAAGCAGGCGAATTTACACTTAGGGCCTTTCTCAACGGTAAATTAGACCTGAGTCAGGCCGAAGCTGTTGCCGACCTCATCGCCAGCGAAAATGAGGCGAGCCACCAGATTGCCATGCAACAGATGCGGGGCGGATTTAGCACCGAGATTAAAAAACTGAGGGAGGAACTCCTCAATTTTGCCTCCTTGATCGAATTGGAACTCGATTTTGCGGAAGAAGATGTGGAATTTGCCGACCGTAGCCAATTTAAAGCCCTTCTTATACGGATCCGGGAAGTTCTAAAAAGACTGATCGATTCCTTTGCCGTGGGCAACGTCATCAAAAACGGAATCCCCGTCGCAATTGTGGGCGAACCCAACGTAGGGAAGTCGACCCTATTAAATGCTTTGCTAAACGAAGATCGCGCCATTGTGAGCGATATAGCAGGGACCACAAGGGACACCATTGAGGACGAAATTTCTATTGGAGGAATAGGATTTCGGTTTATAGATACCGCCGGGATTCGGGAGACCGTCGATCTTGTGGAAGGATTGGGAATAAAAAAGACGTTCGAAAAAATTGAAACCGCCCAAGTAGTAATCTATCTATTCGATGCCGAAAAATTCAAGGTTCAAAGTTCAAAGTTCAAAGTCGAAATTGAGACTATTAAAAATAAATACCCCCTTAAAAACCTTATTATAGTTGCCAATAAAATAGATAAACTTTCCGATGGGGAAATCTCAGATCTCAGGTCCCAAATCTCAAATCTACTAACTCTTTCCGCCAAAACAGGAGAAGGTGTAGATGCGCTGCAAAACCAACTACTGGAATTTGTAAACACCGGAGCCCTGCGCAACAACGAGACCATTGTTACGAATACAAGGCATTATGATGCACTGATCAAGGCCCTTGAAGAAATAGAAAAGGTACAATTTGGTATGGACGGGGGCACACCGAGCGACCTCCTGGCCATAGACCTTAAGGAGGCACTGTATCAATTAGGGCTTATCACCGGCCAAGTATCCAATGATGAGCTTTTGGGAAATATTTTTGCCAATTTCTGTATTGGGAAATAGCCGCTCTAAAACTTCTCAGAATTTATTAATGTTTTTTGGTTGATACTTGTCTAATGGTACTCGGCAAAAGCCTAAAAGGATTCAGGAGCAAAGTTTTAGTAAGGATTTGGGGTGGACTTTAGACTAAATCCTTATCATTACAGGTCAACAACATTCTTCCATTAGTGCAATACAAAGCACTATTTTCCTTTATCAAGTTAATCACTGTAACAAGCACCTTCATTAGTGCATTTAACAGCACTTTTTCCTTGTTTATACGAAATATTGTTTATTTTTGCCATCAAAAGAGCCGTATAATGCACTCCAAAAGTTTAATACATAGTATTAAAGAGCGTAGGGAAATGCTAAATGTTACTCAAGAAATGTTAGCCGATCTTTCTGGTGTAGGCCTACGCACCCTTAAGCAATTTGAAGGCGGCAAAGGTAACCCTACTGCAGAAACTTTAAACAAACTTGGCAATGCATTGGGTCTGGAGCTCGCTTTTAAAATAAAACAAACACCAACTGACGCATGAGGAAGGCGGAGGTTTTTTACAAAAAGGAAGCAGCGGGACTGCTGACACAATTGGACGATGGGAGCTTTGTCTTCCGGTATCATGATAAGTGGTTCCAGGCAAATAATAAGCCCGCCATAAGTCTTACCCTGCCTAAAACCCAACAAGAGTACGAATCGGAATATCTGTTTCCTTTTTTTTACAATATGCTACCCGAAGGCTCCAACAAACAGAATATTTGTTTTGAGTTACGAATAGACCCTAAGGACGATTTTGGTCTGCTGTTGACCACGGCAAAAAATGATACTATTGGGGCCATTCAGGTCAAGAAAATAAAAACGCAATGAGTTCACCAGCCATACATAACTGTCCCGGCACGTTAAAAGAAGGACTCCAAACCTACAGTAAAACAGCTTTAAAACGTTTATTTAACGGTAGAAAAGTTAGCCCTATACTACCCTATGAATCACCCGCTACCAATGTCATTACGGAAGAACTCTTCAAAGAAAGTAAAAAGCGATTGTCCATTTCTGGAGTGCAAGCAAAATTTTCCGTAATACTAGAGAAGAACAAACTACGCTTGATTCAAGAAGGGGAACAAGGACAATATATTCTAAAACCAATTCCCAATGTAGGAAAGAAAACAGATCAAATGCCAGCAAACGAACATTTGAGCATGCAAATCGCTCGTCAGGTATTTGGAATAGAAACAGCCGAAAACGCCCTGGTTTTCTTTAAGAATGGAGACCCTGCTTATATTACCAAACGTTTTGACGTGAAAGAAGATGGTTCTAAATGGGCCGTTGAAGATTTTGCTTCATTGGCAGGGAGAACACCACAAACCCATGGAACTGACTTTAAATATACAAGTAGCTATCTGGAATTATTCGAACTCTTGAAAAAGTACGTGCCAGCATATCAGATAGAAGCTATTAAACTATTCAAACTATTACTTTTCAACTACCTAATATCCAATGGGGATGCCCATTTTAAAAATTTCTCATTGATAGAAACAGCTCTAGGGGATTTCAAACTAAGTCCGGCCTATGATTTATTGAATAGTAGAATTCACATCGATGATAGGGACTTTGCCTTAGAGGATGGACTTTTACCTCCTAATAAAACAAATGGAAAAGTAAAGGAGCGATTTTTCAAACTGGCAGAACTCGCTGGCATCTCTGAAAATCAGAGCGGCAGGGTTTTTAAAAATATTACATCGAATCAGGATAAAGTCCTGGCCCTAATCGAGCTTTCCTATCTTGAAGAAAAAACCAAAAGGAACTACACCCAGGCATATGAAACCAGACTTAAAAAACTTTTGCGGGCATAAAAAATTGGGTGGTTTTTGAAGGTAACAACAAAGAACTGGGATAATTTCAATGAATTAAGAAAGGATTTTAATACTGTCGATTACTTGGGAAACCACCGCTCTGTATTTAACATTAAAGGAAATACAGATCGACTAATAGGTATTATTTCGTTCATCTCTAAAAAGGTGTACCAAAGATTTATAGGAACGTACTCAGAATATGATAAGATAAAGGATAGTAAAAATATTTAGCAATGATAAAAACAGAAAAGGGATATAATGCCATCGTTGAAAGAATCGAAACACTTTTACAAAACCCGGACAACATCGAAAACAAGGATACTCAAGGTTATGTTGAATTAAATTTATTGTCCGAACTTGTAGCAGATTATGAAGAGCGTACCTATCCGGTTAAAAAGCCTTCACTTGTCGAGGTCATTAAGTTGCGAATGGCTAAAATTAGATTAAGGTAATTAACTAATTTTGGTTTAGAGATTAATTTTATATCGATGGAACGCTTTAAACTGCCCAGAAAAACAAAGAAGGCCCTAAAAAAGGGAATGTGGCTTTATCCGCCCGACGAGCAAGGAAATTCCTTAATGGCCAGTCCTGCAAGATTGGAAAAAGATTACCAAGCATATAAAAAAGGAATTCTAAGAAATCTTATTGAACGAAGAGTTAGCAAAAAGAAAGAGTTCCGCGAACGGTTGGACGGGAAAATTTCTGTTTCGGATGAAACCTTGAGAAATTATGTAAATGATATTATAGTAAAAGACTTTCGCAGTTCCTCCTACGATATTCTGATCAAGGCCAAAAACAGCAAAAGTGCAATCATTGCCTACTACAATTTTATAAATGCCTACCAACTATATGAAAAAGGCGAAGAGTCCTATGGCAATATTTGCTGTATGGCCATTGATGCCGCAAGGGACCGTCTTAAGCAAAATAAGGGAAAACGGAAGAAAAAGTAGCATCGACAGTTATTTGGATTTTTTTGATTACCGCAAATACTCCTTAGTTCAAAAGTCATCCCAACTTTCCTATTTTTGTAACTTTATCATGCTACCGTTGACCTATGAACGCACAACTCGTATTCGATCCAGCAAAAATAACGTCACTCCAATGTCCTTTTACCCTTATTATAAAACAAACTTCGGGTAAGGACATAAAATACCAACACGAGCCGTATTTAGAAAAAAACCTAAAAAGCATTTATTCTAAGGACTACGATCAGAATACCCTAAAAATTTTGTCATCGTTGACGGCTGGCGAACTCAAAAAAGAGGAAAAAAAGTATGCATCCC
>JBLWZN010000069.1:0-15314 GCA_048266425.1 Sediminicola sp.
TATTTTTTTTATCAGCCTTCATCTCCAAAAGGTCAAATACATTTTTCACTAATTCAATAATATCGAAATTCTCCATTTCCAAATGGAGCTCCCCCACTTCCAATTTAGTGATCAGATCCAAGTCCTTAACAATGTAAATAAGGCGTTCTACCCCTTTATTGGCGCGCTGCAAATATTTCTTCCGAACATTTTTATCTTCAAGGGCACCATCCAAAAGCGTTAGGATATAACCCTGTACGGTAAACAACGGAGTTTTTAACTCATGCGAAACGTTCCCCAAGAAATCCTTTCGGTACTCCTCCCGGATCTTAAGGGTATTTATCTCTACCGTTTTATCTTGGGCAAATTTTTCAATCTCCTGGATTAGGGTGTTCATATCCGTTGTAACGGTACGCGGAGTAATTGTGGTAGATTCTAGCAGGGAGACATCGTCATAAATTTTCTTTACCCTTTTATAGATGAACTTTTCCACGCGAACCTGAATAACTAGAAAGGAAAGAAGGAAGGCGGCCACAAAGAAAATGACCAACCCTAAACCGCTAATTGCATTTTCATAAATCATGATGCCCCCCAATATAAAGGATTGCACCACCGCAAGTATAGAGGCAGAACGAAAAGCGAATTTATAGGATTTTTTTAATCGAACTGCCATTATAAAACGAACTTGTACCCCACTCCCTTGACCGTTTTGAAGCAATCGTCCCCGATTTTTTCGCGCAATTTACGGATATGGACATCTATGGTACGGCCACCCACTACCACCTCATTGCCCCATACTTTGTCCAAGATGTCCTCTCTTTTAAAGACCTTATTTGGTTTTGAGGTCAATAGGGACAAAAGTTCAAATTCCTTTCGTGGGAGAATTATCTCCTCACCTTTGTTTACAATTTTGTATTCCTCCCTGTTGATGATAATGTCGCCCACTTTTGTAATTTCCTCCCCTGTTTCTTCCTTCTTAATTCTTCGAAGCAGGGCCTTTACTTTGCTAACGAGTACTTTAGGTTTTATCGGTTTTGTAATATAGTCATCCGCGCCTGCATCAAAACCGGCCATCTGTGAGTAGTCTTCCCCCCTAGCGGTAAGAAAGGTAATTAAGGTACTTTCCAGGCCCGGGGTGTTGCGAATGACCTCGCAAGCCTCAATCCCGTCCATTTCGGGCATCATGACATCCAATATTATAAGGTGTGGTTTCTTCTTCTTGGCTTTTGCAACTCCTTCAACCCCATTTTTTGCGGTAAATACTTCGTAACCTTCGGACGAAAGATTGTAACCTACAATCTCCAATATATCCGGTTCATCGTCTACCAGTAGTATCTTTATATCCTTCTTTTTCATCACTTTTTCGGTTCGTTGATCCTCCAAAAGTAAAGATAAAACAATAAAGGAAACACCCAGTTAACATTGATTTAATCCAGGTAACACAGATTTAATCTGGTAACGTTCGGGTAACACAATGAAAGCTAATGTTTAATCTGCACATAACCTCTCCTTTACAGGTGGTCCCTTTATTTGCACCATAATTTTAAACCAGATAAATGAGAATTTTATTAGTAGGCACGTTCATTATACTGTCAATGCAATTAATGGCACAAGGACCGAACAACACCACCTCCATTACAAGCAAGAAACCAGGAAGTATTGTTGGAAAACTGACCGACAGGGAAATGAACAACGAGCCCCTGCCCTTTGCCAATATCTTAATTCAAGGAACGACCAAAGGCACCACCTCTGACTTTGACGGATTGTACGAATTGGATAATCTTGCCCCCGGTATGTATACGGTTTCATATAGTTATATAGGTTATAAAACCGTTGTAATCCCCGAAGTGCTGGTAGCCTCCGGAAAGGTTACAAATATTGATATTCCCATGTCCGCCACTGAAGGTGTTGCCCTGGATGAAGTTGTCATTACAGTAGCTGCCCGTAAAGATTCCGAAACGGCCCTGCTTCTAGAACAAAAAAAGGCCATAGGCATGAAAACCGCCATCTCTGCCCAAGAGCTGTCCAGAAAGGGAGTCTCAAATGCGGAAGCTGCCGTTACCAAAGTCTCCGGAGTTAGTAAGCAAGAAGGGGTTAAGAACGTTTTTGTGAGAGGTTTGGGAGATAGGTACAACACCACTTCCTTAAATGGAATGCCATTGCCCTCGGACGATCCAGAATATAAAAATATTTCTCTGGATATATTTGATACTGGAATCGTCAACAGCGTAGACATCAACAAAACATTTGATGCCAGTTCAAATGAAAACCTCGGTGGTGCAAACATCAATATTGTCTCCAAAGAACTTTCCTCCATGCAAGAGCTTTCCTTTGGTATTAAGTCCGGACTCAATACCCAAACCGTCGACAGGGACTTCCTGACTATCGATGGAACCAATTTTTTTGGCTATCAGGGTGATAAGACCAATAATATTCAAGGAACAAATATGTATGCCTTTGATAATTCATGGAATCCACACACTCAAAATTTACAGGTAAACTCTGGCATTAATGTGGGTGCCGGACAAAAATTCATGATTGGAAAAGACAAGAAAAACAGCCTTAGCACCTATGTATATGGTTCCTTTGAAAACCAATACAACTACCGGGATGGCAATATAAAGCAAGCAAATGCCCAAGGTTATCTTGGAAAGGATTTGGATTATGATCAATACAACACCAATCTTGCCAAAATAGCTATGGGTAATTTCAAGTATAGATTTGGCGACCAGAACAGTGTTTCCTACCATACCATGGTATTGAATGTCACGGATGAAGCCTTATCGGATTATGACGGTTTAAGTGCAGGTATTTTGGACGAGGATGTGGATAAGGAATCTACTTATATAAGGAGACAACAAGTTAATGACAACACATTATACGTAAATCAACTTCTATCCGAATTGAACTTTAGCAAATTTGATGCAATCCTAGGGCTCTCCTTTAACACGAACAATTCCTACGAACCGGACCGACGTACCAATACTTTTATACACGACAAGGACAATGACATTTATCTGACCGCTACCGGCAACTCTTCCTACAACAACAGGTTTTATTCCAAACTAAAAGGAAAGGATTTAACGGGAAAGGCCATTGTTGGATATGACCTCACTGAGGAAGAACTTGTAAAGAACAATAGGATTGAGGTTGGTATTAGCTATCAGAACAACAAATTGGATTTCGATGCCGATCAGTACAACCACAACGTAAATAAACAAACGGAGATTGACAAGGATAACCCTGACGGCTTTTTTAACCAAACCAATCTGGACAATGGTGCATTTAATCTAATTCCACTAATACAAACCTATATTGGAGAGCGTAAAACTACCTCGGGATTTACAACGTATACTTACGACCTTTCCACCAAATTAACCTTATACGTAGGTCTACGCGCCGATAATATCGATCAAAATGTAGACTGGAACACTCTAGTGTCTTCAAGCGAATATAGTGATGCCGGGACCATCTCCAAAACATACCTGCTGCCAAGTCTAAACTTAAGGTATAAATTCAATGACAATAGCATTTTTAGACTTTCGGCAAGTGAGACCTATATTCTGCCACAATATAAGGAGGTTGCACCATTTCAGTACGATGGACCTAATTTTTCCAGTATAGGAAACCCGTATCTGAAAGCTTCGGATGTTTATAATATGGATATTAAGTGGGATTACTACCCGTCCAATAACGAGATTATCTCCATTACAGGTTTTTACAAATACATTAAAAATCCAATCAACCGTGTCTATGTTGCATCCGCAGCTTATACACTATCCTATATAAATCCAGGGCAGAAAGCTAATGTTGCAGGTATTGAAGCCGAATTAAGAAAGAGGATATTCAACATCGGTACGGACAACTTGGATAAGTCCTCTGCCCTATACTTTGGCTTAAACGCTTCCTATCTATATTCCATTCAGGAATTGACGGATAAAAATGCGGCATTCACCAATAACGAAGATGCATTACAAGGAGCTTCCCCTCTTCTCATCAACACAGATCTGACCTATAATCTGGAAAGAGGGGAGAAAATATTTACCAGCACTTTGGTGCTCAACTATTTTAGCGACAGAATATATTCCTTGGGTTCCCAAAACAACGAAAACATTATAGAAAATGGAATTCCAACCCTTGATTTTGTCGTTAGAAACCAGTTCAACAAACATCTTTCCTTGGATCTAAAAGCTAAAAATCTTTTAAATCCAAAATATCAATTGACCCAGGAAATACGGAATTATAGTGATGTTACCATTGAAAGCTTTCAAAAAGGCTTGGAAATCTCCCTCGGCATTAATTATAAATTTTAATAATCAAAATAAGTACGATAATGATTACCTAAAACCAACGTAAAGTACATCTTCACTTAGATCACGAATTAATTAACCTAAATATTAAAATGATTAAACTATGAAAAATTTGAGATTATTTTTAAGTATGGCAGTATTGGCCGGCGTTCTATCTTCATGCTCCAGTGATGAAGACCCCACACCGATACCGGAACAAAAGGATGGAATAATAACATCCACTGCAGACCCTGATTTTGACCCTGCGGACCTACATGGTAAAGTGATGGGCAATATTACTTTGAACGCTGAAACCGACTATTACCTCACCGGTTCTTTGGTTGTTGAATCCCCATCAACCTTGACCATCGAGGCAGGAACGACGATCAAAGCCCATGCCGCTTCAGAATCGGACAGGACAAAGCTTTTTATAACCATTGCCCCCGGTGCGAAAATAATGGCCAATGGCACAGCCGAGTCACCCATTACAGTTACTTCAGATGACAGTAACCCAAAAGCCGGTGCTTGGGGCGGTCTTCTGATTGCCGGTAATGCCCGACATAACAAGAACGACGGTGGTACAGCCGTAGCAGAAGTTGGGGACGGCCTAACCTATGGTGGCAATGACGACACGGACAACTCCGGTGTCATTAAATACGTGATTCTAAAGTATACAGGGTCCGCAATTAATAGTGAATCAGAATTCAATGGATTCACTTTCTATGCTGTAGGAAGTGGCACTACAGTTGAAAATATCGCTGTTTTTTATGGTGCTGATGACGCCATGGAATTTTTTGGAGGGACCGTAAATGTATTAAACGGTCTAGGGGTGGATGTTAAGGATGATATTTTTGACTGGACCGATGGTTGGAGGGGTACCGCCACCAACTTTTACGGTATAAGGGAAGATGGCTTTGAACTGGAATCCGAGGACCCAAGAGGTTTGGAAGGTGATAGTAACGAAAACGACATTATGGCCACCCCACGTTCCAACCCTACCTTTGACGCGTTAACTTTGGTAAACAAATCCAATTCCATTGCTTTTAACGATGCCATCAAATTAAGAAGGGGAACCGACATTACCATTAAAAATGCACTTTTAACGTTGTCAGGATCTGCTGGTGCCGATGATTTTATTGACCTAACGGACAAAAAAGGCCCAGCCAATGCCGTAAACATTAACATTTCTTCCGCTGACTTCACTATTGACGACGTTAAAAACGAACAACCTGCCAGTGATGAAAATGGCGGCGTACCAGCCAGCACCGTGGATATTTCCAATGTAACAGTAGGTACTGGAAATACTGGAGCGGACAGTTCTGTCTTTGCTTGGACGGGTTATACCAATTTTTAATTTAACTTTTTCCACACTTTAAGGCGCCCTGCAGTTGTAGGGCGTTTTTTTGTGCATTTCATCGATCTAGCTAGCAGATCAAAAAACCTGTGCAACGATCCTCGATTAAAATTATTACATTTGTGCTATATATTTTTGCATGAAGCACCTTTACCTCATCACATTCTTAGTGGTTTCTTCATTCTGTTTTGGTCAAGATGCCAAAAAAGGAGGGGATATCGAGGGCTTTTCGCTCTATCCCAATCCGGTTACCTATGGGAAAATATACATTACAACCTCTTATGTCGGTCCAAAAAAAATTATGATTTTTGATGTATTGGGCGAAAAAGTATTGGAAACGACCATCAGGGGGTCCGAAGTGAACTTGTCCGATCTGGATGCAGGAATTTACGTGCTACGTGTTCTTGAGAAGGACAAAATGGCCACCCGTAAGCTTATCGTAAAATAGGAATCGAATCGACCCTACTTTACGTATTTCTAGACAATCTTCCATTCAAAAAAAATCTATTATCTACCAATAAAATTGGTTCACCTACAAAAAACGGCGTTTCACAACATTTAGTATTGGCCACGTTGACCTTTTTCTATATTTACATCGTTGATCCCAAATCAATATCAAATGAAAAGAATCTACGTAGCTTTATTATTGGCATTTACCTTTGTATTGTCCGGACAGGAAATGGTAAGTGTTCATCTGCAAAAGGATGAAAATGCCCAGGGCTTTAAATTGTATCCAAACCCTGCCTATGATGATGTGGTGTATATAAATACATTGAACAGCGCCTTAAAAATGGTTGTTGTCTACGATGTTTTTGGAGAAATAGTCCTGAAGGACAGGATTTCTTCGGATGCGCTAAACATCTCCAGATTGGTTCCAGGCGTATACCTTTTACAAGTGACCGAAAATCAAAAAACCATGACCCGGAAATTGGTCGTAAAATAATTGTTTAAAAAACGTATCGGCCCCACAGATATTTAGCCCCTTAAAGGGGCTTTTTTTGTTTTAAGGACTTTGCCGTTATCATTACCTTTGTCCCAAGTTAACCGTTTTATGGACCTCAAGGCAATTTTTGATAATACCAACTCTTCCAGATTTAAATTCCTTGCCTTGCAAACGTTTAGATATCAATACCGGAACAATACAACGTATCAGGAATTTTGCAAACTTTTGGGCAAGAGCGAATCCCGAGTGGAAAAAATCGAGGACATCCCATTTTTGCCCATAGAATTCTTTAAATCGAAAAAAATAATCACAGGCAATGGCAACGCTGAGATTCTTTTTACCAGCAGTGGCACCACCGGAAGCCAAACCAGCAAGCATCATGTTTTGGACGTTTCCGCATATGTAAATAGTTTTCGGAATACTTTTGAATACTTCTACGGCCCCATAACCAATTACTGTATCTTGGCCCTGCTCCCCTCCTATCTGGAACGCGAAGGCTCCTCCCTTATCTATATGGCAGAAGACCTAATAAAGCAAAGCAATCATCCCGACAGCGGGTTTTACCTGCACGACACCGTTGGCCTGAGAAAAAAATTGGAAATACTGGAGAACACGGGCTCCAAAATATTATTGATCGGCGTTTCCTTTGCGTTGTTGGACATGACCGAGCAACACCCCATTACGCTAAAAAACACAATAGTGATGGAAACAGGGGGCATGAAAGGGCGAAGAAAAGAAATGATACGGGAGGAACTGCATGCCATCCTTAAAAAAGGTTTTGGGGTAGAAAAGATCCATTCGGAATATGGGATGACGGAACTCCTGACCCAAGCTTACTCAAAAGGTGATGGAATATTCCAGACGCCTCCCTGGATGAAAATCCTTATTAGGGATACCGAAGACCCACTGACCCTTTTAAAAGTGGGACAAACGGGGGGGATCAATGTGATCGACCTCGCAAATATCAACTCCTGCTCTTTTATTGCCACTCAGGACCTGGGAAAAATTCATAGCGATGGAAACTTTGAAGTGCTCGGCCGTTTTGACCATTCCGATATAAGAGGGTGCAATTTGATGGTTCTTTAGGTTCTGATAAATTTCAAAAAACAATTTCATCGTTCCAGTCCGAATGCATTATTCCCCAATTAATAGAAATTGGACTCCGTCACCAACTAGTATTCCCTTTTATAGCTCAATACCGGCCCATCGCAGGCACCCCAGGTATTTCTCAAATGGTCCCGATCAATAATAAATAAAGTCTCAGAAGGTTGGTGTTGACAAGAACCTATAATTTCCGATTCCTTGGGATAGCTTAGCAACATATATTCGCCATCGACCATAATTTTTGTTTTGTAGATACCCTCCTCCTCGATGGTTTTATCTCCTTCTGTCCTGGATTTTAGAAAAGTACTGTCGGAATCGAAAATATAATATTCCTGCCAATCCATGTCGTCCCCTGTACGTTCGGAGTTAGGCACCATACCAGACATGGATACCATCACAAATTTATGCGGCAACAAACTTGGATCTATTTCATCATCGTTGGTGCAAGAGGTCAGAAAAAAGACAAAAAGTATTATAGCAAATATATTTTTCATTTTCATGCTTTCTTTACAAGATACCACCCTCCTTAATAGGTTGCTTCTTACAGTCTAAATTTTAGGGAATCAATATTTGAACAACTTCATTTTTAAACGTTTGGCAACCAATAAATGACAATCGATCCGTTTTGGTTCCTTGGCTATATACCTAATATCTTGGCATCTACACGAAATACGGAACGCACATCGATGTGGTAATCGGAGGCAAGAACCTTATCCGTTACTGTATGCAGTCGTAACTTATAGGAATCTTTTTTAATATATTCTTTAAGATCATTATCGGAGGTTTCCAATTCCAATTCCCTTCCAGCATTTTCAGGAATGTTCTCGTTCCATGCAATTTTTATTTCCTGCAAATCTTCTGCAGAGATATAGATCTCAATTGATTTTAAGAAACTAAAATCCCCGTTTTCCGGGGCGGTGATACTCAATCCCAGTTTCTTGAGCACAATTTCCTCGATAAGGTTCTTTTTGGTATTGTTCACTGCAAATTCCGATTCGGAATCGGTTTCCATGTCCGGAGTAAAAAGGTCGAATGGCAAATTGATTCCAGTAGATGCAGGGATAACTATACTTTCTTCATAGTTCATGTCGAATTGGGTAAGACTATCTACTTTGTCACAACCCAAAAGGAACGTTACAATAAATCCAAAAAAAACATAAAAACGCATCGTAGTTAATATAAAAGGTTGAATTACATAACGGTAATAGCAGAAAATTATTGGCATGAAATGGATTTGGGATTGCGGACCAACAGTTTTAAAACTTGTTGGTCCTAACTTAACAATTCCAATTTTGGTGATAAAAGGCTTCCCTATTCCACAACCAAAACGAAGTAGTTTTTCTTGCCCCTTTGTAGAAGAATGAACTTATCGTTGATCAAATCGGAGGATGTAATAAGATAGTCCTCCTTTATTTTTTCCTGGTTTACCGAGATAGAATTTTGTTTCAGTTCCCGACGTGCCTCCCCATTAGATCCCAAAAATCCGGTCTTTGCCGCAAGGGCCCCGATCATATCCAAACCGCCTTCCAGTTCGGATCTTGAAATTTCGGCTTGTGGCACGCCTTCAAAAACATCCAAAAACGTTTTTTCGTTCATCTTTTTCAGATCCTCAGAGGTCGATTTTCCAAAAAGGATGTTACTTGCGCGAATCGCGTTGTCCAAATCTTCCTGGGAATGCACCATGACCGTAATTTCTTCCGCCAAACGCTTTTGCAGTATCCGTAAATGCGGGGACCCTTGATGGTCTTGGACCAATTTCCCTATCTCCTCTTGGGATAGAAACGTGAATATCTTGATATATTTTTCCGCATCTTCATCGGAAGTGTTCAACCAATATTGGTAGAATTTATATGGGGAAGTCCTATCTGCATCCAGCCATATATTTCCGCCTTCGGTCTTTCCAAATTTGGTGCCATCCGCCTTGGTGATCAACGGACAGGTTAGGGCATAGCCTTTTCCACCATCTATTCTACGAATCAGCTCGGTTCCAGTGGTTATGTTGCCCCATTGGTCGCTACCCCCCATTTGCAGGGTACAATTGTGATTCCTGTACAGGTGCAAAAAGTCATAGCCCTGCACCAACTGATATGTAAATTCTGTAAAGGACATCCCTTCCTTGGCTTCGGCAGACAGTCGCTTTTTAACGGAATCCTTGGACATCATATAGTTAACGGTAATATGCTTGCCTACATCCCTGATGAATTCCAAAAAGGAAAAATCCTTCATCCAGTCGTAATTGTTCACCAGAATAGCGGCATTTTCAGCATTGCCTGTAAAATCCAAAAAGCGCGCCAACTGACCTTTTATGGCCTCTTGATTATGGCGCAAGGTAGTCTCGTCCAGCAAATTGCGTTCTGTAGATTTGCCCGAAGGGTCCCCGATCATACCTGTGGCTCCCCCCACCAGCGCATATGGCTTATGTCCGGCCAGTTGAAAATGCCTCAACATCATGACTCCGACCAAGTGGCCTATATGAAGTGAATCCGCTGTGGGATCTATTCCCACATAGGCAGACTGCATTCCGGTCATCAAATGTTCTTCCGTGCCGGGCATCACGTCATGTAACATGCCCCTCCATTTCAATTCCGCTACAAAATTTGAAGCCATTCCTAGAATTTTAAATATTGAATTGTTCTTTGATTTTATTTCTAACTGCAAATATAGGGTCAACGTTGATTTTTTTGGGGAAAGAATCGCCCAAATATTATTTATCCTCCAAATTAAATGTCTTTAACGGGCCATTTTAGGATTGAAATATAAACGAACACACTCTTTGAAACGACCCTGTTTACAGTAGATTACCGATAAACGACATAAGTCGTCCTTTCGTCCTAGCACCAGTTTTAGCACTTCATCGATGATTAAATGTTACTCGTCATAAACCTTGTAGCCTCGTTCTCCATTTGGCTCCATTAATGTTCTTTTGGGCCAATTTTTTTGTCCTGGACAAGGAGTTGCAGCAACTTTGTCCTATAACAATTAAATAAAAAATCATGAAGACATTATTACTCTGTAAGGAAATTTATTTGGAAAGTTTCAGGGATTTGGGAAATTATATCTTGAAAAATTATTTTAAAGCATTTGCCTGGTTCAGTTTCGTTATGATAGCTGTCGTACTCTATGCCTTTATTTTTAGGGTTATCACCGGATTTGCTTTCGATTAAAAAAAACCACTACCATCCAACCAAATCTTAACCTTATGAGAAAAAGAAAACTCGAATTTATTGACCTGGTCGTTGCTACAGGTTTCCTCTATGTAATATTTATGATTTTCCTTGTTTTTACAGCGTTCAAATAAGACCAGCATAAAGAAGGGGCCCTAACTTAGGGCCCTAACTTTTTCCAATGTAGGGATCCCAGTCGACCTTTCAACTTCCTTAACTTGCAAAATACGATCAAATCCTTCTTTGTCATTTAGGGATCGGTTACCTTTGAATCCTTTATGAAGGACCAAGGCATGGATAAAATCGGGAAACAAGATTCAATTTCGAACCATCACCCCAACAACCCGCTTCACGGTAAAAAGTTGGCGGATATATTGGACCATCTGGTTTCCACCTATGGATGGGAGGGACTAGGTTCCAAAATCGATATCCGGTGTTTCAATCACGACCCTTCCGTTAAGTCAAGCCTTACGTTTTTAAGAAGGACCCCTTGGGCGAGGGCAAAGGTGGAGAAACTATATTTGGAATCCCTCGATTTGTAACCACTGCACCAGTGTATTTATAATTTACAACTTAGCTTTCAGAGTGCTAAAACAAATTTTTATTTAAGTAAATTTGATGCATGGTATTAGTAACGGGAGGTACAGGTTTGGTCGGATCACATCTTTTGTTCCAACTTGCGATGAATGGCGTCCAGATTACAGCAATACACAGAAAAAATAGCGACCTAAAAAGGGTAAAGAAGATATTTTCGTATTATTCCCCACAATACGAAACGCTGTTCCAAAAAATAACATGGCAGGAAGCCAATCTAAGCGATATTACCTCTTTGGATACCGCTTTTACCAATATAGCACAAGTATACCACTGTGCGGCAATGATCTCCTTTGACCCATCCGATTTCGATGAATTACAAAAAGTAAACGTAGAGGGCACGGCAAATGTGGTCAATATGTGTTTGGCACATGGTATAGAAAAATTATGCTATGTGAGTTCCATTGCCACCCTTGGCAAGGGCAAAGGCAAAATGGAAGTGACCGAAGAAAGCGAATGGAATGAACAGGATGCCAATGTTTACGGAATCTCCAAGTATGAAGCGGAAATGGAGGTTTGGAGGGGGTCGCAAGAAGGCTTGGCCGTTACGATCATCAATCCAGGGGTCATCGTCGGCCCCGGTTTTTGGCAAACCGGAAGCGGGGAACTGTTCCAGACCGCCGCAAAAGGAAGGAATTACTTTCCTCCGAGTGGGACAGGCTTTGTTGCGGTCAACGACGTTGTAACCGCCATGATTTGCTTAATGGAATCCCCTATAAAAAACGAACGGTTTTTAATGGTCGGGGCCAATATTACATTTAAGGACATCCTAACGCAACTAACTGCCTACCTCGGCAAACCCCGGCCAAAGAAAAAGATCCAGTTTTGGCAACTGGAGGTGTTTTGGCGATTGGACTGGTTGTGGCACCTTATCTCAGGAAAAAAGAGAAATCTGACCAAAAACACGGCGCAATCCCTTCGTAATCGAGAAAATTACAGTTCGCAAAAGATTATGGACCAGCTTCAATTTAAATTTCAGCCGTTGGAGCCGGCCCTTCTTTTTGCCAGTCAGAAGTTTTTGGAGGAACAATAAAAATTGTTCTTTTTCCTTTTTATATATGGGAATATCATTTTGCTTTAAAAAATATCCTTGAAGAAAAAATATCCGGAAACCCTAAAGATTTCTCATTTATTCGAATCGGGTGGCTTGCTCGATCTTTTTACGGCTTCCGTAATACTATCATTGTGCTTTTTCTGGATACTGTCCGCCATTTTCTCCTCAATTTTAATCTTGTCCAACACCTTGGTATAAATGGCTTCATAACTGGATGGAATAGAAGCGTAGTAAATATCACTCTCCGCAAACTGAACACTATCTATCCCATATTTGGCATAGACATATTCCATAGCCCCAATATTATTTTTCCTCAAAAGCTCCGAATTGATATTCTTGGCTGCATTGATTATCGCAATGTCATATAGGATATCTTCCATCTTTTTTATTGGGATCAGATTGTTTGGCTCCTTGATAACCTTTTCGGCACAGGCAACAACAAAAAATGACAAAGCCAACAAATAAAACCCTTTTTTCATTCAAAAAATCTTTACGAACATGGAAGTTAGAAAAATAAGAATAGACTTATAAGGTCACTTTCGTTCTATGCTCTCCTTTCAATGTTCTCTTGACTAATCTCTATATTCTATTCCCTATGTTCTATTTTCTATACTCTCTGTTCCAACTTCTGTACCCACTATCTTTCGAAAGTCAACCGTTTTGCTTTTCGCTGTTCGGAAAAGACTCCATTTTCAAAGGCCAAATGTCCATTTACAAAGGTATGGGATATCCGAGCATTAAAAAATTCGCCCTCAAAGGGGGACCAACCGCACTTGTAGTAGATATTATTTTTCCCTACCTGCCATGGGTCGTTGATATCTACAACCGCAAGGTCCGCAAAATATCCTTCCCGGATAAATCCCCTGTTTTTTATCTGAAATAATTTGGATGGGTTATGGCTTGTTTTTTCTACGATTTTCTCTAGGGAGATTTTTCCCTCCCTATATTTTTGGAACAAGGCAGGCAAGGCATGTTGAACCAGCGGTCCTCCGGAAGGGGCCTTGGTATAGACGTTCTGCTTCTCCTCCAGGGTATGTGGGGCATGGTCGGTAGCTATAACATCGATCCTATCGTCCAATAGCGCCTCCCAAAGCTGGGCCCTATCCTCCCCCGTTTTAACTGCCGGGTTCCATTTGATCAGATTTCCCTTGGTTTCATAATCAACATCGGAAAACCACAGGTGATGGATACACACTTCTGCCGTTATTTTTTTTTCTTCCAAGGGAATATCATTTCGGAAAAGATGTGTTTCCTTTCCCGTGGATACATGGAATACGTGGAGCCTTGCCCCAGTTTTTTTTGCCAAATCGATGGCTTGTGAGGAGGAAAGGTAACAGGCTTCAGCACTTCTGATCAATGGATGATATTCCACTGGGATATTATCCCCGTATTGCGCCCTATAGCGCTCCAGGTTCCTTCTGATGGTGCTCTCGTCCTCACAGTGCACCGAGATGACCATGTCCGTGGACCGAAATATCTTTTCAATCACTTCGGCATCGTCCACCAACATATTGCCCGTAGAAGATCCCAAGAACAATTTTACACCCGAGCATGCATTTTTATCCAATTTTTTAAGTTCCTCCAAATTGTCATTGGTACCACCGAACAGAAAGGAATAGTTGGCAAAGGATGAAGCTGCGGCGATATTGAATTTTTCTTCCAATTTCTCGATAGTCGTGGTCTGGGGAACGGTGTTGGGCTGTTCCATGTAGGAGGTAATGCCTCCGGCAAGTGCTGCCCTACTCTCAGTGGCAATGGTGCCTTTCTGGGTAAGCCCGGGTTCCCTAAAATGTACTTGATCATCGATCATTCCGGGCAAAACATATTTTCCTTCCACGTCGATAACTTTGGCATTCTTTGGACTGATATCGGAATCTATCCGTTTTATGTAGTCGTTCTCCAAAAGAATATCGCATTCCCTTTGGGTATTTTCGTTTACTAGTTTTGCATTCTTGATCAACAATTGGCCCATATCAAAATTTGTTTCTTAGGAAAAGGCTGCGAAGCCTCATCTTCATTACCCCAAAAATAGCTTCACCCACAATGGAAGAACTCATTTTGGACTTTCCTTTTACCCGGTCCGTAAAAATAATGGAAACCTCCTCGATCTTAAATTTCTTTAGATAGGCCCTATATTTCATTTCGATTTGAAAGGCATAGCCAATAAAACGAACAGAATCCAAATCGATGGATTCCAGTACCTGCCTCCTATAACAGACAAAACCGGCAGTTGGATCGTGCACTGGCATACCTGTTATTATTTTCACATAAAAGGAAGCCCCATAGGACAACAGAATCCTGTAAAGGGGCCAGTTAACAACATTTACCCCTTTCTTATAGCGGGAGCCCACTACCACATCAGCTCCGTTGGCACAAGCACGGTAAAGACGCAACAGATCATCCGGCTTATGGGAAAAATCGGCATCCATTTCAAAGATGTAATCGTACTTTTTGGCTATGGCCCATTTAAACCCATGGATATAGGCCGTTCCCAAGCCCGATTTTTCCTTTCTCACTTCCAGGAACAGCAGTCCCTCGAACCTATCCTGTAGTTCCCGAACCTTGCTGGCCGTACCATCGGGAGAATTATCATCCACAATTAAGACATGGAATTGTTTTTTTAAAGCAAAAACAGCCTTGATAATAGCCTCGACGTTCTCGATTTCGTTGTAGGTTGGAATAATTACTAGACTGTCCGACATTGGTATGGCTCTGGTATCAACAAAAATAGCATTTTAAATTGTGTATCATAACGCCTAAGGATTTTTATCATTTTTTTAATATTGGCCAAAGGCGCCCCATCATTGGAAACCAAAATTTATGGAACGGGTAT
>JBLWZN010000070.1:0-15102 GCA_048266425.1 Sediminicola sp.
TAAAAACTCAACGCCATAGCAATACGAAAAAGATTTAGGCCCCAACCTAGAAGGGAAAACAAAAACCCGCACAATATCAATGAAAAGATTACAGCGCCCAAGGTACGCTTGGTTGGTGATAATGTAGAAATTGGCGTTTATCCTTTTAGGGAAGCTATAGCAAAATCTGAAGAATTAGGATTGGATTTGGTAGAGATTTCACCAAATGCTGACCCCCCGGTCTGCAAGATAATTGATTACAAAAAATTTCTTTACGAGCAGAAAAAGCGAGAAAAGGTGATGAAGGCCAAGGCGACCAAAGTCATCGTAAAAGAAATTCGATTTGGTCCACAGACCGATGACCATGATTATGAATTTAAGAAAAAACATGCGGAAAAATTCCTAAAGGAAGGCGCCAAGTTAAAGGCTTATGTTTTTTTTAAAGGACGGTCTATCGTTTACAAAGATCAAGGGGAAATTCTTTTGTTAAAACTTGCCTCGGAACTGGAGGAACTTGGAAAAGTGGAACAAATGCCCAAATTGGAAGGGAAAAGAATGACTATGTTCATAGCTCCCAAAACCAAAAAATAACCCTTCGACTGCGTTCAGGATTACATGCCTCTGTAAAAATCGAAGTACATTAAAATTAATACATTGGAATTCCCGCCTTTGTGGGAATTTAAAAATTAGCGAGATAAACCAAAAATAGGAACAAGATGCCTAAGATGAAAACAAAATCCAGTGCCAAAAAGCGTTTTAAGCTTACCGGTACCGGTAAAATCAAAAGAAAGCATGCCTTTAAAAGCCACATTCTAACTAAGAAGTCTACAAAGCGTAAGCTAAAGTTAACCCACTCCACCTTGGTAAATCAGGCGGATGTTAACAGTATTAAGGAACAGTTGCGATTAAAGTAATCGTTCTTTATCGGTAATTTAATTATTAACCCTGGAGTTAGGCTACACCACCGCATAAAGCTACGGTGTAGAAAAAGTGTCGATTATCGACCGCCTACTACAAAAAATCAGAAATTATGCCAAGATCAGTAAATTCAGTTGCTTCCAGAGCCCGGAGAAAAAAGGTGATGAAGCAAGCCAAAGGTTACTTTGGAAGACGTAAAAACGTTTGGACAGTAGCCAAAAATGCGGTTGAAAAAGCAATGTTATATGCTTATAGAGACCGTAGAAACAAGAAAAGAACTTTTCGTTCACTTTGGATTACCCGTATAAATGCAGGTGCCAGATTGCACGGAATGTCTTATTCCCAGTTTATGGGCAAGGTAAAAGCCAACAATATAGGGCTAAACCGTAAGGTTTTGGCAGATTTGGCCATGAACCACCCTGAAGCTTTTAAGGCTATTGCGGACCAAGTAAAATAATATCAACATTTATCTCGCTAAAAAATCCCGTTCCTTGAGCGGGATTTTTTGTTTTACACGATCATTCCCCGTAACAGGTGATCACCAACTTTCTTCCTGAGGCATGGTTGCGGTGTTCACATAAATAGATTCCCTGCCAAATTCCTAAATTTATTCTGCCATTGGTAATTGGCAACTGTACGGAGGCACCCATCAAGGACGATTTGATATGTGCGGGCATATCGTCCGGACCTTCATAATTGTGGATAAAGTACGGCACATTTTCCGGGACCATAACATTTAGGTGACTTTCAAAATCCATTCGCACGGTTGGATCGGCATTCTCATTGATGGTCAAACTGGCAGAAGTATGCTTTATAAAAACATGAAGTACCCCAATTTTTATTTTACCTAGTTGGGGAATAGCCCTTTCCACCTGATCTGTAATTAAATGGAACCCCCTTTTATAGGGATCTAATCGTATTTCCTTTTGAAAGAATTTCATCGTTCAATGGTTTGGTGTTTGGTGTTTGGTGTTTGGTGTTTAAAAGTATAAACCCCTAAACTCATAAACTAATAAACACATAAACTTTCCATATCAAGGTTATCTATAACTATTGACCAGTTCTGTGCCCTGTATATCAAACGAAGATCGATCAGCATAAATATCCCAAAATTAGGAGCACTTCTGTCAGCACAGTTCGCGATGGTGTCCCAGAAATTCCTTTTAGATACTAGGCACCAAAAACGGCGTTTAGCAGGGCTAAATGAGCATTTTGGTAACGAAGTAGCCGGGTAAAAGAACAAGTTGGCAACCAAAATAGGGGTTTTATGGATGCCCTTAATATAAACTTTATCGAAACACTCCAAAAATTCATATCATAAAGGGTACCTTTGCAAATTAATAATTTATAGAATGGATTTTTCAAAAATAAAAATGGTGGTGACCGACATGGACGGCACTTTGCTAAACTCCAATCACGAGGTGAGTACTCGGTTTTTTGAAATTTTCCATGAGCTCAAAAAAAGGGACATTCTTTTTGTGGCCGCCAGTGGAAGACAGTACCATAGCATCATTGATAAACTAAGTCCCATTAAGGACGACATTATCGTAATCGCGGAAAATGGCAGTTACACCATGCACAGACAAAAAGAATTGTTGTCGACCCCAATGGATAGGGAGTCAATAAACAAGTTATTGCAAATTGTCCAAACCATTGAGGGTTCTCATGTTGTACTTTGCACCAAATCCAATGCATACCTAAATTACGCCTCCCATAATTTTGTGGATAAGCTGAAAGAATATTATACCGAATATGCCATCCTGGAAAACCTAATGGAGCACGAGGGAGAGGTGCTAAAAATTGCAGTATACCATTCCGAAAGCTCCGAAAAATATATCTATCCTGCAGTAAAACATTTGGAACATCAATTGCAGGTCAAGGTGTCCGGGGCCAATTGGCTGGACATTTCCCACCCAAATGCCCATAAAGGATACGCCTTACAGAAGATATTGGATCAATTCCAAATTAGCCCACAAGAGGTAATGGTATTTGGGGATTATAACAATGATCTGGAAATGCTGGCCCTGTCCGATTTTAGCTTTGCTATGGAAAATGCACACCCCAACGTCTTAAAAATAGCCAAATATTCAACGGCCAGCAATGATGAATTTGGCGTAGAAATGGTTTTGGAGAAGCTGTTGGGTTAAGTGTTTGGTGTTTGGTGTTTGGTGTTTGGTGTTTGGTGTTTGGTGTTTAAAGGTAAAATCCCTAAACTAATAAACACATAAACTTTTTTTTGTATTTGACCTTGATACTTGAACTTTCTCAAGTTTTCTGCTTCTTTTTCTGGGCTGCCGGGAAAAGAACGTTGTTCAAAATAAGTCTGTACCCAGGGGAATTGGGATGCAGCTCCAATTCCGTTTTTGGATCGCCGACCCGGTGCTGATAGTCCTCTGGATCATGTCCCCCATAAAAGGTAAAAAAGCCCTTCCCCTTTATTCCGTGAATATAACGGGCTTCCCCGTTGATCTTATTTTCTCCCAGGACCATTACGGTAGGTTTTACCTCATCCCTTTCAAATGCGGTAGTTTGCCCCATAAAACCTTTGACCAAAGAGGTGTGGTTTTGGCAGAGCATTGTAGGTACGGGATCCCACTTTGCCGAAAAGTCCATCAGCGAAAAATAATCGGATTCTTTGGGAACCATCCGCTTATCGGTCATATCTATAGAGGAAAACTCATAGCGCAGTGGGTTTCTCTCCAATGTGAAATTGGTAAAGGCAAAGGTCTTTGAATAATCAAGCTTGTTCTGGTAGCCTGGATCTGAAGGATCTCCGTCGAACATGGGTTCGCAAATATCCACTCCCTCCGAGGCCAGTGCAATATCGAAACTATCGGTAGCAGAGCACATGGCAAACATAAATCCACCCCCGATCACATAATTCCTAATCTTTTCGGCAACGGCCTTTTTCTCATCGGAAACTTTGCTATAGCCTAATTTGGTTGCCAGTTCCTCCGCTTTCTGCTTCCCCTCAATATACCAGGGAGCGGCCCTATATGCCCCATAGAACTTACCGTACTGACCGGTAAAATCCTCATGGTGCAGGTGTAGCCAATCGTACAGGACCAGCTTATCGCCCAATACCTCTTCGTCATAAATTGTAGTATAGGGTATCTCTGCATAGGTCAGCACCATGGTCACGGCGTCGTCCCAAGGAGGATTCTCCTTAGGGGAGTAGACTGCAATTTTAGGGGCTTTCTCCAAAATTACGGCATCCTGGTTTTGGGAAGGACTACTTATCTCGCTTAAAATAGATTGTGTCTGGGCATCGGTAAGGATTTCATAAGAAACACCTCGAATCTGGCATTCCTGCCTGATACTTTCGCCATCCGGAAGTAAAAAGGAACCTCCCCTATAGTTCAACAGCCATTGCACTTTTTGCTGCTTGGAAAGCACCCAATAGGTGATTCCATATGCCTTTAGGTGATTTTTTTGACCCTCGGCATCCATCGGGACAAGAATGGAGGAAGCCGAGATCTGGAGAAAAGTCAAAATGCAAAAGACAAAGGACAAAAGAGGCTTGTTCATAACTCAAATGCTGTAGGATATCTTGTCAAAGGTACAAAATACACAGGATCAAGATATGGGTTATGAATTAAGGGTTATGAATCGGAAAATTCCAGACCCAGGTCCAACAACCCTGAACCCATAGCCCTGAACTTGTACTTGATCCTTGGGCTTGAGCTTGAACTTTAAAACGGTACATCGCCATCATCCGGATCTTCGTTCATAGAACTCCCGAAGGCCTCGTTTACATTAGGCAGGTTTTTTGTGATAAACGGATTCTCCCCATCGGCGTTCATCTTGGATTGAAACTCAAAAGGAGAATCAAAATCGTCCAAATTGTCGAACTTACCAAGATTGCCAATGAATTTTAGACGAATATTATCAAGTCCACCATTCCTATGCTTCGCCACAATAAACTCCGCTTGGCCAGCTGTTGGGGAACGCTCATCGTCATCCCATTCATCTATCTTATAATATTCTGGTCTATATATAAAGGATACAATATCCGCATCCTGTTCAATGGCCCCGGATTCCCGAAGGTCGGACAAGATTGGACGTTTGCTCCCTCCCCTGGTCTCCACGGCACGGGACAACTGGGAAAGCGCTATGACCGGTACATTAAGTTCCTTGGCCAAGGCCTTTAGGTTTCTGGAAATGGTAGATATTTCTTGTTCCCGGTTACCTCCTTTTTGACTGCCCCCGGCGGTCATTAACTGAAGGTAATCTATCACGATCATGCGAATACCGTGCTGGGAGGCCAGACGTCTGGCTTTTGCCCTTAGATCAAATATTGAAAGGGAAGGGGTATCATCTATAAACAACGGTGCAGATTCCAACGATTTTACCTTTACGTTCAGCTGCTCCCATTCGTGCTTTTCCAACCTGCCCGTCCTCAATTTTTCGGAAGACAGACCCGTTTCGGAAGAAATAAGTCGGGTTATCAATTGAACCGAAGACATCTCCAAAGAGAAGAAGGCAACGGGAATATTGGAATTTACGGCAATATTTCGGGCCATGGACAGGGTAAGTGCCGTCTTTCCCATCCCTGGACGGGCAGCCACGATAATGAGGTCACTGGGTTGCCATCCCGAAGTGAGCTTGTCCAGCTTATCGAACCCGGAAGGCACCCCGCTAAGCCCTTCCTTATTGGCAATTTCCTCGATCCTCTTCTTGGCCTGTATCACCAAATTTTGTGCGGTTTCCGCGGAGCGCTTTAGGTTGCCCTGGGTAACGTCGTACAATTTGGCCTCCGCATTGTCCAAAAGATCAAAAACATCCGTAGAATCCTCGTAGGCTTCCTTAATGATCTCGCTTGAAATCTTTATCAGGCTGCGTTGAATAAATTTTTGGAGAATGATTCGTGCATGAAACTCAATATGGGCCGAAGAAGCCACTTTTTGGGTGAGTTTTATAAGGTAAAAATCGCCTCCGGCCAAGTCCAAACGCCCATCTTTCTTCAACTGGGCGGAAACGGTTAATAAATCTACCGGTTCCGAACTTTCGAACAGTTTAAAAATGGCCTCATAAATATATCGATGCGCATCCTTATAGAAAACATCCGGATGTAAGATATCTATTACTTCGTCGACCCCTTTTTTGTCGATCATCATTGCACCAAGTACAACTTCCTCTAAATCAATGGCTTGAGGTGGAATTTTACCTCTCTCCAGATTTATCAAAGTCGATTTGTCTATTTTATGGCCGAGTATGGGGCTGGTTTTCTCCATGGGCGTAAAAGTATGGAATTAACTTCAAAAGAGACATGATGGATATCCACAGTTGATCAACAATATTAGTGTTGATAAGTTACGAAATTGTGTTCATAACCAAAAAAAATCCCGAAAATGAATTTCCAGGATTTTATAAAACTTAGTAAACCACGAACTAACCATTAAAAACACCCATATCGGCATATTTTTCCATGCGTGATTTTACGAGTGCTTTTGGTGATAACTTTTTTAGGTCATCATAATGAGAGGTAATTTTATTTTTTACGATTTCAAAGGTCTTGGCCCTGTTAGAATGTGCACCACCTACCGGCTCCTTTACTATTTCGTCTATCAGCTTCAATTTTTTCATGTCGGTCGCGGTCAACTTTAAGGATTCAGCTGCTTGCTCCTTGTAATCCCAGCTCCTCCATAAAATTGAGGAACAAGATTCCGGTGAAATTACCGAATACCAAGTATTCTCCAACATCAACACCCTATCACCAACACCTATCCCAAGGGCACCACCAGAGGCGCCCTCCCCGATAATGAGTACTATTATGGGAACTTTTAGGCGGGTCATCTCCAGAATATTCCGAGCAATAGCCTCTCCCTGTCCGCGTTCCTCAGCTTCTATTCCGTAATACGCACCTGGGGTATCGATCAAACACACTACGGGCAAACCAAATTTTTCGGCCGATTTCATCAACCTTAATGCTTTTCTATATCCTTCCGGATTGGCCATTCCAAAATTTCTGTATTGGCGGGTCTTTGTATTGTATCCTTTTTGTTGGCCAACGAACATATAACTCTGGTCCCCAATTTTTCCCAAACCGCCTACCATCGCCTTATCGTCCCTTACTCCCCTATCCCCGTGCAGCTCCAAGAAAGTATCCCCGCATATGGCTTTGATATAATCCATTGTATAGGGTCTGTCCGGATGTCTGGAGAGCTGCACCCTTTGCCAAGCGGTCAGATTTTTATAAATAGACTTGCGGGTTTCGTTGAGTTTTTGCTCTATCTGCTTGCAGGTCTCCGACACGTCAACATCGCTTTCCTCTCCTATGAGCGTACATTTATCCAGTTGTTCCTCAAGTTCCTTGATTGGAAGTTCAAAATCCAAATACTCCATGTATGTGCTTGTTTAAAATTGAATAGGACGACAAATATAAAACATTCTAATATACTCCCTCCCATTTAGTGGCTGTTTTGATGTTTGCCTTGCCGTGTTGTGAATCGACAAAAATTATTAGACTAAAAGGTTTCATGTGTGCCCAATGATTATGGGTTTATTCGTTTTTGGGTTTATACTTTATAATCTTTTCTACTTAAAGTTTGAAATCCATACCCTTTTTGAAGAGGTTTTGGAAACCTCCAAATTCCTTTCACCGGCCCAATTCCTTTTGCTTGCGTTTGTTTTTTAGGATTCCATTGGCCAGTACGGTAGCCAATATAACAAACGCCCCCAAATAGAACAGGGGTTCCATTTTCTCGCTTTCCCCCAAAATAAAATAGGCGAGGAGAATACCATAAACGGGCTCCAAATTTATGCTCAGCATCACGGTATAGGGGCTAATATATTTCATCACCTTGACCGATGCAATAAAGGCATAAGCTGTACAGACGGAGGCCAAGATTAAGATAAAAAGCCAATCATTTTGGGATAACTGAAAGAAATCTGAAGTAAATTTTCCCGTTATGCCAAGATAGACGGACAAAAAGAGTACGCCACTACCCAACTCATATACGGAAATTACCGATGGTCTTTCCAATTGGATCAGCTTCCCATTGATCAAGGTGAAGGTAGCGGACAAAAAAGCAGAAATCAGGGCCAATATGATCCCTTCCACAAAAATGGTCTCCACGTGCAACATGATATAAAGTCCGACAATCACAATAAGTCCAAACACGATTTCGTACCCAATAAACTTTCTGCGATACCATATAGGTTCCAATACCGCGGCAAAGAAGGCTCCGGTGGACATGGTTGCCAGCGCAACCGAAACATTGGATACTTTAATTGCCTTAAAAAAAGTAAGCCAATGAAGGGTAATCACCAATCCACCAACCAACAAGAGCCGAAGTGTCTTGGCCGGCACCTTAAGGGAATATTTCTTGAAACCTATATAAATTAGGGTCAGGGCAACTGCCAATGACATTCTATACCATACCAAGGAAAGGGCACCCACGGAAATCAACTTTCCCAAAACGGCGGTAAATCCCCAAATAAAAATTATAAAATGAAGGTGGAGGTAATTTTTCAGTTTGGTATCCGCCATATTGTGTCTACTATTGGGATGCGTCCAAAAGCTATCTCTTGGCCTTTTTCAACAAATAAAGGGCAAGGGTCCCAAAGGCGATATTGGGTATGATTACCGCCAATAAAGGTGAGAACCCGGATTGCTCCGCCAAGGTACCGAAGACCTTGTCAAAAAAGATATAGATAAAGGCCACAAAAATTCCAAAGGCCAAATTGACCCCCATTCCGCCCCTCCGTTTTTCGGCGGAAACGGCCACTGCAATAATTGTAAGTATAAAAGCAGTGATAGGAAGGGCCCAACGTTTGTATTTTACCAAAATGTAAGTGTTGATATTGGAGGCTCCCTTTCTTTTTTGGGTATCAATAAAATCATTAAGCTCAAACAGGTCCTTGGTTTCCGCAATATAGGATACCGGGGTAAGATCATCTATCTTAAAATTGAAAATAGTATCTAGTTTTCGTTTGGTCTCAATGATCTCGCCCTCCTTTTTTACCGTCCGTTTTACATAGGTGGTCAGTTCATAAATGCTATCCTTTTCCTTCCAGCGAATGTTGGAAGCAGAAATCCGGTATGCCAGTTGATTGTCATCGTTAAAATGTTCCAAAGTAAAATTGTAACCCCTTTGCCTGGCAGGGTCAAAACTACTTACATAGATAAAATCGTTTTCATTGAGCTGGTTGTAAATATTACTGGTAATCCTATCCTGTTTTCCTTTTTTTAAGTATTTATAGATAAACTCGTTATAGCCCTTACTGGCATTGGGCACAATAAACATGGCCATAAAAAACATAAGTATGGCTATAATGGAAGCCCCAATAAAGTATGGCCTTAAAAAACGGCCATAGGAGGCCCCAGAACTCAGAATTGCCACAATCTCCGTATTGTTCGCCAGTTTTGAGGTAAAAAAGATAACGGATAGAAACAGGAATATTGGAAATAGGAGACTACCTATATAAATGGTAAAATTGAGGTAATACAGCAGTATTTCGTTCAACGGGGCCTCGTTGTCTATCATCTTACCGATCTGTTCGGCCAAGTTGGCCATGATGCCGATGGGAATAAACAAAAGCAACATCACGGTAAAAGTGGCGAGATAGCGTTTTAATATGTATCTGTCTATTATGCCCACTGTCTAAAGCCTTTTGTCCATTTGGTTTACCATTCCGTTTTTCCATTGGGTAAAATCCCCTGCCAAAATATGCTTCCGCGCCTCGCGGACCAACCACAGGTAGAACCCAAGGTTATGGATCGTTGCAATCTGTTTTCCCAAATATTCATTGGCAGCAAACAGATGGCGAAGGTAGGCCTTGCTGTATTCCATATCCACAAAGGTAATTCCCATTTCATCAATCGGGGAAAAATCGGCTTCCCATTTCTTATTTTTTATGTTGATGGTGCCATGAGCTGTAAATAGCATCCCGTTGCGGGCATTTCGGGTAGGCATCACACAATCGAACATATCTATTCCCAACGCGATGTTCTCCAAAATATTTATCGGCGTCCCCACTCCCATCAAATATCTTGGTTTGTCTTCGGGCAGGATATCGCATACAATTGCGGTCATGGCGTACATTTCCTCAGCAGGTTCCCCTACCGATAGTCCGCCAATTGCATTTCCCTCTGCCCCTACCCCTGCAATATATTCCGCGGACTGGAGGCGTAAATCTTTATAGGTAGATCCCTGGACGATTGGGAAAAAAGCCTGGGAATAATCATAAGAAAGAGGCGTCTTCTCCAAATGGGCCAAACACCTTTCCAACCACCTATGCGTCATATGCATGGAACGTTTGGCATAGTTGTAATCGCATGGGTACGGGGTACATTCGTCAAAGGCCATAATGATGTCCGCCCCGATATCCCGCTGTATCTCCATCACATTTTCGGGGGCAAACACATGGTAGGAACCATCAATATGGGATTTGAACTTTACTCCCTCCTCCTTGATTTTTCGATTCCCAGAAAGTGAATATACCTGATACCCTCCACTATCTGTAAGGATATTGCGGTCCCAACCCATGAATTTATGCAATCCACCCGCCTGTTTTAAAATTTCCGTTTTAGGACGAAGATAAAGGTGGTACGTATTCCCCAAAATAATATCCGGATTTATATCCTCCTTCAATTCCCTTTGATGTACCGCTTTTACCGATCCAACCGTGCCCACCGGCATAAAGATAGGGGTCTCAATGGTGCCATGATCAGTGACAATAGTTGCTGCACGCCCTTTGCTCTGTGTATCCCTATGTTGTATAGTAAATTTCAAATTCTAGTATAAGACCGCAAATATAACCAACTCGCTCGCATAAAGTCCCCAACAAAAAACAAAAGTTCCGTGCAATTTGTATCTTGTGCCAATAAAATAGGTCGTCGCACCTTGTATACCCAAAAGATTGCGATTACATTTGTTATTGATTAAACAAAGACAAAAAAATGCCAAATTTGAAAGAACTACAGGATTTAACCATACAGGTCCGAAGGGATATTGTACGGATGGTACACAAAGTAAATTCAGGACATCCCGGGGGTTCGTTGGGCTGTGCGGAATTTATGGTAGCCCTCTACAATGAGGTTATGGAGTTAAAGGAAGGTTTTGATATGGACGGAAAAAATGAAGATATCTTCTTTTTGTCCAACGGACATATCTCCCCGGTGTTTTACAGTGTACTGGCCCGAAGGGGATATTTTCCAATAAAGGAACTGAGTACATTTCGATTGTTGAACTCCCGATTGCAGGGACACCCAACTACGCATGAAGGACTTCCCGGGGTACGTGTTGCCTCTGGATCTCTGGGCCAAGGAATGTCCGTAGCCTTAGGTGCCGCACAGGCCAAGAAATTAAACAAGGACAACCATTTGGTCTATTCCCTTCACGGGGATGGGGAATTGAACGAAGGCCAAAACTGGGAGGCCATCATGTACGCTTCGGCCAAAAAGGTGGACAATCTTATTGCTACCATTGACCGTAATGGCCAACAGATTGACGGACCAACAGAGGAAGTTCTTGCACAGGGAGATCTGCGACCAAAATTTGAAGCCTTTGGATGGGACGTATTGGAAATTCACGATGGCAACAATCTGGAGGCTATCCTTGAGGGAATGAAGGAGGCCAAGAGCCGAACGGGAAAAGGCAAACCCGTATGCGTTATTTTGCATACCATAATGGGAAATGGGGTAGACTTTATGATGTATACCCACGCATGGCATGGCAAAGCACCGAACGATGAACAGTTGGCAAATGCCCTAAAACAGAATCCGGAAACGCTGGGGGATTATTAGCCAAATAGATCAAATCTCAAGATTCCCGCCTTCGCGGGTATGACCAAAACAAATACTGATGAAGAAATATATAGATCAAGGGAAAAACGATACAAGAAGTGGCTATGGAGCCGGGATGACGGAACTGGGACGTACAAATCCGAACGTAGTAGCGTTATGCGCCGATTTGGTAGGTTCGCTAAAAATAGAAACCTTTATTGAAGAGAACCCGGAAAGGTTTTTTCAAGTTGGTATTGCGGAAGCCAATATGATGGGAATGGCCGCCGGACTGACCATTGGAGGTAAAATACCGTTTCCAAGCACCTTCGCCAATTTCGCCACTGGAAGGGTCTATGACCAAATACGGCAATCCATAGCCTATTCCAACAAGAACGTGAAAATATGTGCTTCCCACGCAGGGCTCACCCTTGGCGAGGATGGAGCTACCCATCAGATTTTGGAGGATATCGGACTTATGAAAATGTTACCGGGGATGACCGTCATCAATCCTTGCGACTATAACCAGACCAAGGCGGCCACAATTGCCATCGCGGATCATGTGGGTCCCGTATACTTAAGGTTTGGAAGGCCAAAAGTGGCCAATTTTACTCCGGTAGACCAAAAATTCGAGATAGGAAAAGCCGTTATGCTTAACGAGGGGACAGATGTAACCATCGTAGCCACGGGGCATTTGGTATGGGAAGCCCTTATCGCTGCCGAAACTTTGGAAGGCCAGGGAATTTCTGCCGAAGTAATAAACATACACACCATAAAGCCCTTGGACGAGACCGCCTTGTTAAAGTCTGTTAAAAAAACAGGCTGTATTGTTTCCGCAGAAGAGCATAATTATTTAGGCGGACTTGGGGAAAGTATCGCAAGAACCCTTACCACACAACATCCAACGCCCCAAGAGTTCATTGCTACCCAAGATACTTTTGGGGAAAGCGGGACTCCGGAGCAGCTAATGGAAAAATATGGTTTAAACAATAAAGCAATAGTTGATGCCGTTCATAGAGTGTTAGAACGAAAATAAAAGAAACACACTATGAAAAAAACACTTCTTACAGTGGCTCTTGCCATTGTTGGCCTAACTGCCTTTGCACAAAAAGGCACCGGATTCGGTATCAAGGGCGGCCTTAATTACAATCAAAATGGAGACCTTACCTATTCTTCCGTTGTAGATGCAGGGAAAAACGTTGTGGAAGGCGCAGATGGAAAAACAGGCTTTAATGTTGGTATTTTCGGTCAATTGGAGCTACCAATTATTTATTTGAGACCCGAATTGGTCTATACCAACACCAAAAGCAGTTATAATGTTACCGGAAGCTCCAAGACCTATGAGGTTTCCTCGTTGGACCTACCAGTATTGGTGGGAATCCATATCCTTGGTCCGATGAATATCTTTGCGGGTCCGGCTTTTCAATACATTTTGAGCAATGACCTGCAGGATTTTGAAATTGAGGATGTAAAAAACGATTTTACGGTAGGACTTAATTTAGGAGTTGGCATAAATTTGGGCAGACTAGGGCTAGATGTCCGATGGGTAAGGGGATTTTCTGAAAATGAAGCAGAAATTGTAACCGAAAACACCAATTTATCCTATGCCAAAATAGATTCAAGGCCTAACCAATTCGTCTTTTCAGCGTCTATAAAACTCTAATTGCAAAATATTATATCGAATAAAAAAATCCCTGTTAGCAAATACTAACAGGGATTTTTTGTGACCAATCTTGGAGTTACAAGAGATAAGAGTCTGGACGGTTGTCCCGTCCGACCTCCCCCAACCCCTCCCAAGGAGGGGAGTAAATCCTACAAGAAAGGACAGTTTCTATTCATCGAATACGAGTTCCCTCCCTTTGGGAAAGGGCTAGGGAGAGGTCGGTTCCTGACAGGATTTTAGCTGAGTTTGTCGTATTCTGGGGAAATTTGTCGTAAATCTCCACCAACCCCGTCAAAATGGGAAACTAATTCTAACTTCTAAAAAAAAAGGGGCAATTAATATAGAATATATAACCAATTAAAACTCTAGCTCCAATAAACCCATAAACTAATCCATTAATGATAGACAGGGTTCGCAATCGCGGGCCATAAGGCCGAGCGAGGGACTAGACTCTTATTTTGTGTCCTTATCCAAATAATCAGGAATGCCGTTCCCATTGGTATCCGGGAAAGTAATGGTGCCATCGGGGTTAATGATTATCTCATCCCTAGTAAGCGTGCCATCACCATCGTCGTCCCGATCCAAGAAATTGGGTGAAATAGTATAAGGATATATTTTGATTTCATCATCCAAATCGGTGTTATCATCCCATATATAACCATTCCCATTCAAATCTTCCTGCATGGATGGAATACCATCATGGTCATGATCACTAATATTGAACGAATATAAATCAATTAAAAAAATTAGGGGGCTGTAGGGCGGAATAATACCTGTGCCTCCACTATAGTATCCTAAGGCAGAAGGGAATATTATCAATCCCACACCATACCCCTCTACGGAAAAAGTACCATCATTATTAACTATGGGCGCTCCACCAGCCTTAAAATTGGGGATTCCTTCAGAAAATCCACGTGCTCCTTGTTGAGGACCTTGAATTATTCCCAAATCAAACCAAGTCGGTATATTAATTGAACTGTCAAATGTTGTTCCGTTTAACAGTTTTCCTTCATATCTCACATAAGTTGAATCTGCAACCGATGGGTTTTCACCAATTCCCTTTCTCGCCTCTAAATAATAAAGTATTTGGTCTGTACTCCCGTCTTCATCTACACCAATGCTATTAGAAGAAACGGAAATCGTCTGTGTTTTTATTTGATCGATTAATGGTGTTTTATCAGCATTGTCACCAGCTAGGGTATCAATTTTTATTTTAAAGTCAAAATTCTCGGGTGGATTGTTAAACTCGTCATAGTTATAAAAGTGGGTTTTAAGAAATAACTGAATATCTGCATCATCCTCCGCTTTCACCTCTGCCGGAGGCCTTGGAGGCACTACTTCAATCGGGTTTTCCTCATCCTTTTTGCACGACCAGGCCAAAACCAAAAGTAGCATCATTACTACAACTCGATGTAATCTCATCTATCCATAATTTTAGAAGGGCGCAAGATACAATTTTCCCCTATTTTTGTACAGACCATTAACAAAGATTTGCGATTGTTTATGCGCATAGATAAGTATTTGTGGAGTATCCGCTATTTTAAGACTCGAAGCCTTGCCACCGAAGCCTGCAAAAAAGGGCATGTTAAAATCAATGGCCAGGTGGTAAAGCCATCGCGCGAAGTTTACCATGGGGATCAACTTATTGTAAGAAAGGATCAGATAAACTACGAGCTCACCGTATTGGATGTACCCGAAAGCCGCGTCGGGGCCAAATTAGTGGACCTATACCGCAAGGACACCACCCCGGAGGAGGCCTTTGCCCAAAACGAGTTGCTGCGCCACGCCAAGGAACATTACAGAAAAAAAGGGACGG
>JBLWZN010000071.1:0-14920 GCA_048266425.1 Sediminicola sp.
CACTGGCATATGCGGTATCCGTGGCCATATAGGCGGGGGATATCTTGCTGCCTATCTGTTTTATGAGACCATCCCTTTCGGTAACCAAGAATATCATTGGGATACCTTTATGCTTCCGCACCCAACCAATACCTTTTTTGCCTCCACCGGGGATCATACCAGAAAACTTGTTCTCAAAGGTAATGTTGCCCTTGCTTCCCTGTGGTGTACTGGTAATGCTGCCACTATCGGGTTTTATCATCAGCTTATGGAAGCCCTTACCCGTATCGAAGGTATGGCTTACAGCGGTTACGATGCTTCCGGCCTCATCCAAGGAGACGGCAACATCAAGTTTTGCAGGTGCCCCGACCGTTAGAAAATCGGCCAAAGGACATGCATATATTTCTACTTCGCTTACCCCGCTTGCGATCTCATCGCTGGGGCAATACTCTAAATTTTCGGTAACAATGGTATCCGTACAGGCCATGGTCTATTTTTTATTTTTGTTCAACAAAATTGCAGTTGCCGTAAACCAGCTCCAGCATAATTTCCTTGTTCTCAATGATGTCCTTCAGCTTCATGCTTACACCATCAATATTCAAGGTTTTGGGAGTGCTACTTTTAAATTGCCAGGATACCCCACGATCATCCACAAAAAAGATGTGTGGAGCTTCAACAGAAGCGTTGGCTTCACCGGCACCTGCATTAAGATCACCTTCCTTTGCTCCTTCCTCAAGGTTTCCCTCGTTGGCTTCGGCTGCCTTTGCTCCTTCTTCAAGGTTTCCCTCGTTTGTGGATTCGGCTGCCTTTGCTCCTTCTTCAAGGTTTACGGCTTTTGAATCTTCCTTCCCTTTGGGAGCACCCTCGGCTTTCGCTTCAGGTGCTTTTTTATTTTGATTTGACATATCCTACTCTTTAAAAAAATTTATATTCTTACGGAGTCACACCGTCAATTCCATAATACTTTTGGTTCAGGGCCAAAAGACCAAGACCATAAGTGGTGGTGGAATAATTGCTTACCAACACCAATTCGTTGATCAAGAAATCGTACCCCTTCCAGAATTCCATAAAGATTTTCACTTTATAGTCCTGCTTTTGGATGTCGGTGATGGCGGGCTTGCCGTCGAACACATCGATCAACCTTACAAAGTTGGGCTCCGTAGTGGCAAATATCACATCGGTGGTGTTGCCTGGGATGGCCACGATCTCCCTTTTGCCCAGGCGGGTCTTAAGGGCATCTTTCTGGAACTGGTTTTGACCAAATTGGGTCTCGTACTGAAGGATGTACCGCTCCACATTGTTCTCGGACATGAAAATCTTTTTGATCTTCGATTTAATCTTGTCCGGCATCTTCCTTTCAAAGGCTGTTACCTGGTCCACGATATTGCTATCGGTCAAAGCGGTAAGCGGAATTTGGAAAGGCGTGTGATCGGTTCCAGGGGTACCGGCCAACAGATCGGTAAAGATTTTCTCAATACCGTTCATGGAGTTTCCAAAAGTTCCCAAGGCTCCGGAATTGTAAACGCCCTTAACCTCCAGGTAGGCCATATCGTCTATGACCTTGGGTATCAATTCCTTTTCAATGATGTACTTGGAGATGGGCATATCTGCCGGTTCTTTGCCCTCGGCATACAGATCGGCCCAATAAGAATTAAGGATCTCTGCGGGCACAATGGGGAAGTTTACCTTTTGGTGGTAGTTCTTCAAGATTTTGTGCTCTATCTGCATTCCGCCAAGTTCGTTCCAGGCGGGAGCAAAGCCTTGTACAACATTGGAAAGCAACGTGCTTCCTTGTGGGTACTGCCCTTTTACCTTGGTAATGGGGCGCGTGTGCTTATCCAGCGTGCTGGCCTCACGGTTAAGCGCGGTTGGGATAAGTGTGGGGTTGTGGGAGAGGTAGGTGTTCAGTTCCTTCACCACATCATCGATAACAATTGCCATGTTAACTTTTTTTTAGGTTACTAATTAATTTGATAATGCGATGTGGAAAAATCCAGATAGGCATGCGCCTTCTCCTCCTCATCGGTTTTTGGCACGGTGGTGTGCACCGCTCCGGGCTGTTTTCCCAAATACGTGATATGGTTCTGCAACGCGGTAATCTTTTCCAGTTGGGTGGCCTCTGCATCCACCTCTATTTCAGAAGCGGCCAGGGCAGCATCCAAAGCGGTGTCCACATCTGCAATAGATGCGTTGGCAATACCAAGGGCATCGGTGGCCGCTTGCATTGCAATATTGTTTGTATCGGTATCGGATTGATGGCCTTCCAAATGGCTCTCAATGGCATCCAGTTCCTGCTCGTTAAGGAAAGAACCGTTATCCGTGGCGGCCAATGGTTCTTGGTAACCAAGTACGGCCTGTAGGTTGGCCCTGTTTTTTGTCTGTGACATGTTGGTATTTTTATTAGTTGAATTTTTATTGGCGAGTTCAAAGACCCTTTGAATGACGGTGTCCATGGTTCCAATCTCATCGATTAGATTTCTTTCCAAAGAACCTTCGGCATTCCAAGTATCTCCAGTAAACACTTCTTCGCTAAGACTTGGCCTTGTGGCCTTCATGTCGGCATGAAAAGTTTCAATTGTTGGATCTAACACATTTTTTACATACGGCTTCTCATTTCCATTATCCATGAGCTCCCTATATTCAAAATTCTTCCTGGTACTCTTGGTTCCATAAATGGTATGAACCGAAGCTCCAAGTTTTTCAAAAATTCCTTGAAAGTTTACCAAAGAGGCATACGCCCCAATACTACCTATGTGGTCGGCGCGCTTGTTTGCAACAATAAATCGGGTGGCGTTCGCTAAATAGTATGCTGCACTGCATAAATAGCCATCAGTATAAGTTCCTGTTGGTTTTGGATAATTTTTCAGGTAATCGTAAAATTCTGGGGTGCCATAGACTTGGCCTCCTCCGCTATCAATATCCAATACAACACCTGCAATAGAATCATCATTTTTATATCGGTCAAGAATGGACATAAAACTTTTAGACCCCAGCATGTCGTAATAGCTGTATTTTACAATGGGTTGCTTTATGTTGAGAATTAATACCGATTGTGAAGTTGTGGCACCATCTCCGGAAACTGCAATGTTCAATGCGGAATTCATGCGTTCCTCTTCTGTCGGCTGTTTTAGTTCCGTTCCACAATTGGAGAACAACTGAAACAAGCTTGGTAAAAAGGACTGCGCATATTGCCCATTCATGTAGAACGGGCCATCAAACGGAGTTTTTAAATTAGGTATTGCCACAAAAGTGCTTTAATTACTGAATAAAGCACAATGTTAGGATCTTGCGGAAGCTAAAAAAAGGACACTATATATCGGCGGCCAATTGGAAGGCAAGGCCACGGCTGAAGATGTTAAAGGTAATCTCCTCAAAAAACTTGGAGGGGCCATAGCCTTCCCCGTCCATTTTTATATTATAGCCCTTTATGCCTGCGTGGTTGTTGGCATTAAGTTCGTCATAAGTGAACAAAAGGGGCTGGGCACTGGTGCCATAAAGAAAACTGGCGGCTCGCTTGCTTACCAGCACCACCACCAATTGGTTGTTGTACGTCTCCAACAGCTCCTGCAGGGCCTTGTCCTGTGGGGTCTGGGTATAGTTTACGGCCACGGGGTACAAACGCCCGCTGGCGGTAACCTTGGTGCTGCCATCTACCTTAATATTCTCCGGTAACAGGTCCGTAATAATAACGTTGGCACTATCCGGAAGGTTGGTAATGTAATCCTCAATGGTATCGTTTGGGGTAAGGTGGGTAAAATAGGGCAATTGGCTTGCCTGTATAATGGCCACTTTGTGGTAGGTGTCCAAATAATGCTCGTTGGCTATGTTGCAGATGTCGTATATCATGATATTTGTTTTATTTGGGAGGACAAACCTTCCAATTGGAAATATTGTCCTAAGCCGATTCTGCGAGTTTTAGACTTATTTGGATATCGTCCTTCTTGCGCTTAAAGTCCCGGTAAATGGTCTCGAACTTAATATCCTCCTCGGTAATGTCGTACACCTCCAGAAAATTACGGATGCTATCTATAAACTTTTCGTTGGTGCTGTACTTGTTGATCATTACGTGGCAGTAGAGCTCTTCCCGGAACATCTTGTCAACAAGGTCGTTAAATGCCTGGGCACTCCTATAATCCAGATGCACCCCGTTTCGGAGATACTTATCCTCATTAATGATTACGTGGAAAAGTTTGTTGTGTCTCTTTTTACTGTCGTGGCGAATGTCGTTGTTCCTGGAGAGCAATGAAAGGACGGTACTGCCTATAAACGTGTTTCGGGTAGCAACAATGCAATCCTTGCCACACCTGGCAACAAGGTATTTGTACACATGATCGGCAACGGGGATGTTCTGCTGAATGCTAAAATCTTGGGCCATAAGGAGATTGGTTTTTCAAATATAGACAATAATCTGTATGCGGACAATAGTCTATAAAAATGTTCCGTGTCCCAAAGCTGCGCCATATTACTCGCCCCTTGGGCTGCGTCATACGGCGCACAACAGCCGATAAACCCCATTAAAACGGGGGTTTATCTTGGTGTTATCGGCAACCCTAAGAATGCCACTCGGTAACATCAAACTCTGACGGAAGTAAACCAAGTCTTTCCCCATTAGGTAAAATGGCAGACACCGCCCCGTATGAATTGACCCATACATAATATTCCTTGTCTTTAAGGCATATTGTATCATCTTTTATTCCCAATTCCTTTTTAAACTCCATCAGGTCGGGAGTTACGTTTTTTGCTACCACAACTTTTAAAGGTACTCGACCTCTATATTTTGCTGGATAATCCATTCTACCCCCTCTATCGGACTGCCATTTTAAAGCAGGGGAAGTAAGGGCATCCGATAACATCTGCTCATACGTAAGCGGGGGTTTAGTGGTAATTTCAAGTGTTTTCATTTTATTTACGTTTTATGATGTTTGACAATTTGTTTTTCAAAATCCCCGCCTACGCATAGCAGACGGCCGTTGGTTCCATTCTAAAATAGTTTTCTTTATATTTAATCTATTTACTTCTGCTGCTGCCTTTTGAATATAAAAATAATCGATTGCAATTTGAGACATACAATCGTCAAAATCAACCCACATACTTCCTCCGTGTCCTTCTGATTGCACTTGAACTTGTTTATTTTTATAATTAATATCAATAACATTTTTGATAACAGGTTCGCCCCAAGACATAACTACTACTTTTTTATTTTCCATTATTCAAGTTTTTTGCGTTTCAGTGCACCGCTGTTTTTTGTTTGGTTTATTTATTAAAGTCCGTCATTAATCCGCAACGACGTTTATACCAAACTCGTTAGCGGTCAGGCTAAAATGGCAAGTCCGATTGTTCAAATTCCATTTCAATTTGAGTTCCGTCAATTAATTCGTGTCCGAGACCTTGACAAGCCATTCCAACCATTCCGTGCTGGAAGGTCAAAACAGGATTCACGCCACAAGGCAATGAAGCGTAAGCACACCATCCGTTTTGAAAATGTCGGCAATCAACGCACTCATATAAATTGCTGTAATAATCCTTTGCTTCTTTACCGCCTGAGAATGACATTGCCTTTTCCCACCGTGCCTTTCTTTCATCTTCAGTATAGTCTGAAATTTTACGTCCAAGTATTTGCTCAAACGAACTCAACTTACTTATCTGCTCAAAAGGCAGCGGGTATATCTTTCTATGTTTTTCTGTTTTGTCCATAATCGTTTTTCAAAATCCGCCCGAACCGCTAACAATGGCTAAGAAAACATAGCCTATCAGCGTCCGTGCATTGATGAAACGTAATTACAAGGCTACGTTTCTTAGCCTGAGCGTTGGGGCCCATGACCTAAAGGCCGCACGACTACACTATAAAAATTAACCATGATGGTCAATTTGTCTAAGTAAAAGAGTCTCTACCATATTAGAAAAATTCCTGTTTTCTTTAGCCGCTAATTCTTGAATCTTGGAATGTAGGTCTGACTTCATTATAATTGTTTTTGTGATAGTATTTGCCATAATTTCAATAGTTTTAAAGATTTCTAATTCTGCCACAACCTAAAATCCACATTCCGGTTCCGGATTGTTGCAAGGGTCAAACTCTATGACCAATATTCCTTCTTTGGTCCAATATTGGGTAATGATCCTAACCGGGTCATTTTCCACACCTTTCCCGCGCCGGGCAATAGTGGTTCTAATCAAGGTTATTTCTTTACAGGTGTTCATTTTATAATTTATTAATTAAACCGAAACACAGTAATAATATGAGCTTCCAAAATTTTTGAATATCGGATGAACCACATCTCCTTTTGGTCTAAAATGCTCACTTAAAAAGTCATAGTCTGTTTTCATAGTTATAGCATTTAAAGGTTGTGGCAAACCTAACGGTGTTCTGTTAAATTTCATTTTGTCAGGATTTTCTGTGTCAAAAATTATGAAATCAGGTTTTTTTAAAATTTTCATGGTTTATTCAGTTATTATTTTATACGTATTTCCAAAAATTAAAATCGATTTCATTTTTTCAGCCTCCTTGGGACTTGCCCTAATGGTCATTTTCTTTTGTTTATCCATAGTCCTAAAAAAGAACTGATCTCCCCTTCTGTAGTAATATTGAACTTCATCATCCAAATTAGAAGGTGTACTTTTTATAAAATGGTCTTTTTTACTCATCCCCTTGGTCCAAAACATTTTTCACAACCGGTAATGTTGTGTTCTACACATTCCATATCGTCCACACAGAGATCATGGTAACCATTGCACCTGCCACAGCATCGTGATTTTTTAGGTTTGGTTTTAACCCGCCATACGCCAACATCATTTCCAAACCACAATCCGTGCTTTTTATCTTCTTCAATTTCAGATTTCAATTCATCATAATCAAACCAATAAAAAACCGTTTCGGACATTGATTTGTAATTTGATTGCATCAGGCAGTTGCAACCTTCCGAAAATGTATCATGAACTATTTTATAAGACATATCCTTAAAATTTAATTTCCGTTCCTATTTTCCCAATCTTTATATATCAAAGAGACCCAAACCCAAAGCACTATAAAAACACTGGCGACCGTAATTGCGTGCTGTTCCATAACTACACAATTTCTATTTTGGAATCTAGACAGCTCATGGGGACCAGGATGCGTTCCTGTTCCAGAAATTGGGCCAGCTCCATGGGATCGGTTTCCTCGTTTATAATATGCAATCCGGAGAGGGTCTTTCCGTCCCCGTTTATGATGGCGTAGGTCTGGCCAAACCGAAGGGTCGATTTGTCTTTTTTTAGGTCTTCCGGTACCGCTTTTTTAAGGGACAATTTTACCAATGTTGTATCCATAATATCAATTTTTAATTTTTACTCCTCGCATGCGCGTTAAACTGAAACCATCCCAACACTCCCAACACTCCCAACACCTTTGATTATCAGTGCTTTAACTTTATTTAGGTGTTGGGATGTGTTGGGATTCAAATTTCGTTCCCAACACATCCCACAACATCCCAACACCTATCCCAACACTTATTTATTTGATTATTAGATATATAAGTAGGTGTTGGGAGTGTTGGGAAGTTTTGGGGCTTCAAAATATTCTCTCCTACTTTTAAAAAAAATTTGGGCCGAAAATTGCGTAAATTCCATTTTTGTTAAGATAATTTTAAGAACTTGTTATATATGTAACTTTTTGTTTAAAATGGCAGTTCGTCGGGTTTTCCGGTTTCACCGTTATTATTTTGATTTTCTGGGGTGGCAGGGGAACCACCAAAGAGAGAACTTTCCTCTTGCTGAAAGTAGATGGCATCGGCTATTTCTTCGGCCATATCCTTGCCCATCATCTTAAGGTCTACCACATAGGCGCTGGTGTTCTTTCCGTCCCTTCCCTGGCCCATTTTTACCCCGTTCTTGTATTCCACAAAGCACTCGTCCTTCTTAAGCTGCTCGCCCATACTGCTCTTGCTGGGTGCCGCTTCCCGGTACTGTATGTACCATTGGCGTTGTATCTTTAGGTAACTGTTGGTAAAGTTGAAGGAAAGCGTATGGTCGTCCAGCTTTAGATCGTGCCCCACACGGAGCCTATCGTCCTTATGCCCACGGAGCGAAGCAATAAAGCAGTCCCACCATTTGCTCATAATGCTGGCCGTGGCCATCTTCCTTTCCAACGCCTCTATACGGGCCTTGAAGTGCTCCAGCATTTCGCTCTTGTTAAAGGGAAAGCTTACGATGTCCTGGAATATCTCGTAAGTGGCCATGAGTACGGAGAAGTTGCCTATTATCCGTGATTTGGCATCGGGTAACAGGGAGGAGAGGGTATCCTTGCAACTGCGGTACGCTTTTTTAAACCGCCTGTCAAAATCTTCCCTGGAGTGAATTACTTCATCGGTAAAGCCACTGAAGAGCTGCTTGTTCATATCCTCCAGGCGTTCATAGTCCCGAACGGCATGTTCATCGAACGTGGCCACGGTCATGTCTTCCCAGATGATACGGGTAAGCAGGGCATCGTTATCGGGAAAATCGTTGCTGGTAATGATCACCGATGACAAAATTGGGATGCTTTCCGTGCCCACGTGGCTGTCTATATTGCCCCGCTTGTAACCGCGCCTGTCCCAGAGGTCCTTTAGCATCTCGTCCAGTTTTACATCGCCCCGCTTGTATTCGCTCAGTTGGGCTATGATGTTGCTGAACTGGGCAAACTCCCTCACCTGTGCCTTGGCGGTACTTACCCCGCTGGCAAGGCCAATGCCCGTTTGTGGCACCCCAAAGAATCCTTGGGCGCAGGCGGCCAATTGGTCTTTCCCCGTAGACGGTGGACCGCTAAGGAACAAAAGCGGAAAGTTCTTTATGTTCTTTACCACAATGTCCTGGAACGGGGTGGCCAATGCAAAGAGCAGGGCGGTGATGCTGTGGTTCCTATGCACTTTTTTAAGCTGCAGGGAATATTCCGAAAAATTAAAATCGGGGTACACGCACATCATTTTCTTTTGTCCGTCGTATTTAAAGGGGTTGTTCAGGTAAATTTTATTGGCACTGGGTACGTAGTAGCTGGTCCCTTCAAACTTAAAGACCCCGTTCTCATCAATATCGATACTGGTCTTGCCGGGCACGGTAACCTTATTGTTCCAAGCCCAGAAGCCCTCCGGTTGCCAGCCCAGCACATCTATCTTTCTGCCGGTTCCCATACGGTCAAAGAGATAGGCGCGCAATTTCTGGAACTCCGGACGGCTGCCCGTGTACAGGAAATTGCCGTGGGCGGTGACCGCATTGTCAAAATTCATGGGGGTGTTCATGTGCTCACTGGGGATATCGAAAATCTTCTCGTGCTGATGGATGTTCTTTATGCTCACCAATTTCATAGGAAACTTCTCGTCCTGCATGTGCTGAATGATCTCTATGGAGAAATTGCTTGTGCTCTTGAACCGATATGGCGGGTCCTCGCCGGTGCGCATCCAGATTTGGTTGTTGGCCATAAAGAGCTGGTATTCCCGGATGGTCTTTAAAAGATCGTCCGTAAGTTCTATGCCCTTGGGGAGTTCGTACTCCGTATCTGTCACCAATTTCTTGATGGAGAGGGAAACGGCATCGGACTTAATTTTCTTGATCCAATCTTCCAACGTCTTTTTGGGGAGCTTGCTTTCCTTTTGTAGCCAGCCGATGTAGATGGGACTAATGGCATCGTCCGTTATCTGTGCAATGGTGTTGCACAGTTCCTTGGCAATGGTGCTCTTCTCCACTTCGTCCTTCTCCTTGAGCTCCTGCAGCAAAATTTTAAATCCGTCTATAGGTTTGGATACCGACTCCAGCACGGCCTCCAGACCGTCCGCTTCAATGGACTCTTTGTGCAGGCGGACAAAATCGTCCGGGTCACATTCTGGCAGGTCTATGACGAACGTCCTAAACCCTTGTTCCAGGAAGCGGGGAATATTTTTAATGACCGACCGTTTGCCCGCTGCATCGCCATCCATGGCAAATACAACGCTATCGGCATATTTTTTAAGTTCGGAAATCTGTCCGTCCGCAATGCTCGTGCCACAGGGCGCAATGGTATTGGTAAGGCCGTTGATCTGAAACCCTATAACGTCATTGTACCCCTCCACTATGTAGGCTTTGCCCGTTTGGCGGATGCTGTTCTTGGCAATATGTAGCCCGTACCACACGTGGCTTTTATCGTATAGAATACTCTCCTTGCTGTTCACCCATTTTACCTTGGTGGGCGTGGCCAAATCCCTGCCGGATATCCCAATGGGTTCCCCGTTCTTATCAAAGACCGTATAGGTGACCCGGTTATAATAGAAATCGTTGTTCTTGGAAATAAGGCCCAGCTCCTCCCCTTGCGAAATACACCCTTTTTCGCTGAAAATATTGTACAGGAACTTGTTACCAGGGGCAAAGCCTATCTGGTAGGTGTCCACCACCTCTTGGTTGTACTGCCTTTTAACGAACACCTCTTGTTTGGCGGGGTGATCCTCCCCCAACGCGGCAAATTGTTTAAGGTATTGGTTAATGGTGGCCTTTAGTAGCGGTCTAAGGGCGGTCTGCTTCTGGGCCTTTTCGGCATAGGCCTTGGACTCCTTGGTATCGTCATAGACAATCTCCTTGTTGTATTTGTTGGCCAGGTATTCTATGGCCTCCGGATAGGACAGGCCTTTTTCCATAAGGAAGGAAACCGCATTGTTGCCCCCTTTGCCGGTGGAGAAATCCTTCCAAATCTGTTTGGAGGGGCTCACCATAAAACTGGGCGTGGATTCATCGGAAAAAGGGGAAAGCCCTTGGAAGTTGCTGCCGGTCTTTTTGAGCTCCACAAAACCGCTGATTACTTCTACTAAATCGGCCTGGTCCTGTATAAGGTCAATGAATTCTTTGGATATATATGGCATTAGTTAGGGTGGGTTTTGTCTGTTTTTTCTATTGATTTAAAAATCTCGTAGGCCACTTGAGGGACTATGGCGTTGCCCCCGGCCTTGATGCTTTCATTTCGCCATTTAGAAAAGGTAATTCCGTCCAATGGGGGGGGAATCCCATCATTTCCATCACAAACCGGGGATTGAGTTGGGAACTGCTCCCACTTACTGCGAACTGATCGGCCAGATTGTCGGCTTTCACCTTCAATCTCCCTCGATTCCTTAATGCTTCCGTAGAACTCGCTCCCTTGTAGTTTGATGTGGCAGGGGTTGGAAGTAATACATTCCAATTTGGGTCGTAAACCAATTGGCTTTTTAGACTGTTGAACTTGGTGCCGTTCTTGTAGCCATTCTTCTTGGCCCTTGCCCTCATATTTTCGGGACTGTCGCAAATTTCCACGGTCGATGGCGTTTGCAATAAACCAGACCCTATCCCTTCTATGGGGAGCGTTGACACCGCAAGCCGGAAGTACAACCGGGAGGACTTCGTACCCTTCATTTTCCAGGTCAGCCTGCACCTCGTCGAAAACCATTCCCCCGTTCCAACTAAGGAGTCCAGAAACGTTTTCCCCCACAACGTAGCGCGGGGCAATCTCCCGTATCGCTCTACGCATCTCCGGCCAGAGGTGGCGGTCATCTTCCTTTCCAAGCCGTTTCCCTGCGTGGCTGTATGGTTGGCATGGAAATCCCCCTGTAAGGATGTCGATGGTTCCTCTGTGAATAGTGAAATCTGTCTTTGTGATATCGTCATAACTTATAGCGTTTGGCCAGTAATATTTTAGGACCCATTTTCCAAATTCGTTCCATTCACAATGGAATATATTGTTCCATCCCATCCATTCCGCTGCAAGATCAAAACCTCCTATCCCTGAAAACAATGATCCGTGGTTCATTTTAATTATCAATATTCAACTAATTATTTAGTTATAAGTGAAGTGCTTACTTGAAACTTCTGCATTTTTTTGATCTCCTTCAAAATCAATCTATTTTTAACCTCTGGGTTATCAAGAATTAAACTGAACAGATCGCGCAACAGAACAAAGGATTCCACGCTCCAAAGGGTGTCCGTTTCCAATATGTTCCTGGTCTTAAAATCGACCAACGTTTTGGTAATCAACCGGAAGGATTTATCCTTCTGACCGTCCCATCCGTACAAAATGATTATAAATCTTTTGTTCTTTCCTTTTGCGGAGATGTATTCTAATACTTTACCTTTCATAATATTATTTTTTACCCACAAAGGCTCCGTGTATGAACGAGAAAACAAATAGGGCGATCACAGCTCCTATTACGTATCCAACTCCAAAATATATCCAGACCATCGTTTTTAGTATTTAAGGTTTGTCCAATGAATTATCTTTCCTTTAAAATCTTCGGAGAACCAGGCAAAGAAATCGGCGGTGCTGTCGAAACCATCGTTTTTGGCAAGGATATCTATCTCCGGTTGTACCAATAGCCGGCCATCAATCTTTACCCATGGCGTGCGCCATTTTTCCCCGCTGTGGGTTATCTCTATGGTCTGGACGCTCTTGCACGGGCTTACGGGCAGGAACTGGAACCGCTTGTTGGTGCGGTTGTTTATGACAAAGTGAATCTTTATCCCTGCCTTCCACCGATTGCTTCGGTCTTCCCGGATGCTGTGGTACTTCTTTTTTCTAAGGGAGTACTGATAATCGTAAAAATACTTTTCGGGGTCGTCAAAAGGGCCTCGTGGGCGGTGCCAGTCTATTGCCATATCCTGCGGAATGTATAGATCCGTACAGTTCCAAATCTGCTCCACAAAATTAGTGGGCTTGCCTGCCATGTGCTCTGGCATCCTATCTGGCCAAATGGTGCTAAATCCTAGTGTCATAATTAAAAAAGTTGGGTTTGGTCCTGGTGCTTTATGGCGTGGTCTACCTGCTTTTCCCAGAATTTGGATTCACTCAATGCCTCCAAGGTGCGGTGGGCAAAATATTGCCGCTGTGCCTTGCGCATGTTCTTTACCATTTTTACAAAGTCTTTCATAGGTATCATCTTTTAGAAATTGTGGCCTTTTTCAGGGCCAGTTTTAATATAAAATAAACCCCCGCCCAACTCAATACGGCGTTCTGTTGCAGTTTGCACATATCGTCCATGCACCAACACCATCTTAAGACGGACACTTGGGCGCGGCGTGCAGTATCTATATGTACGTAAAGGAACGTTGCCAAAAAGGCCACTGCCCAACCCAGAAGGTAAACGGACAGGAATATGATCAGTACTTCCATGGCTACGAACATATTATTCTTGGAGCTTCCGCAATTTTAAAATTGCAGGCGGCCTTGGCCCTTGCCCTGAACAAGGTTTCCTTTCCGTTGGGGAGCACTTCCATGGCACCTATAACAAAGGTGTTCAATGCCCGTTGGTTCATGAGCCTTCCCAGTTGTATCTGGAAGCCCTCTCTTATGATGGCCCTCTCTTTTAGTGGGATATCGCAATTGTCCTCATAGGTGGCGGCAATCTGGGATTGGCACCTTTCTATTTCGCGGTTTAAATCTTTAGGAGTCCTCATGCCGATATCACGTTTTGGTTCATTGCCTTTAAAGCCAAGGCGGTCTTGGTGGCGCAATTGGTGCGGGTAAGCAGGTCCTTCTTGTGTATGTTGAAGGTGCTCATGGCAATGCCCAGTATATTGGCAATGGCCTTGTCCGGCAGGTCTTGGGAAATGGCATCCAGAATAATGATGTCTCGCGGTTTAAGTGCTTCCCCGTCTATGGTGATGGTCTTGCTCTTCCATTTTTGGCAGATACAGTCCTTGCCGTCCCTAAAATTCTCGGAGGGGGCAAGTTGGCCCTTTTTAATATCTGGCTCGTTGTCAAGGTCACCGTACATAAAATAGGTGTACAGCTCCACTTGGCGTTCCACGCTTCCAAGGTCGCACAGGTCGGCCACGGCTTGCGGGTCCTGTAGGTAACATTCCTTAAGGATGTTGAAGTAATTGGCGGGCAGGTCCTTAAAATAGCGGGATACACCGTTCTGTATCCACAGCACTTTCTTTACGCTCCTTATCCCAACGAATTCTATGTTGGAATCGGTGGGCCTTACTCCTGCCAAAATCTGTTGGTCTTCTTTTTTTTGCATAACTTTGTCGGGTTTAATTATGATTGTTAGATCTGATTGAATATTTGACCGGAGTTCGCGCTCCGGTCTTTTTATTTTACGGTGTCCAAAATGCGCTTTCGGCGGGCCTGTTCTTCCTTGTTTTTCTGGGTCTGTTCCTTGAGGCAATCAAAAATGGCGGCTTCCAGGACGGCGTGGCTAACATCCATGTTCATCACAAGACGAATCATGCTTTCGGAGTAATCCTCTCCCTTGACCGTACGAATATTATTGCGGTTCAGGTAGTCGGAAATAACGGAAACATAACCGTTGCCACCCTTCTTTAACTCCCTCTTAATCTTATTTTTAGCCGATTTTGATATCATAGAAAACTATTATTGACGTACTAACGTATTATTAGTAATTTTACTAACGTATTAATAACGCTAAAGTACTCACTTTATTTTGTATATGCAAATAATTATTTGTTAAAATTCAAATTATTGTGTGATAGCAAAAATTATTTAAATGGGAGTAGCAGATAGAATTGTAAAAATATTGGAGGATACTAACCTGAGTGCCAGAGCATTTGAAATTAGCATAGGAAAAACGAGTGGTTATCTTAATATGTTGGTAAAGCGGGAAAGTTCGCCAAGCACGGACGTAATACAAAAAATTGTGGAAGTATATCCACAATATAGTTTGCGTTGGATCATTACGGGAATGGGTTCCATGTACGCCAAGAACGAGAACATCCTAAGGGAGGAGACGGAAAAATACCAAAGGGAAGACCCTGGGGTTATCGATGCCATTATAGACCGCCGGATAAAGGAACGGGTAGAAGGCCTAAAGGATTACCTCATAGAGAGCATCACCAGGGAAATACGCAAGGAACTATTGCGCCCCGAAAAAGAAGATTGACGGTTTTTGTCCCACGTATGTCCCACACTATTTATAATTAACTGATTATTAACTCGGTACAAAATATATTGAATCCTGTCGAGGTCACGAATAAATCATAAACC
>JBLWZN010000072.1:0-14375 GCA_048266425.1 Sediminicola sp.
CTGTTTAAAGAAAAAAGAACCAAAAAATGTATATTAACAACCAACTAAAACCAGTCAATGCTATTTAGGCATGGACACTATTTAAACCATAAACCTTGAACCTTGAACCTTGAACAATTCTGCCAACTGCCAACTTTTTTCTAGTTTCGTATTTTCCCTTAGCCCTTCACCCTCATACTTTTGGCCGGATTCGGATATTTTCAATACATTTAGGGAAATTGCAACGCCTCATGTCCAGAAACACAAGTAAATACAATTGGTTTACCTTTTTTAAACTTCCCGCTGCCTGGTGGTGCGGGGTACGGTTAAAATTTATTGACGACCAATGTGCCATAACAACGGTAAAGTATCGATGGGTGAATCAAAATCCCTTTAAATCAATGTTTTGGGCGGTACAGGGCATGGCGGCCGAGTTCAGTACCGGGGTTTTGGTAATCAACAAAATACGGGAAAGCAATAGAAAAATTTCAATGTTGGTCGCGAGCAACAAGGCTGAATTTTTCAAAAAGGCTACGGGAAGGATAACTTTTACCTGCGTTGATGGCCCCTTGATTCAGGAAGCGATGGACAAGGCGATTGCCACAGGGGAAGGACAGACCTTTTGGATGCGATCTGAAGGAATAAACGAGGAAGGTTTAGTGGTGTCGACCTTTGATTTTGAATGGACCATAAAGGAAAAAAAGTAGGTCTTTATCGATAAATCGGTCACACCGATAAAAACTGGGAGGTGTTGGGTGACCAAAAACAAAACCCCGACGAAGAACGCCGGGGTTTCTATCATTGATGTGCCACACTAAACACTAACCATTAACTATAAAAAATATAGCACAATCAATGATTAACTATTGTATTCCTTTTACACAATAGACGTAACAATATCGGAAAAGTTTCGATCATGGGTAAACTTTAACATCACAATTAACATATAGTTGGCTTTTTGTGACTCCTAGGACATGGATTGATATTTTTAAGTGCAATTCTCCCAGTCAGAATGGGTTCATTGTTTTATTTTTACCTTATTGAATAATTTGATTAAAATGAAAATAGTATTTCTGGATTCGGATACCGTAGGAGAGGTTCCAAATATTGAATTATTGACCCAGTTAGGAGATCAATTTATTATGTTTGAGGAAACCAAGCCTTCCAACTTATTGGAAAGAATGGCTGGTGCCGATATCGTTATAACAAATAAGGTCAAGGTGGGAAGGGAGGCCATACTTTCCAGCCCGGATTTAAAACTTATTTGTATTGCGGCGACGGGCATGGACCATATAGATCTGAAGACCGCACAGGAAAGGGGGATTCAAGTAAAGAACGTCGTTGGTTATTCCACATCCTCCGTAGCACAATTGACCGTGGCCCTTCTACTTTCCCTAATCAACCAAATTGCCTATTACAATGATTATGTAAGATCCATGAAATATTCCGAGGGCAATAGTTTTACCCATTTGGGAAGGCCGTTTTGGGAAATAAAGGGCAAAGTGGTGGGAATCGTCGGTTTGGGTAAAATCGGAACTGAAACTGCTAAGATTTTGACGGCTTTTGGGGCGCATGTAATCTACTTTTCAACCTCTGGAAAGAACAATTCAAGTATATATAAGCAGGTAGAATTGGAAGAGCTGATGCGAAAATCAGATATCATATGCGTACACGCGCCCCTAAATGAAAGGACAAAAAATTTAATCACCCTTCGCGAACTGTCCCTAATGAAACCTACTTCCTTAATCGTAAATGTGGGAAGGGGTGGTATAATTGACGAGGCCGACCTAGCGAAGGCCGTAGATACGAACCTCTTTGCTGGTGCCGCTGTAGATGTTTTTTCCTCGGAACCATTGCCAAAGGACAATCCTTTGATGTCGGTTCAAAATAAGGAGAAGCTGATCCTTACCCCGCATATAGCCTGGGCCAGTATCGAGGCCAGGGCCACTATGGTGGAAAGCGTCGCCAAGAATATCCAAGGGTTTTTGAATGGGAAATAGGGCATGGACCAAAGGCAATAGACCAAAGCGTGCGGACCAAGGGCCAACAATAAAAATAACTGACCCTTGTTATGTAACTTGGGATAAGTAAGGATAAGCCAATAGCTTAAAGCGGCTAGCGGAAGGCCAATAACAAATCATCTTCTATGAAAATTTTTTGCACCCTCAGATTGGCGCCTTCTGAAAGGACAACCTTGATCGACCGTACGAAACCGGATGAAATATTTTTTCATAATGAACTGGATCCCGAGGCTGCACATGAGGTTTTTCGGGAATGTGAAGTGGTCTTTGGCAGTCCACCGTTGGAGTGGTTAAATGGGGCCAAAAACCTCAAATGGGTACAGTTGGCCTCCGCCGGATTAGACCCGTATCAGGAGATTATAAACGAGGGCAAAATTAAATTCTCCAACTTAAAGGGTTTTTATGATGCCCCGGTCACCGAAACGGCCATTGGGGGGCTGTTGATGCTGCTGCGCAAAATTCATGCCCTACATTGGGCGCAGAATAACGGTCATTGGATAAAGCCCCAAATAAGGCAGGAAACCGAAACCTTGGCGGGAAAACGAATACTTATAATTGGTATGGGAGCCATAGGGAAAAATATAGAACGATGTCTTTCCCCGTTTGGGGTCCGATTTTTGGGGAATGACCGGTTTCCAAGACATACCGATACGGACACGATTCAAAAGGTGGAGGAAAACATCCAAAAATGCGATGTGCTGATCGCGTGTCTCCCGGAACTTCCACAAACCATCCATTTTTTGAACAAGAATCGATTGGCGCTGTTAAAACAAACCTCGATCATCATTAATGTGGGTCGGGGCTCTTTAATCGATGAACCTATTCTTATCGACCTACTTCAAAAGAATAAAATTGCAGGTGCTTTTCTGGACGTAACCGAACGGGAACCCATTCCGACAAAAAGCCCGCTTTGGAAAGTTCCCAACTTGGTTTTAAGCCAACATACCGGGGGAAGTTCCAAGGATGAAGTCACAAAGCAAGTTAAGTTTATTGTAAAAAATTATCGGGCGTACAAGAATGGCCAGGTAAGGAACTTGGTAAATCCATAGTCGCTTATTTTTTAATAGTAGAAGCTGTTAGATTATTTGGCCTGAAGGCTTTCGTTCCTCTATTAAGACTAACCGTTGTGCTTTGTTTTTTGAGATTGAGCTTAAACTTTTTTACCTTCTACCTACTGAAAACTGCCCACTGAATTCTACCGGTTTCTGGAATTAGGTCGTCGTCTGTTGTTCCTATTGGAATTGTTGCTGCTTTGATTCCCCTGTTTCCTAGTGTGGAATTGCTGTTTTTGACGTGGTTTTTCAACGTGTTGGGAAGCTTCTTCCTCCGAATTTTCGCCAACAAAGGGATGTTCTTCTATAACGGGGATCTTTTGATCGATCAATTTTTGGATGTCCCTTAGATAAGGTCGTTCTTCCCGATCACAAAAAGAGACGGCACTTCCACTGGCGCTGGCCCGCCCTGTACGGCCAATACGGTGAACGTAGGTTTCCGGAACGTTTGGAAGGTCGTAATTGATCACGAGTCCAAGTTCTTCTACATCGATTCCCCTAGCTGCAATGTCCGTAGCAATGAGCACGTTGCTCTTTCCCTCTTTAAAATCGCCCAAGGCGCGTTGTCGGGCCGCTTGTGACTTATTGCCGTGGATGGCATCGGATTTGATGTCCGATTTATCCAATTGTTTCACGATCTTGTTGGCCCCGTGCTTGGTCCTTGAAAAGACTAGGACGGAACTTTCAGGGTTCTGTTCCAATATATGGACGAGTAGTTTGGTCTTGTTCCCTTTGCTTACGTAGTAGAGCGACTGTTCCACTTTTTCTGCGGTTGCCTGCTCCGGTTTTACACTTACCTTTTCAAAATCCCCCAATAGTTTACGGGAAAGTTCAAGGATAGCAGGTGGCATTGTGGCCGAAAAGAAAAGGGATTGCCTTTGCGGGGGCAACTTGGCTATAATTTTTTTTACGTCGTGGATAAAGCCCATATCCAGCATCTGATCGGCTTCGTCCAATACGGCATATTCAACATCCCTCAGCGATATAAAGCCTTGGTTCACCAAGTCAAGTAAACGCCCTGGTGTAGCGATAAGGATATCAACACCTTTGCGAAGGGCCTGTGTCTGGGAACCTTGTTTAACACCGCCAAAGATCACCGTGTTCCTGATTCCGGTAAATCTGCCATAGGCGGTAAAACTTTCACCGATTTGTATAGCGAGTTCCCTAGTAGGGGTTACCACGAGGGCCATGATTCGCTGAGGACCTTTGCGTTCTTGTTTGTCCAAAAAAAGTTGTTGCAAAATGGGAATCGCAAATGCTGCCGTTTTCCCGGTACCGGTTTGGGCACAGCCAAGTAAGTCTTTTTTACGAAGTAAAATGGGAATTGATTGTTCTTGTATGGGGGTGGGATGGGTGTAACCTTCTGAAGTAAGTGCTTTTAATATAGGTTCTATTATCCCTAAGTCTTTGAATGTCATATGTTTTTAATAAGTGGGTGCAAAGGTAGAACTATTGTTCGGATATAGATGGATTTATGTCGGAATTGACAAAACGGCGATCAAGACCGAGAAAATATATAGGATAGGGCACGCACAAAATCCCACTTTTGTTATGCTGAATTACTGGATTCTAACCTAGAACTCCCTTAAACTTCCACAATTGGTTAAAAAAATTCACCTTATCACCCACTTTTCATCTTTTTTCCTTCCCTTGCCCAAACGCTTCGCGGCTATTCAATTTAAAAAAATCTGCAATTGAACAAAAAATGTCTAATTTTCACTTCAATTTGAAATATTTTATGCTTGTTCGTTTGTGCACCTAAAGTTTGCTTTTGTTATGCTGGGCGCCCGCCTGAATGACTGGTCGGGCAGGCCCGCCTGAATGACAAGTCGGGCAGGCCCGCCAGGATGAATCTTTGGGCTAGTGTCATGCTGACCGTGCCATGCTGAGCGCCCGCCTGAATGACTGGTCGGGCAGGCCCGCCTGAATGACAAGTCGGGAAGGCCCGCCTGAATGACAAGTCGGGCAGGCCCGCCTGAATGACAAGTCGGGCAGGCCCGCCTGAATGACAAGTCGGGCAGGCAGTCGAATCACGGTCGAATTATAGGCAAATGCATCTCGACTTTAGTTTACCTTGGGTGAAGTCGAATGGCCCAATGTGACAGGAGATTCACCTTTTAGATGCTTGGGTGTTTTACCGAACAACCATAAAATGTATAAACAAGTTTTAAATAAGTGGGACTTTATTAAAAAAAGCCCTTTAAATCATCAACTCAATGAAGCTGAAAACCGTTGGCCTGTTGCTTGGGCCTATTTTGTTTTTTTTGATATTGTTCATGGATGCACCAGCGGGAATGGGAGAGGAAGCCCGGGCCGGTCTAGCGTGGACCGTTTGGGTTGCCGTCTGGTGGATGACCGAAGCCATTCCCATAGCCGCTACCGCACTCCTTCCCATTATTCTGTTTCCCCTTACCGGGGCCGCCACCATGGAAACCACGACCTCTGCCTATGGACATCCCTATATTTTTCTTTTTGTAGGTGGTTTTATCATAGCAAAGGCTATTGAGCAATGGGATCTGCATAAACGCATCGCCTTGAATATCATTCACCTGATAGGGTCCAACATCAGTTTTATTGTTTTGGGCTTTATGGTGGCCACTTCTTTTCTGTCTATGTGGATATCCAATACCGCGACCAGTGTGATGATGCTTCCTATTGGATTGGCCGTAATTCAACAAATAGAACGATCGGATCAACTATCGGAATCCCAGCGTAAGTTGTTTGGAAAGGCTTTGATGATTGCAATTGCTTATTCGGCCTCTATTGGAGGTATGGCTACTTTAATAGGGACCCCTCCGAACCTTGTTTTTGCGGGTATTATGAAAGAAACCTTTCAGGTTGAAATAACCTTTGAAAAATGGCTGGGGATAGGTCTCCCTTTTTCTATTTTGATGCTTTTTATCTGTTGGAAATATTTGACTAGAATAGCTTTTCCATTAAAGAATTTAAGGTTGCCTGGTGGGAAGGCATCGATACTTCAGCAATTAAAAACCTTGGGCCGCATTTCGTATGAGGAGAAAATGGTGGCCGTTGTTTTTGGCCTAACCGCTTTTGCATGGGTTACCAAATCCATTCTGCTGGGAAAAATATTTCCCGCCATTAACGATACCATTATTGCCCTTATGGGAGCTATGTTGCTATTTCTGATTCCCAGTAAGTCCAGAAGGGGGGCGCTAATAAATTGGAAGGAAGCCGTAAAGCTTCCTTGGGGTGTTCTGTTGTTATATGGGGGAGGGTTGGCAATCGCAGCATCCTTTCAAACCAGCGGGCTGGCTACCTGGATCGGAACGCAGATGACCGTGATCCATGGATTATCCCTGTTCTTAATGATCGCTATCATCGTGGCCTCGGTTAACTTTCTTACGGAGCTCACTTCCAATTTGGCAACCACGGCCATGCTCTTGCCCATATTGGCCTCCATGGCCGTTGCCTTGGATATACACCCCATAATATTTATGGTAAGTGCCACCCTCGCCGCCTCCTGCGCCTTTATGTTACCGGTTGCCACCCCGCCAAATGCCGTTGTTTTTGGTTCTGGGAAGTTGGAAATTAAGGATATGGTAAGGACGGGAATATGGATGAACTTGTTTTCTATTGCCTTGATAACCCTCTTGATCTATTTTCTGCTACCAATTATTTGGGGTATATAACCACTATTGGTCCAAACAATTCAAAGGCCGAAATAAAAAAGCCCTGACGGTGAACCATCAGGGCTTTTAAGTTTCAAAAAAAGTTAAAGCGTATGTATTAGATTACTTTTACATTTACTGCGTTCAATCCTTTTTTACCTTGTTCCAACTCGAACTCTACTTCGTCACCTTCACGGATCTCATCGATCAATCCTGAAACGTGTACGAAATGTTCCTTGTTTGTTCCTTCTTCTGTGATAAATCCAAATCCTTTTGAATCATTGAAGAATTTTACTGTTCCTTTGTTCATTACTAAAAATTAAAAAATTAAATTAGGTGCAAATGTAGGGTTAAAATATTTAATCTCTTAATTTTATGGAGCTTAAATTTTAAATTTCCAACAATTATAGGGGATTGATCCGATAAAAATCGGAATAATATGGACAATAACTAATCAATATTAGAAATATATTACACCTCCAAATGAAAAGTATCAGTTGCCTTGTCGGTATTATTTTAACCTTGATCTTAGGTTCCTGTACTGCCAAAAAGGACCTGGCAAACAGCCCGCTTTATACCAATACATGGGAGTTGGAGTACATGTCCGGTCCCAAAATAGCCTTAGATGGACTCTTTCCGGATAAGAAACCGCAACTATCCTTCGATAAGGCCGCCGGTGAGGTCAGGGGAAACAGTGGTTGTAATGGATATTCGGCAAAGTTTAAGGGGCAGGGAAAGGACATATCCTTTGGCGAACCTGGACCTGCCACGATGATGTACTGTGGGGAGGGGGAACATCAATTTTTGAATATGTTGAATAAAATAAACAGGTATTCCATTGATAAGGAAGGGAAACTAAACCTAATGATAAACGAGGTGCCAATAATGCGATTTAAACCGATTGAACACCACTAAAACCTACAAAATGAAAAGTACATTTTTAGTTGCATGTATGGCCTTTGCACTTGTTCAATGCAAGGTAAAGGATTCCAAAGTTAAATTGGATAAGGGTTGCTATGTCTACAATTCAAATGGCAGTAGCATCAGCTTTGAAATAACGGAAACCGGGGATTCCATCATTGGAAATTTGGATTATCGTTTATCGGGAAAGGACGGCAATACAGGGCATTTTAAGGGAAAATTGGTCGGGGACAAGCTTATTGGTGCCTACACCTTTATGTCCGAAGGTAGCGAAAGTACCAGGGAAGTGGCCTTTTTGGTAAAAGGAGATCAACTTATTGAAGGTTATGGGGAATTGGTCAACGATGGTTCCACCTTTAAGAATAAGGACGACGTGAGCTATACGTCTACAATGCCCTTGATCAAAAGTGACTGCCAGAATTAGGGAAGGTATTTTAATTTTGAAGCTTAGGGAACTATGTTCATAAAACAAAAAAACACCTTCCTGTATAATCGGGAAGGTGTTGTAAACACTTAAAATTTAAAAACTCATTGCCTATTTGTTTGGCTGTGGTGTCATTCTTAAATAGGGCTTAATTTCTTCTACTCCCTTGGGGAATATTTTTTTGGCGTCCTCAGTTGAAATAGCTGGACTTACAACCACATCCTCTCCTTGGTTCCAGTTGGCCGGAGTGGCCACCTTATGATAAGCGGTCAATTGAAGCGAATCTACGACCCTCAGCAATTCGTCAAAATTACGTCCCGTTGAAGCTGGATAGGTGAGGGTCATTTTAACCGTTTTATCCGGTGCTATAATAAAGACCGAACGCACGGTAGCGTTGGCTAGGGCATTAGGGTGAATCATATCGTACAGGGTAGAAACCTTTTTGTCCTCGTCGGCGATTATGGGAAAATTAACGGTAGTATGTTGGGTTTCGTTGATGTCCTTTATCCACCCGGCATGGGATTCCGCACTGTCCACACTTAAGGCCATCATTTTTACGTTTCGTTTTGCGAACTCATCCTTATATTTTGCGGTCGTACCTAATTCTGTGGTACAAACTGGAGTATAATCTGCTGGGTGGGAAAATAAAATTCCCCAACTATCGCCAAGGTAATCGTAAAAATTGATCATTCCTACGGAACTGTCCGCAGTAAAATCGGGGGCTACATCGCCCAATCGAATCGTTGCCATAAATATTACAATTAAAATTAATAAAAATAGTTATCCTACAAAGTTAGTAGATTATAATCAGTTTTATTTAATCAAAGGTTAAAAATTAATTAAAATTTGTATTCCAAGTCTTCTAAAATGCGGTGTTATGGATTTTAATATCTTTGATAGGAAATCTACTTAGACATTCTTCATTTCTCGTATTATGGAAAATAAGGATTTGGAAAAATTAAAATACCCTATTGGACATTTTATTTGTCCGCAACCCATTACTGCCAAGAACGTCCAGGAATGGATCTCTGTACTCGAATTATTTCCCGACCGATTGGAAAGACTTGTAAAAGGCCTTGCCATAGAACAACTGGATACTCCCTATAGGCCTGGGGGCTGGACCGTTCGCCAGGTGGTTCATCATATAGCCGATAGCCATCATCACAGCTATACCCGCTTTAAATGGGCATTGACCGAAGACCGACCTGTAATCAAGGCTTATGAGGAAAAGGATTGGGCCGAACTGTTCGATTCCAAATCCGCACCTATGGCACTTTCATTGACTTATATTAAAGCCCTCCATGCCAAAATGGTCTATCTTTTAAAAGGTTTATCCCAAGAGGATTTACAAAGGGTGTTTATACATCCCAGCGGAAATGTAAAGGTGCGTATTGCCGAAAATATTGGAAGATATGCATGGCATAGCAACCATCATTACGCCCATATTGAACTTGTAGCGGCTTTACAACCCCCACAGGGAGGGTAATTTCATCGATCTTAGTTTTTAAAGGAGTGTTTCCCCTTTTAGGGGTTGGGGGCCTACTTCCATTTGATGTTGCACCCAATACTCGGTTTTTGATCCGGGTCTATGGGTTCTCCCCTTAACAATGCTTTAATGGCGTTGCGCAGGTCATCACCTGATAATGGAATATTGTTTCCCGGTCGGGAATCGTCCAATTGGCCGCGATAAACAAGTTTCAGATCCGCATTGAACAAATAAAAATCCGGAGTGCAGGCGGCATCAAAAGCTTTGGCCGCTTCCTGATCCCTATCGTATAGATAGGGAAAGGTGTAGCCCATTTTAAGTGCCGTTGCCTTCATCATCTCGGGAGAATCTTCGGGATAGTGCTCCACATCATTACTGGAAATCGCGATAAAGCGAATATTTCGTGGCTGGAATTCACGTGCAAGGATGGAAATTTCCGGGTTCACATGTTTTACGAAGGGACAATGGTTGCAGATAAACATTACCACAGTCCCATTCTTGCCTTTTAGTTCTTTAAGGGAAATGTCGCGCCCTGTGATGGTATCCATTAACCTGAAATCCGGTGCCGGAGTGCCCAGAGCCAACATATTGCTTGGTGTTCTAGCCATTTTTTATTTTAATATACTAAAAATTTGTCTATTTAGGAGGTATAATTTAAAAGAGTTCATATTCAAATGTTTTGCTTTTTGGGCAAACAATGACTAAATTAAAACTTTAAATTTAGAACAACATGGAAAATGCATATTCCTCACTTTCAGAGGCCATTAGAGAATTGCAAAAAGAAGGGTTCACTGCAGATTTTAATCTTTGCGACGCTGGGGTAGAGCACAAACACAAGAAAGTCATTCATCCTACCTCGGCACTCAATGTAGTCCGCTATTATCGATTTGAAGGCGACTCCAACCCGGAGGACAATACCGTATTGTATCTTATTGAAACCACTTCCGGGGAAAAAGGCCTTCTGCTCGACGCTTATGGGGCTTATTCTGGCAATGTTCCGGAGGACTTAATGGAGAAGCTCAAAATTAAAAGATGAAGGAAGAATTAAGTTGGTCGGATTTTGCCAAGGTAGATATGCGTGTTGGAACTATTATTGAAGTGCAGGATTTCCCCAATGCTAAAAGACCTGCTTATCGGATTAATGTAGATTTTGGATCGGAACTGGGAATTAAAAAATCCTCAGCCCAGATTACCGGACGCTACACCAAGGAAGACCTTTTGGGAAAACAGGTCGTGGCGGTGGTAAACTTTCCTAAAAAACAAATAGCCAATTTTATGAGTGAATGTCTTATCTTGGGCGCCGTTGGTTTGGCCGATGTAATATTGCTCCAACCAGAAACCAGTGTGCCCAACGGACTAAAAATCTCATAATTCCCGATGAATTCGCTTATTGATGGCGTACATATTAATTTTGATACCCAGTCCCTTTGGATTCTAAATCTGATTTTGGGGGTTGTCATGTTTGGTATTGCCTTGGAGATTTCATGGAAAGATTTTAAGTTCCTTGTTTATAGACCAAAACCTGTTATCATCGGTGTCATTAGCCAATTTGTTCTATTGCCCGTGGTTACCTTTATCTTGGTGTGGCTCATAAAACCCGTCCCGAGCATTGCATTAGGTATGATTATGGTAGCCGCATGCCCCGGTGGGAATATTTCTAATTTCATAACACATCTGGCCAAGGGGAATGCTGCGCTTTCGGTGAGCCTGACCGGAATAGCGACCTTGCTTGCTATTTTTATGACCCCTTTGAACCTGGAGATTTGGGGTGGATTTTATCCACCTACAGCAAATATTTTAAAAGAGGTGTCAATCTCCCCATGGCAAATGGTACGGCTTGTGGCCCTCCTCTTGGGTGTTCCCTTGGTAGCAGGGATTTGGACAAACCATAAATGGCCCGCCTTGGCAAAAAAAATGGGAAAAATCCTCAAAGTAGTCTCCTTGTTGTTTTTTATTTTGCTCGTCTTTATTGCACTCTATAACAACAGGTCTATCTTTGCCAACTACATCGTCTATGTTTTTTGGATCGTGCTATTGCACAATTTTGTCGCCTACGCTACTGGATTTTCATTGGCCAAAGCGGTAGGATTGTCCCCGGAGAACGTAAAGGCGGTAACCATTGAAACCGGTATACAGAATTCGGGCTTGGGCCTGTTGCTAATCTTCACTTTTTTTGACGGTCTGGGCGGTATGGCCTTGTTGACTGCCTTTTGGGGAGTGTGGCACTTGGTTTCCGGTTTGCTTTTGGCCTGGTTTTGGGGAAAGAAAAGTCTGCTAATCAAAAAGGAAAAATTGTCTTGAGAAAATTTTTATACCTATACTTTAAAGAATGGGTCATTCTTTTTATGCATCTCTATTTTAAGGAAATCAAGGTCTATGGGAAAAAGTCGGTCCCCAAAGGTAAGCCCGTACTGTTTATTGCAAACCATCAAAATTCCTTGATGGATGCCTTGCTTGTCGTTATAGACCGAGGAATATGCGCTTATTTTATGACCCGTGCAGATGTTTTTAAAAAACCAATAATGCGCAAGATCTTTACTTTCTTGCAGATGTTGCCAATTTACAGGATTAGGGACGGAAAATCGAATATGGCAAAAAATCAGGAGGTTTTCGATAGGTGTTCGGAGTTATTGTTGGAAGATAATTACCTGCTAATTTTCCCTGAGGGAAATCATAACCTTAAGCGACAGGTGCGCCCTTTGAGCAAAGGATTTACAAGAATTTTATTTAGTGTTTTGGAGAAGGATCCAAAGGCGGACATCCAATTGGTGGCCGTTGGGATGAACTATCAGTCTGCAGCCCATTTTCCCGACAGGTGTGCCCATTATTTTGGAAGGACTATACCCGTGCAGGACTTGTACGATCCGGAAGACCTTCCGGGTTCAGCGGTTAGGATAAGGGACACAATTCAGGAAGAACTCCAAACGTTGACGACCCATATAGGCCCAGAGCTGGATTATAAGGCTACGCTAAAGGCCTTGGACGCTTTGGGAGTGGACTATTTAAAGCCAAAAGAGGTCAATGCCACCCTAAAGAAGTTGGACGAAGCAAAGCCTAAAAAACGGGGCGCCAATCTGTTTTCCAAGATCTTTAAACCCCTTTTTGAGATTCTCAACTATCCCCTAATTGGACCTTGGCGTAAATATATAAAACCCAAGATAAAGGAAAAGGAGTTTGTAAGTTCGGCACGTTTCCTTTATTCCATGGTATTTTATCCCTTATTTTATGTGCTATTGTTTCTAATTGTTTGGCTCGTTAGCGGCCCAATGGTAGCATTATTGATAGTCCTGGGCTATATTTTATTTAATGCTATCTATGTAAAACTGGGTTGATACGATTTTTCCAGTTCAGATGGGGACAAAAAAAACCCTAACGTAACGGTCAGGGTTTTAAATACACAAGGAAGGGTTCCTTAGATATCGTCAAAATTTATATCCGTAAAACTATCGGTAGATTTTGTTTCTCCATTATTGCTGGGCTCGTCCTCCTTTTTAAAATCCTTTTGGTGGCGTTCCGATATTACTTCAAGTCCTTTTTCATCTACGATATACTCCATCATTTCATCCAAAATTTCTTTAAAGGCGGTAAAATCTTCCTTGTAAAGGTATATTTTGTGCTTTTTGTAATGGAAAGACCCATCGTCATGGGTAAATTTCTTGCTTTCCGTAACCGTAAGATAGTAGTCATCGGCCTTGGTACTCCTTACATCGAAAAAGTAAGTCCTTCTTCCAGCCCGCAATACCTTTGAGTAAATCTCTTCTTGATCCATTAAATCTTTTTCGCTCATATCATCTATATATCAAATTAGTCAATCAAAAATGGAAAAAAAAAGCTAATCCAGCAACAATTTTTCAATTTTCTTAATTTGGGGTGTCCCGAAATTGGGAAATGAACCCCCGGTTGATCAATTTTCCTTTCAATAAATTTAATTTTCTGAAAGTTGGTGTTGGTAGAGTTCTTTGTAATATCCTTCCGTGTTTACAAGCTTGTCATGGGTGCCTTCCTGTAATATTTGTCCGGCTTCCAATACAATGATCTTGTCCGCATTTTTGGCCGACGATACCCGATGGCTCACGATCAGCGTTGTTTTATTTTTTGAGGCCTGCTTCAGGTTGTTCAGGATTTCTTCTTCTGTTTCGGTATCCACGGCAGAAAGACAATCATCGAACAAATAAATCTGAGGGTCCTTGATAAGGGCCCGGGCAATGGAAACCCTTTGTTTTTGTCCCCCGCTGAGCGTAATTCCCCTTTCCCCCAATATGGTGTCGTAACCTTTCGAAAATCCGCTAATATTCTCGTGTACCACTGCCTTTTTTGCTATAGCAATGATTTCTTCCAATGAGGCATCTTCCTTTCCAAATCTTATGTTGTTGCCGATGGTGTCCGAGAACAAAAAGGCCTCTTGGGGCACGGCACCAATGGAACCCCTTAAACTTGCCAGATTTAGTTTTTTTATGGGAACCCCGTCGATCAGAATTTCTCCGGAATCTATTTCGTACAAGTGGGCGACAAGATCAAGGATTGTAGACTTCCCAGAACCTATACGTCCTATGAATGCAACGGTCTCACCTTCATTTATTGTAAAGGATATGTTCCGTAATGCCGTAATATTGGTATCGGGATAAGTAAAAGTTACATTTTTGAATTCTATTTTGCCCTTTATCGGGGTTTCCTCGTCCACCTCATTTTTTATTTCCGGCTCCACGTGGAGAAATTCGTTTATCCTTTTTTGGGAAGCCTCGGCCCGTTGCACGATCGAAGTGAGCCAGCCCACTACCGCCACTGGCCAAGTCAGCATATTCACGTAGATTATAAACTCGGCAATAATCCCCATGGATTCAATTTCTCCATTTATATACTGCC
>JBLWZN010000073.1:0-14236 GCA_048266425.1 Sediminicola sp.
TAAGGGCATGGTTTAGGCCGTTAAAGTAAAAATGATGAAGAGGACGAAAATGTAGTTACACTATTCTAAAATCAACCTGAATTGATTTCATACCAAAAAAGAGCTGGTTCGTATCAATTATCATAGCGTATATCCAATTTGTTGCTTAGACCGGATAACATATTTACTTTTGAGGGATGATTCAGTTTTTAAAAAAATACAGGGCATTTTTATATGGGCTAATTATAATACCCATATTCTATTTGCTAGATTATTTTGGTTTTATAATTCTGAAAAACACTCCGCTAGAAGTAGCTTTGTTCGCTGTTTTTTGGTGGTTGGTAATAGCGTTGTCCATTCATAATTTTTCCTATTTAAAGAGTAAAAGGAAGACAATCTTTAAAGTTGTTGGTCTAATTATGCTTTTTACTATTGCTTTGGTTATCGATTCAACGATGAATTTGCCAGACAACCCAATAACCTTCATTCTTTTAATGGGCTTCTGGATTGGTTTTGCCTACTTGTTGGTCCCTGCTTTTATTACAAAATATTGGAAATTAATAGTACTTATTTATGGGCCGCTATTTCTATATTTTCTTTACTTAAGACTGCTTTCCGGGGATTTGGAAACCTATTTAACTATTAAGGAAGAGTATCCTTTTTTCGTATTCTTTTTACCAATTCCGGTATTGATCCTTATTTGGATCTTTGAAGAATGGAAATGGGTTCAAAATTTAAAGGCCGAAAAATCTAAAGCGGAACTATCACTTTTAAGAACACAAATAAACCCTCATTTTTTCTTTAATACTTTAAATAACCTATATGCCCTAACGGTTAAAAACTCGAAAGAAGCCCCAGGGGTTATTTTAAAACTGTCGGATATGATGCGATATACCATTTACGAAGGGGAGAAAGAAACCGTAAAGCTTAGCGATGAAATAGAGTACTTAAACAACTATATCGAGCTTCATAAAATCCGTTATAAAAAATCGGTAGAAATTATATTTAAGTATGATATAGATACCGATTTGGTCGTAGCGCCGCTATTATTTATTATCCTTTTGGAAAATGCGTTTAAGCATGGAGTTGAAACGCTTACGGAGAATGCCTATATTCATATAAAGTTATACCAAGATAACGATTTTATCTATTTTAAAATAGAGAATAATTTTGACCCCAAAGAGATAGCGAAATCCAACGGAATTGGGTTACAAAACCTCAAAAGAAGATTATCGTTGTTGTACAATCTAAAACAAGAACTAATTGTTGATAAAACAAACGACACCTACAAAGCAATTTTAAAAATTTCTAAACATGCTTAAGTTTATAATTATTGATGATGAGCCTTTGGCGCACGAAATTATTGAAGAGTTTTGTAGCATGATCCCCCATTTACAGCTAGCAAAGAATTGCTATAATGCTATGGATGCGATGCAATTTTTAAACGAAAACACGGTGGATTTTATGTTTTTAGACATAAATATGCCAAAATTGGGCGGACTGGATTTCTTGAAAACACTGACCAATCCTCCCAAAACAATTATCACGACGGCGTATAAGGAACACGCTTTGGAAGGTTTTGAACTCAATGTTGTGGACTATATTTTAAAGCCTTTTAGTTTTGATCGTTTGGTAAAGGCTGTAAACAAAGTATCAGAACCCCAAACCACAAAAACCATCATTAGAGAGGTTTCCAGTTCCATGGATAGCTCCACCCGTTTTTTTATAAAGGGTGATAAAAAACACCATCAAATAGATTTGGCCAACCTGTTATTTATAGAAGCATACGGAAATTACACCAAACTGTTTTTAAAGGATGAAATGATCGTGAGCCATGAAAAAATCTCCCAATTTGAATCTATTTTAAACAATGAAAACTTTTTGAGGGTTCATAAATCGTTTATTGTTGCCGTTGATAAAATAAAGCTTATTGAAGGGAATCGAATCTTTATCAATAAACATAAAATACCAATTGGTCAAACCTTTAAAAACAGTATTAATAAACTGTACAACAATTAATAACCATTGCACTCCATTTATTCATAGCTAATTATCTTATACTATGGAGTTCCTGCACCCCATTCTTCGGCGCCACTCCCCTCCTACCGTTGGCTTACCTAAAAAGCCCGCCCCAACGTACCGCCCGCCAGTCTACTCGGGCGCTTTTATAATGGTTTACATTCCAAAATAGATTTTATCGCCCTTGTTTTCTTGGGTAATAATTGTATTATTTACGTGTAAATGCCTAAATTTATATCTCACAAAAATTAATGCCGACTACGTACATGCGACTACTATCCACCCTTCTGTTATTTGTATTTTATGCCACCCTTACCGCACAGGAACAAGTTTATGAGTTAAGAACCTATGAATTGGAGTTTTCCAAACCGGCGGACGTCTTGCACAATTATTTTAAGCAGGCCCTTATTCCGGCGCTGAATAGACAGGGAATATAAACAGTGGGCGCCTTTGAGGAATACGGCGAGAATTTACCGAGAAAATTTATTTGTTGATCCCTATAACAATATCCGGGCTTTTTAGACGATCAAAAATCTTTTGGTTAATGACACAAAGTAGTTACAAAATACAAGTTCCTATTTAAAGTCAAGTTTGGTCCGCACCTTGAAAGGCAGCATTTTACATCGTCCCAGCCGAATCAATCCGCCGCCAAATACTCGGCCATCGGTTAATTTCATTTGCGAAATCCTTAGGATTTTTTCCTCTTGTTATAATTCTTGTCCCCCCGGGTCTTGGGCTTTTTATATTTGGCCTTAATGATGCGTTTGTACGACCCTCCCTGGTTTACTTTTTTATTTTTTTCCGACTTTTCATGAAAACTCGGGCCGCGTTCGTCCCCGCTTTCATTTAATGGGTTGTTGGGTTCGTCCACTATGGGTTGTTCTTCGGCTATAAGTCGGGTAGATATTTCAACATTTGCAGGAAATGGAAGTTCTGCTATTTCCATATTCATCAGCGTTTCAATAGCGCTTTTATAATCGACTTCCCGTTCGGTATACAACAAGAGCGATTCCCCTTTCTTCTCCGCTCGCCCGGTACGGCCTATTCTGTGTATATAATTTTCTGGGTAACTCGGGGTGTCAAAGTTGATTACATGGGATATTGCATTTAGATCAAGACCCCTGGCCATGACATCCGTAGTGACCAAAATCCTGTTGAAGCCTTCGTCAAATTGTTTTATGGAACGCATTCTATAATTTTGCGTTTTATTGGAATGGATTACACAAATTTCCTCACTGTAGTACTCCTGTAATTCCAGAAACAACCGATCGGCACTTTTTTTATTCGAGACAAAAACCAACACTTTTTTAAAAGTCGCTGCGTCGCTCAGCAGATGCACGAGCAAATTTGCCTTTGTATAAAAGTTGGGCACGGCATAGCAGCTTTGCTCTATATTATCCAAAGGAGTACCGCTCAAAGCAACGGAAATCTTTTCGGCCCCAATAAAATACTTATTGATGAGCTCCTCAATTTCTTCGGTCATAGTGGCCGAAAACATAATATTTTGACGGTTTTCCTGCAATAGATCAAATATATTGGACAGTTGAAACCTAAAGCCCAGATCCAACATAACATCAACCTCGTCGATTACCAATTTCTTAATTGATTTAACTTGCAATGCGCGGTTTAGTATCAGATCGTACACACGCCCAGGGGTTCCCACTACGATATCTTGCCCTTCTTGCAACAATGCCTTTTGTGTATTCATATTGACGCCCCCATAGACACCCGCTACCCTATGGCTAAGATATTTACCGAACTTTTGGATTTCCCCAACCACTTGGGTCACCAATTCCCGCGTGGGAACCAATATTAAAACCCGGGGATGTTTTTCTTTTGAGAAGGGAAGGTTCTGCAAAATGGGCAACATATAAGCAAAAGTCTTGCCCGTTCCCGTCTGTGCAATTCCGACAACGTCCTTACCAGATGCAATTACAGAAAAGGCTTGGGATTGAATTGGTGTAGGACTCGAATACCCCAGATCCCCAATAGCATAACGCAACTGGCTAGAAATCTTGAATTCATCAAAAGATTGCATATTTTTATTTTAAGGCAAAAGTAAGGTATTACGACTATACGGTAGCCTGTGCCATTGAATATAGGAAGAAGAACGGGCACAAAACAAAAAAAGCCCTGACGGTGTCGCCAGGGCTTGCACTTAAACTTTTAAAGTATATGGTTTAGATAACTTTTACGTTCACTGCATTTAATCCTTTGTTGCCTTCTTGCAAATCAAATTCGACTTCATCGCCTTCGCGAATTTCGTCTACCAAACCTGAAATGTGCACAAAGTGATCTTTTTCAACTCCTTCTTCAGTGATGAATCCAAATCCTTTGGTGTCGTTGAAAAACTTTACTGTTCCTTTACTCATTGTAATGTAATTAAAATTTAATTTATTTATTGATTTGCAAAGATGAAGCCATTTTTTTGATAATCAACAAGTTAATCCACTTTTTTTTCAAATATCTACAAATACGTTATATAAAAACCCGATTATTTCCAAGCAATTATGTCCACTATTCCTATAATCCCTGTTAATTGCCCGCGGGATTATCAGCAATTAGGTACATTTTGGAAGGATAATGATGATGCACACCTTTTTTTACAATAATTACATTTTTTCGATTATAGGACGTTTACGCGGACTTTCTTGTTCTTCAATCGGGAATTATTCAATTTTTCCACCAAATCATCGGCAATCGACAGAGGCACGGCTACAAATGCACAGTCTTGTTTTAGCTCAATGATTCCCAACTGGTCCTTGTTGATCCCTCCCTGTTTAAAGAAGAGACCCGCGATATCACCTTTTGAGATTTTATCCTTTCTTCCTCCGGAAACAAAAAGTGTTTCCCAAAACACCGGTATATGGGGGGCTTTCTTGGAAATATCCAACGGTTCGTCATTCTCAATAAAAGGGGGCACGTTCTCATTCTTCCACTGTAAAACATAAGCGGTCCCCGAAGCATTTACACGGGCCGTTCTCCCGTTTCTGTGTATAAACTCTTCCACGGTCCTAGGAAGTTCATAATGAACGATATATTTGAGTTCCGGTATGTCTATTCCCCTTGCCGCCAAATCCGTAGCCACTAGGATTTGACAGGTGCCGTTTCTAAATTTGATCAACGAGCGTTCCCTGTCCCGCTGCTCCATTCCGCCATAAAAACACGTATTGTTAATGCCCCTTTTGTCTAAATATGCACTCACTTCTTCGATACTGTCCCTGAAATTACAAAAAATGATACCGGGCTCATTGCCAAGGTAGTGTAACAGGTCTACCAAGGTCTGCAACTTGTCCATGTCGGGCGAAACCACGGTTCTAACAGTCAGTTTAGAGGCTTTTTTATCCTTTAAATAATCGATGGTCGTAGGATTGTGGAGTCGTACAAAACCAGGGATTTCAACCCCATTCGTTGCCGATGTCAGAATACGCTTGTCAAGATTTGGCAATTGTGATATGATTTCGCTCATTTCGGCCTCAAATCCTGTTTCCAACGACTTGTCAAACTCATCCAAGACAAGCGTTTTTATGGACGATTTTGAAAAGCGGTCGCTGCTAAAATGGTCTGCAATCCGGCCTGGTGTTCCGATTAAAATGGCTGGCAGGTGTTTTAATTCAATCTTGTCCTTGGATATGGGTCGCCCCCCGTAAACGGCATTCACCTTAAAACCGGAACCCATGGTACGAACCACTTGTTCAATTTGTATGGCCAGCTCCCGGGATGGCACAAGGATCAAGGCCTGGACTTCGGTAGAATCGGGGTCCAAGGTTTGAATAAGGGGCAATAGAAATGCCAAAGTCTTACCCGTTCCCGTAGGTGATAGTAACACGATATTGGCCGTTTTTTCAATAACGGCAAGGGCCTCTTCCTGCATCGGATTTAATGCGGAAATCCCCAATTTTTCTAAAATGTCCCGTTGGTTTCGGATGTTGTTGGCCATAGGTATTACTTCTTTTGAATGTCCGTGGGGACTAAAATGTTTAAATCGATTAAACTTTGAAGCATTTCCGGGTTAATTCCTAAATCGGAGAACTGTTTAGACATAATGTGGAGTTAGGGCCTGTTTGGGGCAAAGATAGGTATGCCAAGTTGGGATTGGTGTGTTAATCCTTGTTAGAAGAAACTAACTAAATAACTCCTTCAGGGTTCGTATTACGCCTCTTGAAGTGTGCGCTTGGACTTTCTGTAGGTAAAGTTGGGGTAAATGGCGCGTTTTGCAAAGCGATTCAACTTATTGGAGTTGACCATCTTTGCATAGATGGGCTTTGTGACGCCAAAATACTCGTACGTGGTCCCGTCCAAAAAGGTAATCTCTAAAACCAGACCTTTGTGTACATAATCCGCAATCCCCGAATTTGTTATGGTCTCCGTGTAGGCGTCCAAATTTGCCGCAATGGTTTCGGGAGCGATACTCACCAAAAAATGATAACCGTCTATAATTGCCCGGCTATTTATTTCGGCCTCTTCCTTTTTGGCATCGCCATCTTGAAACTTATCTGGATGCCATTCCTTTACCAAATCACGGTAGCGTGTTTTAAGTGTTTTAAGATCGATCTCCTTTTCTATGCCAAATAGCTTCCTGTATTGGTTTATGCGCTTCATGTCCCGTTTTTTGAAGGCGCGAAATTACGCTATTATTTCGAGCCGCCTGTTAATACGGTGTTATTTTAATACTGGTCCTAGGAATCCGGTCCACAAGCCTGTTCGCCAATTTATATCCCTGCGCAATGCCATAAAAGGATTCGGTAAGAATTGAATTCTTGTAAATTTTTGAGATGGATGGAGCATTTGTAAAGGATAAATTTGAATCCGGTCCATTAACTATCTCGACCTAAAGGGAGTACAAAAATCCCGCATTTATTGTGAATATTTATTCCAAAAATTCATGAAACAACTTTTAGGTATACCCTATATTTGGCCTTCTAAAACAAAAAAATATGAGCGCAACTTGGTATGAGTGCAAGGTGAAATACAGAAAAATTGATGAAGCAAGTGGGGTACAAAAGATGGTTACGGAACCGTATTTGGTAGACGCCATTTCGTATACCGAAGCGGAATCCAGGATTACGGAAGAAATGGCAGCTTACTTGAGCGATAGTGAATCCATCATCATCACAAATATAAAGGTCGCCAATTATGCTGAAATCCATCCCTTTGAAAATTCGGACCGTTGGTTTAAATCCAAGGTTTTGCTAATCGCCTTTGACGATGAAAGCGGAAAGGAAAAAAAGACCAATATGTACCTCTTGGTTCAAGCCAATGATGTAAAGGAGGCATACGAAAATACAGTTAGCACTATGAAAGATACCATGGGCGACTATACCGTACCTGCAATTTCAGAATCCCCTATTATAGACGTCTTCCCATATTTTTCAGGGGAGGAAGGCGAGTCTGAACGTTTGGAAAAGTTTAATGCCCTAAAGGACTCTGTTCCGGAAGTAGCCGTGATTGACTAAATTTCCATATAAAGCGACGATTATTTCAGTCGTTTATAATATGGGCAATTAACTTTAGAAAGGAAATACTTTTAGAAATATAATCAAACAAAACGCAATTTTATTAGGATTTCTGCAAAAAAATCATATATTATTACTAGAATTTTAAACTAAAATAAATATATGAGGCAACTTAAGATTACCAAACAAATTACAAACAGGGATACCCAATCCTTAGAAAAGTACTTTCAGGAAATATCGAAAATCGATTTGATCACTGCGGATGAGGAGGTAGAACTGGCCAGAAGAATACGTGAAGGAGATCAAGTTGCCCTTAATAAATTAATAAACGCCAATTTGCGTTTTGTGGTTTCCGCCGCAAAACAATATCAGGGAGGCGGACTACGGCTTTCCGATCTGATCAACGAAGGAAATATTGGATTGGTCAAAGCGGCAAAGCGATTTGACGAGACCCGAGGATTTAAATTTATCTCCTATGCGGTATGGTGGATCAGGCAATCTATTTTACAGGCATTGTCCGAACAGTCGCGTATGGTTCGGTTGCCCTTGAACAAACTTGGGAAAATCAATAAAATAAGGAAGGTTCACTCTTCCTTGGAACAGACCTTTCAAAGGCCACCAAGTGCAGTCGAAATTGCTAGGGAACTAGACATGGGTATCGCACAAGTTAAGCGTGCCATGAAACATTCCGGAAGGCACTTATCGTTGGACGCCCCATTTGAAGAAGGGGAATCTTCCAATTTATACAATGTGGTAGCATCGGAAAATGCGTCCAGTCCGGATGCCAAAATGATGCAGGACTCCCTTAATTCGGATATTAATCAAGTATTGAACACACTGCCCTATAGAGAAAGTGAAGTTATTCGTCTCTACTATGGGATTGGGGAACGAAACCCAATGAGCCTGAACGAAATTGGCGAACTCTTTGATATAACCAGGGAACGTGTACGGCAAATTCGGGAAAAGGCCATCCGAATCCTACGAAACAAATCCCGAAACGAAGTTTTGAGGGCTTACTTATAAGCAATAGAATACCTCGAGTCCCTGCCAAAGGTGTATCGTCCAGATGGTCGCAATATGCAAATCACCAAGATGTTAGAACCAAGAGCCAAGGCAAAAAGGGGTCTAGTTTCTTGATTCTTGGAAAGCAGTGGTCTTGAATCCTATACCTCAATGTCCGCCCGTGCCATACGGTCGGAGGCTCTGAATCGAGGTGGTTCATAAATAAGGCCGACTCCTAATAGTCGGCTTTAGCTTTATGTACCCATTCAATGAAATTAGCTTTTTTTGAACCAGCCAATGCCGTTCTAACAAAAATTGTTATATTTAACTGGATCAAGCGTTCCATGGATATACCGCTCGATTTATAATCCATTAAACAACCTATATTATGAAGCGATTACAAGAAATTAAGTACTTTACCTTGATAATGCTCCTTTTCGCCTTTGTTGCCACCGGATCGTTGAGCTCTTGCAGGGAGACCAAGAAACAGGAAAACACCAATGAGCAGACCGAGCACTCGACAGATGCAAAAGATAGTGAGGAGCATCCCACTGAAGCAAAAGATAGCGAGGAGCATCCAGCAAACGATAGCGAGGAGCATCCCGCAAACGATAGTGAGGAACATCCTGCCAAGGACAGTACGGAACATCCAGAAGGGTAGATTTCGACTTTATAGTAACGTTTACCTTTTCTAAATACCGCCTCAGCGTAGACTTTTCCGTTTTCCTGAGGCTTCTTGTATTGTTTTCTTTCAACTTGAAATGACACGAACCGTTTCCCTATGAAATGAAAAGAACGTTTTTGGATAGGCAGGTGTTTTTCCTATTTCCATGACGGGGTATGCGAGAAAATTGATCGGTCCGGAAACCGGCCCAGGGTTAATCTGAAGGTCCCTTCCCCGGGTAAATTCGATGCGATTTGCCGGATTCCGACCAAAGTAGTACGTGGCAAGAGCTGTGTACTTATTGGCTTCACTGATATCCACAGGCCACCATTTCCCCTCTGCATAAAATTCCGCCCAACAGTGATATCCGTCGATTCCTCCATCGTCACGATCGGATGGGATGGCAGCTCCTACAGCAAATCGTGCTGGTATGCCCGCCGATCTGGCCAAGGAAATGAAGAGGGAATGGAACTCGGTGCAATTGCCCGTTAATGCATCGCAGGCGTAAACGGCATCGCCCGTCCCATATTTGCCCGCCTTTATATATTTCATGTTATCTATGATATAATCGTACAAAGCCCTTGCCTTCATAATGTCCCCTTCACTATGCTTAAGGGAAATGATGGAATCTGCCAATACCTGAAAACGGTCGCCCACGGGCATCAGTAAACTGGGTTCCAAGTACCTTGTAGGCAATGAAGTATCCTCATATGGGTTTTTCTCGTGCCTTTCTACATTATATACGAGTTTTACTTTATTTCCGCTTTGTTCCGGAGCAAGCTCCATAAACAAAACTTCATTGCCGTATTTTTCTTCCTTGAGAATTTGATGATCCGCGGGGGCTTCCAATGTTACCAAATTGACGGTTTGGAAGCGATCGCTCTGTGGAATTGGAATCCACATTCGAGCCGATTCCTTCATTTCGGGCAGGGTAACCTCGTAGTGAAATTCAAATTTATCAACCCCTTCTATTACCCCAAGCAAATTTGCGGACGCGTTTTGGACAGGCACGGTGTACCACGTTTTGTCCTTACGTTGTTTCCAGGTGTAAAAGGGCTTTCCGTTGAGCTTGTGCAAGGTTGTTTCGGTAACGGCCATGCTGCCCGGATCCCCTTCCAGGAAAAAATCCACATCGTATACATCACCACTTACATCGGCCAGGTCAACACATGCAAAATGACGTCTAGGCCCTAAATTTGAAAGATATTCCGTATGTACGCGCACCAATTGCAAGCGCAGATCCTTGCCATCCGCACTCATGTTAAAATAACCGTTGCCCTCTTCTACCCTTTTGGCGATATTGGCTTTGATCCCTGCCTCAATATCGGCGGTAACTACCTTTGGAATGCTCTTATCGGCGAACGTTTTCTGTTTTTTTTCCTTTTTACTTGGGTTGCAGCCAATCATCACACTTAGGACAAGCATAAAGATAAATCGAAGTTCTTTCATACAATAATAGGGTTAAGCGACTATTTTCAAATATATCGATTATTTTTTTATACCGGATTTTAGGTGATTAATCTACTAACAAAGGGAAGCAATATGAAAAGCCTGATTAACTTAAATTATTGCTCTTTCTATTTCAGGCTTATTTCATCAATATGTAGCATATAGTTTGCTATTATTTTAAGGTCTTCATCGGACACATCCCGCAAGAAACCATCAATATTCTCCTGCATAATGTCTACCTGGGTAGAAGTGGTATCCACGATGGGTTTGGCCTCACCCTTTAAAAACGAAACGATATCTCCCTTCTGTTCCCTATAAACCTGCATTATTTCCCTCACGGAAGGCCCAATTTTTTTACTGCTTACAGCATGGCATTTGGTACATGTCTTTTCGGAAAACAATCTATTACCAAGCATCAATTGGGATTCTAGGCTCAATTCACTGCGTTGTGGCACGGGCTCCTCTGCAACATTCAATGACTTCTTTTCCATTTTACAGCTACACAACAGGAGAAATCCAATGAAAAAAAGGAATAAACGCATTGCCATGACATTTAAATATTGGTACAACTAAATATAGTGAAAATCTATGTCGGTTGTACCTTGAAGGCAGCGGCAAATTTTGGATTAACAATGCCGGGCCTACCTAGATCAATTCCCTTTGATCCTAATCCAAAGGTCGCGCAATAACTGCTTTGCATCCCCAAGATTTCTAGGTGCTTCCTCAAATTTAAGATTCCCGGCGCTATTTAGGTGGATAGTGTACTGAAAGACAAAATTTTGGGCCTTGGAATTCATACTGGACAACCCAAAGCGCAAGTCGTTATAATACAAGGTATGGTTCAATTTTGTAATGGTATACCATCCCTGCGAGATGTTAATCATGCGTTGCATTTTTTCATTTTGAACCAGGTCGCGGACCAATTGATGATTTTTCGGATAGCTGGTAAATGCAATCGGTTTACTGTCAAAAAAAGAATAATAGCCGATTAAAAAGGAATCTTCGGTCTCTACATTGGCACTCCATAAAACTGTATTTAAGGGGGATGGACGGGTATCGATTTGTTTAAAACTAATCTTTTGTTCCTTTAGGGCAGCCTCAAATTTGGAAAAGGCGGCCCATTTTAAAAGCAGCGTAAGCACCAAATAGGAAGAACTCACCACCAATCCCAATGTATTGTAAAAGCGGCGTTTATTGGAGGTTCGTTTTTGAAACATGGCCAGAATTAAAAACACCATAAACGGTACGGTATACAACGGGTCGATCACAAAAATGGATTTAAACGCCAGCCTGGTACCCAATGGCCAGAAAAGTTGTGTTCCCCAGGTGGTAAATGCATCCAAAATAGGGTGCGTCACCAAGGTCCAGAAAAACAGCCAAGACCAGCCCTTGACGTCCTTATATTTTTCATAGCGCGAAACAAGCCATCCAAAAATAGGGGCAAATACAATTGAAAATAGGATAGAGTGCGTAAATCCCCTATGAATTTCCAGGGCGGTAACGGTATCCGTAAAATGGGACGAGAGCACATCCAAATCGGGAATGGTACCGGCAATTGCGCCGTATAACATGGCTTTGTTGCCAACTTTTCTTCCAAGGACCGCCTCCCCGACAGCGGCACCCAAAACAATCTGTGTGAGTGAATCCATAGGGTGCTAAGATAGCAATTACAGGTTAATTAGATGGTGCGGTGAAACCGTGAAACCGTGATGCCGTGATGCAGTGAAACCGTGATGCAGTAATGCCGTGATAACCGTTAACATTCCAGAAACTTTGAACTTTGAACCTTCAACTTTGAACTTTCTACTTTGAACCATGAACCCCCCGCCATTACAGCTCCCTAATTTTTATGTTTTTGAACCACGCATCGGTAAACCAGTCCTGCAGTCCGATACGGCCCTTGGTCGCCTTCCCAAAATCGGGGAATTTGGTAAAATGCGTTTCCCCGATCCGTTCTGTCCATTGGGGCGATGTAAAGTCTGCCGATGCCGTCAAATTTCCATTGAGATAGAATTCCACTTTCCCATCCACTTGTACAATCCTAGATGTGTTCCACTCCCCCGCCCTTTTGGTTACCGTTGTATTTATCTGTGGGGAAAAAGCAAAAAGGCAACCCGAACGTTTGTTCCCTACCACCTGGTCCCTATGCTCTGGATCCAAAAGTTGATACTCGGGCCCGGTATGCCATGCCGCAGCGTATGTTGGACTTTCCTGTACGTTGATAAAGACGCCGCTGTTGCTTTCCTTCGCGAGTTTCCAATCGAAAATAAGTTCGTAGTTTTCAAATTCCCTGTCGGTTATCAGATCCCCTTGTTGGTAATCCCTATTTTTTGAATCACAGTAGAGCGTCCCGTCCACAACCTGCCACACAGAGGTAGAGTCGGGGTAGTTGTACAGATGCCATCCTTCAGTGCTTTTTCCGTCAAAAAGTAGTTCCCAACCCGCTTCTTTTTCATCTTCGGTCAATTGATTGGGGGTTGACGAAGATTTAACTTCGGTTATGGTTTGCGATTGGTTTTCGCTTTTCTTTTCGTTTTTGCAGGCTACGATTGAAAGCAGAATAAGGAAAAGAAACTGGATTTTAGGTTGCATGGTTTCGGATAAATTTGAAATTAATAAACCACCCCCTGTGGAGATGGTCATGCCTTAGTTTTTTGCCCATAATTTAGGACACTGGGTAAATATAAGAAACTAATCCGAATCTACTTTTACAACTTATCCCGGTCTAATATTCTGATTCACCTTAAAGAAATTTTCGGGATCATACTGTGACTTTATCTTGACCAAACGGTCGTAATTATGACGGTAACTGGCCTTTACGCGTTCTTGTCCCTCATCCATCATAAAATTGGAATAGGCACCCCCGGCAGAATGTGGGTGGAGGGCTTCGTAATACCCTTTGCACCACGCGGTTATTTTCGCTGCGTTGTCCGGACTGGGGTCGACCCCAATATAAACACCTGCATACTTGGCATCCCTATAGGCCCAAGGCGTATCGGACCTCCCTACCCTGCTTGCCGCACCACTGATGGGATAAAGATGCATTTGGGATAATGGGGTTGGAATAATGGAACCATATTTTAAATGTTGCCGGCGGATTTCTGGTCCCAGATCATTGAAAAAATCGGCCCTCCAATACCATTGCATACCAGGGGGAAATAGTCCGTCAAACAAGCTTTGAATGGCGGGATAGGGCATCTCGCCCACATGGGAAAATACGGGTTTCTTGGCCAGAATTGGCATGAAAACTTCATCCGTCTTGCCCATATCCCCTGTATAGCACCAAACAATACCACAAAACTTTTTGTTGTGCAAATTTTCTGGAAATGGAGGTCCCGGAATAACCATGGTGGCGATAAAACCATTGATATCATCGGGGGCACTTTGAATAAATCCATTGTACCATTCCATAATCTCTTCGGTCCTTTCAATAGGCCATAAGGTAGGTCCGCCAAAAACTGTTTTCACGGGATGCGCCTGAAAGGTAAATGAGGTTACCACACCAAAATTGCCGCCACCGCCGCGAATGGCCCAAAAGAGATCCGTATTTCGGTCGGCGTTTACCGTAACAACCGATCCATCCGCCAGTACCATTTCCGCCTCTATCAGATTATCAATGGTCAAGCCGAATTTGCGTGTCAAATATCCAACACCCCCACCCAGTGTT
>JBLWZN010000074.1:0-14096 GCA_048266425.1 Sediminicola sp.
ATGCGGCAAAAAGAAAAAAATGGTTAGTTTTATTTAAATTTTATTTGTTATTTGCCATTTGGGTCATAGCCCCAATAGTGTATATTGTATACTTAATTACCTATCTTCCCTCGATTGGCAAGATCAAGAAGCAAAAGAAATATTATTCATCCGTAGAATTAAATAATGTTTAATTAAGGGAACGGGGTTATATTACCCGTTCTTAACTAGCCGAACAATAATTTGGGTAGGTATATAATTATTTATCATTTTTGTAATTAACTAAAATTGAAATGTGTGAAAGACGTCTATATCACTAGAATATCAAAATTTTTACCCAATGAGCCGGTAGATAACGAACACATGGAAGAGAAGTTGGGATTTATAAACGGGAAAACTTCCAAGGCCCGACGCTTGGTCCTACGCAATAACCAAATTAAGTATAGATATTACGCTATTGACGATCAAGGGAACATTACCCATAACAATGCCCAACTTACCAAAGAAGCGGTAGAGCTCCTATTGGACGAGGAATTCAGCGCCAATGATATTGAACTGCTGTCTTGCGGCACTACCAGCCCTGATCAATTATTGCCATCACACGCATCCATGGTCCATGGATTTTTAAAAAACCACACCTTGGAAGTAAATTCCTCTTCGGGAGCATGCTGTTCCGGTATGAACGCCCTTAAGTACGGATATTTGTCCGTTAAGGCTGGCCAGACCGAAAATGCGGTTTGTACGGGATCTGAGCGGACCTCGTCATGGATGAAGGCCGATATTTTTGAGAACGAAGTGGAACATTTAAAGGAGTTGGAAGAAAACCCAATTCTTTCTTTTCACAAGGAATTTTTACGGTGGATGCTTTCCGATGGGGCGGGGGCCGTATTGTTGGAAAATTCGCCCAAGGGAAAAACGCCGTTAAAAATAGAATGGATGGAAGGGTATTCCTATGCCCATGAACTGGCAGCTTGTATGTACGCAGGCGGTGAAAAATTGGACAATGGCCAAATTAAGGCTTGGAGCGAATATCCTGCCGACGAATGGGGGCAAAGATCACTTTTTGCGATGAAACAGGATGTTCGTCTGTTAAGCGAGAACATATTGATCAAAGGGGTAAACAGCCTAAAGCTGGCAATGGAGAAACACGGGGTAACCCCGGAAGATGTAGATTACTACCTGCCCCATATTTCTTCCTATTATTTTAAGGAAGAACTATTTCAGGAATTGGAACGTCAAGGGGTTGGGATGTCATGGGATAAATGGTTCATGAACCTGCAAAAAGTAGGAAATGTTGGAGCTGCTTCGGTTTTTCTTATGGTGGAGGAGCTCGTTTCCTCCGGAAAGTTAAAAAAAGGAGAGAAAATCTTGCTGCAGGTACCCGAAAGTGCCCGATTTTCCTATGCCTACGCTTATTTAACAGTGTGTTAGATGAATTTATTGGAGAAGGAAATATTGGACAAACACATAATTGAAAAGCTTATCCCGCAAAAATATCCATTTGTCATGGTGGATAAGCTGCTTTTTTTTTCCAATGAAAAAATAGTTTCCGGATTCACGGTACCTATGGATAATCTTTTTGTCGAAGGCTCTATTTTTAGTGCTCCTGGCATTTTGGAACATATGGCACAATCAGTTGCCCTACATACAGGATATCAGTACTTTCTTAAGCAGGAAACTGCCCCGACCGGCTATATCGGGGCCATAAAGAATGCAGAATTTTTTTCGTTGCCCCCTGTAGGTTCAGAGATGAGCACTACTGTTGATATCCTTCACGAATTTATGGGGGTTACCCTGGTCCGGGCAGAAACTACCTTGGCAGGGTCAATTATTGCCCGTAGCGAGATGAAAACGGTTTTGGTCGACTAGATGAAATCGACCCGGGAACATATCGACATCAAAAAATTCTTGCCACATCGCACACCTATGCTCATGGTCAGTGAGTTGCTTCATATTGATGATAATACGGTAACGACCGCCTTCCATATATCAAAGGATTGTATTTTCACCAATGCTGATATACTAACGGAATCGGGACTTATAGAAAATGCGGCCCAGGCCTGTTCGGCAATCGTGGGGCAAAGCTATTTTGCCGTTGACGACCTGGAAGGGGAAGGAAACCAATTGGTGGGTTATATAAGCGCCATTAAAAAGGTGGAAATCTTTAAACTGCCCAAAATAGGGGAAACCATTAGAACAAAGGCCCGCCTATTGTCCAGAATCGATTCTGGATCGATGACCCTCTGTAGTATGGAGTGTACAACTTTTATAAACACGGAATTAATTGTAGCTTGTACCTTGAATTTCTTGATACAAGAGGTTTGATAAAAGAGCATAGAACACAGAACATAGAACATAGATTGATGTTAAAGGTTCGTCTTTTTTCTATATTCCTTGTTCTTAATCCAAATCTACCCAATAAATTAGCATTAAAATACTTTAACCTAATTTTGTAAATATGAAGCGGGAAGAAGTGCCTCAGGATAAAAGTAATCTGGAATCGGCCCATTTTAGGGAGCTTTGCTATGCCGTGGACGAGAACGGTGAATATGTTACAGAGCACAGTACCGGATGGAACCCTAAGACCATAGCCTTGGATAATGCCATACAGGAGATCAACGAAAGGGTGGCCATGGCAGAACAACGGGTTCTCTCTGGCGAGCGAAGTCCATTGGAATATTATATGGAGCTTCATAAGATGGACCTGGGTATTTTGGCAAGTTATATCGGGTTTTGGCAATGGCGGGTAAAAAGACACTTTAAACCTGCCGTCTTTAAGAGGTTAAGCAATAATATTTTACAGAAATACGCCGATATTTTTGAAATTACTGTCGAGGAATTGCAGGATATCAAGGTTAGGAAACCGGAGAAATGAGACCTAAAATGGATTGGTTTCATCATCTTCTATTTACCAATCGGTTCTAACAACTTTTCCTTAATTTTGTGCCCGCTTAAAATTGAGGTACAATAACCAAAAACACACTTTCTTTGGAAAAAGAATTCACGCACAAACAAGCCGCCCATTGCGAAAACGGGGTGGTATCCAACCTAATGAAATACAATGGCTTTACCGTTAGCGAACCCATGGTTTTCGGCATAGGGTCTGGCCTTTTGTTCTGCTATATACCATTTTTGATGGTAAACCATGCGCCGGTTATGACCTATAGGGCCATGCCAGGTTTTATTTTTAAGCGTTTCGCCAAACGGGTCGGAATTAAGATCAATCGGGAAAAATTCAAGACCCCAGCAGAGGCCAAGGCCCAATTGGACCAGAATCTAAGCAAAAACAACCCTGTAGGGCTACAGGTGGGAGTTTATCATTTGGTTTATTTTCCGGATGAATATCGGTTCCATTTCAACGCCCACAATTTGATCGTTTATGGGAAGGAGAATGGTCGTTATCTGATTAGCGACCCGATTATGGAAGAGGTCACCAGTTTAACGGAACAGGAACTGGAAAAGGTGAGATTTGCCAAAGGGGCTTTTCCTCCCAACGGCCATATGTACTATCCCACTTCTTTTCCCGAAGAATTGGATCTGAAACCCGCTATTGTTAAAGGCATCAAACATACATGTCGGGATATGCTTGCACCAATTCCAATTGTTGGGGTAAAGGGAATCCGGATGATAGCCAAATTGATTCGAAAATGGCCCAAAAAGAAAGGTATTAAAACGGCCAACCACTATCTTGGACAGGTCGTGAGAATGCAAGAGGAAATCGGTACCGGTGGAGGGGGGTTTCGGTATATCTACGCTGCCTTTTTGCAGGAGGCCGGTAAATTGCTTGAAAATGAACGACTAATCGAGCTTTCCAAGGAGATGACCGCAATTGGTGATTTATGGCGTGATTTTGCTGTAGAAGCCTCCAGGATTTACAAAAATAGGAGTGTTCAAGACGATGCATACAATAAAGTGGCCGATCAATTGGAGATAATCGCCGACAAGGAAGAAGTTTTCTTTAAAAAATTGCGAAAAGCAGTTTAAAACACTTAATTGCGTAGAAAATTTTACCTCCCTATGTCATTGGGAGGAACTAGGTGGCCATATGATCCAAATAAACCAACTTTCCAAAAAATATAAGGGAGCGGAAACCTATTCTGTCTCAGACCTGAACCTCAATATCGAGGAGGGGGAAATTTTTGGACTTTTGGGACCCAATGGCGCAGGTAAAACCACCTTGATTTCCATGCTTTGCTCCCTGTTGAGGCCTACTTCCGGATCTTTTTCAATAAATGGCTTAAACTTTAAGGACCATGGGAATCAATTAAAACAGCTCATAGGGATCGTTCCCCAAGAATACGCACTGTATCCCACGCTTACCGCTTACGAAAATCTGTACTATTTTGGGAGTATGTATGGTCTTAAAGGCGATACACTAAAAAATTCTATCCACGAACATTTAGGGATTTTGGGACTTTCCCGTTTTGCAAACAAAAGAGTGGTGAACTTTTCTGGGGGCATGAAACGTCGTGTAAATTTAATTGCCGGCATCCTCCACAGCCCTAGGGTCCTATTTCTGGATGAGCCCACAGTTGGTGTAGATGTGCAATCCAAAAACGTCATTATTGGGCATCTGGAGGCGTTGAACAGGTCGGGCGCCACTATTGTGTATACTTCCCACCATCTCAACGAAGCCGAGAATTTTTGTACAAGGGTTGCCATTATAGACCATGGCACAATTATTTGCACTGGGGAACCAAAGACCCTTATCGCACAGCAGAAAAACGCCCATAGTTTGGAAAATGTATTTTTGGCAAAAACTGGAAAAGCCTTAAGAGACCATGCATAAGCTACTTGCCTCGGCATATAAGGAATGTTTATTGCTCGTACGGGATATGGGAGGCATTGCCATTCTGTTTATTATGCCGTTGATATTGGTGGTGACCATTACCTTAATACAGGACAGTACATTTAAAAGCATCAAGGACGTAAAGATTCCTATTTTGTGGGTGGATAACGACAAGGGATCCGTGTCCGAGAATATTTATAAAAATTTAACCGAATCAAATACTTTTGATGTTATCCATAAGGACACGGAAAGCGAGGCACGGGATTTGGTCTTTAAGGGAAAATACCAATTGGCCGTTATCATTCCCGAAAATCTATCCTCGGACCTTGAGAAGAAAATAGATGACAATGTAACCGGGATCCTTTCCCAGTTGGGATTGGAAAAGGAAAATGCCAAGCCTACGACAAAGATTGCACCAAAGGAGGTGCGTTTATATTTTGATCCTGCCACCCAATTCGCGTTTAAGTCCTCTGTTAAAAACGGGATCGATAAAATGATCTCACAAATAGAATCCCAGACAATATATAAGGTCTTCCAGGATCAGTTGTCCGGGGGCGACACTAAAATTGCCTTGGAAACCGAAGGACTTATTTCTTTCAGGGAGATCGGACCCACCGTGGACGAAACGGAAATATTGCCCAATTCTACCCAACATAACGTTCCTGCATGGACACTTTTCGCCATATTTTTTATTATTGTTCCCTTATCCATCAACATGGTAAAGGAAAAAAACCAGGGAACCTTTGTTCGCCTTAGGACCAACCCCGTTTCCTATGCCACGGTCCTGGGTGGAAAAACATTGGTCTATCTTTGCGTATGTCTTATCCAATTTGCTTTAATGTTGGTAGTGGGGATATATCTGTTGCCAGGCCTGGGCCTTCCGCAACTCGACGTTTCCGGTAGATTGCCCTTGCTTTTTGTTGTGGCCCTATTTGCGGGCTTGGCGGCAATAGGTCTTGGCCTTTTATTGGGTACCATAGCGAAGACTCCGGAACAATCTGCGCCCTTTGGAGCAACGTTTGTTGTAATCTTGGCGGCCATGGGCGGCGTATGGGTGCCGGTATTCCTAATGCCTAGGTTTATGCAGCATCTGTCTAACCTATCCCCGATGAACTGGGGCCTTAATGCATTTTATGATGTATTTTTGCGAAATGTGGGATTTGGGGAAATCCTTCCGGAAATTTTGCTTTTACTTTTGTTCTTCGTGATTACCACGGGACTTTCCATAATTTATAACGAACGCCAGAATGCAGTCTAAGCCGAGTGGGGAAATAAGTTTCACTTCTGAAATACGGGTGCGATTTGTGGAGACCGATCCATTGGGAATCGTTTGGCATGGCAACTATATCCAATATTTTGAAGATGGGCGCGAAGCCTTTGGCCGTCACCATAGTATTTCCTACCTTGATCAAAAGGAGTACGGTTTTACAACGCCCATTGTAAAATCTAGTTGTGAACATCGACTCCCATTGAAATACGGCGATGTGGCTACTATTAAGACAATTTTTGTTGATTCGCCTGCCGCCAAAATGATTTTTAAATACGAAATATACGATCCAAAGGGACATTTGGTTTGTACCGGTGAAACGGTACAGGTTTTTGTGGAAATCGGGGGGGAACTTTCGCTGCTTATGCCCGAATTTTTTAAACGGTGGAAGAAAAAAGTGGGTTTGTTAAATGAGTAAGGTTTATTTATCACATAACAATATTGTTTCCTCCTTGGGGCTGGACTCTGGTACGGTGGTAGACGCTGTCCGCAACGAACTTTCAGGATTGCACGGGGTAGAGGACAACGCCCTTTTGCCAGAGCCTTTTTATGCCTCATTGATCGACACAAAAAAGCTGAACGGGGCATTTCAAAAACTGGATCCCAAAAACAACTGCACACGATTGGAGCAGATGATGATCTTGTCCCTGGACAAAGTTGTCAAAGCTTCCAAGTTGGCGCTGACAGACCGTGTAGGCCTTGTTATTGCCACTACCAAAGGAAACATAGATGTGTTGGAAGGAAATAGTCCATTTCCCAAGGAAAGGGCATATTTGGCTCAACTTGGGCGGGTCGTGAAGGATTTTTTTGGATTTAAACACGAAGCCATTGTTCTATCCAACGCCTGTGTATCTGGGATCTTGGCGATTTCTGTCGCCAAAAGGTATATCCGCCAGGGAATTTATGACAGTGTTTTCGTCGTAGGGGGAGATCTTGTCACGAAATTCATTTTATCAGGGTTTAATTCTTTCCAAGCGATGAGCCCATCGCCTTGCAAACCCTATGATGTGGACCGATCTGGAATAAATATCGGGGAAGCCGCAGCTTGTGTACTCGTCACCTGCAACAAAGAAAACTTGGCGGGGGAATCCGTTGAGGTTTTAGGTGAAGGTACTTGTAACGATGCCAACCATATTTCTGGTCCTTCCCGATCTGGGGAGGGTTTATTTAGAAGTGTGAAATCTGCTATGAAAGAGGCCCATATTTCCGCGAACGAGATCGATTACATCTCTGCCCATGGCACTGCCACCAACTTTAATGATGAGATGGAGGCCATAGCCTTCGGTCGACTCGGTTTAAGTGTCACCCCATTGAACAGTTTAAAAGGATATTTTGGCCATACCCTAGGGGCTTCCGGACTCTTGGAAACCATAATTGGGATGCATTCCTTGCACCAAAACACCTTGTTCCGATCTTTGGGGTTCCAAACGACCGGCACATCCCAACCCCTAAATGTAATCCGCGGTACTGCACCCAAGAAAATTAATGTTTTTTTAAAAACAGCATCGGGTTTTGGAGGCTGTAATACTGCGGCAGTATTTAAAAAGGTGAAAGGATAACAATTGGAATAAAGAATATGGAGAAAAGGGCATAGAACATAGAGAAAAGAAAATAGACTAATCATCAAGAGGCAAGGCAAAATGTAAGGACAAATAAAAAGGGTCTGTTCTCTATATTCCAATTTGAACATGTCGATTTTTAATCCAGTATTCCGTTGCCAACCAAAAGCAATCTAGTGAAGTGGTAAAAATAAAGAGATTCAAGAACTAAGAACCAAGAGACAAGACATAGGTCTTGTTTCATGGAGCGTATCGGTCTTGATTCTTTATCAAATTTGTATGAAAAAATTAACTTATCACATAAAAGCTTACAGCCATATCCGGGAAAATAAGGTATCCCTGAACGGCGAAGTTATTTTTGCTGATGCCAGTCCCGATTTTTCAACGTTTATAAAATCGGCCTATAAAAAATTTAAGGTGGATTACCCCAAATTTTTTAAGATGGACAACCTGAGCAAACTGGCATTTATCGGGGCCGAAGTGCTCCTATCAAAGGAGAACCTGGACTATGGGATCGACAATAACATCGCCCTTGTATTTGCCAATCGGGCATCCAGTTTGGATACGGACAGGAAACATGAAGAGTCCATTCAAGACGATAGCTCATACTACCCAAGTCCGGCAGTTTTTGTCTATACCTTGCCCAACATTTGTCTCGGTGAAATCAGTATTAAACATAAACTTTATTCTGAAAATAGTTTTTTTATCTTTGACGGGTTTAATGCCGAACATCTTTTCCATTATTCAAGTAGTTTGTTGGATTTAGGGAAAGCGGATCAAGTACTTTGTGGTTGGGTAGATTTTGACGGGGACAACTATGAAGCTTTTTTGTACTTGGTTTCGAAAGAAGTCGGCACCAAATACACAGTTGAAGGTATAAAAAGATTATATTAGACACCATGGGAGATTTAAAAGAAGAATTGAAAGGGAAAATCATCGAGCAATTGAATTTGGAGGATGTAACGGTGGCAGAGATCGCCGACGATGACCCTCTTTTTGGGGATGGATTGGGCTTGGATTCCATTGATGCACTAGAACTTATCGTAATGCTCGATAAAGACTATGGCATTCGTTTGAGCGACCCCAAGGAAGGGAGAAAAATATTTGAGTCCGTCGGGGTAATGGCCAAATATATTGAAGAGCATAGAACAAAGTAGTGTCCGTCCAAATATTACGATAACTGCGTTGCCTTCGTTTTTAAATCGGTCCCATCGACTTCTTGCCCGACTGACTATGTCAGGTGGATGTTCAGGACACGCATTTACACTATTATCCCTTTTATTTTCAAAACCTCAGTATCACGGTCGGTAAGGCTTAATAAACCTTGTCCCCCAAACTTTCCAACCTAGACCTTTGAGCGTTTGGGGAACCCTAAGTAGAACCCTAATACCTATGTCCTTTTCCGAAATTATTCTCTCCTGGTATCGAGAAAACAAGCGAGACTTGCCTTGGCGGGATACCTTGGATCCCTATAGTATTTGGCTCTCGGAAATAATCCTGCAGCAGACCCGTGTAGCCCAAGGGATTCCATATTACGAAAGTTTTTTGGAAAATTTCCCTACCATCCAACATTTGGCGAATGCCACCGAGACAGTAGTATTAAAACTTTGGCAGGGCCTGGGGTATTATTCGAGGGCCCGAAATTTGCATACAACCTCCAAAATTATCGTTGAGAAGTATAACGGCAAGTTTCCTACTTCCTACAGTGAATTATTGGGATTAAAAGGGGTCGGGGATTATACGGCCAGTGCCATAGCCTCAATCTGTTTTAATGAGCCTCGGGCTGTAGTTGATGGTAATGTTTATAGGGTACTGTCCCGATATTTTGGGATCGAAATTCCTATCAACAATTCCAAGGGCAGCAAATATTTTAAGGAATTGGCCCAATCGGTGATGGATGTCGACAATATTCGGGATTACAATCAGGGAATCATGGAATTTGGCGCCCTGCAATGTGTGCCGAAAAGCCCGGATTGCTATAATTGTCCCCTGAACGGTAGTTGTATTGCCTTGCGGGAAAACCAAGTGGACCAGTTGCCGGTAACCCTGGGCAAGACAAAGGTCAGGAAGCGCTATTTCAATTATTTGGTAGTACTGGATGGAGCAGGGAAGACCCAATTGAGGCAGCGACGGGGAAAGGGTATATGGGAAAACCTGTTTGAATTCCCCAAGTTGGATTCCGATAGGGAACTTGGGCTGGAACAGGTGAAAAGTAACTTGTCTGAAGTGCTCCAATTACAGGAGCCGCCACAGGTTTACCAATATGGGGAAGGCCAAGTGGTCCACAAATTGTCCCACCAGCATTTATATACCAAGTTTTGGGTAGTGGAGACATCCAGTGAGTTAAGGGAAGGGGTTGTTTTATCCGATTTGGATCAATATCCCGTACCGGTTTTAGTAGCAAATTTTATAAGTAGTTTTAAAAATCACTACTTTTGAGAACGAATTCCATGCATTATTACGTAAAATGCGGACCATGAATTCATTAAGGCATAAGTTATGAGTGGAACATTGAATAAGGTGATGTTAATTGGACATCTTGGGGACGAAGTGAAAATCCATTATTTTGAGGGCGGCAACTGTATTGCCAGATTTCCCTTGGCCACTAACGAAACCTATACCAATAAACAAACTGGGGAAAAAGTGACCAACACGGATTGGCATAATATTGTATTGCGGAACAAGGCTGCCGAAATTTGCGAAAAATATTTGAGCAAGGGAGATAAAATCTATGTCGAAGGAAGGTTAAAGAACCGCCAATGGCAAGGTGAGGATGGCAATACCAGATATACCACGGAAGTCCATGTACAGGAATTTACGTTCCTGTCCACCCGAAAGGGAGAACCTGGAAGTGCGCCCTATAATCCCCAGCCCAACCAGCAGCAGTCATCCGGGGATTTGGGCAAAAGTGGGGAATCCAAATCGGTCAATGAACCGGAACAAGAAGATGATCTGCCGTTTTAATAATTATATTAAAGTTATAACGCTTGGACCCAGACCCTGCCAGTTTAATATTTAGTTTTATTGTATTGGATGGTGCCCTGGCACTCAAAATAGGTGTGCTGGTCTTCCTGCTAATCTGTTCTGCGCTGATCTCTGGTGCGGAAGTCGCTTTTTTCGGTCTCTCGGGTACGGAGATAAATGACTTGGAACAAAAAAACACTTCTACCGGAAATATTACGGTAAAGCTCCTGGAGAAGCCAAAAAAGCTTCTTGCAACGATTCTAATATCCAATAATGCCATAAATATTGGAGTAGTGCTCTTGTTTAGCAGTATTGGGGACACCATTTTTTCGGGAATTACCCAGTACTGGTTCGGAGTTGTTCCGGTTCGGTTTTTGTTGGAAGTGGTCGTGGTCACTTTTTTAATTTTGATGTTTGGAGAGATTCTTCCGAAAATTTATGCCAATAGAAACCCGTTACAGTTTACACGCCTTATGGCATATCCATTAAGGGTAATGGATTTCTTGCTATCTCCATTGAGCTTGCCCATGCGGGCCGCTACCTTGTATTTGCAGGAGAAACTGGGCAAACAAAAATCGAATATCAGTGTTGACCAGCTTTCACAGGCGCTCGAACTCACCTCAGAGGGGGATACAACGAAGGAGGAACAAAAAATTTTGCGGGGAATAGTATCCTTTGGAAATACCGACACCAAACAGGTAATGCGTCCTAGGATCGATATTTTCGCTTTAAGATCGGAAATGAAATTCCCGGAAGTGATAGAGGAAATACAAAAACATGGTTATTCCAGGGTGCCGGTATTTTCGGAGCACATAGATAACGTATTGGGCGTGCTGTATGTGAAGGATCTTCTGCCCTATATAGACCGAAAAACATTTAATTGGATGACCCTTATTCGGGAGCCCTATTTTGTTCCGGAGAACAAAAAGTTGGATAATCTCCTGTTGGAATTTCAGGCAAAGAAAAACCATTTGGCGGTGGTCGTAGATGAGTATGGAGGAACTTCTGGGATAGTTACCCTGGAAGATATCATAGAGGAAATCGTTGGGGATATCAGCGATGAGTACGACGACGAGGATCTGGTCTTTTCCAAACTCGACGATCACAATTATGTTTTTGACGGCAAAACGGCCCTTAAGGATTTCTACAGGGTGGTAAAAATCGAGAATGAAGAGGATTTTGAGGACCAAAAAGGGGAGTCGGAGACTATTGCAGGTTTTGTTCTCGAAATTGCGGGGAAATTTCCAAAAAGAGGGGAAAAAATTGTGTTCAAGGATTACCAATTCATTGTTGAAAGTCTCGATAAGAAAAGGTTAAGGCAAATTAAAGTAACCTTGCCGAAGGATGCCGACAATCCAATATCTTAAAATACACCCAGAAATGAGTCATATCAAAAATAGAACATTTATTTTTCTGCTTTCCGCCGTGTGCCTTTTGGGCTGTAAGGATCATGTGCTGCCCAAGCCCAAGGCCATGTTGCGTTTAGAATATCCCGATTCGGGGACAGCAATTCAGGAGATGCCGGATTATAGATTTGAATACAACCAGCAGGCCAAAATAAAGATTAAAAACGATGAATCCTTGATTGTGGATTACCCAAAAATGAGGGCCAATATTTTCATCACCTATAAAAAAGTAGAAGGTAACCTCGACAAATTATTGTCAGACGCCCAAAAACTTTCCTATGAGCATGTGGTAAAGGCAGATAATATTCTGGAGCAGCCTTTCGTAAACAACAATGACAAGGTCTATGGCATGTTCTATGAGGTTAAGGGCAACGCTGCTTCACAATCCCAATTTTACCTAACGGACAGTGTTAGCCATTTTGTGACGGGATCTCTTTATTTTTCTGTCAAGCCCAATTACGATTCCGTTCTACCGGCCGCTGCATACCTGGAACGGGACATTCGCAGGATTATGGAGACCTTGAGATGGAAATAAGGTTGAAATCACGTAATATCATTGCATCCGGAAAGTAATCTGGCTTGGGTATCCTAGTGATTTGGAGGGGGTTGTTCCCATATATCACCCATAAAATAAGGAAAATGATTATTTCTCGGAGCCCAGAAGGTCCTCGGCATTTTCAATACTGCTCTTCATCAGTTTTTTAACCTCATTTATTTTATCCATTTCTTGGTCCAACAATTTTTGTTTGTCGGCACTTAGGGCCTTTCCATTAAGGATCTCATCGGAATCGAAAGAATCACCGAATCCTTTCATCCAATCCATCATGGCTTTATGGGCATTTTGGAGATCTTTTTTGGCGGAATCGTATTTCATTCCAGTTTCTGTGGAGTCCACTTTGCTGTTCAGTTCGCCTACCAGTTTGGTCAATGTTCCCATCTCGGCCATCAATACGTCGTGCTCGGCAATTACTTGGGTCATTTTCTCGGTTCCATCCCTATTTTCCTGTTTGCAGGAAAAGGAGATAAAGACTAGAAAGAAGGCTGCTAACGAGATGGTGCTTTTCATGATATTTTAATTTTAGGGTAAATATAGGCCATTCGTAACTTTTGAAGAAATGGTAATATTTTTTTATACCGGTGCATTTTAAGGATTTCCCCACTTAATGGGAACTCTTGATAAATTTCGGGCTATTCGTTGGATTTCCTGTCAATTTATGCTTTCCCAATCTTCTTTTGTAGGAATTTATGGAATTGTCCGCCAATATTATTAACTTTAAGCGATAAATATTTTTGTGGACGATTTTTATTGGGATTCCCAGACCCAGAACCATTCTAAATTGTAAAAGTATGAAACAATTTGCACTGCCTATTCGATTTGGGGTTGCCACTAGTGGATGCCTAATCGCCTATTTCCTTTTTCTCTCGTTATTTAGTTTACATACCAATATCTTTTACAGTCTTTTTAATTCGGTTATTACGGCATTCGGGGTATATGAATCTATAAAGTATTTTAAATTGAGAAATGGAGCGGGGTTTAATTACGGTTCCGGCTTTATGGCCGGAGTGGTTACAGGTTTCGTTGCGACCCTTATTTTTACGCTCTTTTTTGCATTTTATGCCACGGAGATCAATACCGATTTTTTGAAAGAACTTTCCAAAGTGTGGTTCAGGGATTATAATACCATGGATGGCATTGTCTTCTTTACCGTTGCCATTATGGGATTTGCAACGACCTTGGTCCTGACCTTGGCATTTATGCAATTGTTCAAAGGCTCCAACAACTTAAAAAAGAAATTGGACTAATTATTAAAAAGCATTTGTAGGTTAATGAATTAGCAGTATATTTGCACCCGCCTTAGCAATATTGAATTGGGATGGCGGGTTTTCTTATTTTAAAAAAGTAGGACTTTTTAATTAAATTATTATAAATATACGCGCTATGTATGCAATTGTAGAGATGGCAGGGCAGCAATTTAAAGTTGCGAAAGACCAAAAAGTGTACGTTCACCGTTTACCAAATGAGGAGGGAAGCAAAGTTAGCTTTGACAACGTTCTTTTGTTGGAAGATGGTGGCAAGGTCACTATTGGCGCCCCCGCTATAGACGGAGCCGCTGTTGAGGCCAAAGTCGTTA
>JBLWZN010000075.1:0-14041 GCA_048266425.1 Sediminicola sp.
TACATTCGAAGTTTGTTGGCCCCTGTTGGTTATCCATACCTCCAAACGGGTAATCTGTACCTGGCTCCGGATATAGGGATAATTTTCAAGGGCACGGTCATAATTGTCCCTAAACATTTGGGCAAGAAAAAAGTGTTTATCCTCATCATAATCCAAGGCAGACAGTGCATAATCATTTATCGTTCCACCGCCCTGTGCCACCACGGTATTGTTCTGGGATTTCTGATCGGAAAAAACGGCCGTAACCGTCGTTTTCCCGAACTGCAGTTGGGTTTTTACACCAAATAAGCTCTGGGCCCCTGTAATCAGGGAGGTATTTAGCGGCATGCTTATGTTCCCCACCTCTATTTTTTGGATGATATCGTCCTCGTTAGGGGTATAATCCAGCTTTATAAGGTTCTGAAAATCGAAAGTGGCCTCGGTATCATAATTGGCCGTGACCTGAAGCCTTTCCCCTACTTTTCCCAGCATACTAAGACTGATGTGCTGATCAAAATCAAAGGAGGTATTGGTACGGTTTCGTGGAGAAAGGGCCGGATTGTCGTTCTTGGTCCAAATGACGCCAAGATCAACAGCAACGGAACCTTGGGGAATTACCTCAATGGTATTTCCCCCAAAAATGGTTTCAAAGAAATTATTGTTGACATAAAAATTTGGCAAAAGGTTCTTTCTTGCCTGCTCGCTTCCTTCCTTTTTCCCTGAATAGGCATCTATTTTCTCTTGAAAATAATCCTTCATTCCCTCCTTCCGAACCAACTCCATATATTGGGCCGGGGTAAGGATAATGGGATAAGAAATATCATAATCGCCAATACTTTCGGTGTAGAGATAGCGATCTAGCTTTGGGTCATAGGTATATTTGGAAACTATACTTTGGGGGTTTTCCAATTTTAATCTGCCCAGGGAAACCCCTGTTTTAACGGAGTCGACTTCTTGGGCCTCGTTATCCTGTCCGTTGTCCTGGGCCAAAACCATTTGCATTGACCCAAAAAAAATAACGGATAGGAAGAGTAGCTTAAATGTTGGTTTAAGAAGTGTTATTGCCCCTGTTTTCAAACTTATTACAAATTTTTAAGCGCAAGTTTTATAATGTTCTCCACGCTCAATGCGGGATCTTGGCTTAAAACCTTGTCCACCGTTTTTTCTGCTTGTTTTCGGACAAAACCAAGAACCTCTAAAGCAGATAACGCTTCATCCTTATTTGTATTGTTCGATGAAAGGGAAACTTCATCAATATCGTAGACTTTCAAAATCTTGTCTCTCAGGTCCAGAATTACCCGTTGGGCGGTCTTAGCACCTATGCCCTTAATGCCTTGTATGGTGGCAACATCACCATTTGCAATCGCATCCCGGACCTGTGCCGGTGCAAGGGAGGACAACATGGTCCTTGCCGTACTCGATCCTATCCCCGAAACCGATAAGAGCAATCGGAATATCTCCCGTTCGGAGGTAGATGAAAACCCAAACAGGGTATGGGAATCCTCCTTTATCTGAAGATGGGTAAACATTTTAATACTCTCCCCTTCGGGCAATTGGGAGAAAGTGTGAAGGGAAATATTCACGAAATAACCTACTCCCGCACATTCTATCACCACATGGGTAGGATTCTTTTCGACTAATTTTCCTTTGAGGTGGTTGATCATAATTTCAGGTTCAGGGGTTGCAAAGACACAAAATTGTGCGTCTATTTTATAGTTACTAAAAATTTGTCGCCCCCTTCCGAAGGCCTTAAAATGCGATATGGCAATGTTGTAGGATAAAACAAATCGGGGAGCCGAAAAATAGGGACACAATGCTTTGCGCCCCTAACTTCAATTATTTCGGCATTTTCGACTTTTTCCGCATTTCACGTTCTTGGGAGTCTATTACTATTACAGCAGTCATGTTCACCATCTCGTCCACGCTGGCCCCCATTTGTAGGATATGGATCGGTTTTCTCAATCCCATCAAGATAGGACCTATGGAATCGGCCTGATTGAGCTCCTTTAATAATTTGTAGGTGATGTTCGCAGATTCCAAATTTGGGAATACCAAGGTATTCACTTTTTTCCCCGCTATCTTGGAAAACGGGAATACGCTCTGGTGCAATTCCTTGTTCAGGGCAAAATCGATCTGGATTTCCCCATCTACTGCTAGATCGGGATTCTTGGCATGCAAAATTTTTACGGCTTCCCTTACCTTCGTGGCGTCAGGATGGGAGGATGATCCAAAATTTGCATAGGACAAGAGTGCCATTACAGGTTCAAATCCAAAATTATTGGCCACATTGGCGGCCATTTGGGCAATATCGGCAATCTCCTCGGCGGTTGGATCTATATTTATGGAGGTATCCGCAAGGAAAAGTGGCCCCCTTTCCGTAATCATGATGTTTACCGTTGCTGCCTTTTTTACATTTGCGGCCCTACCTATCGTTTCCAATATGGGTTTTACCACAGTAGGATACGCCCTGGAATATCCCGACATCATTCCATCGGCATCCCCTTCCAGAACCATCATGGCCCCGAAATAATTCCGCTCCCTCATTTTTAATCCTGCCCCGTATAAACTAACCCCATTCCTTTTCCTGGCTTCCCAAAATTTAAGGGCATACCGATTCCTTTGTTCTTTGGAAGAATCGATTTTTGGGTCTATAATGGTAATATCGGCATCAAAATCCAACTTTGCCTTTAATTCGGTAATCGTTTTGCGGTTCCCCAAAAGAATAGGCACGGCAATGCCCTCATCATGTACTATTTGGGCTGCCTTCAACACATCTAATTGATCGGCTTCGGCAAAAACCACCCTTTTCGGGGACATTTTGGCCCTATTGAGCAACAAACGCACCAATTTGTTATCGTTACCGGAGCGTTGCAAGAGTTCTTCCCTATACTTGTCCCAGTCCGGGATGGGCGATTTGGCGACCCCACTTTCCATAGCTGCTTTGGCCACGGCAGGGGGAATTTCGGATATAAGCCTCGGATCAAAGGGTTTTGGAATGATATATTCCTTGCCAAAGGTAAGGCGGGTCTCCCCATAAGCGATGTTCACCTGTTCGGGAACGGGCTCCTTGGCCAAGGATGCCAAGGCCTTCACCGCTGCCATCTTCATCTCCTCGTTTATCTTTGTGGCCCTCACATCCAAGGCACCCCTAAAGATAAAAGGGAATCCCAGAACATTGTTAACTTGGTTGGGATGATCGGAACGTCCGGTGGCCATAATAATATCCTTCCTTGTGCTTACCGCCAGCTCGTAATCGATCTCTGGATCGGGATTGGCCATGGCAAAAACAATAGGGTCCTTTGCCATGGATTTGAGCATTTTAGGGGTAACAATATCGGCTATGGAAAGACCTATAAAAACATCCGCCCCTTTTATAGCTTCTTCCAAAGTATCTATCTTACGATCCGTGGCAAACTCCAGTTTCTCCTTGGACAGGTTGTTAGCATCCTTGCGGATGACACCCTTACTGTCCAACATTACAATATTCTCCGATTTTGCACCAAAGGCTTTGTAAAGTCGGGTACAGGAAACCGCGGCGGCCCCTGCCCCGCTTATCACGATCTTAACTTTCCCCATTTTTTTCTTGGCCAATACCAGGGCGTTCAATAAGGCCGCGGCAGAGATAATCGCCGTTCCGTGCTGATCGTCGTGCATTACGGGTATATCCAGTTCCTCCTTCAGCCTTCGTTCTATCTCAAAGGCCTCCGGTGCCTTAATGTCCTCTAAATTGATTCCGCCAAAAGTGGGGGCTATGATCTTTACCGTCTCCACAAACTTGTCCACATCCTTGGTATCCATCTCAATGTCTATCCCGTCTATATCGGCGAAGATCTTGAACAATAGGCTCTTGCCCTCCATGACCGGCTTGGAGGCCTCTGGGCCAATATCACCAAGTCCCAATACCGCGGTCCCATTGGAAATGATGGCTACCAGGTTGCCCTTTGCCGTATATTTATAGACATTCTCCTTGTTTTTCTTTATCTCCAGACATGGTTCCGCGACCCCGGGGGAATATGCCAAACCTAAATCCCGTTGCGTAGCATATGGCTTTGTGGGAACAACTTTAATCTTTCCGGGCTGTGGTTTAGCGTGGTAGACCAACGCTTCCCGTCTTTGTCTTTGTTTTTGTTTACTCATTTCGATTGTTTTCCTATATCACAAATTTAAGGGTATTCTTGGGATAATGGCGAAAAACACATACAAGTTCAAACCCAAAATCATAGGTTCGATATTAACGGATGTACATTTTAGAAAAATGTACCTTCATTATCTTTAGTTCCTGAATTTATTTGACCCCAATATTTCCCTGGGTTTTTGGAATTTCTTATTCGGAAGTTTCTATCAGTTTTGGTCCGCTGCATGTTTTCGGCGGTTTACCGGTGCCTGAAAACCGCTTACTATTTCCCGGTCACTTTAAAAACTCAATATTGCGTTTTAGACCAGCGAACTTGGCACGTTTTACCGCAGATTTTTGGAATACCTTCTTAAAAACATCTTCGGTTATTTCCTTCCAATCATTTTTGGTCATGGCCAGGAGTTCTGGATGGGGATTGAATAACGGCTCGTTATGAGGTTTGGAAAATCTGTTCCACGGACATACATCTTGACATATATCGCAGCCGAACATCCAATCCTCAAACTTACCATGGAATTCGGTGGGAATTTCATTTTTTAGTTCAATAGTAAAGTATGAGATGCACTTACTGCCGTCCACCACCCGGTCCGCAACAATGGCATCCGTGGGGCAGGCATCGATACAAGCGGTACAGGACCCGCAGTGGTCGGTTACCGGAGAATCGTATTCCAGTTCCAAGTCTACGATCAATTCGGCAACAAAATAGTATGATCCCACCTGTTGTGAGAGCAGCAGGGTATGCTTGCCTATCCAGCCCAGCCCACTTTTGGCAGCCCAAGCCTTATCCAAAACCGGTGCGGAATCTACAAAGGCACGACCGTTGACCTCCCCGATCTCCTCTGAAATGAACTCCTGAAGCGCCTTTAATTTTGATTTTATGACATGGTGATAATCCTGTCCGTATGCGTATTTGGATACCTTAAAGGTATTTTCGATTTGTTTTTCTTCGGGATAATAATTCAGTAAAAGTGATATGACCGACTTGGAGCCTTCCACCAGTTTCGTCGGATCTAAACGCTTGTCAAAATAATTTTCCATGTAGTGCATCTCTCCATGCATTCCTTGCTTAAGATAGCGCTCCAATCTTGGGGCCTCTTCCTCTAAGAACCCCGCCCTGGAAATGCCACATGACAAAAATCCGAGGCGACTTGCCTCGGATTTGATCAATTTTGAATGAAGTTCCCTTGTAGCCATTATATTCTCCGTCCCGAAAAATTATGGTGACAATGTCGGGAATCAAAGGCTAAGTTACAAATCAATTATGAGCCAGACTCCCTGTTTTTCCAGAAATGCCTATAATGGTTCTGGGTTACTCCAACCTTTCCCCGGAAGGGGCATACCTTACGTTTACGCGCCGGCCATTTTTTCTGAGTTGGGCACGGTACATTTTTTTTACGCCAGCTTCGTGATGATAGGAAACCGAATAGGAATCCCTGTGAATGGCCCAGTTGGGATATTCCTCATCGATCTTGTTCTGAATTACTGGGGGAAAGACAATTGCTTCAAACCGTTCGTCGGTTTTTAATATTTTCCCGTCTCGATCATAGGTAGCAGAAATCTCCCCATATTTTGATATAAAATCGACCCTAAAGTGTTGTGAATATTTATCGTAATATAACGATTCCCTAATGTTGAACCGCAACACTTTCCTTTCCAGCACAGCTACGTGATTTGGAAGGTCTTCCATTAAAACTTTATCCCTATAGTCCATATTTATGGGAGATACCTCAACCTCCGACAGCACTATGATATCACTTTCATTATTTGCATATTGTGCATGAACCAAATTTGCCATGCCCAACACTATCGCACAAATTACCGCTTTTTTCATAACCCTGATTTTTAAGGATTAATATCCGGGGGTTTAATCCCAAATCTCGGAAAACGGGCAACAAAAACAAAGAGTGGATTACCCGTTTTCCCTGGGGCGAATGCCCCATTTTTTAGAGGAATTACCCCCTTGCACATCTCGATTCACATCTTATCCGTTAAAAATTATTCCTTTCCTTTCGAACTTTGAAAGTCCAATTTGTCATTTAATTTAACGCTTAATATAGATTTTGTCCCCATATTTACGACACACAGCATAAAAACAGGGTACAAAGGGATGGGAGAAAGCGGATAGCTGGAAAAAAATAGCCGTAAAGTGCCTATTACCAATCTACTAATGCAAGATTTTGGCAGATTTCCCTACCGCTTTGGAAGAAAAAATATATTAAGCCTAATCTGAAATATAAATTCGGCAGGTAAAGTATCAGATCAATACGTATTCAATAAGGCATACCGATGCTCGTCCCAGAATTTATCATTCTTGAAGACGGCTTTTTTGGCGATCCCCTCTTTTACAAAACCGTTCTTTTCCAATACTCTCATAGAACCCTTGTTATACTCAAAAGCACCTGCATAGACCCGGGCCAGTTTTAGGTCATCGAATGCAACCCGAACAACTTTCCCCACCGCAGCGGTCGCAATGCCCTGGCCCCAAAAAGGTTCCCCGACCCAATACCCGATCTCGGCCGATTTTCGATATATATCCTTTTGGAGTATTAGACCAACAAGGCCGCAAAGTTCGCCATTGCTATCTATTGCAAAGACCTTTTCAAAATTACTCCGGGCTTGCCATTGAATGAATTCTGCCGCATTATCCAAAGTATAGGGATGGCCAAAACCGTCCCGGACATTATTCCAAATTTTCTTGTTATTGGCAAGGCGGGCAATTTGAAATTTATCGGAAGTTTGAAGAGGTCTTATTTGGAGGTCTGGATTTTTCACGATTTTCTATTTTTAAAACCAACGGAACAACATGATCTTCGCGGAACCCAGTTGAAATCATTCTACAAATTTTAGAAGTTATCCTGTTCTACATCCCCTTCCGGAGACCTTTTGTGCCAGTAGGAGGCCAAGACGGACCCGGTGATGTTCATCAAGGGGCCAAAGACAGCAGGAGCGAGCCCCATGGTGGCTATCTTTCCAAGGGAATTTGCGATTCCAGAAGCCAATCCTCCATTTTGCATCCCTACTTCCAAGGCTATTGTTCGGCAATCCCTTTCCTTCAATTTTAAAAGACGGGCGTACCAATAGCCAAGCAAATAACCAAATAAGTTGTGTATTAGGACCAGAAGCATCAATATTCCGCCTATGTCCAAAAGACTATCCCTTCCGGCGGCGGTAATAATAACGATGATGATCCCAATAGCCAGCATAGAGGTGATCGGCAGGGCCTTGGACATCCATTTGGACTTACCCCCTACCAACTTGTTAAAAAGCAATCCGGCGCCAATGGGCAGGATGATCATTTTTACAATGCTCCACATCATAGCCAACACATCGATTTCCACGAATTCCCCTGCCAACAACTTCATGAGCAATGGGGTCACAAAAGGAGCTATAAGCGTGGAAACGGAGGTTATGGTAATGGACAATGCCAAATTGGCCTTGGCCAAGTAGGCCATAACGTTAGATGCCACACCACTTGGGGAACAACCAATCAACACAATGCCCGCCGCGATTTCTGGTGGAAAATTACTCCATTTGGCCAAAGCAAAACCTAAAAGTGGCATAATCCCCAATTGTGCGGTAACTCCAACCATTACTCCCTTGGGAGATTTAAATACCGTCGCAAAATCCTTAACGCTCATCGCCGTTCCCATCCCGAACATGATTATCTGGATAAGCGGAATTATAAGTCCGGTAAGTTTAAAATCGCCAACAAAGAGAAAGTACTGCGGATAATATAAGGCAACGGTGACCCCGGCAAATATCATGGAAGTAAAAACATAACTGTTCAATGAGTCATAACCGCTAAACCCAAAGGCCAACGCCGCAAAAAAGATCATTATGACAATTCCCGCATGCGCCAGATTTCCGGTAAACAACATATAAAGAGCTATCAAAAGAAAAAGAGCCGCAAGACCCAAGGACAAGGAGTATATATTTATTTTTTTCAAAATGAGGGTGGTTATTGGTTGAATAAGATAAGGCTAGTTATCATCAAGTTTAACTGAAAAATTCGGAAAATGGGCACAAAGGGACCGGTCTTACAATTTATAGGCCTGCCGGGCCAATAGACGCCAATTGCCTCCTTCCTTCTGAAAAATTAGCAATATGCCAATTTTTACGGAGGCCGGCTGACCTGCATTGGTACCTTCTATGGACAGGATGTGACGAACAACGGCCGTATCACCGGAAACATCGATTGTTTGATCGGCGGTGCTAACGGAGACAAAATCGAAATCCCCATTTAACAGTTGATCCATAAATTCCTGCTGGTTTTGTATTACGCCGCTGGAGTGGCCATAGGTAAGTTGGGGAAGGGTAATTTCCTTCAAAAGTTCTTCGTTTGGATCTACCAAGGTATTGTTCAACGTTTCTACGGCGGCAGCAACATCAATTTTGGCATTTGCATTGGTACCGGAATCCTGGCACGACGTTAGAATAAACAGGGTCAAACACAATACAATCGTGCCCCCAATGCCAAAAGAATGTTTTAAGGCCTTTAGAAAGGAGGAACTGTTATTAGCTATTGGACCGGTCTGGATTTTGTACATAAATTTTTATTTGATTCTATAAAAATATAAAAACGTTCTTCTTTTGCAACCTTAATCCCTATTTAAGTGTATTTAGGTAATCGTTCAGCTCCTTACGGGTCATTGGCAACTTACTGTCCGGATAGGCATCTACCCATACCCTAAAATCTTTTTTGATGGCATCCGTCCATTTTGTATCGATCTGTCCCGGGGTATATTTTTTCTCGCGCAAGCGTTGAAATCCAAATTGATCGCGCAAAGCGACGACTTCGGAAGACAATACCAATCCGTCTACCAAATAGGCCGGAATAAAAATGGTGCCAAATCGGTTGGCCAGCACCACATCCCCCGGCAATACAATGGCCCTTCCGATTCGGATAGGGGCATTTATGGAAGTGAGCATCTCCTCCTGAAGATAGGATGGGTCGTCTCCCCGAATCCAACCGTTAAAACCCTCGATTTCCAATAGTCCACCAAGATCTCGGACTCCGGCATCAAAAATGACCCCGTTCTTGGAATTGGCATAAATTGCGTTCCCTAAGTTGGAACCTATCAAGGTGCCGTCTATAACCCTGCCATAACCATCGGCCACATACACATCCCCGGGCTGCAAGATTTCAATGGGCCATGAATTGCTGCCCCCAATGGTATCCCTCTTTTCAGCGGCCCCTTGCATCTTGACCACGTGTTTAAAATCGGGTCTTAATGGCATATACTGAGCCGTAACCACCCTGCCCGTCATAGGGCTTTCCGGATGGATAATCTTCCAATCCCCTTCGAATTGATTGTTATATCCATGACTGCGCAAATATCCCCAAGCCTCTTCAACGGCAACATTTTTAAGTCTCTTTAAAATGGCATCGGATACTTTTGGACGGCCATCGTCAAAACGTTCTCCTTTCCATTGGGAGGTCAAGGTTTTAATATAGTCCGGGGAGGATGCCACATTTTGCGCTTCTGTAAAGCATAAGGTAAATAGGCACGCCGTAACAATTATTATTCTTTTGTTCATAATTTCAAGGTATGATTGATTAGAGCATGTTAAAGAATTCATCCATTATCCCTTTATGCAAGGGAATAGGCAATATATCAAATTTTTAGCTAAAAGGATATTGTTCTTATACCGAACACTCACGAAGGTTACGCTCCGGAGCGTTTAGGTGAATAAATGACTGTTTTCAAAACGAGCGTAACGCAGTACTCGGACTTTATAGACGGGGACCGACCTATATATGGCCAAACACTTAGGTGTCCGAGCTAGAAAGTTCGAGAACAAGGCTTGCGAAGTTTTGAAAATCAAGGAGTTTACCGGTGTAAATGACTGTTTTCAAAACGAGCGTAACGCAGTACTCGGACTTTATAGCCGGACACTAGCTGTAGGTTCGGTCATGGGAGCGTAGCTCATTCCATTCCTCCGTAGGTTTAAAAAACGATTTGTCCCTAGAATCCAGATGTTTTTTTACCATTTCCTCGTTCAGTTCAATGCCTAGGCCTGGAGCTGTCAATGGTACGGTCGCAAAGCCCTTGTCGATCATTTTAAATCCGCCCACGGTTGTTACAAGGTCCTCCCACCAAGGTAGGTCCACCGAATGGTGTTCCAATGCCAGAAAATTTTGGGTGGCGGCGGCACAGTGCACATTGGCCATAAAAGAAACCGGGGTACCCGCCTGGTGCATAGCCATGGCGACTCCATGTTCCTCGGCATAATCCCCAATTCTCTTAGTTTCCAGCAGTCCGCCAGAAGAAGCCAAGTCCGGATGGATAATATCCACGGCCCTAGTATCTATCAACGGTTTAAAGTCTTTTAATAAATAGATATCCTCTCCCGTGCACGTTGGGGTCTCGATGGCCTCTGAAATTGTCCGCCATTCCCTAGTGTATTGCCAGGGAACCATATCCTCGAACCAGGCCAACCTATATTTTTCCAGGGCACGGGCCAACCTTATGCCGTTGTTAAGGTCAAAATGACCGTAGTGATCTGTAGAAAGCGGTATTTCGTAGCCGACCATGCCCCTTACATTATCTACAATCTGGGCCAATTCCTCAAGGCCCTTATCCGTAATCTGTATTTGGGTAAACGGGTGCATAGTATTGCCGTAGTTCATATAATTCCTTTGGTCGCCCCATTGGTTAAGATTTCCTTTGGAATCTTCCCAAAATTTTCCGTTTACCAATGTATCCGGTTTCCCTTTGAGCTCCCCAATGGAGACATCCATCTTTAACCAGGTATACCCTTGGTCCTTAGTACGGTATTCTATGAGTTTCTTTTGCTCTTCAGGAGAGCCCGCTTCGGGGGTATCCGCATACATCCGTACCTTGTCCCTATACCTACCCCCTAACAATTGCCAAGCGGGGACGTTGTATGCCTTGCCGCAAATATCCCATAGGGCCATTTCCACGCCACAAACACCACCGGCCTGGCGAGAAGGCCCGCCGAATTGCTTAATGCTCTTAAATACCTTTTCCACATTACATGGATTCTGTCCAAGAATACGACTTTTGAGCATAAGGGCGTACTTTACGTCCGCTGCATCCCTAACCTCTCCCAGCCCGTAGATATCCTGGTTCGTATCTATACGAATGATGGCCGTGCCTCCCATAACCCCTGTAAGGGCATAGCGCATGTCGGTAATCTTTAGTTCGGAAGGGGCCGAGGATCGGCTTACCTTGGAAGTGGTCTCCGCAATGGTATCCTCAAAGGAATAGCCCATAAAACTTGAAAGTCCGATTCCGCCCAATGCGGTTTTCTTTAAAAAATTGCGCCGGTTATCGGAGGTGCTAGGATTGTCTATCTCGGCTTGTCTGGAAGCCTTAAAGTCTTCTTCCTCCTTTTTACTCTTTGCGATCAATCGCTGTAAATTGGTATTCATAGCTGTAGTTTAAGGTTGATATAACATAGGAAGTCCCTACCTAATTTTAGGGAAATATATTGAGTTCAATAATTTTCAATTACTAAATTTATGGCTTTTTTGGAAGAAAAGGATAGATTCCCCAGGAACTCGTGGATATTTTTCATTTTGCTCCACAAAAAAATCGCCCAGAATATGTTTCAGGGCGACTTTGTGTACCTCAAAATAGATTTGGCTAATTCTTCCTGTTGCCATAAATATCGAATTTCAACATTTTTTTTCCATTGTCTTTTTTTATCTGCACTTGATACACTTTTTTTGCATTCTTGCCATCATAATTTACGGTGTAGGAAGTACTATACAAGTCCCAATTGGGGTGTTCCTTGTACGTCGCATTTCGTACCGCTTTCGGAAGGGCAATATTAGAGTAGTTTTCAAGAGATCGCAAAATCCTGCCAGAACGGTCATAAGTAGCAAGAATTTTTCCATTGTCACTTGCAAACTTCACCATGTAAGTTATATCCCTATCCTAAATGATACTATAGAACGGGGATTCCTTGACATTGTACCTCGAGGCCCTCTTTTCCAGGATAAATACCGAGGGGGAAATAACCCCGTCGCCCATGTTGTCCAAATATGCCTGATTTACTGGACCTACTTCTACGCCGGTCAACTCGATTGCATCTTTCCCACAATCCGAATTTTGGGAGTAACCAAGGCTGGCTAGGCCTAAAAAGATTGTGCCAAAAACTAACTTTTTCATACGTTTAAATTTTTAGATTAAACACAGTAATCGCACTCCTGACCCGGCCTACAAGTTAATCTTGAGAGGCAGGAATTTTAGGCGGATGTCGCTTGATAGGTGGCAATGCGCGTCCGGGACCTTGGCGAAACAATTTCACCTTATTTTCCTTGATTTCGGGTATTCCCGGATTCATTGGGTCAAATACGCCGTTCGGGTTGTCCATTTCGATCCACGCATGGAGGGTCCACATATTGAATTCCGTATTTATGGCCCAGACATCCTCACTTCCGGTAAACCCTTCCGGTGCAGGCTGCGGATTGTCCATATCCTCTATGGGAACCACATATTCCACGGCCACGAATTGCATTTCGCCATTTTTATCGGGCACATAGAGTAGATTTTCGGGGTGCAGCAGGTCAAAATTACCGTCCACAAGGTCGAGCTTTACATAATGGTGTCCCATTCCCGTCCTGTAGCCGGTGGCATCAATATCGTAGCCATCGGCCACGGCCTTGTCAAAATCCTTGTACGGCTCCATTGCTGCCTTAAGCTGATCCAGTTCGGCCTGGTAAGGCTCCAATTGGGGCTCGTCATCTTCGGAAGTATGGCACCCGACCAAGAGTCCCAATAAAAGGAATATCGATAAGAGAACGATTCTTGATGCTCCAATCCCCCTTCCGATCAAATCCATGGTCCCGTCATTTTTACTGAATAGATACGCTTCCATTTTTCTACTATACATTTTCATGATGATAAATTTTTGGATTAAACATATTACTTATACTTATCACCCGGCCCAAAAAAGAAATTAGGCCAAAACAGGTGTTGTCGGAATTCCTATGATATTGGAATTCCAAAGGTCAAAATGTTTGAATATATTCAAGGGGGATCTAATCGACTGTAGTATAAATTTATACCTTCTTTTTCCCAATTTATATTACAATTAATTCAAATTCTGGTAATTATGAATCGATCTTGGCATAATGGGGTGAACTCCATCCTACCCTTTTGGCTTATCCATTGGAAATTGAACGCATAGTTGAATCGCCCAATATCCCCGACATCATTAGGTTTGGGATGTAGGGAAGAACAATGTAGAAATGATTTTTAAGGAAAAATCGAGGCTCCAGTTCAGCTGTGGGCCGCTTCCTTATGATAGCTCATGGGTTGGATCCCAAACCTTTTATGGAAACACTTAGCGAAATACGAAGGGCTATTGAACCCGGAAGAAAAAGTAGTCTCGGTAATATTGTGGTCGGATCTGAGCAAATCGAGTGATCTTTGTAGCCGGTATTCGCGCAGCCAATTGTTGGGGGACATACCGGTAAGGGCCATACATTTTCTATACAGCTGGGATTTGCTCACGCCTACTTCCTTACAATATTCCCTTACCCCGAACAAAGGATCTTGCCAAGATATCTCCAAGGCATCCATTAGCTGTTCCAAAATAGTTTCCTCCGTGGGATCCATAAACCAAAAATAGCTGGTATCCCTGTCGCCGATGGGATAATTCTCCTTGCACAATTTTTCCATTAGGGAAGACAGTACGATCTGGTTCTTCCTTGCAATGGTGGCCAATCTTCGCGTAACGTAAGGGTATCCCCAAAAAGCTCCTCGCTTTGTGCCACGGGCATTCCGGCGTGGATTCCTATTCGCATATTTAGCTCCTCGGTCAAAAACAAGGCTTTCTTTTGGATCTCGCAGGCGCATTTTACCGCATCCATTGCAGAAACAAAGGAGGCTATAAAACCCTTATCCGCCATTTCCACCTCGCTGCCGTTGTGATTTTCGAGTTCCTTTCTGATAA
>JBLWZN010000076.1:0-13786 GCA_048266425.1 Sediminicola sp.
AGTTACATTCCAACAAAAAAAGGTCCCATCACAGCGGACGGGACCCTTTACATTGCTTAGGGGTGGAAGACCGGTTTTCCTTCGACTTCCTGCCCGACTTTATCATTCAGGCGGGCGCTCAGGATAAACTTCTCAACCTTCGCTAGTTACATTCCAACAAAAAAAGGTCCCATCACAGCGGACGGGACCCTTTACATTGCTTAGGGGTGGAAGACCGGTTTCGAACCGGCGACCTCTAGAACCACAATCTAGCGCTCTAACCAGCTGAGCTACAACCACCATTTGCAAACGGATGCAAAGGTAAATTTTTTTAGTCGATCTTTCAAAGGAAAACAAATGTTATTTTGCGAAAAAACAACTGGAAAAATTATGGGTATTATTAAAGTTAAACTGATATAGAATTTAGACAAAAATGAGATAAAAATCCGATGAAATACACATTACATCGGTCAAAACACACAAAATCCGCCATTTCACAACATTAATTTCTTATATCTAACCATAACTCCCTATTTTTATGGATTAATAACCTACAGCCAAAATAATCTCTGGCCATGAACAACCTATTTGCCCCAGACAACGTAAGTAAAAAGCTTGCCCTTACCGTGGTATTGCTTCTGGGTTGTTTTTATTCCATCAATTCCCAACAACGGGTTAGGGACAGTCTAAGGAATAATGTCCACACTATGGAGCGTTCCAGCGGTTTTAGCACAAAGGATACAACCTATATTAAGAATCTAAATCTATATGCCAGCGAATTTCGATATTACAATCTTGACAGTCTTTTATTTATTTCCCAAAGGGCGTTAAATTACAGCAAGGCAGCCGGGTATAAAAAGGGTGAATGTATATCCAACATTAATGTCGGGGACTTTCACTCCGATAGAGGCGAAAACTGCTTGGCAATCGATTTCTATTTAAAGGCCTTGGCCTTGGCAAATTCCATAGGTCATGTAAAACTCAAACTTAATATTGAAAATAATATAGCCGGGGAATATGCATATATTGGCAACTATGGAAAAGCCCTGGACGGCTATTTGGAAGCTATAGAGCTGGCAACCAAAACAGACGACAAACCCATTCTCTCCATCCTTAACGAGAATATTGCAGATCTTTACGCCTCTCAAAAGGACTATAACCAAGCATTGGAATTTTACGAAAAGGTGAAGAAGATCAACGACATTGTCGGCGATGATATCTATTCGGCGGAAACCATGTGCAACGTGGCATCGATTTATGCCGATATGGGCAATTTTCCCTACGCCCTGTTCAACATCAATAAAAGTATTGCCATTTTTGAAAGCCACAAGATCATGGATTGGTTGGCCTACAGCTATGCGGTAAAGGGGAAAATATATGTAAAGCAGAACAAATATGATTGGGCACTGCATTGGTATAATCAAAGTAGTTATCTGCATGAGAAACTTGAGGACGACCGATCTAAAATTGAATTGCTGAACGGTATGGCCGAGGCCTATCTGGGCCTAAAGAAGGACGATATCTCCCAACGTTATGCGCTGGAAGCCTTTGAAATTTCCAAAAGCATTAAGTTCATGGAAGGCATGCAAAAATGTGCTAAAACGTTGTATACCATCCATAAGAACAAAAATGATTATGCAACGGCGTTGGCGTACCATGAACTTTTCCAACAAATGTCGGATACCCTCACCCGATCGGACAACAGGAAAAGCCTTACCATGCTGCAGACCAAATTACAGCATGACAAACAACGGGAAGACCTAATATTAAGAAATAAGCAGGCGTTGGCCAAGCAGTGGAATTACGTCTATGCTGCCCTGGTCATGCTTTTGATTCTTGTGATCATTATTATTCTTATCCAAAGGGGTAAAAAGATTCAAAAGGACTTGAATACAAAACTAAAAAGGCAAAAACAAGTATTGCAACAACGGGAATCCGAGCTAAAACTGACAAACAGGACCAAGGACAAACTTTTTTCCATTATTGCACACGACCTTCGAGGGCCCATTGGCGCACTTCAAGACCTGTTGCAGTTATTTAGGGACGGGGATATTAAAAAATCGGAATTCCTGGAGTATATCCCAAAGCTAAGAAATGACGTTGGGCACATCGCTTTTACCTTAAACAACTTGCTTTCTTGGGGCGAATCACAATTAAAAGGTGCCGCTACGCACCCAAGTACGGTACCCGTGGAGAATTTGGTAACGGAGAATATCAACCTGCTTTCGGAAATCGCAAATTCCAAAGGAATTAAATTTGTTAATAAGGTTCCCGAAAACACCTTGTCCTGGGTAGATAGCCATCAAATTGATATTGTCATTAGAAACCTGATCAGCAACGCCCTAAAATTCACTCCCGAAAAGGGGACGATTACCATAGATGCCAAGGAAATCAATAATTTATGGCAGATTTCTGTACAGGACACCGGAGTGGGAATGGATTTGGTGACCCAAAAGAACCTATTCGGCAAGAACAACTTTTCCACAACCTATGGTACCAATAATGAAAAAGGTACCGGATTGGGTCTTTCCCTCAGCAAGGAGATGGTAGAAAAGAACAAGGGTACGATCTGGATGGAGAGTACTTTGGGAAAGGGCACCTGTTTCTATTTTACCGTACCCAAATCGGAAAAAAAATATGGAAAAGTAGGTTGACCGGTGTTAAATTAAATCATCCAGGTTCCTAACGGCCATTAGTCGTTCCACGGTGAAACCTTCCGCATGCTCCACCCCTACCAAACGACCCATATCCCTAGCCCGGTATTCCACGCTGTCCAAGAAATTTTTACTGCTGATCGGGGTTTCCGGTTCCTTGCTATCGGCATTAAAAAACTGGGAACTATAGGCAAGTATGGCCTCGGATTTTTTATTGATATAGCCGGAAACGTCGACTACAAAATCTGGCGATAAATTTTTCCATTGAATATAATGGTACACCTGTTTGGGTCGCCAAGCTTCTTGGCTTTTATCCGACAAATTGGTCACTATCCTTGTTAGACCACTTAAAAAACAAGCATCACTTACTAATTTTGAGCCCTTTGCATGATCTATGTGACGATCCTCAACGGCATTGCACAGTACTATCTCCGGCCGATATTTTCTAAGTACCCGGATCACTGACATTTGGTGTTCCCTGTCATTGACGAAAAAACCATCCGCAAATCCGAGGTTCTCCCTAACGGGGACCCCCAGGATTTTAGCCGCGGCCATAGCCTCCCTATGCCTTATTTCTGCCGAACCCCGTGTGCCCAGCTCACCTCTCGTAAGATCAATGATCCCCACTTTCTTTCCTCTGGCCACTTCCATGGCTATAGTGCCACCGGCACCCAATTCTGCATCGTCGGGATGAGATCCAAAAACTAGAATATCCAATTTCATGGTTTTATTGTTTAGGGTTTGTTGTTCGGTTTTGGGGCCATGCTATATATTGGGAGTTTCAAATTGTCTATTCCGTATGTTCTATTTTCTTTTTCGGCCTTCAACCTACAATGTTAAACTCTCCGTTACCGAATACTGACAACTGCGCATTGCTACTGCTTACTGATTATCGATTCTTGACAACCGATATCGCTTGCTCAATATCCGCGATCAAATCCTCGGTTTCCTCTATACCAACCGAAAAACGGATCAAGCCATCGGAGATGCCCTGTCTTTTTCTTTCTTCTGCTCCCAAAAGGGAATGTGAGGTCATGGTCGGGGAAAGCACAGTGCTCTCCACCCCTGCAAGGCTCATTGAAGGCTTGATCAAACGGAGGGATTTTTGGAATTTAGACGCATCCAAACCTTCCTTCAACTCAAAAGACATCATACCCCCAAAGCCCTTCATTTGGGATTTGGCGGTTAAATGACCGGGATGGGACTTCAATCCAGGATAATAAACGGCCTGTATATCCCCGTGTTTTTTCAGATAATTCGCCATAGTCAACGCGTTTTCGTTCTGCGCCCTTACCCGGATCCCCATCGTCTTAATGCTTCTTTCCAACAGCCATACGGTATAATCGCTTAAACTTCCGCCCAAATTCTTTGCCAAATGATAGATCCTGTTCATATTTTCCTTGGTAGATGCAACGGCACCGGCCAAGATATCGGAATGTCCGCCCATATACTTCGTCGCACTATGGATCACTACATCAATTCCAAAATCGATTGGGTTTTGGTTCACGGGGCTCGCAAAGGTATTGTCGATCATGGATACCAGGCCATGTTTCTTGGCAAGTTTGGCAATGCCTTCCAAATCCGTAATTGTCAAAAGCGGATTGGACGGGGTTTCTATATAGATGACTTTGGTATTTGGTTTGATCTTGGCCTCGAAATCGGCAGGCTCCTGTCCGTCCGTAAACGAATGTTCAATACCGTACTTATTGAATTCTTCCGTGATCAGGTTATAGGTACCCCCGTAAAGGGTCCGTTGTAGCACGATATGGTCACCTGCCCGTAAAAAAGCCATTAAGGACGTACTTATGGCCGCCATTCCGCTGCCAAAGATCAGCCCGGACTCGGCATGTTCCAGGGCGGCGATCTTCTTGGAAAGCCCTTCTTGATTGGGCGTATTGAAATATCGCGGATACCTCTTGGTCTCCACCTCCTCAAAGGCATAAGACGTACTCATATACAAGGGTGAAATGGCACCCTTGAATTCCTTATCCTCCAGTTCCCCTACATGGGTACATATGGTGTTCAATCCTTTCATTATAAATTCAAGTTCAAGTTCAAGTATATTTGTTTTCCCCTTTGTTACCGGGATAGCTTAATAGCTATTGGGATGGGACAAGTAGATTCTAAACAAAAGTTTATCCTGCCCTACTATTTTGTATAGTTCACCCGATATCTCCAATAGCTTACGCCTCCGAGAACGGCAACCCCAAAACATGCATAGTAAACAAAAGCAGGGGTAATAACGTGGCCACCACTGGCGTAACTATGCAATCCGGCCAAATAAAAGTTGACTCCAAAATAAGTCATCATAATACTTGCAAAGGCCACAATACTCAGAAAATTAAAAGCCCATTTGCTCCTAAGGCCAGGAACCAATCGGGTGTGGATTACAAAGGCATAGACCATGATGGATATCAACGCCCAAGTTTCCTTGGGGTCCCAGCCCCAATAACGGCCCCAACTTTCATTGGCCCATTGCCCTCCCAAGAAATTTCCTATGGTGAGCATGATCAGTCCGGCAGAAAGGGCCAGTTCGTTGATAATGGTGAGCTCCTTTAGGTTGATCTCCATCCGTTCCTTATTGTCCTTGTTCGTCAGAATAATAAGAATCAAGGAAACTATGCCCAGCATCATTGCTACGGTAAAAGGTCCGTAGCTGGCCACGATGACCGCCACATGGATCATCAACCAGTAACTATCCAGTACAGGCTGTAGGTTGGCAACGGCGGGATCCACCCAACTCATATGCGCAATGAAGAGCAGAATGGATGCCACAAACGTGGTTGCCGCCATGGTCATTTCGCTTTTTCTGCTCAAGGCCAAACCAACCGCCATAGTTGCCCAAGAGACATAGACGATACTTTCATAGGCATCGCTCCATGGTGCATGCCCGGCAACATACCACCTCAGGGCCATTCCCGCAGTATGCCATAAAAAGAGGATAATAATGGTGCCCTTAAAGAAGAATGTAGCCACTTTCCAAATTTCCCTATCCTTAAAGATCCGCAGGATCAAAACGAAGAACATGAGTAGGCCAACAAGGAGATAATATTTGTACAACGCATTGAAAATATCCAATCTATTGTAAATTATTTCGGCCTTGACCTTCTTTTTGGCCGGCAACACTTCACTGCCGTTGTTCTTCTGATTTTGCTCAAAGGCGGCCAACAATTTATCCGCCTCTGTATAATCGCCTGTACGGATCGCCTTGTTCAAAGTCATCAGATAATAGGGAATCGCATTTTTGACGAAATTGGCATAAAGCGTATCCTGTACTTGGTATTTTCCCTCTCGATAATCCGTTGCGGAAATCCATTTATTATTCTCATCGTGCAGCAAAGGGAAGATTCTAACAATAGATCCGCTCAATGCCTGGTTGAGCAATCCCAATCGGAGGTCGACATCCTTAAAATCCTTTTGAAACTGGTTAGGGGTATTGGTGGCATACGCTCTTTCCAGATAAGGAGCCAGTTTATATTGTCCTTGGCTATCGAAGAAATCGGTCGCCTTAACATATTTTTGATCTTCTGGAACGCCGATTATATGTCGGATACTGTCGTTCTGTCCCTTTTTGTCCAATGCCAAAAATTCCGTACTGTACCATACCCCGGGATTAAGCATCATGGATAGAAACACTTGGTCGGGATCCAGGTTCTTGTACTTGTTCTTGAGGCTCAACTTGCGCAATAGCTCCGAGGCAAAGGTATTGATCGGCTTCATACGGCCGCCTTCGTCCTGAATGACCAGTTGTCCAAACTTATCGGCATGCTCCTGGGATACCACGGTAGACTGCAACACCGAATCTACCTGTTGGGTCGTCGGCAGCATTGATCCGTGTTCGTGTTCTTGTTCTTGGGCATTGGTGTGTACAGCGAAGCCCAAAACGAGAATCACGGCCATGGCTGCTTTCTTTTTCTTAAGCTCGGCCAAAGCGTTTTCCAGATGTTTAATACGGGTCTTGCCAAAGAACATAATCCCCATTAGGCCCGCATAGAGCATAAAATAACCGATATATGTGATACCAGAGCCCCAAAAATCATGGTTCACCGACAGGATGGTACCCTTTTCATCGGCATCAAAGCCCGACTGGAAAAACCGGTAACCATCAATATCCAACACATGGTTCATATAAATATCATAGTCGAACGGTCTTTCGTCCTCAACGGTTACCTTGCTCATAAAGGAGGAATATCCTTTCTCGGTGCCGGGGTATTTTTCGGCTATAAAGTCATTGAGTTTAATATGAAAGGGCAATTCATAGACCTTTGAGCCGTAAGCCAAGGAAAATTCCAGTCCTCCCACATTAATATTGTCCGTGAAATGAGAGGACCCCTTGCCCCCCAGAAATTTCTTCTGCACCGTTTCCCCATTTGCCGTAATGTCCAATATCAAGGCATCTTGGGAAGCCTTTGAAACTTCGTTTTTGGGCAGGGGAACAATGCCATAGGACCCCTTGGTAATCGGTTCGGGGATTACAAATTGCATCCCTGTTGTATTGTAAAGCGAACGCAATTGCAAGGGCTGTAAGCTATCCTTTACCAATTTCCCCTGCAACTGATCTGCCATCCGCATAAAACTACCTTCAAAAGGGGATTCCACCATATAGGTACTATCGGTGGAGTAAATATTGATGGCACCTTCGGTCTTTTTATTCAGGGCAAACAAGATGTTGTGAAAGCTGGCCACCGTCCCATTTTCCAAGAAATGTTCATGGCGTTGACCGTCTCCCGCCTCTACTATTTTTAGGTACTCCTTTCCGTTGGGATCAGGTATAAGGCCTTCCTTTGCCCCCTTAATAAACCCTCCGTACGAGATGCTAAAGGGCTGGCCCTTGAAATCGGAGTTCCAGGGCAAACTAGATTTTATAGCTTCGGGAGTAACCAGAATTTCGTCCTCCAATTTCCTGCGTTGTGGTTCCCCGTCGACATCCCCGTCCACCAACACAGTAAGGTAGGTTTTGTCCGAATAAAATACGTTTTCGGAGTTCCCCTCCCGTATGGGCATTACCCCTTCATAACTGATATATCGGGTAACAAAGGCCCCAACGATGATAAGGATCCAGGAAACATGCAGTAACAGCACCGCCCATTTTTCCTTTCGAAACAATTGATACCGAAACATATTGCCCACAAAATTGATGACGAACAGCAACATTATGGCCTCGAACCATTTGGTATTATAAATCCAAATTCTGGCGGTTTCGGTACTATACCAACTTTCAATAAAGGTACCGAACGCCATGGCAGTTGCAAAAACAATAAAAAGAACGGCCATTAATCGGGTGGAAAAGAAAAACTTCTTGAGGAGGTCTGTCATTACAGGGATAAGGATTTGTTTTCAGGATGCAAAAATAAGGCTTTAATATACTTAAAGGAAATAATCTTGCCATTATTGAGCTATTATAAAGACGGTTTAAAATATATCGATTAGTTGCAAGTTTCGAACGGGTGTGCATTACCCAACAATTGCTTATTTTTGCACGAACCGCATTTTTCTTACACGTTATGTAATGGCAGACATCATTGAACATATGGAATGGCGATATGCCGTTAAAAAATTCGACCCCACAAAACCACTATCCGAAGAAAAGGTTCAAAAATTAAAAGAAGCCTTTGATCTTACGGCTACCTCCTACGGCCTACAGCCAATAAAAATGGTGGTGGTCCAAGACAAAGAATTACGCAAAAAATTGGTTCTCCATACCTATGGCCAACTTCAAGTTGAGCATGCATCGCATGTATTGGTCATCTGTATCGAAAATGTGGTGGATGCCGAATTTATCATCGATTATTTTGCACGGGTAAAGCATGTACGTGGCACTAGCGACCAAATCCTTGACCCCTATAAGAAGGCCTTGGTTAAAAGCTTTTCTTCCATGAAACAGGACGAAATAAAACAATGGGCCATAAATCAAGCTTATTTGGCTTTGGGGAACCTGATGACCGTCTGTGCGTTTGAAAGAATAGATTCGTGCCCGATGGAAGGATTTGACCCAGCCGGATATGATTCCCTTTTGGGACTTGATAAAAAAGGATTGACCTCGGTCCTTGTCATGCCTGTAGGATACCGGGCCGACAATGATATGTTCTCGGAATTTAAAAAAGTACGGAGGGGATTGAAGGAAAGTATTATTGAAATTTAGAGATTAGATTTTAGACGTGAGACGTGAGATATTAGACGTGAGATACTAGACAAAGGACGGAAGGACAAAAGACGAAGTTGGAGATTGGAAACTAGAAATTAGAAAACAGTAGGCAGTATACAGTAGAGAGCTACCAGTCCATATCAACGGATAACGAAAAACTGCATCACGGTATAACGGCATCACGGAAAACTAAATACGAGGTACGAGGTACGAAGTAAGAGGTACAAAAGTAGAAGGATGAAAGATAGTTATGAGTTATAAGTTCGGAGTTATGAGTTATAACTTAAAACCAGAAACAACAGAAACCAGAAACTGTATCACGGCATCACGGCATCACTGTATCACTGTATCACGGAAAACGAAAGACCAACTAACACACTAATTCACAAACACACTAAAAAATATGCCTGGATTTGAACTATTTGGTGATAAGGAAAGAGCCCAAGTACAGGAGGTGCTCGATTCCGGAGTACTGATGCGGTACGGATTTGACGGAATGCGGAATGGCCATTGGAAAGCGAAAGAATTGGAAATGGCCCTTACCAAGAGAATGAAGGTGGAGCATGCACAACTGGTCAGCAGCGGCACGGCAGCCCTGACGGTTGCCCTGGCAAGTGCAGGGATAAATGCGGGTGACGAGGTAATCCTGCCTACCTTTACCTTTGTAGCTAGTTTTGAAGCCGTATTGTCAGTCGGAGCCGTTCCCGTACTGGTCGATGTTGATGATACCCTGACCTTGGACCCCACAGCGGTGGAAAAGGCGATTACAAAAAAGACCAAAGTGATCATGCCGGTCCACATGTGCGGTTCCATGGCAGATTTGGGTGCCCTAAAGGCCCTATGCCATAAATACAAACTAATTCTTCTGGAGGATGCCTGTCAGGCCATTGGGGGCAGTTATGAAGGCAAACCTTTGGGAAGCTATGGCGATCTTGGATGCCTTTCGTTTGATTATGTCAAAACCATCACCTGTGGGGAGGGAGGCGCAGTTCTTACCAACGACCCGGATTATTATAGAAATGCGGATCACTATTCAGATCATGGACACGATCATATAGGTAAGGACAGAGGGGCAGAGAACCATCCTTTTCTCGGTTATAACTATCGCATCTCCGAATTGCATGCGGCAGTGGGACTCGCACAAATAAAGCGATTGGATGATTTTTTGGAGATACAAAAGAAAAACTACTCCGTACTGCGAAAATCCCTGCAGACCCTTCCAGACATAACATTTAGAAGAGTGCCGGAAGGCGGAATCGAAAATTATTCCTTCCTAAGTTTCTATGTGCCCAATCAGGAGCTGGCACAAAAAGCGCACAAGGCCCTCGGGGAGGCCGGTGTTGACTCCTGTTTTTATTGGTATAACAATAACTGGCATTATCACAGAAAATGGGACCATTTAAAAGATTTAAAGGGATTGGGGTACTTCTCCAACCAAATTTATGATGGCCTGCCCAATTACTACAATTCGGATTTTTCCAAATCCGATCACTGGGTGGGGCGAACTATATCTTGCCTGATAAAATTGGGGTGGACCAAAGATGAGGTCCAAAAGCGGGCCGACACCATGGTAAGGACATTGCTATCTGTTTTGTAATACGGTAGGGACACAATGCATTGCGTCCCTACCGCAAATCAATACGAAACGTACTCCACTATTTCCAACCCATAACCGACCATACCTACGCGTTTCGTTTGGGTGGAGTTTGTCAAAAGCCTAATTTTTGAAATATCGATTTCGTGCAATATTTGCGCCCCGACACCAAAATCCTTGGCATCCATATCAATTTTAGGGGCCTTAAAAATCCCTTTGGACTGCAGTTCCTTGAGTTCGGCCAATCGTCCCAATAAATTAAGGGACTGGGACTCCTGATTTATAAAAACAAATGCTCCCCTACCCTCATTATTGATCGCTTGGAACATATCTTCCAGCTTTTTGTCCGGGTTGTTGGTCAATGTTCCCAGAATATCGTTGTTTACCAAAGTTGCATTGATACGGGTAAGGACGGGCTCGCCTGGGTTCCAAGTACCTTTCGTTAAGGCAATATGGATTTGCTGGTTGGTAGTTTGTTGAAACGCCCTTAACCTGAAATCCCCATAGCGGGTCTTAATATTAAAGTCCTCCTTTTTTTCAATAAGCGAATCGTGCCGCATGCGATAAGCCACCAAATCTTCTATGGAAACAATCTTAAGGTCGAACTTTTTTGCAACTTTCATCAGCTGTGGCAATCTGGCCATGGTACCGTCCTCGTTCAGTATTTCCACTAGTATCCCCGCAGGCTTTAGGTTGGCAAGGCGGGCCAAGTCTATTGCCGCTTCCGTATGACCGGTCCGTCTTAAAACCCCGCCGTTTTTCGCCCGCAACGGGAAGATATGCCCTGGTCTCCCCAGATCATGGGGTTTGGTATCGTCATCTACCAACGCCAAAATGGTTTTTGCCCGATCTTGTACAGAAATTCCCGTGGTACAACCATGTCCGATCAAATCTACCGAAACGGTAAAAGGAGTTTGATGTAGTACGGTGTTGTTCAGCACCATCATCTCTAAATGCAGATCCCTGCATCGGTCTTCCGTAAGGGGGGCACAGATAAGTCCACGTCCGTGTTTGGACATGAAGTTTATCATTTCAGGGGTGACCTTTTCCGCTGCAGCAATAAAATCGCCTTCATTTTCCCGATTTTCATCATCAACAACAATGACTACCTTCCCTTGGCTTATATCTGCTACGGCCTCCTCAATTGTATTGAGTTGAATCTTATCTTTCATTTTAACTTCTTTAATCATGGGATTCCTTTTTCTTTCTTTTAAACAGGTCCATAAAGTAATCCAGCACATTGCCAAAACTCATCAATCCTTTATCCGCAGTGGCCCTTTTCGTTAAAAATATACCCAAAGGTAACATTATAACCGTTGGCAACCATGCCCCAAGTATGGGATGTATATTTCCTTCCTTAGCATAGTTTCCGGCAAAGACCCCAATAAAGTAGTAGGTCAGGAACAATATTATGGCAACGACCATAGGCAACCCCAGTCCGCCCTTGCGGATTATGGCCCCCAATGGGGCACCGACAAAGAATAGGATGATACAGGAAAGGGCAAGCGCAAATTTCTTATGTAAGGAAAGAACGTGCAGGTTATAGATCTTATATCGCTTTCCGAGCTCCTCCTTTTTGCCCTTAATGGAATTCAATATATTATTGACGGAATTTTGGGCGGAATTGTACAATTGCAATTTTTGCATTCTACCAAAAAGACTGGTCACGTTTATATTGGGGTCCGGCTTACCGCTAATGGGAAGATTGGCCAAGGAGTCCTTTGCCCATTTAATAGAATCGATCTTGGCAAGGGTGGCGATCGCGGGTTTGGTTAAAGTGTCCTTTTCAAAGCTGGGAAGAAATGCCCCCATTCTATTGGTAATGTTTTTGGAGAAGTTGGTAACTACGCGAATATTGTTATCCTTTAGCGAATCTATATCCTTATAGAGCCGGGAAACGTTCTTCATCTTATCCGTACTTACATCGCTCTGCTCATCCAAATCCTGGTCGTTTAGACTGGTGAGGTCAATATTCATGGTATAGGTCTTAAAATCGGATCGTGCGAAAGGTTGTTTCCGATTTGCCTCACTTTTCTTAGCTTCAATTTCCTCATAGTAATGGCCATCCTTAAGGACCAACTGGAGGATATCGGAACTCTCGCTACTTTTTAATTCCCCGGAATTCGCCTTTATAACCGTAGTATTAATGTTGGTCTTGGATTTTCTATGGATAACAACGTTATCCAAAAATCTATCCTTGTCCCCATATTTCTTATCTACCTTAATATTCATGTTGGTGCCTTCAAAGTCACTAAAAACCCCTTCGGAAATTGCGACTGCCGGTTTTACCTTGGCAATGTTTCGCCTTAGGTTGTATATTTTTTGTTCCGAAGGGGGAATAATGTTGTTGGCGAAATAAAAGGTGACGAAGCACAAAAAGACAATAAATACGACCAAGCTCCGCATGGCGCGTTGCAATGAGATCCCCGAGGCCTTCATAGCGGCAAACTCATAGTTTTCGGCCAATGTGCCAAACGTTAAAATGGACGAGAGCAGTACGGTAAGGGGAAGTACCTTCTCGGTAAGATTGGGCATAAGGTAGAAAAGAAATTTCCCGATGATCACTATATCCAAGCCTTTCCCTGCCAATTCATCAATAAAAAGCCATATCGTTTGAAATATGAAAATAAACATCAATATTACAAACGAGCTGAAAAAGTTGAAGAGAAACCTGGATAGGATGTATCGGTCTAAAATTTTCAATTCCCTAATTTCTTATGATATAATAACCTTCGTTCTTGTACTTATTTTCATCAAAAGTAAATAAGGTATTTGATAGGGGCTGGTTCGTTTTAAAAGAATTAACGGTTATTGTGGTCTTGGTTCCATTATCGCCCGTTGAGATAAGCTTATAAATATTCTTGGTCTCGGCATCGATGCCCAGAAGAATGGATTTTATCTCCGAATTGCTGTCGATTGGGGTAAGTTTAATATATTGAATGTTGCGCCCTTGTACGTTTTGGAGGATATCCCATGCATAGGTGTGGCCTTTTTTGTAAAACGTGAGCATTTTTGAAGGGGTAAGGGCATTGTCGTCGTCCGACTTGTTCTCAATGGTCACCTCTTCGTTTTCAGGAACTATGGTATACACCTTGTTGCCATCGTACAGCACTTGGGCCCCCAGGTAATTAAGCAGGTATTTATCGCCGGCCATGGTAACGTCCCCACGGGTTTCCTGATTGGTATTTGTTTCCGCATTGCTAAGTGAATATTTAAAATCTATCTGAATATTGTCATAGCTTTTTACCTTGTTGTACACTTCGTCCAAGAGCGCTTTGGCCTTGGCCGAATCTTGCGCCATTGCGATGCCAGTAGATAGGATCAGACCAATTACTAATAATTTCTTCATTTTGTTGTTCGTTAATCGTTAATTGTGTTTTTGTTGATGGTTGATGGTTGTTAGATTGTGCATCG
>JBLWZN010000077.1:0-13557 GCA_048266425.1 Sediminicola sp.
TAACAGACAAAAACACCTTCAAGCGGTTCGTGTAGAGCTCGAGAATAAGGCTACAGGATTGGTTGAACAATTGAATAAATTGGGATAAACCAAATTTCAAAGTCTGTTTAATAATCTCTGCGCAGACCCTTAAACAGATTCTGAATAGATCCGAATTTAAAGCACTGGCATTGCAAGTGCTTTTTTTTTGATCTGATTTTGAAATTTTCATCGACGAAATACACAAAAATCCGACGAAATACAAATGTAGCTTCATATCACTGACCACCATAAATGAGTGTTTGACCACATAAACCAAGGCTTCCATAACAATTATTTTTCTTCCTTCCCAAATAGGCGGACTTTTATAATGAATTAGGGCATAGTTTACTTGTCCATAAAATTCACTTAAAGTTTAAACCTAATTTCCACATCCGATTGAAACCCAAAGACCTATCTGCCCGAATATCCGATCTGGAGTCCCTACTCGATCATTTTTCATTTGAGGAGCTTACTATGGAAGAGGCCGCCTACCTTAAAAGTACGTTCAATGCTTTTAAAAAAAGTCTGGAAAATGATAGTTTAAATGGGGATAAGGAAAGGCAAGAAATCCCAAAACAAACAAAAAAGGAAATTTTGCCGGCCTTGGAGTATCTGAGAGACTGTTCACAGCTTTTAAGCAAGGGGCAACTTACGGAAGAGCAAAGGTCCTATATAAACGGGATGCAGCAAATATCCCGCATGTTGTTTGAAAAGGTGCAAGAATTAGCACCTTCAATAGCACCGTTTGGGACGAAGAATGCTGGGAAGGCATTGGATTTTAATTTGCACCACCTTTTGCGCAATGTGCTTTACATTAACAAAACACTTACCACAAGCCCAGAATTAAGGATATCTATTGATATAGACCGTGGAATCCAAGAGATTCAAAAAGGTAATCCTTCCTTACTGGGTCAAATGTTGATGCATCTTTTTGGGAAGGGAATTCGCTTCATGGAGAAGGGATCGATTGCTCTTAGAATTAGCTTGATCGAAGAAACAAAAGACATCTCCTTATTGGAGTTTGGACTTCAATTTAGGGCTCATGATTCCCAAAATAAGGGTTCAAGATTTTTGGCCCAAATACCGGAATTGCAATTTAGGCCCTTTCAAAAATGGATGGGGAAACACCAACTTGAAACGGAATTCACAACGGTTTCGGAATCGGAACAACAAATTAAATTTGTACTTCCCTTTCAAAAATCGGATCACAGCAGCCCTAAACCGGATGTTATTCAAAACAAATTGCCAACAGTTGCCATTGTCCAAGTTCCAACCTTACAAACAGGTAATTGGGACTCCTTGCTATTGGCATGTAATGGGGATTTAAGAACATTGGAACAACAATTGAACCTTTGGCAGGGACAATTGTTGGGGTATGTGGGGAAGGCAAAGGTCCAATTGAAAAATTCCGATTTCACCGGACTTCAAAAATCCAGCATAGAGATCAGGAATAGTTTAGTGGATATCCCCTTTCACGATATACCCTCCTTACTGGAAAGAATAAGCCGGACCTGTGCTACGGATAGGGACCTTGGACATTTGCGATTTTTGTACAATAGCCTTTTGGAAGAATACGGGAAGATGGACGCAGCTGTTGTTTCCAAACTGAAACGCCTGGAAAAGGATGGGGGATTGGGGATATAATGAGATGACAAATATTAAATACTGATGTTCCGTTGACCCTAAAATTATAATCACCTCTTAAAAATGTATTTTTCACAACAAAAACTATAGCTTTCACCACATTTAATTGTGATTTTAAACATTAATAAATACGTTTACTACATGATTATTGAACCCCAAGTCAATAATAACCTAAACCAAATTTTACCATGTTATACGATACCTACGGGGAGGAATATTTGCTATTTCTCCAAGATTTAAATGAAATTTTAAGTTTAAACGAGTTAGTGGAGCTGGATTATCTTTAACCGACTTTGCTAGAAACAAAAACCCCGGAATTATGGCAAATCACAACCAAGACAACATTGCGTATTTAAATTTTTTAGAAGATTTAAATGAAATTTTAATGGATTATAATATTTCAAGATTAAGTTTTTCTTAATGATTAAATTTTAACCATTTCGATTGTTTTTAGTGTCAATTATTATGGAAACAGGCTGTCCGAAAAATATTTTTTTTAGACAGCCTGTTTGTTTGGATAAATTTGCCAAACGAAATCCACCCATGCGCATTCGGTATGCGCGACGCCTTTCCGGCTAATTCCTCCGCCAATTCCAGCATTTGTTTCCATCTCGTTATTTTTATTGTTTTTTATTGGTCAGACCAGCCCGACAGAATCGTTCTGGCGGGTGTAATTTGCATATAAAAGATATCGGTGGGTTTCCAGAATGGTTATAGCTCATTTCATAATTGAACATTTTTGGAAATGCTAAACAAATGTTAATAATATTAAATTATTTCTTAGGTTAATTCCATGACAATCAGTAACTTTAAGCAATGATGTGCTACTTAAAATAGAATCTTGACTGACTTTAGGTCGGTTTGTCGGATTTTTGGGATTATCGCATTATTGTTCCCCTTTCGACGTAAAAACAAAACTTCCTTGGTTTTGGTTGCCAAACGTTTTTAGACGTACCGTACTTAAAGTTTCAACAAAATGGGACTTATTGAAATTTATATCATTGTTGTGGGCATTATTTTGGTGATATGGTTTCTTTTGGTCGCTAATATGTACCGGAAACTTAAAGGACGATAATATATCCTAAGAAAAGACCACGAAGTTTTTAGGGTGTTTTAGAAGATAGGATTTTACAATGCGCTCGGTTTCCATGGTATTTTTTTGTGGCACCAAGAAGGCCATAAGATCTTCTAGGGAATTTATATCCGTACCTTGTTCTATATATCCGTATCCCAAGTACTGTCCCTCACGTACCAAAACGAAGGCTTCTTCTTCGGCATTTCTTCCCTTTTCCTTGAGAACAAAGCTCCCTTCCGGGGATTTTAGCTCTTCTATTGCCATAGCTACCCTTTCGTTATAGGATGAAACCTCTTCCTTTCCCCTGCAAATACCCTTGCAATTTTGTAAACTATAATGGGAACAATGGGCTACATGTTCCTGTAAATGACAGTACTTGGGGCAGAGAAGATATCTGTCGCAAAGGTCTTGCAAACAAGCCCTACATGCCGCAAGGTTATAAAAAACACTTATTGGCCCAGGGGTGTTCTTGGGCTTGTTATACGCTAGATGCATTATGCCGCTCCTATCTTCATATGAAAAGACGGCATAGGCGTTTTCCTTGATTTTTTGGGCTTTGTTGTAAACGGGAAAACGCTTTTTTATCTCTGCAGATTCCATTAAGAGCGCAATAAGTTCATTGCCGGTCAGTTCATAATCTATGTCTGCCGTGTCTTGACATAACCGTATTTCCTTGGTTGATTTGTCATAAAAATGCCCGAGTACCCTTTTTTGAAGATTGTTCGCTTTTCCTACATAGATGATCTCTCCCTTCTGATTTTTAAAAAAGTAGACCCCTGGCTTCACTGGCAATCGGTCAAAAATATTTTTTGGTAGGGCAGGGGGCAAGGTGGCTTCCTGGGAACGGGCATTTAGGAAGGCCTGTATGGTTTTGGGAGCTCCCTCTTGCTTCAATAATTTCTGGAACAGGAGGACGGTAGCATGGGCATCGCCCCTTGCCCTGTGCCTATCGATTAATGGGATATTTAAGGAGGTACAGAGCTTTCCAAGGCTATAGGAATTAAGTCCAGGCACCAATTTTCTGGCAAGGCGGACCGTGCAAAGTTTCTTTTTAACGAAACTGAGCCCCAAGGTTTTAAACTCTTCCTTAATTACATTGTAATCAAAATTTACACTATGGGCGACAAAAATGGCATCCTCGGTAATCTCCAAAATCTTATGGGCTATATCCCCTATTTTTGGAGCTTTTCTAACCATATTCCCGTCGATTCCCGTAAGGCGGGTAATAAAATAGGGAATTTCACAATCAGGATTAATCAAAGAGGTAAACTCGTCTATAATTTGGTCCCCATCGAATTTAAAAATGGAAATTTCGGTGATCTTATTTCCTTGGATTCCGTTTCCAGTGGTCTCTATATCGACTATGGTGTACATCTATTCCTCTTTGTCCCAATGGTAAAGTTAAGGGAAATTTGAGTTAACCTATAATCTTCTTCCAATGTCTTGTACATATGGGATGGTTTTTTCCCTGTGTCGAAATAAGGAGCCCGTGGTCGGTCCTAAATCGGGGCAAGGGCGCGTTTGTGGTTCTATCCGGGGAACTTCGGCCATTCAATGGGTTACCATTTGGAATTTTTTGTCCCTAATACGTTGCAATCGTCCAGTCGGGTAGAAATCGGGACTATCGGACAATTATTTCGGATAATTTTGTCCGAATTAAATATTTGATCTATTTTTGTCCTAAACCAATTAAGAAACTTATGTTTTCCAAAGCATGCGAATATGGAATAAAGGCTGCGATTTATATCGCATTACAATCGATGCAGGGTCGTCGCACAAGTTTAAAGGACATTGCAAAGGGCATAAATTCCCCAGAGGCCTTTACCGCAAAGATTTTGCAACAATTGGCAAAAAGTAAGATCGTGGATTCTACAAAAGGCCCTGCAGGAGGGTTCCAGATCGAACCGCAAAATATAGATAAAATCAAACTTAGCCAAATAGTTTATGCCCTGGACGGTGACAACATATACAATGGTTGTGGGCTTGGATTGGAGGAGTGTAATGCGAACGAGCCCTGTCCGCTCCACGATAAGTTTGCCCACGTCCGGGACGAATTGAAAGCCATGTTGCAAAATACTACATTATATGAATTGGCCACAGGCCTGGAAGTGGGACTCACCTATCTAAAAAGATGACTTCGAAGATCTAAACCACTATTTTATACAAATGAGAAAAGGAAATTATACGTTTCTAACGGCTCTTGTCCTCCTGTCCGAATTTGCCACGGCCCAGGGCAGTGAATCCGTAAGTACAGAAAATTGGCTTACAAGCCCAGGCATTATTGGAACCATTGTGTTGATTTTGATCGTATTCTTTGTAGCGGTTATCATCATGCTGGTCAAGTTGAATTCGTATATAGAGAAGTACAAAAGCAGACAGGTCTTACGTAAGGATGAAGAGCTTCGCAAAGAACTGATTGATTTGGAGGAATTCGAAATCGATGCGCTTTTGGAACAACGTAAAAAGGCGTTAAAATTTAGGTTGACAGGAAAGGAACTGGGAGGCAAACATGGGGCTTTGGACAAAAAGGGCTTGGTGAGAAAAGTAGAGGGTGATCCGCAGAACCCCATGTTCGATGAGAAAAAGAGGGCTACGCCCCAATTGCACGTACCCGAGCCTTTAAAAAGGATCGTATTGTATTACTTGGGGACAGCCACTTTTTGGCTGGTTTTTGGAACTACGGTAGGAGAATATTTGGGCATGAAATTCATGTGGCCCGATATGGACCATGTGTCATGGCTTTCCTTTGGCAGGTTGCGGCCAGTACATACCAATACGGTATTTTGGGGATGGGCTTCCCTGGCCATGATAGGTCTGGCCTACTTTGTCATCGCTCGGACCTCCAATACCAAGATCCACAGTTACAAAATGGCCTGGTATGGCTTGATTCTTATCAATCTCTCGGTGTTTTTGGGCAATTGGTGCCTAATGGCGGGAATCAACAATGGTGGGGGAGAGTATAGGGAATATATATGGCCCGTGATGATTTTGTTTGCTGCCGCACTCGTGATCACATTTATAAACTTTTATAAAACAGTTGCACAAAGAAAGGTCCCTGAGATTTATGTTTCCAATTGGTATCTCCTGGCAGCCCTTATTTGGACTACCGTATTGACGGTTATCGCCTACTGGCCCAGTTATCAGAGCGGTCTTGGGGAAACTGTCATCCAAGGATATTACATGCACCAAGGGGTGGGAATGTGGTTTATGACCTTTACCCTAGGGCTTATTTATTACTACCTTCCATCCTCCTTGAACAAGCCGATATATTCCTATTCCTTGGGTGTACTTGCTTTTTGGACGCAAATGTTGTTCTATACCATGATCGGTACTCACCATTTTATATTTAGCCCCCTTCCATGGTGGTTGCAGACCGTGGCCATAATCTTTAGTGTGGGTATGTTTATCCCCGTAATAGCTGGAACTACCAATTTTCTGATGACCATGAGGGGGAGTTGGAGCCATATCTCCAAAAGTTATGTGCTGCCTTTCTTTCTGGTAGGGGTCATTTTTTACTTTGTGGGATCTAGTCAAGGCAGTGTGCAGGCATTTCGGTTCACTAATTACGTTTGGCACTTTACAGATTTCAACGTGGCCCATTCGCATATGACCATGTATGGCATTATTTGCTTTATCCTATGGGCCTGTATCTATTCCATCGTGCCTAAATTGACTGGTCGGGAACCCAAACAAGTATGGGTAGGTGCCCATTTTTGGTTGGCTTTTATTGGACTCTTTGCCTATATGATGTCCTTGATGGTAGGGGGTACTTTTAAAGGGTTGAGCTGGTTGGACGGCCATCCCTTTATAGAGTCTGTGATTCTGATGAAACCGTATTGGGCATGGAGGGCGGTTGGGGGCTCCTTGATGTTCCTGTCTCATCTCATCTTTGCATATAACCTGTATTCAATGGCAAAAAAATCGAAACCGATCCCGGATGCACATGCTTTTACTGTTACTAAAATAACTGCATAAACCAATTGCGATGTTAGATCTCCATAAAAATCTCAAGAACTTGGTTCTGCTGTCCTTTATTGGGTTTGCGGGCCTTAGCACCATAGTAGCGATCATACCTGCTTATCAATTGGAGGACGTGCAGCCTCTTCCGGGTGAACCCAAAATGACACAGGACCAACGGGATGGCTTAAATACTTATATTGCCAATGGCTGCGTAGCGTGCCATACACAGCAAGTAAGAAATATAGAAATGGACAATATGTGGGGAAAGCGGCCTTCCATACCATCCGACTATTATTACAGCAAGCAGCGTATGGACCTTTGGCGGCAGTCCCCCTCTTTGCTGGGGAGCGAACGTACCGGACCAGACCTGACCAATGTGGGGAACCGCCAAGCCGCCCAACAGTGGCATCTTCTGCACATGTACAACCCAAGGACCGTTGTCAAGGAATCGGTGATGCCGGCGTACCCATGGATGTTTGAGGAAGTAGATTCAACTATGGTTACGGACAAGGATGTTGTGGTTCCCGTTCCCAAGGAATTTTTTGACAAGCCCCACTTAAAAATCGTGGCCAAGCAAGAGGTCCTTAACTTGGTCGCCTATCTTCAAGCATTGAAACAAACGGAATTGCCAGGGCCCCAAACCCCGAAATTCATTCCCTCGATTAAAGAGGCGGCCCAAGGATCGACGGTGGCTGGAGTGCAGGAATCTGGTTCCGGGGCACCAGCACTCGACGGAGCGAAACTGTTCTCCCAAACCTGTGCCGCCTGCCACCAACAGAACGGTCAAGGGCTTCCGGGGGCTTTTCCTCCATTGGCAGGAAGCGATATCGTAAATAATAAGGATCCCAAGTTGATGATCGAGATTATTCTTAAAGGATATGATGCCTTGCCCAATTATGGCCCAATGCCCCCTTTGGGCGATCAGCTATCCGATGAGGAAATCGCTGCTATTATGACCCATGAGCGTTCCAGTTGGGGCAACGACGCCCCTGCGGTAACGGCTGATGAGGTAAAAAAAGTAAGGGAGTTTGTAGCACAGGAAGCAGCGCGGTGAAGAATACCATACATTTGACCTAAGGCCTTAAATTTTTGAATTCATTTAGTACGAAATCGATACCATAAACCTAACTGAAATAGAACCATATGGAAACAAAGGAAAACTATTTACCGAGCTTGATTACCGAGACCCCTATGCAAGGCAGACAACTTGCCATCATGCTGGCACGCAAATCCATTGCTGCCATTCAGACGGATTCGGAAATTAGAAAAAAATTACGGCCAGATTATGCCGAGGATACACGGCAGCTTATTGCATCGGCACAAGTCATCGCTACCGAATTTCAAACTATTGCAGCCGCTAACAATTACTGGAAAGAATGAAAAAGCATTTCGTTACATCGATATTGTTCCTTTTTACGTGCGCACCTGCCATTTTGGCCTGTGACCTTTGCAAAAAGAACCAGCCCAAAGGGCTGGAGAACATTACCCACGGAGCTGGCCCTACGGGCCCAATGGATTACGTTATTAGCTGGCTGGGAGTTGCCATTGTACTGATTACCTTGTTCCTTTTCATTAAATACCTGGTAAAACCCAATGATGCCAAACACAGTCAAATTAAAAATATAGTGGTCAACAACGATTAAGAATCAGCACTATGGAAGACACAAGAATCGTTAAAATATTTCTGGATGACGAAACCGTGCCTTTTGCGGAATTCGAACCTCCAGTTAAGTTTGAACTGGACACGACCAAGATTCCGGACGGAAAACACAGCTTGCGTATAGTCGCAAGATCAACCAAGGGATCGGAAGGGGTAAAGGTAGTCCCGTTTGAGGTTAGGAACGGCCCCCAGATTTCGGTAGTGGGATTGAGTGCAAATGAGGTTGTGGACAATCAGATCCCTATAACCGTAAACGCATATGGTAGTGAAACGGACAATGAATTTATAGTCCGCGGATCGGAAACCCCCAAGGGTATCCCTGCTTGGGTATGGGCGTTTGTTATTTCGTTTGTTGCATTTGGCATATTTTACGGCATTATGTATTGGAACCCCGATCTATATAAATCTTTTTTTTAAAAATCATGCAAAAAAATATTGAGACCCTTGAGGATATAAAATTACTCGTAGATGACTTTTACGGGAAGGTCCGCCAGGACGATTTATTGTCCCCTATATTCAACTCGGTAATCCAGGACCGATGGCCGGTACATTTGGAAAAGATGTACCGCTTTTGGCAAACGGTATTGTTGGCCGACCATACTTATTACGGCGCCCCCTTTACCCCACATGCCCAATTGCCCGTTCAAAAGGACCACTTTGAGCGCTGGATCGAGTTGTTCCACGGAACGCTGGATGATCATTTTACTGGGGAAGTGGCCGAAGAGGCTCGTTGGAGATCTTCAAAAATGGCAGAAATGTTCCTCTATAAAATTGAATATTATAGGGAGATCCAGGCCAAACCGTTGATATGAAAACAGAAATAGGAACATAGAACAGAGAACAGGGAAAATAGAGCAGAGATGGATAGAAAAATAAATTTAACCTGAAAACACTCCCTTGAAAGCAACAATAAAATACCCCTTGGCGATTGCATCGGTTTTCTTGTGGATCGGTTTTGTGGGAGCCATTAGTTTTATGGAGGCCTGGATAAAGTTTCGTGCGCCGGGAATAACGGTGCCCCTGGGCCTTGGAATCGGAAAATTGGTATTCGGTGCGCTCAATATGGTAGAGTGGGTACTGGTGGTTTTGGTGATCGTAGATTTGACCGGGGCAAAAAACAAAATTTTTACAACTAAAAATCTGTGGTTTTTTATCCCCTTGATCCTTTTGACCATACAGACGATTTGGTTATTGCCGGTCTTGGACGCCCGTGCAAGTATTTACATACGGACCGGGGGCGTAGGGATGCCTACTTCGTATCTGCATTTTTATTATGTGGGAATGGAAATCGTTAAAGTGGTTTGTCTTCTTATCTTTGGAGCAAAATTATTTAAAACCTAGTACATGTCCGACCTAAACAAAAAAATAGAAGAGAAATATAGGGACCTGGGGGAAAATCCGGAAATCTATCTAAAAGGACTGCTTAACGCCAAGCCCATCACGTATTGGGACTATATTGGGGTGGATACCTTGTTGACCCTGCAAAAACCGAGGACAAACTTTAAGGATGAGACCATCTTCATCATGTATCATCAGATTACCGAACTCCTCTTGAAAATGATACGGCACGAGCTGGAACAGATCGTAGATGCGGAACGTGTTACGGAAGAATTTTTGATGGTTAAAATTAGCAGATTAAATCGCTATACCACAATGCTGATCACCTCTTTTGATGTCATGAAGGATGGGATGGATTATGATGATTACAACACGTTCAGGACCACCTTGGCTCCAGCGAGCGGTTTTCAGAGTGCCCAGTTCAGGAATATTGAAATCCTTTGTACCCGTATGGAAAATCTGGTCAATGAGGACGGAAAAAAAAGACTTCCCCCAAATCCAACGATCGAGGATTATTTTGGTGAAGTGTATTGGATGGATGCTGGCCTTAACCGAAAAACAGGTAAAAAGACACTTACTATGCAGCTGTTCATGGATAAGTATCTGGACAGTTTTATAGCATTGGCCAAAAGAACTAAGGGAAATACTTTGGAAGACAAGGTGCTATCGGTAAAAACCCCTTCTGAGGCACTAAAGAAAAAATTACGGGAGTTCGACGATCTTTACAACGTGGAATGGCCCCTGGTGCACCTGCGAACGGCCCAACATTATCTGGATCGAAAGGGTGAGAACCAAGCAGCCACCGGCGGATCGGAATGGAAGAAATACTTGCATCCCAAATTCCAGCAGCGGAAATTCTTTCCGACTTTGTGGACCCCGGAAGAGAAAAAGGAATGGGGGAGCAGTAAGATGGGAGCAAATGGAAGTCTCGATATAAATCCTTAACATCAAAAGCATGAACAAAGAAAAGCCGATTAAGAGGCACAAGGCCATCCAACCGTTGAGCAGGGACCATCATCACAGTCTGCTTTTGTCCTGGAAAATCCGTACAGGGTTTACCAAGGGGGTTGAACCGGAACGTATTAAGAAGTATGCGGATTGGTTTTTTATAAACCATGTTAAGCCCCATTTTGAAATGGAGGAAAAATACATGTTCCCAATTTTGGGCCTGGAAAACGAAAGGATAAAAAAGGCAATTTCCGAACACCGCCGTTTGACTCGTCTATTCAATGAAACCGATGAAATTTCGAAATCCCTAAGCCTTATCGAAGAGGAATTGGAGCGCCATGTTCGCTTTGAAGAAAGGGTATTGTTCAATGAAATACAGTTGGCAGCCACTGAGGAACAGTTGCAAAAGGTCGCGGAGATACATGAAGATGAAAAATTCCAGGAAAATACGGAAGACGAATTTTGGAAATAGAACTCAATGGCCCAAATCAAGAGGGCATAACATCAAAAAACTACAGTGCCCACGGCACCAGCCTCTAACGTGGCGACAAAGGATAGAGATCCAGATTTTAACTCAATATTGCGTTTCCCTACCCCCTTGTTCTGAAGGATAACTACTATTTTACCCTCGGGGGTCCTATAAGCTACATTTGGAAGGTTAGGTGGAATATTGGAGGCAATTCGAATTGAACCTGGCGGGACAAATTTTGAGGCTTGGGCAATAATATAATAAGCAGGATTCCGGATTACTTTGTCGCCGTCTATTGTAATTCCGCCCAAACAGCTATCGCAGCCGCCCCTGTCCGTATGGGGTTCCTGATTGGTGTCTGCTGCCAAATTCCATTCCAACACCGTTTTGCACCAATTTCGGGGCGCTCCAATGATCAGGTTTTCAATATGCCAACTAAAATCCTTGGCAAAATCCCCAGGGGCCCCAATCCATTGTTCCGTAAAATATAAGTTCTTGTCAGGGTGGGCATTATGGACTTTTGTCAAGGCGTCGATGCTGCCCCCATAAAGATGAAAGGCGGAACCATCTATATATTTTGCGGCTTTTGGATCATCAAGTATGGAAATTGGGTAATCGGGCCGGTCTGCGTTGTGGTCATAAATTATAATCTTGGTCTTAATATTATTTTTCTCGAAAGCAGGTCCCAAATAATTCTTTATGAATTCTTTTTCCTTTTTTGCAAGGAAAAGCATACTCGGATTGTTTCCAGGATGCAAGGGTTCATTTTGTACGGTAAGGGCATCCAACACTATTCCCTGATCATTCATGGCCTTAATGTACTTGACCAAGTAGTTGGCGTACGGTTCATAAAATACTTCCTTAAGCCTGCCTCCCCGGGTATCGTTGTTGTCCTTCATCCATTTGGGAGGGGACCAAGGGGAACCCATCAGTTTTATTTTTGGATTAATATTTAAAATTTCCTTCAATACAGGAATCAAATACAAGGTGTCATAGGCCAATGAAAAATGCTTTAGCTCGGGATCTATTTTGCCATCTTCCAGGTCGTCGTAGGACCAGGGATATTCATCCAAATCGGAGGCTCCTACGCTTATTCGTAAATAGCTAACGCCAATGTTCCCATGCCCGGTTCCAAAGAGCTCTTCCAATATAAGTTTTCGGGGGCCATCTGCCATTTTTTTCAGGTTCAGGGCACTTCCACCCGTTAGGGTAAATCCAAAACCATCCATTTCCTGAAAGGTCTCGGAAGTGTCTATCGAAATAACGGCCTCTATACTTTCCGGTCTACTATTCAAATCGATGATCTCCTCCCGAAGCAGATGGGCCTTGTCCAAGGTGGTCACATACATCTTGGGAACGGGCAACTTAACGACTTCCGTTCTACAACTTGCCGAAAAAAGGAAGAAACATATTAAGATGTAAATGCTTGGGACAGGTGACGGTGGATTCTTCATAAATAATCAGGTTATATCGGTTAGACCCGTAAAAATACCTTTTCCCTGTATAGAAAATACAGGAATACCCATTTTACAAAAACGTAGCACATAGCCAAGATTACGGCATTATAAGGATCGCCTACCAATTGCCCCAGCCAATGGAAAAATGCATTGGTAGAATAGGACCAATTAATAAATTGTCCAGAAATGTAAATTAAGATGGAATTCATCCCTATTACCTTAAAAAAGAACGCCCATTTCTTAAATTCCAGGATATCGATGACATAATAGAACAAGGCCATTAAAAGCATACTTATGCCTCCGCATTGAAGCACAAAGGAACTCGTCCACAGATTTTTGTTGATAGGAAATACCAAATTCCACAACTGGGCAAGAATTATGCAAATGACACCGGCCACCGCTATTTTTAGGGCTGTATTTTTCCTTTTTCCTAAAGTTGTTCCGCGTAAGAGGGTCCCGGTAAAGATTCCCAAGAGCGCGGTGGAAATAGCGGGTATTGTTGCCATTATTCCCTCCGGGTCATGGATTTTAAGATATAGCCTTCCGGGTAAGATCAATCGATCTACATAGGATGTAAAATTGCCTTCCATGGTAAGATCGCCCCTGGGGAAACCAGGTGCGGAATTAAACATGAGCATCAACCAGTACCCGATGAGCAAAGCCCCGAACCAAATGTACTGTCCCCTTTGCTTGGTATATAAATAAATAATATTGGCAAACATATAGGCCAACCCGATCCGGCCCAGGACACTTCCAAAACGGATTTCTGATATAGGCATAATTTTTAGACCGTTATTGTAGATAACTCCCAGCAGCACCAAAATAAATCCTCTCTTGATCACTTTGTACAAAAGTTCTTTTCGGCTCTTTCCACTATCCAACTGTTTTCCAATGGAATACGGTGTCGCTACCCCGGCCAGAAAAAGGAAAAGCGGAAAAATAAGATCATAGGCATGGAATCCGTTCCATTCCGGGTGCGAAAACT
>JBLWZN010000078.1:0-12479 GCA_048266425.1 Sediminicola sp.
GCCGTTATTCAATCGGAGGTAGTTTCCAAAAGGCCTTATGAGTATTATGTTCAACTAAAAAACCAAAAACAAAACGCTCCGCATAAGGGCATAGTTCTTCCGAGTTGGATAAATCCAGAAGGCACAGATTTTTCCGTTCGTGAACTTAAGTTTATTGTAAAGGATTCAATCTTAAACAAGAATTTCGATTTGGAAGTCCATGAAATCAATGGATTCCTAGAGGATAATAATCTACAGGTGACTGGCGAATTGGACATGGATATTACTGTCAACGCACTAGGATTCAATACATTGAAAGGAAGTTATATTAATGGAGCAAGAGTAAGGGGTAACCTAAAATTTCAAATCAATGAAAAACTAAATTTAGTAGACCTCCCAGAGTTCATATTATCCGTTGACGACCAAGTATTTAAGGCTAGGGCCAAATTTGATTTTAACGATATCAGCTCCTATAATTTTTCACTTCAAAATGAAAATACAAACCTAGAGATTATAAAAGGTTTCCTGACCGACACCTTAATCTCCAAACTTTCGCCCTATACCATTCATAAACCTTTTAAGACCGCCTTGGAGATGACGGGCAAGTTTTTATTTCGTGACACCCCAGATATATACGTTGAATTTTCAGCTATGGATAATGATGTTGACATCAAAGACAGTCTAAAGCTCACCCACAGTTCCTTTAACGGTTACCTTACCAATAATATATACGAAAATGACAGTATAAGGGACCTAAAGCGTACAAAAAAGGACATCAAGATATTTTTTAATGATATTAATGCCCAATTTGAAGATATAAATTTTTCGGCTACAAATTCCTATTTTCAAAACTCACCGGATGCCCATAACTTTATAAATGCCAAAATTAAACTACAGGGACCCAATGAAACACTTGCTAAATTTCTTAATAACCGCAATTTTGGATTCTCTGGCGGTGAATTTAAATTGGAAGCAAACATTCTCGGCGATATACCCCATACTGATCAAATCTTTAATTTCGCCACGGGCTCTTTTCATTTAAATGATGCCCAAGTAGTCCTCAAAAAAAATGGACTTCAATTACCTATCCAGACGATGGTCCTGAAGTTGGACAATGAAAACTCCATTCTAGAGGAACTAAGAATCAATATACCCGATGAAGAAGACCTTATCCTAAAGGGCAATCTAAAAAATGTATCATCATTAATCTCCAATAACCCCTTTAAACCGACTTCTAGTTACATTACATTGGACACGAGAAATTTGAATGTAAACAAATTGATTGCCACCGCAAAGGGATTGACTCCGATATCTAATAATGATAGGGATGACCGAAAAACCCTGAACGAGACACTTAATACAATTTTTGATAAGTTTCACCCGAGGTTTAAACTCAACCTTAAAACTGTGGAATACAAGACGGTAGTCCTAAATGATTTAAATGCGGATGTAGAACTATTGGACAATGAAACCATTTCGTTAAACCATTTTACATTTAAATATAATTATGCCACCACCAATTTAAGCGGAACACTAAAGGTCCCCGAATCGAAGTCTTCTCTTAAAGAACCCATTTATATTGATTTTCGTGCAAGTTCATCAGGCTCAATTGGAGTATTTCAGGATTTATTCAATATTAAGTTAGTTGACATTACATCTGGAGCGTATCAATTTTCTGGTGCCATCACAGGAAATGTCCGCAAGTTTGAGCAACTATTAAATAATGCAAAAGGTAACCTAGCCCTTAAGAATGCCAAATTTCATTATTATAATGCCGCCTTGGATATTGCCTTTGACTCACTCTTTGTCGAAGTTGGTGATTCTGATATTAATCTCAACCAAGTTGAGCTAGAGGTTGGGGAACTTTATCCTTTTGTATTGGACGGTAGAGTAGAACAATTTCCAAGTTTTCTCTTAGACAATCCAGAAAAAAAAGGTAAAATTTTTATACAATTGAAGGCACCCTATATTGATGGCAATCAATGGATGGCAACCTTGAATTCCCTAAGGTCCGATACCCCGAAACAAAAATTGAGACATAGGGATATCTATAAGGTTTTTAAGGATATTAATAGACTTAACCCTGAATTGAAGTTGTCGGCAGACTCTCTAAAATTTAGAGACATCGTTACAAAGGATATAAAAGCAAATGTTTATTTTGAAAATGATTCTACCCTAAAACTTGACAGTCTTGAAGCTAAATATAAAGATTCCAAAGCTGTGATAAAAGGAACCGTATATGCCCAAAATATAGAACAGGTCTCCAACAAAAATAATCCGTTTAACTTTATGTTCTCCGCAGAGGCCAAGGGTAAAACCAATAATTTAAATGAATATTTAAAATCAACAAATTTTATCTTTGAGTCGGGTGATTTTGAGTTTAACGGCAGTTACCGTGGTAGTGCAAGCGATTCCGAAATTATTAGTGGGAATGCAGAAGCAGATCTTAAGATAGGTGGAGCGCTAGTCAATTTTGAAGTTGCAGATTTGCGATTTCCGGTTGACAGTCTTCATCTGAAGATAAAAAACAACTTGGCAACGCTCGAGGCATTGGATATAGACCTTCCTGGAAAAAGCTATATCAACCTAACCGGATCTATAAATAATTTTTCAAGCTTTGTGGACAATTCACTGGAAAAAGGATCGCATACGTCAAGGTTCAGTGTCAAATCCCCTTACATTAATTCGGGCGACCTAAAAACGTTTCTGAAAACCTCAGAACTAGGAGCCGATAGTACTAGCAAAAAAAAGTTTGGGGTTCCAAAATTTAAGAATGCTTTGAAAAAAATATACGGTTCCTATTATCCGTCAATACGTGTTAATATCGATTCTTTTGCTCATAAAAGCATTGAAGTATCCAATTTTGGTTCAGAAATAAAGTTTGATTCCATCGGCAATTTCAAAATTGAAGACACCAATTTCAATACTTTTGGAGGGACGGTCTCAATGTCCGTAAAAGCCGGTAGCGTTTCTGAGGACCTTCCGGTAGACATAGATATGGAAGTGAAAGATATACATGTTGATGAGCTGGCTGCGGGAATGGATTACTTTAACAATGATGCGCTAAGACAGGCAGAGAAAATAGATGGCAATCTTTCATATACCCTCAGTGCAACAGGAATATTAAATGCCGATGGCAGTTTGGATATGAATTCATTAAACGGAAGCCTACATTTAAACCTGAAAGAACTAGAGCTTTATAACTATAAGCCAATTATGGAGAATGTCCCCCTACTGAAGGGAGCACGCTTTGAGAACCTACAATTCAGACCCATTGAAGAAACATTCAAAATAGTCAACGGAGAGTTGATCATCCCACGAACTCAAATTCAGTCCTCTGCCTTGCAACTTTTTGTTGAGGGGCAATTTAGGTTTGGCGAGTATATCAACGTTTGGCTATCCTTGCCATGGAAAAATTTAAAAAGCAATGATGGCTTAATATTGCCCGAAAAACAGCCTTATGACGCAGCAGGACCAAAATTCTACCTTCAAGTTATACAGGACAAGAACAGTCAAAAGTCCCGAAAACAAAAATTGAGGATCAGGTTTAAATTGGGAAACAGAAAAATGCCAAAAAACCCAATACAGGACTGAAAGGCCAGTTAATCAAAAGGAGTGTGCCCACCAGTAAATATAATTGGTTTTAAACCTACCTTATTTAAATACTCTAGATCCGCACTAATGCTGCACGCAACTGTAAACAAAAGTTAGCGGTACGGCCGGGACCCGAAATCGCAATCACCAACATAACGGAAAGATACTATAGCATGGAGTTAATCAGAACGGCGAATCTTTAGATTAAATCTTCAAACCCAGAGGCAATCCTCTTACTATACGAGCAAGTTCGGCCCCATTAAAAAGCCCTGTAGAAACTTTTTGATTATTATTTGTAACCTTTCCATGGCATGTGCACTCTATTTTGATACAAATGAATAGTTCACTTGATATCATTTACAAATATTAGAATATCATGAAAACACTAAGAAGTACTTCGATGACGGTTTTATTTGTTGCCGCATTATGGGCCATGCCTGCCATGGCACAGAATTCAAGTGCGCCCCAACTTAACGATTCCGAAATTGCATCTGTGGCCGTAACCGCGAATCAGATCGACGTCGATTACGGAAAGATCGCCTTAAAAAAAGCAACGAATCCAGAACTTCGAAAATTTGCGCAAACAATGATCGACGATCATACTTCAATAATTGCCCAAGCGGTGGCACTTGCAAAAAAATTAGGAGTTACTCCTAAAGATAATGCAGTTACCCAAAGTTTGTTGGATGGAGCTAAAACGACGACAAAAACCTTAAATGGCAAAAAGGGGAAAGACTTTGATAAAGCTTATATAGACAACGAAGTAGCTTATCATGGTGCCGTTATTTCAACTGTTAAAACCCAATTGATACCCCAGACACAAAATGCCGAGTTAAAAGATCTGTTACAAAGTGTTACGCCCCTCTTGGAACATCACTTGGAAATGGCAAAAAAGGCGCAATCAGATCTCTAACGACAAACGACATGAAAGCACATGGAATATGGAATATTCTTCCATTGTGGGCTATTGGTCTACTGTTCCTCTCCAACGTTCCCTCCCCTGAGAACAAAATGGTTATACAGTCGCCCGCGAACAAGACTGTTAGGGTTGATAAAACAATCGCCCCGCCAGCAGTAGATACAGTAATTATCAAAGGCATGGTTTTCATTCCAGAGGAACTCCATGTACGTAAAGGCGACATTGTGGTTTGGTTAAACAAAGACATTGTTCCGCATAATATCACCGATTTTCCTGACAATCAATGGACTTCGGGAACATTGGCCGTGAAAGGTTCCTGGAAAAAACAGATAGACCAAACGTTTGATTATTACTGCAGCATTCACCCAACAATGAAGGGGAAGATAACCGTAGATCCTTAAAAGGGAAAGGGGATAGTGATGGATTCCTTTGTTTCCCGATACGACCGTTTCGATCTTTAAATTGGAACGGTCGTTTTTTTTAGACATGTTTAGGTTTAAAATAATTTAAAAGACAAGTACAGATAAAAAAAGAATACTCATGCTAAAGAACACGGGTACCTATACGATACAGTTACGATATTCCATCCAACAAGATCAATTGAGTTAACATATAGCTTTTATTCGGTTAACATTGTAACCTTTAATCCTTAACTTTACTCTAATAGGTAAATAGGAAAATGAATCCATCACAAATCACCGGAACCCAATCGGAACAAGAAATGATTTTTCGGATCGTTTCTGGGGAAATTAGACTCTACGAAGATATTATTCACCGCTATAACGGTTATTTGTATAAGATAGGAAGGTCATATGGTTTCGGGCACTCCGATGTTGAAGACCTAATGCAGGAAACATATATCAATGCCTACATAAACCTTGGGAAATTTGAAAATCGTTCCTCATTTAAAACATGGATCGTAAGGATTATGCTGAATGAATGTTACCGCCAAAAACACAAGGCGAGTTTTACCAATGAACGTCCCTCAGATACAGAATTTAGGGAAAGCTCCAGCACCATGTTTCACCATCAGGACAAAGACGTATCCAAAATGGCACAAAATAAAGAATTACAGCAGGTCCTGGAAAATGCAATACACCATATCCCTGAGGATTATAGAACGGTGTTTACACTGCGGGAACTAAACGGCATGAGCGTAAGGGAGACCTCCGAGGCCCTACATATTTCGGAGGACAATGTTAAGGTGCGATTTCACCGGTCCAAGTCCATGTTGAGAGACATAATAGAAAAAACGTATTCCCCGGAGGAAATCTTTGAATTCAACCTAATATATTGTGATAAGATGGTAGAACGGGTAATGAATGCTATTCGAGAACTAAACCGGAATGATTGATTTGCGTCCAACTTCATTTTGGTCAAATTTTCCTTACCGTTAGGAGTTTTGCGTCCCCAAGCCATAGATTCGTTTTTTATGCCATTTTTTGTAATCAATGACCATTGCCGTACGTCTAAAGGTTAGAAAGGTTATTAATGGAATTCGATTGGCAAATCGAATTAAAATATGTATATTATGGGAAGACCTGCCACTAAGCCCACAAAACTTCGGGACGGATATTATTTGGAAGTGCGCAACAAAAACCAAAAAAGCGGAATCAAGCTTTTTAGGGAAACCAAGCGTCAACTGCTACTCGCCATAGAGGAATACAAACAGAGCAAAGACGTTATAATCCTTGGAAAATCGAGGAATGGAAAATTGGAAGCCATACCCGAGCTTTAGCCTCATACGCCTTCCAAAATATAACCCCAGCATATTTTAAACCTTGCATATGATCACTAATAGGGTTGAAGAATCTACAACACATGTTTTATTTATGGAACAGTGCATTCTTTTGGCCAAGAATGCGATGGCTAAAGGCAATTTTCCCGTGGGATCTATCGTGGTAAAGGATAATACGATCATTGGGAGGGGATCGGAAGCCGTAAAATCATCAAATGATGTTACCAAGCATGCCGAAATTGAAGCTATTAAGGATGCCCTGATGAATATCAGTGCACAGGACCTGGAAAACTGCGACCTTTATACCACCCATGAACCCTGCTTTATGTGTTCTTATGTGATACGACACTATAAATTGAGAACCGTAATCTATGGAACCAAAGTGGACCATGTGGGCGGAATAACATCGGACTTAAAAGTAATGTTGACGTCGAAAGTTCCCAGTTGGGGAAATGCACCTGAAATCATCGATAACGTTTTAAGGGAAGAATGCAAAGGTTTATCAAGAAAGTATAAAATTAATAATTAAAATTTATTGGACATGAAGATAGCAATCAATGGTATGGGCCGTATTGGAAGGGCAGCCCTTAAGGTAATCTTGGACACGGACGGACTGGATGTAATCGCGGTAAACGATATCATATCGATAGAAAACCTGGCGTACCTTTTAAAATATGACACCGTTTACGGAATTTACGAAAAAGAGGTCTCCCATGAAGGACAAACGCTGGTAGTAGGGGGAACACGTATCAAGTACTACACCGTAAAAAATCCGGAAGAACTGCCATGGAAGGAAAACGGCATAGATCTGGTCATTGAAAGTACCGGACTTTTTACCCTGCGCGAGGATGCCGAAAAGCACATCACGGCAGGGGCCAAAACGGTGGTCATATCGGCCCCGACCAAGAGCAAGGACACCCCCACCGTGGTTCACGGCGTGAACTCATCGGACGGTAAGGTCTCGATCTTTTCCTGCGCCAGCTGTACCACCAACAATATAAGTCCGGTTGTGGAGATCTTGGATCGTAGGATCGGCATTAAGAAGGCCATCATGACCACGGTACACGCTTATACAGCTTCCCAGCACATCGTGGACGGCCCCTCCAAAAAGAACTTTCGTATGGGTCGGGCCGGTGCGGCCAATTTGGTGCCCACCACAACAGGGGCCGCCATCGCGACCACCAAGGCCCTTCCGGCATTGGTAGGCAAGTTTGACGGGGTAGCGATAAGGACCCCTATTCCCGTAGGTTCCATCTCCGATCTGACCTTTGTAACCGCAAAATCGGTTACCGTGGAAGAAGTGAACTCCATTTTTGAAGAAGAGGCCAAAACAAGCCGCTACGCCAAGGTACTTGCAGTTACCAATGAACCTATAGTATCGTCCGATATCATAAAAAGCCCCTTTGCCTCCACCGTAGATCTGGGCATGACCCGGGTGGTAGATGGGGACCTGCTCAAGGTAATGACCTGGTACGACAACGAATGGGGATTTACCAACCAGATGATACGGGAAATCCTCGTTATAAAAGGTTAACAACAGTTCTTTAAAAAGGATTAAAACATATAACAACATGAAGACACAGCCTGTTAAAATTAAAAAGATCGAGCATGCCACCCACGACGTACTCCACATAGTAACCGAAAAACCAAAGGACATCGACTTTGTCCCAGGTCAGGCTACGGAAATGTTCCTGGGCAAGGCGGGAAAGGATGGGGAAGGAAACCCTTTCACCTTTACCTGCCTTCCCTCCGATGACTACCTGGAATTTATGATAAAAACATATCCAAGCCACAAAGGCCTAACCAATGAACTTTTAGCGCTAAAGAAGGGGGACGAGGTTATCCTGAACGACGTATTCGGGGCTATAGCCTACAAGGGCGAAGGCACTTTCATCGCCGGCGGCGCAGGTGTTACCCCTTTTATTGCAATTTTACGGGACCTAAAAGCGAAGAATAAACTCGGCAACAATCGGCTCATCTTTGCCAATAAGACCAAAGCGGACATTATCCTTAAAAAGGAATTCGAGGAGATGTTGGGCAACAATTTTATCAATATTCTATCCGATGAAAAAACGGACAAATACGCCAATGGTAGAATTACCGAAGAATTTATCAAAAAAAACACTCCTGGGCTAAAGGGGCATTTTTATTTATGTGGCCCACCACCGATGATGGATGCCGTGGAAGCACAATTGGCACATTTGAAGGTAAGCGGGGATCTGATCGTCAAGGAGGCATTTTAATCAGTGTCCGTCTACAGAGTCCGATAACTGCGCTACTCTCGTTTTGAAACCAGTCATCCAGACGTTTACAGACAGGACTGTTAGCTTTCAAAAATTACCCTAACCCTGCAAGTGCGGCCGTGCCACGGACTGAAAAAATACAGTCGGGTCACCGCGCTTTGCAAGCTTGGTTCCCCAACTTTCCAACTCGGACACTCGACTTTAGGGACAAACATTAATTGAAAGATTTGGAGCCAAACCTACATAAAAAAACAATTTGGACCATTGGGCATTCGACCCGAACTATAGATCAGTTTATTGGAATGCTAAAGTTTTTTAAGATTTCCATGTTGATCGATATCCGACGGTTCCCCGGCTCTAGAAAATACCCTCATTTTAACCAAGAAAACCTGCAAGTTTCCCTGAGGGAAAACGAAATCGATTATCTGCATTTCGAGGCGTTGGGCGGCCGGAGAAAAACAAGTCCCGATTCCGCGAACACTGCTTGGCACAACCCGTCCTTTCAGGCCTATGCGGATTATATGGAAACATTGGATTTTAAAAGCTCCATTGAAAAACTGGAAATGCTGGCCGTGGAACAACGCACTGCCTATATGTGTTCCGAAGCGGTCTGGTGGCGTTGCCACCGGGCTTTGGTTTCGGATATTCTAAAAGCTCGGGGATGGAAAGTGATGCATATTATGGGGCCGGATAAAAGTGAAGAACACCCCTTTACAAGTCCCGCTAAAATTAGGTCCGGGAAGGTTACCTATGAAGGGGAATAAAAGATTAGGAACTCAAAAACAATTATCATGAACAGATTACTGGAAATACAGAAACATGGCCAAAGCATTTGGCTAGATTTACTCGATCGTAAGATAATGGATACGGGCGAGTTGCAACGGTTGATCGATGAGGACGGACTTCGTGGATTAACCTCAAACCCCGCCATTTTTGAAAAAGCGATCAGCAAAAGTACCGACTATGACAAGGATATAGAAAATTTGGCCAAAAAAAAAGACGATAATGAAGCCATTTTCTTCGATCTGGCCATAAAGGATATCAAACGGGCGGCGGATCTTTTTAAACCTGTTTACGATAAAACCAAAGGCGAGGATGGGTTTGTAAGCCTTGAGGTCTCCCCCTTTCTTGCCCGTGACACGGAAGGGACCATTAAACAGGCGAGGGAGCTCTGGAAAAAAGTGGACCGAAAGAATGTCATGATCAAAATACCCAGCACAAAAGAAGGACTGCCCGCCATTCGAAAATGTATCAGCGAAGGCATCAACATAAACATAACCCTGCTTTTCGGGCTGCCCCGTTACAAAGAGGTAACGGAGGCTTATCTAGGAGGTTTCGAAGACAGGCTCAAAGCCGATAAGCCCATCGACCAAATCGCCTCTGTGGCCAGCTTTTTCCTGAGTCGTATCGACGTAATGATCGACCCCATTTTAACGGAGAAAGGAATTGACGGCCTAAAAGGCGAAGTCGCCATTGCCTCTGCTAAAAAGGCATATAGTATCTACCAAGAGGTATTTGCCAGTAACCGTTTCAAAGCCCTCGAATTAAAGGGAGCAAAACCGCAACGGGTTTTGTGGGCCAGTACCAGTGCCAAGGATCCTGCGTTCAGCGATGTTAAATACGTGGAAGCTTTAATTGGCCAAAAAACCATCAACACCCTACCTGTGGACACTATAGCTGCTTTTCGCGATCACGGGAATGCGGCCAGTACGCTGATTAAAAACTTGGATCAAACTACCAAAATCCTAGAGCAATTAAAGGAAAACAATATCGACCTTGATCAGATAACCCAAAAACTGGAGGATGAGGGAATCAAAAAGTTCAACGCTTCCTTTGAAGCACTTCTGAAGGTAATAGAGACGCAGCGGGAGAAATCGAACGCAAAAGTGTAGCCAGGTCGAAAATCGGATTATTTTTTGCACCCCTGCTGCACCCAACAAAAAACAAAAGGCCCCCAATCTCTCGGAGGCCTTGATTTTACTGGTGATGGCAGAAGGATTCGAACCTTCGACCGCCTGCTTAGAAGGCAGGTGCTCTATCCAGCTGAGCTATGCCACCATTATATTTTGACGGTATCAAATATTTTGCTCCAAAAGCAAATGTCTTTCCCTATTAATCGAAAATCCCGCTGGGTAGACCACCTATAACGTACTATCGTTTCGACAATTCCTTAAGGATAAGAGATAACGCCAAATTTAATTCCGGCTGCAAAATTAATAAAATTAAGAAAGGAAACAACCCAAAATAAATTAAATAAACGGCTATCCTTCAAAAGACATTTGCAAAACTTGTTCTCCATTCAACTTCCACGTCCATAAATGTTCCTAAAAGTTATAGCAAATTGAAAAAAAGAGACCTGAGCCCATTAAAATAAAAAACTTGAAGACCAGAACAACCTTTTGCATATCCAAGTTCCGGGTTTAACTTTTTTTCTCTATTAAATTGGTTCAACATTTCATGCGGCACGGAGACCCGACGTATAAGTTTCCTTGGCTTTATTTTGTATTTCAGCAGGCTAGCCCATGTTCCTCAATTTTATTGTCCGTGGTGAAACCCAAACTTCTTGGCACAGAACAAAAAGAGTAGTAATTTTGCAGCCTACTATTGTAAAACATGCAAAAATATTTTAGGCGTATTGCCAAAGTTGCCTTGGTCACGGTTTACCTAGTAATTATTGCAGGTACGGTGGTGCGAATGACCGGTAGCGGCATGGGATGTCCAGATTGGCCCAAGTGCTTTGGTCATTATATTCCCCCCACCGATATTTCCGAACTTCAATGGCAAGAGAACAAAACATTCAAGAAAGGTGAAGTCATTATAAGAAACGAATCCCTTTGGGTGGCTACCAAGACCTTTGTGACCTCTAGTGACTACGACCCCGAAAACTGGACTCCTTATACCAAGCACGATTACGCGGTCTTTAATGCCGCCCATACCTGGACAGAATTTATCAACCGATTGTTCGGGGCCTTGGCGGGCCTTGCCACGCTGGTTATGGCTATCGTTTCGTTGTCCTATTGGAAAAAAATGAAATTGATCCCTATACTTTCATGGCTTGTGGTTTTTGGTATGGGATTCCAAGCCTGGCTGGGAGCCGTTGTGGTTTATTCGGTTTTGGAACCAGTTAAAATTACCATCCATATGGTCATGGCACTGGTAATTGTGGGTATGATCCTATATCTCATCTATAGAACCAAACCGTTGGTAAAAAGCCGACTCTACAACAAAACAACTACGCAACTTTTTTGGTTGGCACTTGCCATTACCTTGATCCAAGTTGTACTGGGAACGGAAGTAAGGCAATTCGTGGACGAACAAATTAAATTGGTCGGGGAAAATGCACCAAACCTATGGCTGCAAAAACCCTTCTTGCAGTTTTATATCCACCGATCCTTTTCGGTTTTGGTGGTGTTGCTCAACCTTTACATAGCTTATCGAATTTATAAAAGAGGATTGGAATTTGACAAAATAAATTGGATATTATTTCTTATCTTTTTAGAGGTTCTCAGCGGAATGGGGATGTACTATCTAAACTTTCCTTTTGGAACCCAGCCGGTACATTTGGTGATAGCGTCCCTTTTATTCGGGGTTCAGTTTTATTTGGCCTTGGAAGGGTCTAATTCAATACCCAAATCGGAAGTCTGGGAAAAAGGGCCGAAACTTGGCTAAAAAAGGTCGATCGTTAGCCATAAATGATAAATCGCAATCAAATTCAAACCTAATCAAACAACATAAAGGTGAAACTAAGAACATGTCTTACAAACGAAGACCTACTTAACAGAAATACCCAAAATCTTTAACCAAATTTAACCCGGTGCCAAATCAAGATGAAACCAACGTATGACCCCATATGCCTTATACGTCGTTTCAGCTTTGACATGACACTAAAACATTCCGATTATTCACTCCGTATTAACAAAATACATTTTTTGGTAGGTGAAATAATCGTATTTTTAACCCCTAACTTATGACGATAATGGGCAAGATCATTGCTATTGCAAATCAG
>JBLWZN010000079.1:0-11642 GCA_048266425.1 Sediminicola sp.
GGACCCCCCTCTTTCAACACCATCATTAAACTTATTTTTAAAGGTTTATTGTCCTAAGGATGGGGGGAAGTATATATAGCCTTATAATTTTATAGAAAAGGAGTATAGTCATATGTAATTATTTGAATATTCAATCAGAGTAAAAACAGGAAAAGAGCATTCGAAGTAATTACCGAATTTAAGAAACATAAAATAATAATCCAATATGCTGCAACTTACCCAAAAACTGAATAACGGCGAAATGCAAGTTCAGGAAGTGCCAGCTCCGCAATTAGGAAAAGGTATGGTATTAGTTAGGAACCATTATTCACTGATAAGTGCAGGTACTGAGAGTTCAACAGTAAAAGCTGCCCGGAAAAATTTGATTGGCAAAGCTAAGGAACGACCGCAGCAAGTTAAACAGGTAATGGATACATTAATTCAACAAGGTCCTGTACAAACTTACAGAGCTGTCTCAAAAAAGTTGGAGGCATACTCTCCTTTGGGGTATTCGAGCGCAGGCGAAATTATTGAAGTGGGAGAAGGCGTTACCGAATTTTCAAAAGGAGATTGGGTTGCATGTGCGGGAGTTGGTTATGCGGTTCATGCTGAGATAATTTCAGTTCCTGTCAACCTAGTGGTGAAATTAAATAAAAAGACTCATTTAAAAAATGCGGCCTATAATACCTTAGGAGCCATTGCAATGCAAGGTATCAGGCAAGCGGATTTAAGACTTGGTGAAACATGTGCTGTGATTGGATTGGGTCTTTTGGGTCAATTGACTTGCCTCATGTTAAAGGCTTCAGGAGTGAGAGTTATAGGAATTGATGTTAGTCCTTCAGCTGTTGAATCTGCTAAACTAAATTGTACTGACTTAGCTCTTGAAAGAAATTCTGCAGGTATTGAAGACCAAATTCATCAATTTACAAATGGAATAGGGGTAGACTCGGTGATTATAGCTGCTGCAACTGATAGTCTCGATCCAATTAATTTTTCTGGCGTCATTGCCAGAAAAAAAGGCAAAGTAATAATATTAGGTGCGGTTCCAACGGGATTTGAACGCGATCCATATTGGTATCGCAAAGAGCTGGAGCTAAAAATGTCATGCTCCTATGGACCGGGACGTTACGATAATAATTACGAAGAAAAAGGGATAGATTATCCGGTTGCTTATGTTCGTTGGACTGAAAAACGCAATATGCAAGCATTCCAACATTTAATTTATAGTGGTATCATTAGCATTGACTATTTGACAACTCAAATAATAGACTTTAGCAAGTCACCTGAGGCTTATGATTTGATTCTGAATAAAACAGAGCCTTATCTTGGGATAGTGTTAAAATATAATACAGAAAAAGAGCAGATATTACTTCAGAAAATCAGTACAAACAAACCTTCTCCAATTGGTAAAGTTAATATTGCTTTTATAGGCGCCGGAAGTTATGCACAGGGGAATCTGTTGCCCAATATCCCCAAAAACAATCAGATTACCAGAAAAGGCATCCTTACTAATACTGGTGCAACATCAAAACGCGTAGCTGAAAGATTTGGCTTTGAATATTGTACTTCAGATGAAAAGGATATTTTACAAAATGATGATATTAATACCGTATTTATTGCCACGCGCCACGATTCTCATGCAGAATATGTATTAAAATCATTGCAGAATAATAAGAATGTTTTTGTTGAAAAACCGATATGTCTTTCCCCTGATGAATTAACACAAATTACTAATGAGTATAATGGAAAACAACATTTGTTGGTCGGATTCAATCGTCGTTTTAGTCAGCTTTCTATTCTATTGAAGGAAAAAATGGGAAAAGGACCAATGTCTATGAATTATCGGGTCAATGCCGGTAATATTCCAAATGACTCCTGGATTCAAGATATGGAACTTGGTGGCGGTCGAATAATTGGTGAAGTTTGTCATTTTATAGATTATCTCACCTGGATGAATGGAAGTATGCCTATAGGAGTTTTCGCCAACGCTTTGCCCGATCCGGAAAACAATAATGATACATTAAGTATTCAACTCACTTTTGCCAATGGCTCCATAGGAGTTGTTTCATATTATGCCAACGGACCAAAATCCTTACCGAAGGAATATATCGAAGTTTTTAATTCGGGCGCCGCTGGAATTCTTAATAATTTCAAAGAATTAAAAATCTTTGGCAACAAGAAATTTAAGAAGAAATTATTTAATCAGGATAAAGGTCAGGAGAAAATGGTGAATCAATTTATTTATTCAATTATAGATGGAACCCCATCTCCAATTTCATTTGAAGAGATAATTGCTGTTACCAAAGCTAGTTTTGCCGTATTGGAATCCTTAAAAACAGGTTTGTTGGTTAAGATCTAATTGGAATGGAAGATAAATTGATCGAAAAAAGTTTTATTAAGTTAGAAGAATATTGTCGATTAGAAGCCTTTAAAGGCTATGATCCGTTCGATGGTTTAAATAGTAAACTTTTTGATTATCTACCATTTTTAAGAAAAAATAGATTATTTAAACTAATCTGGATCCAATTTTTCAAACGGTCTCCTATTAATTTTAGAAAAATTGCAGTTATAAAAAAAGATTACAATCCTAAGGCAGTTGGTCTGTTTCTATCGGCCTATTGCAATTTATATAAAATTAATCCAATACAGGCAACCTTAATTCAAATTAATCATTTTATTGATCAGCTTAAACAGTTTCAATCTGAAGAATATTCCGGAAGCTGTTGGGGGTATAATTTTGATTGGCAGTCACGTGCTTTTTTTCAACCTAAAAACACACCAACGATAGTCGCAACAACTTTTATAAGCAATGCGTTGCTCGATGCTTATGAAATTATCGGGGAAGAACATTTGCTTAATACGGCTCGCAGTGCCTGCGATTTTATTATTAAAGATCTGAACCGAACTTATGATGAAAAAGGAAATTTCGCATTTTCCTATTCCCCATTGGACAAAACCGTCGTTTTTAACGCTTCTTTGCTTGGTAGTCGACTGCTATCCAGAGTTTATAGTTTTACTCACGAGAATGAATTGTTGGAACTTGCAAAAAAATCAGTAATATATTGTTGCGATTATCAGAAAATTGACGGTTCCTGGAGTTATGGAACATTAGACTTCCATCAATGGATTGATAATTTCCATACCGGTTATAACCTTGAATGTATAGCAGAATACATGAAGTTTTCAGGCGACCATTCTTATGAGCAACACGTTCGGAAGGGATTTACTTTTTACATTAAAACATTTTTTACTGAAGAGGGTATTCCAAAATATTATTCTAATTCTATCTATCCCATAGATATTCATGCCCCTGCCCAAATGGTAATTACTTTATCCAAGTTGGATAAGTTTCAGGAACATAAAGAATTATTAGATAAAGTTTTAAACTGGACAATTACAAACATGCAGTCTGAAAAGGGTTATTTTTATTATCAGATCAATAAGTATTTTCCATCTAAAATACCTTATATGCGATGGGCACAGGCCTGGATGTTCTATGCCCTGAGTACATTCCTATTTGAGGAGAACAAAAAAACTATCAAATTAACAAAATCATGAAAATTTGGATAGACTTTATTAATTCTCCTCAGGTTAGTTTCTTTGGACCTTTAATAGAAGATTTGAGCAACAATGGTCATGAATTCATTTTGACATGCCGTGATTCTGCAAATACAGTTCAACTAATCAAAAAAAGAAACTGGCAATTCACCATTATTGGTAATAGAGCAGAAAAGTCTTTCATAAAAAAAATCTTTTCATTCCCGGTGAGAATTTTCGCTTTATACCGACTCCTTAGAAACAAAAACATAGAGATAGCTATTGGTCAGAGTAGCTTCTACCTCCCGATGACTGCAAAGTTCTTAGGCGTCCCTTCTATATATACTAACGACAACGAACACGCTTTGGGAAATATTCCCAGTTTTATTTTTGCAACAAAAGTTTTTATACCCGAAAATCTAAGTTTGTCCAAAATAATCAAACAGGGTGCAAATAGAAAAAAGGTATTCCAATATCCGGGCATAAAAGAGGGTGTGTATCTTTGGCCAAAAGGATTAGAAATACAACAGAAGAGACAAAGCTCGGATATTTTAAGCAGACATATTTTTGTTCGTCCCGAACCTTCGACGGCGCAATATTATTCTGGTAAACTTAACTTTTTAGATCAAGTTTTATTGGAACTTAAAGATAAACATAAGATAACTCTCTTAGTAAGAGATAAAGCCCAGTTTCAGCATTACAGCCAAATAAAATTCTCTGGCATTTTAGTTCCAGAAAATCCCATACCTTTTGACCATGTTGCAGTAAATTGTTTACTGTTCCTTGGGGCAGGAGGATCAATGACCCGGGAAATGGCAATGATGGGTGTTCCTACCATTTCCGTTTATCAGGGTGAATTATTAGACGTTGATAAGTTCTTAATCCATAAAGGATTAATGCATTTTGACCCTAAAGTTACCAGCGAAAAGATTCTAAATGTTATCATTCATTCACAAGATACCAATCCTGACCAAGAACTAATAATGAAGGGCAGAAAGGCCTATGAGCTATTTAAAAGTGAAATCAAAAAGTATGGCTGAAATGGCCCATCGTGCTTCATAAGGAGGTAGATTAATATAACTAGTTTAAAAAACCAAATATTTATGTTGTTGACCATTATTGCCGGAGCAAGGCCAAACTTTATGAAGATTGCCCCAATTATTAAGGCCGTTAAATTGGCAATAGAAGATAAAGTAAACGTCAGATACCGGCTGGTGCACACTGGTCAGCATTACGATAAGAAAATGAGCGAAGATTTCTTTGCCCAGTTGGGAATTCCCGAGCCGGATTTGAACCTAGAAGCAGGCAGCGGCAGTCAGGCCGAACAAACTGCGGCCATTATGGTGCGTTTTGAAAAAGAGTTGGAGCGAAACAGGCCCGATGTGGTGTTGGTGGTGGGTGATGTTACCTCTACAATGGCCTGCACGATTACCGCCAAGAAGTTGGGGGTGGATGTTGTGCATGTGGAGGCCGGCATCCGATCTGGCGATATGAGCATGCCGGAGGAAATAAACAGAATGGTAACGGATTCAATATGTGATCATTTTTTTACCACCAGTGAAATTGCAAATGCAAACCTCCGACATGCAGGAATGGAGGAAAGAAGGATTCACTTTGTGGGCAACACAATGATCGATACGCTCTATCAAAATAAGGACAGGCTTCGACAACCGGCAGTTTGGAAGGAAAACAACCTTAAAGAAGGGCAGTATTTTCTGGTGACCTTGCACCGCCCATCCAATGTGGATGATCCTGAAAACCTAAGGGAGTTGCTTGATGCGATAATGGAGAATTCCAAACCACATCAGGTTTTGTTTCCTGTACACCCAAGAACCCGTAAGATAATTGAGAAAATGGGCTATAAAGACAACCGCTTAATACAGTTGGGTCCCTTGCCTTACCTGGAGTTTATCTATTTGGTGAAGCATTCAAAATGTGTGATTACCGACTCGGGTGGCATTACTGAAGAAAGCACAGTATTGGGGATTCCATGTATGACTTTGCGCGATTCAACCGAACGTCCAGAAACAATAACCATAGGTACCAACGAGCTGGTGGGTACCAATCCCGAGGAAATTCCCCGCTACCTGGAAAAATTAAACCAAGGGAAATGGAAGAAGGGAGGAATTCCTGAAAAGTGGGATGGTGAATCTGCCCTCAGAATTGTGGAGAAACTGATAGCTCTATATCAATAAATATAAGATAGGTCTAAAATTTTGGGTCACTAAAAAATAAATAACAATAGTATGGTTAAAGTTGCTTTGATAGGTGCAGGAAAGATGGGTATTTCTCACTTGGCGATCTTAGGTGCACATAATGATGTGGAAGTTGTGGGGGTATGTGATACCTCCATGATCGTAACAGGGGCATTAAAGAAATATACCAAATTCCCATGTTACAAAAAGCTCTCAAAAATGTTGGACAAGGAAAAACCCGATGCAGTTTTTGTTGCAGTACCTACCAAATTTCATTACGAAATGATAAAGGAATTGTTGGAGCGTAAGATCCATGTTTTCGCGGAAAAGCCCTTTTGCCTCAATTCTGCTCAAGGTGAAGAATTGGTCAACTTAGCTCAACAGAACAACCTGATCAACCAGGTGGGCTACCACAACAAGTTTATCGGGACGTTTCAAGAGGTCAAAAAGATACTGGATTCGGGCGCTTTGGGAGAGATTTATCATTTTACCGGAGAGGCTTACGGACCAGTAGTCACCAAAAAGAAGGACAGCACTTGGCGTTCCAACCCGGATGAGGGCGGGGGCTGCCTGATGGATTATGCCGCTCACGTCATTGATCTGATCAACAATCTGATATCTCCAATTAAAGGGGCCGAAGGCACATTGCTCAAATCGATCTATTCTCAAAAGGTAGACGATGCAGTCTATTCCCTTTTAAAATTGGAGAATGGAGTAAGTGGCGTATTATCGGTGAACTGGAGCGATGAAACCTTTCGAAAAATGTCAACCTCGGTAAGTATAATTGGTACTGAAGGAAAGATTGTTTCTGATGCCAGCGAACTCAAAGTGTATTTTAAAAATGAAGGTGCACTGGAAGGCTATACCAAGGGTTGGAACGTAAAGTATGTTACGAACCTTGCGGACGAGGTCGATTTTTATTTACGTGGAGAAGAATATTCTGCACAAGTGGACTATTTTATTAAAGCCGTGAAAGGTACCGGGCCAAATGCCGTTAACACCTTTAAAAGCGCTGTCCTCACTGATAACGCGATCGCATTAATTAGGAATAATTCAAAAATAGAAGCATAATGGAACGGATTTTATACGGGGATAACCAGTTTTTTGCGGTCAATCATATTTCCGACGCAAAATCTATGGAGCAGTCCATTAAATTTAAAGATAATGCGGCAATCGTGGCCACATTGGACTATGCAATCGAGGCAGGGATAAACACCTTTATGTGTACCACGCATGACCGGATTGCCTATGTGTGTGATGCAGTACGGGCCAATCCTGAAAAATATAAAAATTTTAAAATTTATCCATGTATGCCATACGCACACAAGTATGCCAATGCGGTTACTGAACTGGGCATTCAGGGAACGATTAAACAGTATTTGCCAGGAAATATTTTTGGCACTATGTTCAAAGGGGGTACTGCCTTGGTTTCCAAAAATTATATTTCCATTATGGAATTACTAATCGATGCAGAAATGAAAATGTTCAAAGGAATTAATACTCCCGTTATTTTCTTGCAGAATGTAGTTACAGATCTTCTTCTGGGATTAGGAATGACGGACATATTAAAAAGCTTCCACGATTATATTGCTAAAAAGTATAATGCGGAAGCGGGGTTTATCACAATGAATATGCCCAAACTTTTGGAAACCTTGGAAAGCGTAGGAATTGAAAATCCAATTATTTGTTCTTCCATAAACGCGGTTAATTTTAGGATGTCTGGCGGTCAAGAACTTTATGAAGAAACCTTAAGAACGAAAAAAGTTAGGGCCATTGCCATGCAGGTTTTGGGAGGGGGCGCTATTCCCGTGAAGGATGCTATCGAATATGTTTGCAATCTACCCAATATCGAGTCTATCCTATTTGGAGCTTCTTCAAAACGGAATATTGAGAATACCGTATCCATTATAAATGGATTTGATAGCAAAGCATTGGGTTGAGGTTATAAATAGGAGAACTAAGTATGTCAATGGAAGTTTTAGTAAGTTCGTAACTAAAAAAGAAGCAAGACTCTATTTGGAATTCGAGTTAAGATTGGAGGTTTAGGGTTAGTTGTATCATAATCAATCAATTATTCATCCCTCTTCACCGCCCCGATCTCCTGTTTTATCCGCTTAACAACATCGATCATGGGGCCCTTAAAAACAAAAATGGTGGTGCCGTATTCCCTGGCCAAGGGATTTGTGATGGAGTCGGCTATAGATCCGCTTTCAAAATAGGGTAGGGTCTTATCGAATTCTTCCTTTTTCCCCTCATGTTCCTTGACCCTAATAAAGGTGTGGACCGGATTGTCGAGGGCAAACCAATTAACATAATCCGCACTAAAGGATGTGGCCTTGATTTTTGGGTTGGTTGTATAGTAATTTATGGCCCCTGCCTCTCCGTAGTTATCGCATAGGATCAATGTGTTTTCCATATTGGGGTTTCCGGCGCAGATGGAATCGATCTTACGCGCCAATTCCTTCCAGCCCAACATGTCGGCATAATCTTGGGGAAGTTCATGATCCCTGCCGTCTTCCCAGCGAAGTAGTCCATATTTTTTATAAGTTTTCTGATGTTCGATTATGTATTCCGGACTTTTGTTGGCAAAGAAAATGGGGAACATCAGCATAAAAAGAATTACAGGAATGGCAATTGCTACCGGTCGCATATAAAGCTTCCACCCTTTATTAAAAATATGGGAGATAAACACGGAGCCAAAGGCGAGATATATGGGATAAAGGCCAATGGCATAATACCCTTTTGCCCTAAAATAGGTGAAGATCATAAGCGTAAAAACCATTGTTCCAAGAAAGGACCTATACTTTTTTAACGGAGGATAAAACAAGAGGGCGTAAAGTCCCGCAACGATTACAAAGAGGGAACCAATAAAGTAAGAGAGTTGGGAACCTAGAAAATCCCAACGACTATTGTGTACCAATTGCCTATCCGTAAGTTCTTTTAGATGGTGAAATACGGGAAAGCTATTTTGGTACTGCCACAGTAAATTTGGAAATATCAACAGTAGCCCAAGGAGAATGGACAGATAAAATTCCTTTTTTAGGAATATTTTGCGTGGCCCGAAGATCAACAATGCAGGGAAAAGGCCAAGGATTAGAAAAAGGATGTTGTATTTGTTCAAAAAACCGAGGGCAAATACCACCGCTCCCACATAGAGCCATTTGGCTTTTTCGGTGTTTAAATATTTAATTAGGGCAAAACAAAGTGCGGTCCAACTAAGCACGTCAAATGAATTGGGCTGATAGAGGAAATTCAATCTTAGGACGGCGGAGAACAGTACGCAAGTGGCCCCAAGGATCAGGGCAAATAGGTTTCCCTTCAGTTCCTCAATGGCTTTCCAAACGACGACCAAAGTCAACGCCCCGAACAAAAAAGGGAAAAATTTGATCCAGAATACCGAATTGCCCAAAAGTTGAATGATACTGGAAATCCACGATGTGAATGGGGGAACGGACAAATAGCCCCATGCCAGATGATTGGCCTGATCTAGATAAAGATATTCATCCCTGTGCAGATCATAGCCGGGGTTGATCATGGCGTAGTGCAAAACAAATTTAAGTACAATAAAACCGAAGAGGATTAGGGTCTTTTTGGTCATGGTTAGGCTTTTCGATTGCAACGATTCGTCGCAAGAAGACCAATCTTGTTACAATTTTTGAACATTTTCAACGTCTTGCCTCCGGATTAATTGGCCTCTAGTTTAAATTTGTGTTGATTTCCTTAGTTTCTGTATAAGTTATGAAAAACATTGGGTCCGCCTTTCATTTCTTTTGCTCGCCCAAAAGAAACGAAACAAAGAAAAAGGCGCCTTCGCCGATGAATTTTTTCGACCATTGGGTCGAAAAACCGTTGCCGAAACTCCGCGTCGCTATGTTCCTTCGCTCCTGTTCTCGGAGCTTTCGTCCACTATTCTGCGGATAAGGACCTTTACTTCGTTTAAACAAATTACCTTAACATCACTATTTTGAATTAGAACTAGTACCATTGATCTTTATTCTCTGGATGCCTATCCAAAAACCCATTCAAAATATAATGAACCGTGATTGTCATAAGCAATAGAAAAAAATACCAATTATAATAGGGTGTAAGCCCTTGGCTGTAATCGGAATCATAGGCCTTAAAGGCTATCAAGTAGTTTATAAAACCAAAAACCAAAAGCCCTACTGCGTTTTGCCATCTCGTAAAACACGGACCATACAAAGGATAGGAGAACAAAAGCCGCAACTCCCTTTTAAAAATTTGTATAAAAATAGGCCACAGAAAGAAAAGGGGTAGGGCAAAAAGCCGGGATTCCCTTGCAAAAGTAGTGAGGAGGACAATAGGGGTGTTAATGGCGAATGTCAACCAAAAGGCGTTGAGATACTTTTTACCGGCTGGATCTATTTCGCTCCTTCCCACGGTCACCATAATAAAATATAAGGGTAACCCAAGCACAAGAAATATGGAGGAAAGGGATTCCATGGTGCTTTTTTGATCCTTAAAATTACTGGCAAAACAGGAAATCCGATCCGTCATCTCTTCGCTAGTACCTGTCCATAAATTCATTTTCCAGATAAATAGAAATAGAAAAACAGCATAAAGTACTACGGGTAAAAGAATAACTCCTAGTTTTTTGGTGAATTCGGTCGTTACTGGAAATATTGATTTCTTGCTCGGATCAAGGAAGAAAAGGACCAATGCCGGCATCAAGAAAACAGTACTTTCCCGAGCGATAAGGGCTAAAGTGAAGAATATCGTGTACAATAACCATTTTCTATGGTACATGGCAAGTAGGCTCGCAAATATCATGGTGTACTGTAGCGGTTCGTCATAACTAAATAGAGGGGTGAAAAAGGCAAAAAGAATAGAAAACCCAAGAAAATAGATGACCATGTTGCCTATGCCAGTCCAATAGGAGTCGTTCTTCCCCTCCGGGGGACTTACTTTGCTCCCAAAGTTGCCATCATACGATATGGACAACTTTCGGGATAGGAAAAAAAGTAAAATCCCACTGCAAAAGACCAAGGTAAAATTGACCCAAATAAAGGCGACGCCCAGGCGAATACCGAAGGTGTTGGCTGTAGTATCGATAAGCCAAGAGGTTAATGGCCTTCTGGCAAATGGAGGGAGTTCCTTGTGATATTGTATTTGGGAGGTGAGAAAGGCGTTGGAGATCACGTGGTTCCGTTCGTTGAGCATACTGTCGGAGTGTTTGGACATATGAAGGCCAAAATCCGCCACTACGAATACAAGGGCGATAAGAAAAGGTAGGACGGTTTTCATAATTTGGTCTTGGTTCTTGTAGCGCAGCGGCCTAACGTCTCACATCTAACGTCTCACGTCTTATTAATAGTGTTTATCCATTTAATCGAGTGTCCAGGCTAGAAAGTTCGGAAACAAGGCTTGCATAACGCAGTTATCTAACTTTATTGGCGGACACTAGATAACGTACCGCGCTTTCGCCGTAACGCCCTGATCCGCAAAAATACCCTGCTTATATTTAAGGTAACCTACGATCCCGATCATAGCGGCGTTATCCGTACAATACTCAAATTTAGGGATATGGGTGGTCCAGCCATATTTTTTTTCACCTTCTTTTAAAGCCTTTCGAATACCCGAATTGGCCGAAACCCCTCCTCCAATAGCAATTTCCTTGATACCGGTTTGCTTGGAAGCCCTTTTTAGCTTCTCCATCAAAATATTGATGATGGTATATTGGATGGATGCACAAATATCATTTAGGTGCTCCGAAATAAAATTGGGGTTTTCCTTGGTCATTTTTTGAACAAAATAAAGGATACTTGTCTTTAGTCCGCTAAAACTAAAGTCAAGTCCATCTACCTTTGGCTTGGGAAAGGGAAAAGCCTTGGGGTTTCCAATTTGCGCATACTTGTCCACCAATGGTCCGCCTGGATAGGGTAGCCCCAATATCTTGGCGCTTTTGTCAAATGC
>JBLWZN010000080.1:0-11084 GCA_048266425.1 Sediminicola sp.
TAATAGACCGTACCCGTAAAATTTGATTTGTTGTGGTACGATATGGGTATCAAGGATTCATTATTGTTGGACAAAAATCGTACCAACTTATATTCCAAAGGACTACCGTCCATTACTTTAGGAACGACTAACGAATACTTTTGCGCCAAGGTCAAGCTTTGGCCTTCTAGGGCCAGGCCATTCCCTACTTGAGCAGGGAACTCGTACAAGATAGTTCCATCGGCATCTGTAAATTCTTCGGGGCTGAACCAATCCACAGCAAGGGAAACCAAAATATAAGACTGTAAAGTTTTGGTGTTTTGGAAACTCTTAGCTTGCTATGGCAAACCGCTCACACCTTAAACGGGAAGGACCATTAAGTTATTACATTTACCGACAATTGCCTCGAACAATTACGTATTGAATAGCCAATATATACGAGCATAAACCTTGCAATAGCCTTGAGGTTTCATTAAATCTCAATCTAAATAGTACAACGCCACAGACATTTCCATAAATTGCCCACTACATTTGTCAACAAAAATCACTACATTATTATTCAATCTTTCAAAAAGCTTACCATTATTCGATTTATCCCTACCTGCTGTCTTAAAATCACCTATTCTCTGCGAGAATTCTTTAAGATCAAGAATCTCGCCAGTGTTTAGAATCGAATAAAGTTTTTTAATTTTAAATGAAACTCCCTGTGTTTGATTATAGTCTTCAGATCGAACATATGCATCTGCATTAAATGTACTAGATTTTATATAGTCTCTGTCAAAATAAAACAATAGCGTGTCTTTGGTTACTTTGGAAACATCTCTTTGTTGACTCCGAACTCCACACGATACCAACATCATAATTAAAAGAAGGACTATCTTTTCCATTATTCACATGATTTAGTTAATATTCCTGTCCTTGACTGCAAATTTGTAAGTTTTGTCCGCTCGGAAGAAGATAGTTTATTCCATGCTTGAACATCAAGGTTTGAAAGACCTTGCCAAGCCAAGGCACGATAAAAATCAGAGCTGGGTTTTTCATTAAAAAAATTTGTGTATTTGACATAATCTGCATTCAACTCATTTTTATGAAAAAACTCCAATGCTTTCGCCATCTTATCGACGTATAATTCCGCCATTGTTTCATGCTCCGGATGCGGTTCATATCCATTTGTCTTGTATGAATTGTACGTTTCCAAAAAGTTCAAATCATTGGGGGTTGTTAATGCAAGTTTTGTGTATAATAATCTCTTCATATCTGCATGAATATATTCATGTAATATACTTCTAGCTACTTCCAAAGCAGAGTCGGATGCTGCGGCACTAGAACTTATTTCTATCTTAATGGTACTATTTCCTATATACTGGGCATTGCCTCTAACCGAACCAGATAAACTGGAAACGGACACAATATTTATATTAAACTCCGAATCACCCTTGAACCATCCCATTACACCAGCGATATAATTTTCGGCTCCCTGTCTCATTTTATCATGAATACATTCTTCCTTTGAACCGGTCTTCAGATTTTCAATAATCTTGTCATCATCCCAAATAACTTCTTTAGGATGGTTACTGGCATGTCCAGTACATCCTGGACCATGAGGGGCAGGGGCATCCCAGCGGGGGGAGGCCAGTAATCAAAGTAGCCCACATCATTTACTATTCACTACCAAATAGTAAGACCTTTTTTATAATCAACTATCCACTCCCCGTTTTCCTTCTTTAAACCATATAAAGCACTATATCCTGCTAATCTGCTTCTACTGATCCCAAGCTCCAAAACTGCTTCAGTATAATTTTCATTGAAATAAATTCGGGAAAATTCAAATAATAGATCAAAATTCGGAAAATCCATGGTCTTCCTCAATTCCAAGGAATCCGCAAGGATAATATGGTGTCCTTTTCTACTGGATAATGCATTGATATTTATTTCCTTATTCTTTAATTTCTTACTCAATAATACAGAGTAGTTTTTAGGTAATTCCATTTTTTCCTTAATTGATTCCAAAGGCGTCATCAAAGGAAAAATAGCAACTTTTAGTTTTACACTTTTTAAAGAATCCAATACATGATCACTTATTGTCGAAGTAATGCTGTCTTTGGGGAGCGGAGGCACAGGAAGTGCATAGGTATCTACTATTTTGGAAATGATATCATTGGTGTTGAGTTCCATTTCGTTCTGAGAATAGCAGGTTAATGCGATGGATGATAATAACCACATTAATATATTTTTAACCATAATCCTAATTGTTTAGAAACCTTAGATTTTACATCTTACCCGACACGAGCGTCACGCTCGCGCTAGCGGGGGAACCAACTAGTGTTATTTTGGAGGTGGAGGTGGAGGTGGAATCTGTCTAAAATAACTCAATGCAATCTTAAGTTCCAAAGTATCCTTATGCTTAGAATTGAATTGGTCAAAAGCAATGGCAAGGTTGTTCAAGGATTTGAACAGTGCAGAACCACTTTTTGAACTGTCAAGACTTATCTCAATAAAAGCCCTTTGTGGACTATCTCAATAATAGGGTATTTTTCCTTCATTTTCATAGTGCCTTTCAAGTATTTGACTCAACTTGCTTATGGGATAATTTTCATCGATCAAAATAGAATCCTCCGTTATTTCAAGTTTATTTTTTTCAACGATAAGTCCATAATCATTGCGAAAAGGAATTATGTTTCGGAACATTTGTTTATCCTTAATCATAAAATTTGGGATTGAATCATTTTCATAGATTTTATCAACCAAATCCGTAATATTTTTAAAATCTAAATTTGTATTATCCAATTCAATCTCGACCAATTTTGAAGTGTCCGAAAAATATGACATAGAAGGTTAATAGCGTACATTATCGTGAGAATGAATCAATCTTTCTTTACATTCGATAAAGAATAATAATATCACTACTAAATATATATATATCTTTTCATAATATTTTGTCTAACTCGGATATAAACCGTGTTGTTTATTAGTGTTCATTTTAATTATCACAAGGATTTGAATAGGAATCGTTTTGTACAGTTGCCCCCGCTGCCGCAAGATTGCATCTTGAGGCAACGTACTTTTAGGCTACCGTGAATTTTTGACTACTGCAATTTTAAATTTACTGGTTTACGGTACAGCTACCAGTTAAAGACTAGAGGAATTTCGATTCCCACGGCTAGCTCGAGCATCTTGCCCGTACCGTAAATGAGCAAAAATCAGGCCATTGTCGTTATGCCATTATGCTAATCGTGCTCATACGGGAACGGTTATGGATACGGGCGTGACGATTGTGCTGGCGGGGAAAAACAAAACTCTTATTTATTCATCACAAAAGGCTTGCTACCGTCTCCCTCCGCATCACCTTCCCATTTCCGGTTTCCTTAAATTTTGAGACTTGGATAATTTCCTTGGGAACCTCAAATTTCTGAAGTGTTTTGAGGGATTTTATTTTTGCAAGTAGGTTTTCTGTATCAACCTTTCCTTCGACCAATAAAACCAACTTTTGGCCCAACTTGTCATCGGGTATACCGGCCAAGAAAAATCGGCTACCGATTATCGGCATTAATTTTATCTCGATCTGTTCAGGCACCAACTTGACACCTCCAGAATTGATTATGTTGTCATAGCGCCCCAACCATTCAAATTCGGTATTGGAAAGTAGCTTTACAAAATCGTTGGTAACCACGGGCCCATCGGCAACGTTGGGAGCGTCGATGATCAAACAACCGCGATCGTCCGTTGAGAATTGGACATTGGGCAGGGCAACGAAGCTTCGGCCGAGTCCGGTGGCTGAGCGCCCGCCTGAAACGGAACGGGCAGGGAGTCGAAGCCTCACCGCTACATGGGTTATCGTTTCCGTCATCCCATAGGTCTCAAAAATAGCCGCCATCCCATCTTGGGCTTGCGCTTGAACTTGAGCCTTCAATGTATGCGACATCGGTGCCCCCCCAATGATCAAAGTTTTAATCTGATGGAGTGCATCCAAGGAATTCTCCAATTGCAAGGGCACCATTGCGACAAAATCGTAGCTCTTAGAATTGCCGGCCATGGGTTGGGACGTCGGATTAACGGAATCCAGTTCCAGTCCGAGGACCATAGCACGGACCAGCATCATTTTACCGGCGATAAAATCTGCCGGTAGGCAAAGCAAGGCCCTTTCGCCCGCCTTCAGGCCAAAAAATTCCCCTGTGGCCAAAGCGGAATTGACCATTTGTGTTTTTTTTAGGGAAATGGATTTTGGTTTCCCTGTAGATCCCGAAGTCCTTACGGTGATGGTCGCATTTGCATCTAGCCAATCCGTCAGGAAATTACCGATGCTTTTTTCGTAATCCTCCCCTTCCTTGACAAGGTCATAGGCCAATTGTCTTAATTCGGGATTGGAATAAGGGTGGCGGTTAAACTTAAATTTGGGATGAATGTTAAGCACCTGTTCCAATTTCCTTTGTAGTATGTTCTATAAACGCTTCCTTGGACAGGACTTTTCCGGTCAATCTTTCCTTCCAATTGTTCCATCCATATTTTTTGGAAAATATGATCAATAAAATAGGATAAATAACGAGTACGGGCACAAAAACATCCCAGCCGAGTACGGGTTGGGATATATCCCTATAAATAGAATCGGTCTGAAAGGCAGTCCAATCGGCCGTGACCAGCAAGGCCCCAATCAAGTTATTGGCGGCGTGGAAGCCCAATGCAAGTTCCAGGCCTTCATCCATCAGGGTCAATATCCCCAAAAAGAGACCGGTACCCATGTAATAAACCATGATGCCGAGACCCAATTTTCCAACCTCTGGGTTTCCCAAATGCATCGCCCCAAAGAATACTGAGGTAACGATCAGGGGCATCCATCGGTTCTTGGCAGCCAGGCCTATACCCTGCATCATATAACCGCGGAACATATATTCCTCAAAGCTGGTCTGTAATGGGATCAACAAGACTCCAATAATCAACAGTATCGCAAATGGAATGGGTCTAAAATTGAAGATATAATCCTCTGGCGAAAGGGCAATATCGACCCCGGTTATAGCAAGGGTCAGGAGTCCCCACAGGAAAAATGCAAAGAATATACGTTTCCAATCCACCTTTTTTCGGGAAGTGGTCAGGGAAATAATGGATTGCCCATGGATCAGTTTTACCCAGCCCCAGACCACGAAAAGCGCAAAAGCCAACGGGGCCAAAAGGATGACCAAAACCGTGGACGATCCCAATTTCTGGATCAGATCCTGCATCATTACATCAACGCTAACGGGGGATAACATGGTAGATATATAATTGAAAATACCCACGGCCAAAAGCCCCAACGGTAGAATCAAATACTTCCACATTCCCAAATTCCCCTTATATCCTTGTTCTATGTACATATTTTTTATTTTGAAGTGGTTTAAACTTTTTCTTTTGCCTGCAAATATCACATTCCCGCCCGTACCGGATCGGGCGGGAATGTGATATTTGCAGGCAAAAGAAAAAATTCAAATCACTTCATTATTAATTTTTCTTCCCACTTAATTTCCCTGTTATAAAAAAGGTTTCCGTTTTCCACGGTCAGGGGCCCGTTGAAATTATTGGTGAACAACCCCCCGGTACCAAGACCTTGGGGCATCTTATTGTTTAACGTAAAGGTCCATTGCGCGATTGCATTTAATCCGATATTGCTCTCCAACGCACTGGTGACCCACCAACCAACACCGTATTTGTTGGCCAGGGCAATCCACTCCTGGCTTCCCTGGAACCCGCCCACCAAACTGGGTTTCAAAATAATGAACTGGGGCTCGATGGTTTGCAGCAAGGTTTCCTTTTCGGTTTCCCCGAAAATTCCTATCAATTCTTCATCCAAGGCTATTGGAATGGGAGATTTTGCACATAGGGCCCTCATGGCCCATGGATTGCCTTGTTTTATAGGCTGTTCGATGGAATGTATATCGTAGGCTGACAAAATATTCAATTTTTCCAAGGCCCTATCTTCCGAGAAAGCACCGTTGGCATCGAGGCGAAGTTCAATTTTGCTCTTGGAATATTTTTTTCTGATGGATGCCAGGATAGCTAGTTCCTGCACAAAATCCAGCCCGCCGATTTTCAACTTGATGCAACTGAATCCTTGTTGCAATTTCTCTTCTATTTGATCTTGCATAAACGCTTCATCCCCCATCCAGATGAGTCCGTTTATCGGAATAGGGGCATCATGCTGGGTAAACCCGGAAGGGAAAAGCAACAAAGGATCCTCGGACCTTAGGGATAAAAAAGCCTGTTCCAACCCAAACTGTATACTGGGATAATCCATCAACCGGCTCCAAAGTGCACTTTCCCCCAGGTGGATATTCCCACAGACCCACTGTAGTTTTTCCTCGTATTGGGGCACATCGTCCACACTTAGTCCACGCAACAGTCCGCATTCCCCAATTCCGTAGCGACCGTTTTCCTCCAAAATGAGGAACCAGGTTTCCTTCTGGGTCATCACGTTACGACTGGTGCGGCCGGGTTGCCTAAAGCGGAGTATGTATTTTTTATAGTTGGCTTGCATAGGATTGATGCCAAATTTAGCTATATTTTGCATCATGGAAACCATAGTCCCAAAGAATCTAGAGCCAAGAGCTAAGAATCAAGACTGGTTCATAAGATCAAAAATAAGTTTCGTTTCTTTGTGCAAGCATCCAGGAATCCTTGAAAAGGAGTTTTAACGAACTACCTCGAGGGAGAACCATGGGGAGTTTTATTGATTAAATTTAAGTACGTGAAAAGAATAGACGGTAAAGTTATATGGATAACGGGGGCCTCTTCGGGTATCGGGGAGGCCTTGGCCTATGAATTGGACAAAAAGAACTGCAGGCTGATTCTTTCCTCCCGAAAGGAAGAACTGCTGCAACAAGTAAAGAACCGTTGTTCCCATCCCGAAAATATAAGGATTCTACCCCTAGATGTAGTGAACTTTGAGGAAATGCCCCAAAAAGGCAGGGAAGCCATCGCCTTTTTTGGCCATGTCGATGTTTTGATCAACAATGCAGGGATCAGTCAACGATCCTTGATCATGGAAACCGATTTTGAGGTCTACCAAAAGTTGATGGATGTGGACTATTTGGGGACCGTAGCGGTCACTAAGGCCATCCTCCCCCATTTTGTAGAAAGAAAATCGGGGCATTTTGCAACGGTTTCCAGCCTTATGGGTATGTTTTCATCGCCCTATAGGTCTGGCTATTGCGGAGCAAAACACGCGCTTCACGGCTTTTTTGACTCCCTTAGGCTAGAGCACGAAAAAGATGGTATATCGGTAACGATGGTCCTGCCGGGATTCATTGCCACTGATGTGGCCAAAAATGCCCTAAAAGGGGATGGCAGTGCCCAAAACAAGGACGACGATGCCACAAAGAACGGAATGCCCGTATCGGAATTGGCCCAAAAAATGGTCAAGGCCATAGAAAAGAACAAAATGGAGACCTATATTGGCCGTAAGGAAATCCTGGCCATTTATATAAAGCGATTTTTTCCAAAACTACTTCACAAAATAGTTTTGAAAAGTGATGTGAGGTAGAGGTTGGTTCAAGGTTCAAGGTTCTAAGAATACGAAACTGGAAATAAGTTGGCAGTTCCCAGTTGCAGTTGGCAGATTTGGTTCCAGGTTTAACATAGATTGTTAAGGGTTACGGTTGATGATTAATAGGAATAATTAAACTTATAAACATATAAACCCAAAAATATTTTTGTCTATTTTCTATGTTCTATATTCTTTTGTCTTGGTTCTTGTCCAGGCGTTAAACCTCCATGGATTTCCCGATTTCCAAAAGGTGCAATTTCTTTCCAGCGGCCTTGAATTTCGCGATGGCCTCCTGATGGTCTATTTCGATATAGCCAAAGGTATCGTAGTGGCAACCTAAGACGTTGTCACATTCCACAAAGTCGGAAGCTATAACGGCATCATCTACCCCCATGGTAAAATTGTCGCCTATGGGCAGAATGGCGAGGTCTAATTTTGTTGTAAGTGGAATCAATTTCATATCCATGGTCAAGGCGGTATCCCCTGCGATATATACGTTCTTTCCCTCGGACGACAAAACAAAGCCTCCGGGTTGTCCGCCATAGGTGCCATCCCCAAAGGAGGAGGTATGAATAGCATTGACGTATTTAAGTCGACCAAAATCAAAATTCCAGCTGCCGCCATGGTTCATGGGATGCACCTGGAATCCTTTTGCTTCATAGTACATGGCAATTTCAAAATTACTGACAATTATGGCGTTAGAACTTTCGGCAATGGCCTCCACATCCAAGGTATGATCGTTATGGGCATGGGTCAAAAGGATAAAATCGGGTTTTAATTCTTGGATATTTATTTTATCCGCGACCTTGTCGTTACGGGAAATAAACGGGTCTACCAACAAGGTTTTTCCATCGGTCCGTATCAGAAGGGTAGCGTGCCCCAAAAAGGTGATTTTCATGATTGTACGTAATTATTTGAGAATAGGGTTACCAATTCTAAATTCTTGGCACCGTTTGCAATTTTAGTTATTAGGTCTCTAATGTAAAGTTAGCAGAAAAAGTCCAAGGTTCAAAGTTGTAGTTGATGGTTGATGGTAAGACGATTTCCTTTCAACTTACTGGGCCAGGAAGTTCTTGGAACTTTAATACCTACCCTAAACCGAATTCATTTTTAACTTTTGGAAGATTAAATGACAAGGGTCTTGGGATGGCTCCGGTCTAAATTTATTTGAAATTAAACCAAAAACGAACCCCTTCGGCAGATTTGTCGATATTCAAAGTAGATTGCAGCTGATTTACCAAGCGGTTCATTAAACGGATCCCCATGGAGGAATTGGCGCGTTGGTCCGTATCTTCGGGGAGGCCAACGCCATTGTCCGCATATTCAAAAAAGCCCTTGTCCCCGTTCTTGCTAAGGTGGATATAGATCTTGCCATTTTCATCGTCATCCGGAAAGGCATATTTAAATGAATTGGATACCAGTTCGTTAAGTATTAGCCCAAAAGGTATGGCCCTGTCAATATCCAATTCTGTTCCTTCGGCATCGATGGTAATATTGATATTGTGTCCCCCCTTTTTGTATACCGACTGAATACTGTTGATAAGGCTTTCGATATAGCCCTGCATTTCAATGACCGAAAGGTCGTCATTCTGGTACAACTTCTGATGGATCAAAGCCATGGCCTTTACCCGGCTTTTCCCTTCTTCCAAAGCCTCTATGGCGGCCTTGCTCCTAGTGTTCTTGGTTTGCAGGCTCAAGAGACTTGAAACCATTTGTAGATTGTTCTTTACCCTGTGGTGTATTTCCTTGAGCAGGGAATCCTTTTCCACAAGGGCATTTTCAATAATGAACTTTTGTTCGGCGATCAGGCGCTGGTTCTTAATACTTTTTAAATAGGCATAAACCATTCCCGCAAATCCCAATAAAGTAAAAATCAAGGAAATAAAGACCATATTGATCTGTTCATCCTTGGCCTGCATTTCGTTGCGGTTTCTTTCCAATGCCAATTTTTGCTCGTCGAGCATGCTACGGGTATTGGCCAGATCCTGGCCTACGAGGGATTTTAACTGCTGCTGTTTTAAAAGCGCATCGGTGGTAGTTATCGAATCCCGGATTCTGGCATTTTTTTTCAAATAATTGGCAGACGACTTATAATCCCCGATTTTATCAAAATAGGTAGCGTACAATCGATTCATTTTAATGATGTTATCTACACTTACAGGTTTTAGATCATCATTTAAATATTCCTTAACGGTCTTGTACTTTTCCAATTGCAGGTTACATTCTGCCAAATCGAGGGTATTTTCTATTACGTCGGAAGAAAATTTTCCCTTACTGTATTCGTTGATGGTTGCAATGCTCGATTCCAGCAAAGGAATTGCATCCTCATATTGCTTTAATTGGGTGTAGCACTTCCCGATGTTACCTTCAATAATACCCTTGAGCACGTTACCTTCAACAATTTCATTTTCTGTCTTTACCTGATTAATGTTGTTCAAAAAAACGGTTAGATAACCCATGGCCTCTTTGTATTTGGCCAGGGCAACGGAAGAGGACTTGTCCAGCCTAAGATAGTTTCCGACATTGTTGTGATATTTGGCCAAACCAAAATAATCGTCATCGCGCACCGTCTTTTTCATCTCCATGATATAATCGTTCCTCGCCTTTATGTAAAACCCCATATTGGCATAGATATCATAGAACGCAATACTATTGGTAATACCGAGATCTTTTTTCTCTTGGCGGACTTCCAACTGCTTGTCATAAAGTTTAAGTTGGGCATAGTCGTCGTCCATCAGGTCCAGGAGCACCTTCTTGGTGGGAAGATCCAACTTCCCTTGATTGTCATACAGTTCATCGGCCAAGGCAATGCTCGTATCAAACTCTCCCAGATCGTAATAAAGTTGCGCCTGCATCAGTTTATATAGCTGAATACTTGTGGAATCCTTAATTTTTTCCGAACTGTTCAGGTAGATGTTCACCGCATCCAACCAATCGTAGGCAGAATTTTCCTTGTAGCGGTTGGGGGTAGTATAAAAAAATTGAAATCTGCCCTCCACATTTTCTTGATTCTTGAATTTGTTTAGGACATTCTCATCCAAAATAGTATCCTGGGCGAGCGATACCCCCATACATAAAATCAGGGCGATGCAAAAAGGGCCTATTTTGATAAATGGGTTTATCATGGCAAATTTGGGTCTATTTTCTTCTTAAAATTAAATCTTTAGGCCTACTATACTTCTAAAAACAATAAATTAACACGGGTTTCCCCCTAAAATGCTACTAACAAACATAATTCATTGAATATTCATATCTAAATTTATGTTGCAAAGCGGCTTCAATATGTGGCATAACGAACGTTCGGTAATTATGCGTAAAAACGGCCCATATAATAGATCTCTGGGTCCAAAACGAAAAATGGCCATACAAAATTGCACAGCCAATACTAAGAAACTGTTTAAATTTTATCCTTCAGATATATTTCGTCCTATTTTGACATCCCGTTCTTATTCTTTCGTTGAATAGCCTCTGCTATGCGACTCAAAAATGCTTAGATCCGACCAAAAAAATCATCAAAATAAATTCTAAAACAAATTTTAAACAATTTCTATCCTTGCGTTATACTTAAACTAACGCTATATGAATGAAAACGGTA
>JBLWZN010000081.1:0-10051 GCA_048266425.1 Sediminicola sp.
ACCTTCGGGAAGGGTTGCACGTGGTGGCTCCGTCGGATTTTCTTCCTGATCGTCTTCCTTAACAAATCCCCTGCTCATGGTTTGATCTACTTTAATTTCTTGGGTTTAATACTCTAGATGCCAGTTATTTATTTTTATGTAAGATAAAAAAGAGGATAACCAATAAAAATTATCCTCTTATGTAGTTCAATAATATATTATTAGATTGCTTTAGATCCGGCTTCGGCTACTGCGTGGTCATTTTCAACGGCACTTCCGCTAACACCAATGGCTCCTATTATTTCACCATTTGCATTTTTAATTGGAACACCTCCTGGAAAAGTTATCAGGCCCCCGTTGGAATGTTCAATATTGTACAAAGAACCTCCCGGTTGTGACAATTCGCCGACAATACCAGTATTCATATCAAAATAACGTGCTGTTTTCGCCTTTTTGATAGAGATATCCAAAGAACCCAACCAGGCTCCGTCCATCCGACCAAATGCTACTAGATTGGCTCCTGCATCTACAACGGCAATATTCATTTTGGTGTCAATTGCTTTCGCCTTTTCTTTGGCCGCTACGATCGCTTTTTCTGCTTGTGCTAATGTGATATTCATGATTTTTTATTTTTATGATTAAATAATACTGCAAAATTAGGGCAAAACCTTAGGTTTCAAGTTACCGAAATCGTCCAATAACTTATGAAAAAAGGTCAAATTGCTAAACCAACATACCATGTGGATCGATTACGAACTTTTTGGCTACACCACTATCAAATTCCGCATAACCTCTAGGGGCATCTTGCAGACTTATCACTTCCACGTTTACAGCTTTGGCAATATCAATTTTATCGAACAGGATGGCATTCATTAGTTGCTTATGATATTTCATCACTGGGGTTTGCCCTGTATGGAAGGAATGGGATTTTGCCCACCCCAATCCAAATCGGATTTTCAGGCTTCCTTGTTTCGCTGCTTCATCCTTGGCCCCTGGATCTTCGGTAACATACAGGCCGGGGATTCCAATTTGGCCGCCAGCTCTTGTAATCGCCATAGCTTGGTTCAATACAACCGCGGGCATTTCTTTCCCGGCACTGGCACCATGTCCGCTGGCCTCAAAACCTACACAATCCACAAAGCAATCCACTTCGGGGATGCCGACGATCATTGCAATCTGTTCTTCTACTGGAATACCATTTGTCAAATTGATGGTCTCACAACCAAAGCTTCTGGCATGCGCAAGGCGTGCCTCATTTAGATCACCTACTATGACAACGGCCGCGCCTAATAACTGACAGCTTGCTGCACAGGCCAACCCTACGGGTCCCGCACCGGCGATATATACCACTGAGCCAGCGGTTACCCCTGCCATTACCGCGCCGTGAAATCCGGTCGGGAGAATGTCGGAAAGCATGGTTAGATCCAATATTTTTTCCATGGCTTGATCCTTATCTGGAAATTTTAACAGGTTGAAATCGGCATAAGGCACCATTACATATTCTGCCTGGCCACCTATCCAGCCTCCCATATCGACATACCCATAAGCGGCTCCCGGACGGTCTCCGTTTACATTTAAACAGATACCGGTTAGGCCGCTTTTACAATTTCGACATCGACCGCAGGCAATGTTAAAGGGAACGGAAACCAGATCTCCTTTTTTGATAAACTCAACATCCCGTCCACATTCTATAACCTCTCCTGTGATTTCATGTCCCAGTACCAACCCTTTTTCGGCGGTGGTCCTACCTCTTACCATGTGTTGGTCCGAACCACAGATATTTGTGGCCACGATCTTTAAGATAACACCGTGTTCACATTTTCTACTTCCCAAAGCAAGTTCGGGATAGGCTATTTCCATTACTTCTACTTTTCCTGGCTCCACATAGGAGACTCCATGATTTTTGCACATAACACTGTCTTTTTTTAGGATTAATGAATAATTTCGACCGAAAAATTGAACTATTTGTAATGTAACGTTAAAAATCGAGAAGTGCTTATGAAAAAAGGTCAATCACTTATGAAAACGGACCAAATATCAAATATTTGGGAAAACCTTATGGATTGGACACAAGTTTATGGGCTGCTAATAAAGAAAAGGTCAGACTTCTTTTGGACTAATTCCAAATTTGTTCTTAAAGGCGATACTAAAGTTTGAAAGATTGCTATAGCCCATCTCCAAATAAATGTCGGAGGATCTTAGATTACCGCCTTCCAGCAGCTCCTTTGCCGTTTGCAACCTCTTGTCCTGTAGCCACTTTCCGGGACTGACCTTATACTCTGAAGTAAAATAACGTTTAAAGGTTGACAGGCTCATATTGCACAAAAACGCGATCTCTTCCAATTTCAGGTTGGAATGCGTATTGCCCTCCACGATTTTTTGAAACGGGGATTTATGATTAGAAATCAGGGAATGCAGATAGCCCTCAAATCGCTTTCCGTACTTGTTCAATAGATACAACATAATCTCCTCGAATTTGACTGAGAGCAGGTTCTCCATAAATATAGGGGGAGCAGAACTTATGGTGTTCAGTGAATTGAGATAGGAGTTGATATAACGGTCATTTTCTATTGTAAAAAAGGGGAATTCCTTCTTTTTGGTTGGTTTTTTGATATTGTGCTTTTCAAGAAAGTCAATTACCTTTTTTTCCGAAAAAAAGAAGAGTTTACAGTAGTAGACATTGTCCTGGTCCAACAATTCTGTCCATAGACAGTTCCCTTTTTTTAAAAGCAATGACTGTTGGGGGTTCACCGCGATCGAGGTATCTGCGAAATGTACCTGCTTCTTCCCCACTTGCAAAAAACTGAACATGTTCATGCTAAGGTTGACCTTGCTCTTGACCACCTCATTGGTCATCCTGAAATCATAAACGAACAGATCTGGAGCGTTTTTGCCCTTATCAAGATATATTTCGGGGAGGTTCTCTATGGGCATAATTGGCTAGGGTCTTCTTGTAAAGATAAAGCTTTAAGTTAAACGTGCTGTACATCAACTTAATTCGCAGCCCCAAGTGATTAGCACCCATTTTCCAAGCACTATTTTTTTGGACTTACAATGACGTTGATTTCATAGCAGAAAAACACTAAAACAGAAGTCGTTTTTTACGAAATCGCCTTTCGTTAGTTACCGATCCAAATAGGTATTATAATCTTGCTTTCCGTATTTATTTTCAGTTCCAGGGGTATCCTTGCGTCATTGATCGATTCCTTACTTACATCCCTTCCGGTACCATAGTTGATTTGTCCAAAAGAATTCTTATTCCCATTGATTACGATGACGACCCTACTGTTTTTTGAGATTTTCTTACTCGCAATTCTGGTGTTCTCAAAAGTTAGGGTTGTGGGTGTATTCGGCGTCAATAGTTTTCGTTGTTCCCTGCTTTCAGAATAACTTGCGCGCCCAATATAAAAGCTCAAGTGAAAATACTTGCCTTCCGGAGTCAATTCGTACAGATTGACACCGAAGTCGAAATCCTTTTTATTGGACCCGACTTTTAATTCGCCCTTAAAAGATCCGTTGATAATCGTTTCCTTTTTGAAAGGTTCACTCATAAATACAAGGCCATCATTTAAATTCAAACTATCCTCTATAATTGGCGAGGGGTAATATTCTATATTGTTCATTTTTGTCCGGTCCGCAAAATTCACCTCGAGTCCTAAGTCCACAGGACTTTCCGGTTTTTCGGTATCCAACGTGTAATGGCCCATGTTTTTGTGGGGACTCAAATAAAAAACCAACGAATCATTGCCCATTTCCGAAAGGGAGGATGCGTGCATCCATGTATTGGTACCCATCACCTGAAAGTTTACCTTGTTTTGAAGTATGGCAGGTTTTTTCTTGCCTTTAAGTATATAATCAAACCAAGCAAATACAAGCCCCTGTTTAATGTTCATATGTGCCACCTCATCAATTTGATAGCCCCTTAAATTGGCACTGGATGCAAATTGTGCCCCCCAATGATCATAGGGTCCGATTAATAGGTAATGTTCAGCTTTCGGATTATACTTTAAATGTTCCAAGTAATAATACATGGCCCCTCGTTGACCGTCGTCATAATATCCGGTAGTGGTAAGGATGGGAATGTTGATATGGGAAAAATCCTCCTTGTATGGGATCATATTTTGCCAAAAGGTATCATAGGACGGGTGCCTGATCCATTCCTGAAAAATTGGACTGGGAGTTCCGTCTATACTATCCATTTTATTATAGGCCTTGCCAGATTCGAACCATTTTTTCTCAAGCTGGTTCCATCTGTCGCGATCAAAATTAGCTGCATTATCCAAAAACTTATTGTTGGTTACATACGGGATCCACTTATAGGGGAAATTCAGAAAAACATTATTTTCCATGGGGTCATCGATACCTGGGGCCACTGATACGGACGGAACGATAGTTTTTAAGGCTGGATGTACCTTTTCCTTCATGGATGCCCATTGGGAAAAACCATTATAACTACCCCCATACATGCCTACCTTACCATTGTTCCACCCTTGATGGCTGATCCAGTCAATAACGGCATAGACGTCCTTATACTCGTGCTTAAAGGGTTCAATAGCGTCCTTACTTCCCCTTTTTCCCCTGGAGGTAGCCACGACACCCGCATATCCCTTTGATGCGGCCAATAGGGCATCCCTTAGATTTGACCCATCCGCATAAATTGTGAATACCAAAACAGCGGGCATTGGTGCGACCTCCCTTTTGCGAGCTGTGATAACGGATATTTCCGCCCCGTCCCTGGCCGAAACGATCACCTCTTCCCTTATAATATATCTTTGATTTTCATCACGTTCCAATTCCTTAAAAACAATAGGTTCAGTGAGCGTAAAAACGTGGTATAGGAAAAAGGATTTTAAAAGGATCAAGGCTTGATCCAAGGGTAAGGATGTGCCGGAAATACTTTTATAATTGGTCTTAAAATCATTGGTGAATTGGGCGACGGCATCGTACGTCGTGAAAACAATGGTAGCCGAATATGCTCGTTCATCATTACACCCTCCCAAATACGTTCTAAAAACCGACGCGTACGCATCGCTAAAGGCAGCTCCAGACGACACTTGCTTGATCTTGGCCTTTGAAAACAGTTCAAATGGGATATATCCCGGGTGCCCATTATTCAATTCTGAATTTTTTCTCAGCGATCGAATCGTTTGGATGGAAGCCTCATAATCACCGGCGAGTATTTCAACCATATAACGATCTTTTGCTTCAATTTTTTGGTCCCCTATCTTGCTGTGCTGCAAATAAGCCTTTGCCAAATTTTGCATACTTAGGTCCAAGGATGCCGAATCTGACAAGGATGCTTTGTCGTAGTTCAGCGTTTGACCTATTAAAGGCTGATGCAGTAAGGCCAAAAACAATATGCCCACTATTTTCTTCATGAATTCTTTTTTTTTGTCTACTATTTTATTGGGCACTTGTATAGTTAACCAGCTCATTTACATATAGACCATAGCCGTCATCATTTATGTGTTTGATATACGTTTTTAATTCAGGGGAATACCACCAAGTATCATTCATTTCCCCTTTAAAACCCCTGGAATTCGTTACAATGCCCTTGTATTCAATTTTATAAGCCATGAACTTTCCAGCAACTACATTTAATTCTTCAAATGAGGTGACTTCAACATCCTGGCTCGTTTTTCCCGTGGTGCCTTCATCATTTTTCCATTCCGATTCAAATTTCCATTTTTTTCCTATGCGCAAGGGCCAATCCCGGATAGGGGTTTTGCTTTTATGGTTTAAGGTACTTGAAACCAGGACGGTATCGATACCATTCCAAAACCCCAAGTTGCCTTTATATTGTACTACTTCTTGTTGGTCTTCGCCTTCGGCCATAACCTCCCCTTCTACCGAGCGTTTCCATTTCCAGGTCCATTTCTCTCCAATTTTAAAATCGTTAACTGTTGGTTCTTGGGTTATGGTATCGGCTGCTTTGGTTTTTGGCGCGTTGTTGCAGGCATTAAATGCTGCGATTGCCACTAATAATAGGATTGTGTGTTTTTTCATGGTTCTATAAATTTAATCTTTTCGGGAGTTGCCCCCGACAAGCATAGTTAATAAATTTGATTTCCTTCTTTGATGTAATCTTCCCATTATCAAGCTTTTTAAAGCTTAAATCGAGATAGTATTTTCCAAAAATCCAGATTGATTATGCTACTTGAAAGCAGCGTTTTATTCTTCTTATTTTACAAACTGTTCCAATTTTTAAATTTGGCAGATTGCCGGGTTGAAACCTCCAGGGATTCCCCGCTTGTTAAAGTGATTTGGAGCTTGCCGTTAAAATGTGGATGGATTTCCTTAATATATTGCGTGTTAACAATTTGACCTCTATTTATTCTAAAGAAAATCGCGGGATCTAGCTTTTCGGCCAACAGGTTCAATGAGCGTTTGATCATTGCCTTCTCGTTTCCAAAAAACAAACGGGCATAATTGTCCATGGATTGGATAAGCCTAATATCCGTCAACGGAATAAAGAAACATTTTTCCCCGTCCTTTATAAAGATTTTGTGATGCATTGGCAAGGCATCCCTCTTTGCCTCCCTTTTGGAAAACGCTGCTTTAATCTTTTCAATGCTAATGCTAAAACGTTCCTCCCGTAAAGGCTTTACCAGATAATCAATGGCGTTTACCTCAAAGGCCTTGACCGCATATTGATCATAGGCAGTGGTAAATACCACTTCGGGAATTACCGTGAGCTCTTCCAATAGATCAAAGCCCGATTTTTCTGGCATATGGATGTCCAAAAAAATTAGATCCGGACTTTCCTTTTCTATCAAAACAATGGCATCGTCCACATTTGCGGCTTCTCCGATCACCACAAATTCAGGATAATTGGAAAGGGCCCTTTTCACTTCTTCCCTTGCTAATCGCTCATCATCTATGATTATGGTTTTATACGTGTTCATTATTTGCGAATTGGAATGATTAATGTCGCTGTCACCCGATCCCCGGAACTGTTTTTTATGGTAAAACTGGCTTCCCCATTGTACTGCAGCAACAATCTTTTCGTTAAATTTTTAATCCCGATACCGGTTTCAGAACCTTGATCATCCATATTTCCAGGGTTTTGAACGACAATCTCAAGTTGCTGTCCTTTTTGAACAATTGATAAAGTAATGCTCCCGCCGTTTATACGTTTGTCAATTCCGTGCTTAATGGCATTCTCCACCAAAAGCTGAATACTCAAGGGCGGGATCATGGTGCCTTCCAAGCTTGGATCCATGGTGATAGCCATATTCAATCGCTCTTCAAACCTTACCTTCTCCAGTTCAACATAGTCCTTTACCAGCCCTAATTCGTCCCTGAGAGGTATAAGGGAGGCACCCTTTTCATAAAGGGAAGAGCGCAGGATGTCTGACAATAAATCTATGGCCCTTCTGGCAGTTTTAGGGTTCTCTATGACCAATGACTTTATTGAGTTGAGTGAATTAAATAAAAAATGGGGATTCAATTGCTGGGACAGATTGTCCAATTGGGCCTGCTTGGCGATGATCGATAGTTCGGCGTTTTGTTGGGCCGTTTCAATTTCCATTTTATAATAATGGTATAAATGATAGGCCAAAATCCAAATGGCCATTAACCTTAAGCCGGTTAATAAAACGGGATCCCAATATTTTAACGAGTTCCATAAATCGACATCCTTGTCCCCAAAAATATCCCAATAGTAATGCCATTTTAGATTTACAAGCAACATATACAAAACTGCCAGCAGGATGATGGAAGGTACAATTCTTACAAACAGTTGAGGCAAGCTAAGCGAGTTCCATCCAAATTTTAAGGCAAAGGACCTATAGCCATGCGTTAATGCGATTCCGATCGAAATGTCAAGGACATAGTTGAGCAAAGTAAAAAAGTACCCGTAATCGTCCCTATAAAACACCACATAAGCCCAGTAAATGGAAACCGCTCCCCATCCTAAAAGCTGGCATTTCCAATACAGGGAAATGGACTTACCAATCGATATTTTTTCTAATTCTTTCATTGCTACCACAAAGTAAAAGGATACTTGGCGATATAAAAAGGAAAAGTACAGGAGCGTTAAGATTAGGTGGTAGGCGTTATTTGTGTTGAATTAACTCGATAATTAGTTGCTAAACAACAATAAATAATCACTGGTGTCCATTAAAAAGACAAAAGCCCGCTGAGCTAAAAGATGAAGAACGTAAGACCATGTCAACTCTTCGAAATCGAACATGTTACAAATGTCTAGAAATGTACAAATGAATTTCTATTTTGGCAACATGGCGTCCTTATATCAAATTCCCTGCGGCCTTAGCCTGGGCATCCAAATACTGACCTACGAATAAACCGATTAGCAGACCAATGCTAATACCAAAGCAGATCCCTAAAGACCGCTCAAAACCCGATAAAATTACCACCCCGAAAAGAGCTCCAAATGACGATCCAAGAGCTATCCACAAATTGGTATAATATCCTTTTGAGGTGAGGGAAAAAGTATCCTTTAAGAATTTATTAAATTGCTTAAGCGCATTATTAAAATACTTTTTTCTGTTCCCTGGATTCGATTTAAAATTTAGGTTTCCAAGTTCTGTTTCTATGGATCGCATTTCATCAATCGAGAATCCCCTATTTTCCAGTTCGTTTAGAATATGAAGGAATTTTTCGTAAACTTTGATTTCGGAAGGTTTGGTAGCTGCTGCTTTTAAACCTTCCAATAAGTGATTTGCTTCTTGTAATGTCATATTAATTTATGTTTTCTTGGTTGGTGGCTGAAAACCGGACTTATTACACTGGGGCCAGTTCCCTTTAATTATGGTTGCAGAGTTTATAAAAACAACGCATTGGGAAGGTCTATTTTTTTAATTCTTCCAAATCGGCCATTAATTCATCCAACTTTTTAAATACCCTACCATATACCAAGTTTAAGTCCCATTGGTAAATTCTACCTCCAAAAACATAGATCAAGACCGCAATTGCCAGTGCACTTATCCACATAAAAGTGGGGATTCCATAAAAAAGGTGTAAACCGGAATTTAATATCGCTTCCTTCGTCACCTCATTCGTCTTCAATGCATGTACTATTGGCATCATAGCTGCCAAAAATATCAGGGGATAGAAAAAACGCATGACCTTTATATTGTTTGAAATGGCCATCTTAAGCCAACTGTTAAATGACTTTATATAATCATAGCTACTCAAATTGGCATCTATTTCCTTCAGGGTCTTGGCCCGGGTGATACTTATCAAAACTACCCCCAATAAGAGTAAAAAAATGAATCCGCCGGCGATTGGTGTCCCAAGTGCCGCGTAAAGGCCAAAATTTATAAATGCAAAAACCAGAATAACATAAATATTAAATTTCATCATTCTCTTAAATTTATCAATGATATGTATTGATTTTTGCTTGTACAGGTTGTTGATTTTTGGCGCCAACAACGCATCGTCCTTAAGAAACCCCTCTCTCCAAATATTTTCAATTGATTTTTCCATCCAATATTTTTTTTAATCTCATTTTAATTCTTTTTACCCTTACCCCAATATTATTTGGATTTGTTCCAATAATATCCGCGATTTCCTGATAAGGTTTTTCTTCTAAATAAAGCATAATTACGGCTCTGTCAATTTCTGATAGTTGTCTAATTGCGTCATATAATAAATTTAGGGATTCGTCAGAAAAAGCACAATTAAGCTCTGTTTCTTCTGCAGGCAAGGAATCGGATGCAAAATGCTGTAGGTTATTTTTCCTTTTCTTTAGTAAGGTCAGGCAAACGTTTAATGAAATTCGATACACCCATGTACTCCATCCCGATTCCTCCCGAAAGTTTTCTTTGCTTCTCCATATCTGCAAACACACTTCTTGATAATAATCTTCGAAATCTTCCTGTGAGTTTGTATAAGCTCGACATAACTTTATGATTATTCCGGCATAGGGTAGAATAGATATTTTGTAAAAATCACTGCTCAAAGGCGTTTATTATGGTTAGTGGCGTAAACGGGGAATTATTACAGGTGAATTTAATATTTGTGATATGGATGGAAAATCTATCCCCGACCTGTTGGAAATCTATTGGTCCACCCACTTATGAACTTTTCCTTTTTCTAACTATTTTCA
>JBLWZN010000082.1:0-9448 GCA_048266425.1 Sediminicola sp.
ACATCGAGTATAATCCAATATAAACGACCAATATTTATATTGGGATTACCCAGTTTATGAATTTGCCATGGCCTCATAATGGTCAGCCCATTAGCCATTAGGGTAACATTTTGTTGGCTTTCTGTCGAAAAGACCAAAGAACCTGTTTCCAAATAAGTAATTTCTATTCCTTCATTACGATGCCAATCCAGCCCCCAATTCTGGTTACTATGTGCATCCCAATAGCCGATACTGTTAACCCCTTTAAGCATATTATGAGGCATCGGCCTGCCTGGGTAGTCCAACCTTACAAGTGAGGATAAATCCAAATCACCCAATTTCCAAGCTTTCTTTAAAGGAATGCATGTATCAGCCTTATATTTCTTAAATTCCATTTTTTATGTTTATTATTCATCAATATATTATGACAAATATCAGTTAAAAGGATTCTCTGGATATTTCTCTGTTCTCAAAAAACACCAACAGTTAAACAAATATTATCTATCTATTTATATCTCAATGGCTTATTATCCACAAATATATGTAAAATACATATTCATATAATAATCGATTTATAGATGCTTTCCCAAAAGATAATATTTTTTGTTCAAATTACTTCAATGAAGATTTATTAACATATAGTTATAAGAATTAAATTATTATTGTATTGCAGTAGCGTCTTAACTTCAATTATTTTTTAAAAAATAGAAGAATTTCAACCTTAGTAAATCTCGAAATGGAACACTTAAAAATTAAAACTACAAGAAATTTGGGCAGATGTCTGCCCATAAATATTCTTTTCATCATATTTCTAAGCTGCTGTTTTTATACGACTTCCAGCTCTGCGCAATTTGATGGCAAGCCTATCATAATGACTCCAAAAGACCGAGTGATCGTTCAGCGCTGTTTTATCGAAGTTGACGGAAAGAAAAGCACGTTTTGTGTGGCTGTGGGCGAGCCTGGACAAATAAATTATGCAATGGACCTTTCACAAGGCGCGATTATTGATCTATGGAAAGGAGGATTTATTGATGCCACAACAATGTGGACAAGTAGAGGAGAAGAACAACTGGCGAAACCGCTAGGTGAAATCGTTATAAAACTTCCTTCTGAACCCAATTTTGCCTCACTTAGAAATAAGCAACAAGCTTGGCCAGACAGTATGCATACTGAAGATAGATTCAAGTTTAAGGGTTATAAACTGGACGAAATGGGTAGGCCTGAATTCAAATATGAATTGAATGGGTTTGATATTGTGGACAAAATTATTCCTATTAATAATGATCAGAATTTAACAAGAACTCTAAAAATTAGTGGGGAGAACGTTCAAAATCAATTATGGATTAGACTTGCCAATGGACAAAGTATAAAGAAAATCAAGAAGGGATTATACAATGTTTCTGATGCAAACTATCGTATTGATCTGGTTTCCAATAAAAATCAGAAGCCAATTATTAGACAGGCAGGAGACAGTATGGAATTGATTGTCCCAATAGCAATGATCGGTAATGAGGGAGAAGTAAAATATTCAATTATTTGGTAATCATGACAGAATTTAAATTTTTTAAAATGGACATAGAATTGAATAATAAAATAGGGGTCTACCGTAACGTTATGTACTTAACTGTGGCGATATTGTTTTTTCTATTTGCATATCCAAATGCCGCTTTTGGCCAGCATGATCACCAAATGCCAATGAGCAACTTACCAAATGCTGAAGGAGAATACGATCAACAAAAAGCCGAGGAAGAATATTATAAGATAGTTACGGTTCCTATTCCAGAGGATATTCTGCTTGAGGTTAGCGGATTGGCCCAATTACCCGATGGAAGATTGGCCGCTGCTACAAGAAAGGGTGAAATATGGTTCATCGAAAATGTGACTATGGAGAACAACTCAAAACCTGATTATAAGTTGTTCGCTTCTGGCCTACATACCCCCATGGGTTTGCTCTATAAGGATGGTGACTTCTTTACTGCCCAAAGGGCAGAACTCACCAAGATTACTGATACCAACGGGGACGATAGAGCCGATAGTTTTGAGACTATTGCTACCTGGCCGTTGTCCGGAAACTACTGCGAGTACAACCACGGGCCGATTTTGGCTCCTGATGGAAATTTTTACATCAACTTTAATTTGGGGGACAACGGAGGAGGCGTAAACAAGGAGGCATTTTACGGCGAAATGGGAAGCCACGTGCCATGGCGCGGTTGGATGGTTCAGATCACCCCCGATGGGAAGTTAAATCCTTATGCCGCAGGCTTGCGATCTCCTGCTGGAATTGGCATGGATGCGGATGGAGAGATATTTTATACTGAAAATCAGGGAGGATGGGTCGGCACCGATTATCTTGCCCATGTAAATAAGGGAGATTTCTTTGGGCATCCGTCAAGTTTGAAATCAGCGGGTTTACCCGGTTCTACCGTGAAATTGGATACCTCGGATATTCCTAGAAATAATCCATTACTCCATGAATTAGTTGGTAAAGTGCCAGATTTCAAAATGCCATCCGTTCGTTCTCCACATGGTATATTGGGTATATCGTTAACGCAACCCGTTCCGGATACTACAAAAGGTGGATTTGGTCCCTTTGAACGACAAATGTTCGTGGGCGATGAAGGACAGGCCAAAATAATGCGATTCTTCCTGGAAAAGGTAAATGGGGAATATCAGGGCGCCGTTTTCCCATTTAAGGATGGGTTTGAATCGGGAATATTGCGCATGACATGGGGAATGGATAGTTCTCTTCTGGTAGGAATGTCGGACAGGGGATGGAATTCGTCCGCGCCGAAAAGATACGGGTTACAACGCCTGGTCTGGACCGGGAAGACCCCGTTCGAGATCAAGACGATAAAGGCGAAGCCCGATGGGTTCGAATTGGAATTCACACTTCCTGTTGATCCCTTTACAGCTTCCGATTTTTCAAGTTATGAAATCTCTGGTTTTGAATATGCCTACCATATGGAATATGGAAGTGACGTGTTTGATAAAAAGGAATGCAAGATAAAAGGTATTAAGCTTTCAGAAGATGGTTTGACCGCCAGACTGATTTTAGATGGTTTAAGGGAGGGATATATGCATGAAATCAAGTGTGAAGGAATAAAATCGACTACAGGTAATCACTTACTTCATGATTTTGGATATTACAGTTTAAACTCCATCCCATCTGGTGAAAAACTTTCCCTTGCCGACCCTACTGTTATAAGTGCGGAGCATCCATATATTGTCCAAACCGAGTCATCAAAAAAGGTGAATAACAAGGGGGTAAAACCTACTCCAATAGTTGAAAAACATCAGACATCAATGCCCCCTTCCTGGAAAAATGGTCCGGACATAACCATAACCATCGGAACAAAGCCAGGATTAAAGTATGATTTAGAAGATTTTAAGATAAAACCGAACGCAAAAGTGAAATTGGTATTTGTGAACGATGACGACATGCAGCACAATTTAGTAATAGTATTGCCCAATAGCGCAGATGAAGTAGGTCAATTGGCTTTAAAATTAGGTTTGGACGGATCAGCCATGAACTATGTGCCAAAGTCCAGCAAAGTATTGTCACATACAAAATTGTTACAACCTAGATCAAAGGAGACTATATACTTTACGGCGCCAAGCAAGGAAGGCAATTATGAATATGTGTGCACTTATCCTGGTCATTATTTATATATGCGGGGTACTATGTTAGTTTCTAATTCAAATCGATAAAATCATAGTTTCAACCCCATCCTAGACCAAACTACTTATTATGCAACCAGATTTAAATAGACGAAGACTGTACAATGCAGCCAGCCTATCCCTTGTTGTGACGGCGATGACCTTTGCCATTCGGGCCAATTTGATGGGTCCGTTAGGTGTGGAATTTGGATTATCGCCTGCTGATATCGGGAAAGTGGCGTCTGCGGCCTTTTGGGGATTTACTTTGGCAATGCTAATAGGGGGAGCTGTATGCGATCTTATTGGGATAAGGAACATGTTTCTAATTGCGTTTATAGGACATATCTTAGGAATTGTTTTTACCATTTTTTCAGGTGGTTTCTGGTCTTTGTTTCTTTCTACATTGTTGGTTGGTGTGGGCAATGGTTTTATAGAATCCGCGAGTTATACTATGGTAAGCAGCATGTATCCAACTGAAAAGTCCAAGAGAATAAATGATTGGCATATCTGGTTTCCGGGAGGTATTGTAATTGGGGGTGTAATAGCCTATCTATTTTCACTATATGGGCTGGGTTGGAAAGCACAAATGGCGGTCATGATCCCTCCTACTCTATTGTATGGTTTCCTTTTTTTTGGACAAAAGTTTCCCGAATCAGAACGTATCACAATGGGCGTGTCCAATAAAGAAATGATAAAGGAGTGTTTTAGACCATTGTTTATATTCATGGTTTGCTGCATGTTTTTAACAGGCGCTACGGAACTCGGGACAAACCAATGGATTGTCGAGCTATTGTCTGCAATAGGCATACCCTCTATATTACTGTTAGTATTTATCAATGGAATAATGGCTGTTGGACGGTATAATGCCGGGGCAATACTGAAAAGAATATCGAGTACAGGTCTCCTGTTTCTTTCCGCAATATTTTCATTCATAGGTTTACTATGGTTGGGGTATGCACAAGGATATGCAGCCTTTGCTGCAGCAGGAGTTTTTGCGGTGGGCATATGCTTTTTCTGGCCCACCATGATCGGGTTTGTGTCCGAAAACTTACCCAGATCGGGACCACTGGGATTGTCTCTTATGGGGGCCGTGGGCTTACTTTCAACGGCTCTGATCATGCCTTATTTTGGACAGATATATGAAGTTCAACTTTCAGGTGCCATTCCCAATGGGACGGATCTTAAAGCATTGGAAAATGCGATCTCCGGAAGCAACGAAGCCGAACTTTGGTCACAGGTCAAGGCAATTGCGGGATCAAAAACTTTACGCTACGCTTCCATAATGCCCGGAATTTTGATTGTGGCCTTTGGATATCTGCACCTTAAGAAAAGAAATAAAAAATCTGTATTGAATGGCAATACGTCGACAATAAAGAACCAATATTCATAAAAATCAATTTTATAATTAAATCAAAAATAATCAATAGGAATGGCAAAATTTAGAATTAGTTTAAACATGGAGTTTAGCAGAAGTGAGGAAAAAAGTTTCGTTGAAGCTGTAGAACTTGCGTCGGATCTTGGATATAAATACATCGAGCCCATGGTGCATACCGGTTGGGGTCTTCTCAGCGAAGTGGGATTCTTTCATTCTTTCTCCATGGAAGAAGATACCTTGTTAATGAAAGAAATATGCGATAAATACGGTGTTCAGGTCAGTAGCATCAGTGGACATAGTCCGTTGATGAAGCCTGAGGCTGCCGTAACCCGGTTGACCCGGGCGATTATTTTTGCCGATGCCTGCGGCGCCAAATTCGTGAATACTGACGAAATGCTCAAAGAGGACTGGATGGACGACGATTTGGCACATGAAGTAATGAAGTATACCCTTACTAAAGCGAACATGGTGGCCAATAGACATAAAGTGTATATATGCATAGAACCTCATGGGATTTATACGAGGACAGCGGATGGGCTAATGAGAATTGTCAATCTGGTAAAGTCCCCATGGATAAAGGTTAACTGGGACACTGGAAATTCCTATCTAGCAGGAGTCGAAGATCCATACGAAGGGCTTCTCCAAGTCCGTGATCATGTATTCAATATGCACGCAAAGGACATTAGCATTGAGGAGAGCGATACAAAAAGAGGAAAGGTTACCGGTACCCCGGTTGGATGTGCATGTGGTGAAGGTGTGGTAAATTGGGACAAGGTCTTTGAGATATTAGAGCCTATAGACAGGGAGATATTCCTTAGCGTGGAGTGTGGAACAATTGCTCAAGCGGAGAGAAGCATCAAATTTCTGGAAAAAACCCTCGGCAATCGTCTTATAAAGGAATAGAATAGGGCTGATCCTGTATAAAATGCTATAAAACAAATAACATGAAAACTCGGTTCAAATTACTTATTATTCCCTTATGCATTATTCTTATTTCTGCATGTAAGGACTCTCCAAAGAAGACTACCGCCAATGTTTCAACGAAGAGCGATTATTCTTGGGACAAAAATGATAAAATGGTTGCCTTGCTACAGGATGGTAAGATAGTTTGGAAATTGAATTTTGACAAATACCAGGACAAGCCATATTTCCATCCGTTAAAAACACCGAAAGGATATGAACTAACCCTAGAGCGACCGAAAGATCATCCTTGGCATCGTGGATTATGGTTTTCTTGGAAGGATATTAACGGTGTAAACTATTGGGAAGAAGATCCCGGTAAAGGAGTAGCTGAAGGTAGGAGCATTATTAAATCCGTAAATGTTGAAACGCATGAAGACTTTTCAGCGAAAGTTACATTTGAAATCTCATACGAGGAAAATGGAACACCCGTAATAATCGAATCTCGAAAACTCCTTATTAGTTCACCCGTTGAACAGGATCAATATACCATAGATTGGGATCAAACTTTTAAATTCCAAAAGGATGTTAAATTATATCTTGAAAAACCAGCCAAACACGGCGGTAAGGAATGGGGAGGGTATGCGGGACTTTCCTACAGGGGATCTGATTCGTTGACCGATCAACGATTCCTTGCATCAAACGGATGGGAAAACACAGCCGATATTACCGGTTATGGGGAAAAGGCGAAATGGATGGACATGACTGCTAAAATAATTGGAACCGATAATATTTATGCGGGTTTGACAATTTATGATTCTCCGAAAAACCCTCGGTATCCATCACCATGGTACGTATGGTTTTCAAAGGGCGTACATACGTTTTTCACGCCTTCCATATTGTTTGACGGCCCTATGGGTTTCAAAAAGGGCGATACCCTTTCCCTCGCATATCTTGTCCTGGTGCACGACGGCAAAAAATCGATGGAACAACTCCAATCATTTAAACCATAATTGGAATTTGGATAGAATCCAAGATATTTCAATAAACAATTGTTAGAACAAATCTCGAACATTATTCAATTATAAAAAACTGAACCCTAACCTATAAAATAACCTTTAAATTAGTTGAAATATGAAAAAAATTAGAACACACTGCATATATTATGTGGGCCAATTCAATTGGAAAACAAATCTGGCACTAGCTTTGGTTCTACTCTTTGGAGTTCAAAGCAATGCCAATGCATATAATTATGAGGACGCCAGTGCCAGTTTGGAATCCGCTTTTGTATATGCTATGAAAGGATCCTATCCGGTAAGTGTTTTTAACCATAACGGTATCGATCAACAAATAGTCATAACAGGAAAGGTTCTGGACGAAAATGGGAGTCCGTTACCAGGTGCTTCCATAGTAGAGAAAGGGACCTTAAATGGCACCCAAACGGATTTCGATGGTAATTTTACACTGACAATAAGCAGTGATGCCTCTACTTTGGAAATCTCGTATATTGGCTATGGCACGAAAGACATTGCTATAGACAACCAAACCTCGTTCTCCATTCAATTAACCCCCGAAGCATCATCTTTGGACGAAGTTGTGGTGGTCGGCTATGGAACATCTAGGAGGAGTGAGATTACTGGAGCGGTCGGAATGGTATCAAGTGAGCAAATAGCCGAACAACCGAGTGTTAACCCACTTCAGAACCTTAGAGGTAAGGTAGCTGGTGTAAGCGTGTTTACAAATTCTGGTGCTCCTGGGGGAAACAATAAAGTTTTGATTAGGGGCCAAGGGACTATCAATGCCTCCACCCAGCCATTGTATGTTGTTGATGGTCTGCAAACCGACAACATTGATTATTTAAATCCTAGTGACATCGTGAGCATGGAGGTCTTGAAAGACGCATCTTCGGCGGCCATATATGGTGCTCGAGGCGCGAATGGGGTAGTTTTGATTACCACACAGGGTGGATTGAAAGAAAAAGGTCTTTCTATTGAATTCAAATCAAATGTTAGTGCTGGTGTGATGGCAAGAAAGAGTAATTCCTCTTACCGTGCAATGAACTCGGCAGAATTTATGGATGTTCAGAGAATTGCTGTAGAAAATGCTCCATATTTTAAAGATTATCCGCCTGGGGAGGAACCTAAATTGGTATTAAACAACAATCTTCTTTTTGATCCCCAAGGTAATCCGTTGTACAATACGGACTGGGAAAAAGAAGTTACAAGAACGGCATTTTCGTTTGACAATCATTTGAGCATACGCTCAGGAAGCGATAAATCTTCTACAGGTTTATTCATAAACTATACTGATAATAACGGAATTATAAAGACTTCTTCATTGAAGCGGGCGGATGTAAAATTTTCTTACGATGCAACCCTTGCTAAATGGCTGTCAATGGGTTCTGTTTTTCGGTTGACGCAAGTATGGGAAAGCGTGCCTGAAGTGGAGGGTAGTGGAGTTTCTGCCATTTCCCGTGCAATCACAGAATTTGAACCCATCTTTCCGATAAAATGGCCTGATGGCACCTATTCAAATTCAACCCAAACGCAAGGAACTAGTCTTGTACTTGAGGGGGCTCCGAATCCAGTTTCCGTTCTTAATGAGGTCGAAAACCTGATAAATCGGACAAATATTGACGGAAATATTTATGGTGACATCCATTTTACCCCGGATCTAACTTTGAGGACCCAATTCGGTTTTGTAAACAAAAAATATCAAAATAAATATTATGCATCTAAAGAAATACTCGATAAGGGTTACCCTGATGGTAGGGCGAGTATTTATAACAGTTCCTCTACGTTTTGGCAAAATGAAAATTATTTAACCTATAAGAAAACACTGGATAAAAGTCGTTTAACAGCCATGTTGGGGGCAAGTTGGCAAGCTTACGATGTTAATAGCAGTAATATTTCTGTTTATGGGTATAATAATGACTTTTTTAAATACAACAATGTTGGGGTAGCTGAGAATTCGAATCCACCGCAATCGGATTACAGTGATTGGTCAATGAATTCATATTTCTTTCGGGGCAACTATACGTATAATGACAAATATACGGCTACCGTTACCGGAAGAATGGATGGATCTTCACGATTTGGAGCTAACAACAAATATGCTTTCTTTCCTTCTGTTGGTGTATCTTGGAATGTATCCAAAGAAAACTTTATGACTGATGTCGAAGCTATCGACATATTAAGATTTAGGGCATCGTATGGAGTTACTGGAAATAGTGATATCGGATCTTATAATTCTTTGGCTACTATTAATTCTGGAACGAATTTTATTGGAGGTGAGCTAAGATCGACTAGTGCCTTGGCTCGTTTGGCGAATCCCGATTTGAAATGGGAAAAAAACAATCAGGTAAACGTAGGTTTCAGTCTTAGTGCCTTTAATAACGTATTAGAAATAGAAGCCGATTATTACTACAAACTAACTTCTGACTTATTACTTGACCGTCCCGTACCGTCAACAACTGGTTTTACTTCGATTATGGACAATATAGGGGAGGTTTCTAACAGGGGAATAGATTTAATGATA
>JBLWZN010000083.1:0-9255 GCA_048266425.1 Sediminicola sp.
GGTCCTCCATGGCAGCCCCAACCCAATAGCTTTTAACGAAACCGATAATGAAGAAATAGCAAAGGTCTATGTTTACATTAACAACAATTTGATAACGGAAATCACGGATGAGGGTTCATTAGAGTCCAATATAGACACATCAGACCTATCTGAAGGCCAAAATACATTAAAGATCGAAGCAATTGACCTTGCCGATAACAAGGCAATTTTCGAGGTCAGTTTTATTTCGGATAATCTAGGTCCAGAGATTAAACTCGAAAATATTACCAACGATATGGTAATCGACGAATTAATAACGGTAGCTCCAATTGTTACCGATACATACTCGGAGGTTGCTTCCGTTGAGATCAGATTCAACGATGAGGTGTTGTTTTTAACAGAATCAGGTTCAGAAATAAATTATGATTTTGATCCCGAAAACTTTGGGGTCGGGGAGGCCACATTTGCAATTACAGCTTTGGATAGCGTAGGAAATTCTAGTACAATGGAGATCCCTGTAAATATTTATCGCCGACTTATAACGATCAACATTCCTGAAAACAGAATCCACCCAGCCATAGTTACACCCGTTGTGTTTATTTCCCGGATGGATGGATCACTGGTAGTTTCCAAAGAAATTTTAAGGTCAGATCGACAAATTATCCTTAGTGTCCCTGAAGAATTCGATTTAACTACAGAGTTTATGCTGTCATTCTATTTGCAGGATAATGGCAATACGGCTGGGATTTCGACCCATCAAAATCTTACCAGGGGCAATCCCAAGATCCTCACTCTGGCTGAACCTGTCCGAAGTGTTTCTTCTGACACCGGCATAGATGTATCAACGGTAAATTTCATGTCCAATGATGTTCTAATTGGAAATAGTGGTGGTTCTAGGGGACTTTTTAGATCCTTGAGTAATGCTGTTGCAGGATATGAGGTCTACTTGAATACTTCGGAAAACAACTTGCATATATCGACTTACGGGATACCCGAAAATGCAGATCCGTTTAATATATTTTATGTATTCGATTTATTTTCGGGCAAGTATTCTTTTATCCCTAACCCGGTAGATGAAAACTATGTATTGGACAAGGTCAATTTAAGCGATGTGGACCTCGAGTCCCGGAATCTGGTTGTAAACTCTCCTAATGCAATGTCGAATACAACCTCCGTTTTAAGTATTTACGGTGCAACATCACAAGAAGATGAAACTTTTGACAAATACCACGAGATATACAATTTTAATAGAGGTGGCCTTTTGGGCTCTCCTATGCCTTATAACCTCAATACTTCCTTCTTCTCTTATAGGCATACTTTACAATTTGGGGATTATTTTACCGAACGAAACGGACCTCCAATAAGCAATTACGAAATCCCAGATGTGAGTTTTGATTATACCTTTTTGAACAACATTATATCCTTGTCGGTACAAGGCACCGACCATGTCGTAGGTAGGGCCCAATGTTTGGATAATGATAATCTGTACGAATGGTACATTACCTTTAAGAGCAAGGACAATAGTTCCATTATAATTCCTGAAATACCTGGGAATATTACGCACCCTGTAGCAACTGCCAGTAAAAATGGCAGCATAAAGGTTGAATCCGTGGAATTGATATCCTATGGATCTATCACCTCATATGATGATTATATTCAAAAAGTGGTCAAGAACCAAACCAATATTTTAAATGCCACCGATTGGTATCAATTCATATACAGTTCCCGTACCGGCAACTTTAATATTCCGAACAGGGATTTTATCTTTCAATAACTTTTTGGCGAATAGTTGCTATTAAAATCTGTACCAGGGTTATTTCAAGATGAAATGTTATTATTTTGACAACCCTCTCCAAAAACAGGTTTTCAGAACACATATTTTTGTAATTTTAGGTAGCGGGATTTTAAACTCGTCCTAAGATAATGTTTACGATAGACCAAATTGAAAAGGCTCACGGCAAGGTAAAGTCCGGAGCCGACTTTCCAAGTTATATTCAAGAGATCAAGCAACTGGGTGTAATCGCTTATGAAACATGGGTAAATGACGGCCATACCCTATTTATTGGCCATAATGAATATCGGCTAAAGTCAAAACCAAAATATGGCCCATTGACCATTTCGGGAAATAGTGACACAGTGAAATTCATCAAATCCCTAAAAACCCATCAAAAAGGAGAAACCGACTATACTACCTTTTGTAAGCATTGTGCTGAAACCGGAATTGAAAAATGGATCGTTCAGCTTGACAAAATGACCTGTACCTATTATGACCAACAAGGGAATGAAATCCTGGAAGAGCAAATCCCCAAATAAACTAGACTACCTCAGCGCCCTGCCCATTTCACTTTATGCCTTTATAAATTGGGTTGAGGGGCCTTCTCCCAAGTTATACACCGAACAATAAGTTAGTCATCACTACAATTTCAATTTTATGCAAAAGGAAATCCTAATGGAAATGATAACACAAAATCGGACTACCTGTTCCTTTTCATGGGACAGGATAACGGACGAAAATAAGAATCTGCGCCTGAACAAAAATACCGCGTCCATCGGATTTATCTATCGGCATATTGGCGAAACGATCCATTTGTTCGGACAATTCTTCGGAATCCCGACCAAGGTCCAAAATACGACCATGGGCCAAACGGACACCGGAAAGGAATATGAACTTGAAACCAGTCGGACTTTAATAGAAACTGGTTTTAAAATGCTAAATAAACTGGTGGAAGAAACACCCGATTCGGATTGGCTCGATCCAATCGACACTCCATTTTTTGGAACGGTTTCCAAAGCTAGGTTGTTTTCCCATGTCCTATATCACAATAGCCATCATTGCGGACAGATCGCAATGACTTTGAACAAAGGAGCAAAGTGAAAATAAACCAAGATCCATGAAACAATTGATTCTATTTCTAACCCTGGCCATTTCCAATCCCTTGGGAGCACAGCAAATTATTGATCTTTACCCAACATCAATTCCCAACAGTAAACCCTATCCTTTGAAGGAAATACGTACCGTAAAAGACGGAAGCGTTACCTGGATCAAAGATGTTTCAAAGCCAACCTTGACCCTATATCTTCCAAAACAGGGAATTGCCACAGGAGCGGCGGTAATTATTTGTCCCGGTGGCGGCTATTCTGGAGAAAGCTACCTAAAGGAGGGAACGATTATTGCCGAGGCCCTTTCCCGCAAAGGCATTTCTGCCTTTATCCTAAAATACCGTTTGCCAAATGATTTGATCATGGTAGATAAAACAATAGGCCCATTGCAAGACGCACAACAGGCAATTAAAATAGTGCGCCAACACGCCAAAGAATGGCAATTGGATACAACGAAAATAGGAATTATGGGGTTTTCGGCTGGAGGACATTTAGCCTCCACTGCAGGCACACATTACGATAAATCCTATATTGCCAATGATGAAAATATCAATTTGAGGCCAAGTTTTATGGTTTTGGTGTATCCGGTTATCAGTATGCAGGACGATTTGACTCACAATGGGTCCCGTAAAAATCTACTCGGAGAACCCGCTTCAAAAGAAAACATACAGCTGTTTTCCAATGAGTTGCATGTTAGCTCCGACACCCCGCCCACTTGGATTACGCATGCTGGGGATGATACCGTGGTTTCGGTTGAAAATAGCATCCACTTTTATCAGGCTTTGATCCAAAACAAAGTTCCCGTAGAAATGCATCTTTACCCAAGTGGCAATCATGGCTTTGTGTTGGACCAGCCTACAGACGAATGGATGCAACCACTGTTTCTCTGGATGAAAAAAGGTGGCATTATTAATTGAGAGTCTCCAATTGCTTGGCCAACCCCTCCTACCAAAAACGGATTTAGGATCACAAATTTTACCGTACATTTAATGCTTTTGTTTACCAACATCCCAAATCGATGGACCATTGGTGCCAACCTCCAACCAATTTTGAAATACCCGGCATAATTTTGAATAGATAAAATGGGCATTAAAAAAATTGAACAGATGAAAATCAGGCTAATATTTGGAATATTCCTTCTCATGGGAGTTACCGCTTTTTCACAGGACACTATAAGAGCAAATGGAGATTTCATTGCATTTGATAGAAAAGCAAGTTTTAAGAAAGGCAAACTGGAAAATTACTTGTTAAAGAACTTAAACTTTCCGAAGAAATCAATTGCAAGTGGGGCCCAAGGTTATGTTCTATTATCATTTACGATAACAAAAAATGGCACCCTCGAAAATATAATCCCAATTGAGTATCCTAACGAAGAGCTTGCCCAAACCTCCATTATGAATTTCATATCTACAGATAGTTTATGGAATCCGACAATTTTGTTTGATAGGCCCATTAGCCATAAATATTTAATTGCATACAAGTACTCTATATACCTAAATGAATCGCCATTAGAGTATTTAAAGGAAGCTGCCAAATATCAAGAACAAAAGGATTTTGATCGGGCCTTGCAATTTTGCGACAAAGAAATAAGTGAAAATAAATACAATTCAGCAGCGTATTTAAAACGGTCAGAAATAAAAAGTAGTTTGGGAGATACCAAAGGTTCCAAACAAGACCTTTCGAAATATGAAGAATTGCGTTCCCAATTGGTAGGAAATATAAATGTATCGGTGATAGGAATTTCAAAAGATAGAAAATTGTAAATCAAGCAGGTAATGAAATTATGATTTTCGTGTCTTATCTTGCCTGGTCACTGAGCGATCAAATACAACCCATAACTGCAAAACTTTTATCAATCATGAGCGATCAAAATTATACGGCTACCATTATGGTAGACCAATCATTGGAAACCGCGTTCAACGCCATCAAAAATTTCCGCGCTTGGTGGTCAGAGGATATAGAAGGCCCAACGGACAAACTTAATGAAGCGTTTTTCTACCATTACAAAGATGTGCATTTGTGCAAGATCAAACTGATTGAAATGATCCCGAATAGGAAGCTGGTCTATTTAGTGCTGGACAATCAATTCAGTTTTACAAAAGACAAAAACGAGTGGATAAATACCAAATTGATATTTATGATTTCTGAAGCAAATCATAAAACCAGCATAAAATTTACCCATAAAGGCCTTGTTCCAGAATATGAATGCTATCCTGTTTGTGAAGATGCTTGGGGCAATTACATTAAGAAAAGCTTATACGATTTAATAGAAACCGGGGCAGGACATCCAAACCCTAAGGAGAAGGATGGTTTTAACGCGGAGATAGTACAAAAATGGAAGCTGCGATAAAAAGCGAATTCATTACAATCCTCTATTTTAACTTTACTAAACTTGGGTACTACGGTGTTGATTGTTTTAAAGAAATAACTTTATATGCGTACCCCAGGGCCGCAATTTGAAAAATGACCTATATCCTACAAATAAAAAAATTATAAATCCCATGGAATTCATAAGTGGTTATTCTGCCGTAAACGGAATAAGAATGTATTACGAAATTTATGGACAGGGCAAACCTCTAGTTCTGATTCACGGTGGGGGTTCAACTATTCAATCGAATTTTGAAAAAGTGATTCCCTTATTTGCAAAAAGCAGAAAAGTTATAGCGGTTGAACTGCAGGCTCATGGAAGAACGAGCGACAGAAATAAACCCGTTTCATTTGAACAAGATGCAGACGATATTGCCTCGCTTCTCACGAACATTAAAATTAAAAAAGCGGACTTCCTTGGTTTCAGCAATGGTGGAACGACAACGTTACAAATCGCTATTCGTTACCCAAATGTAGTTGACAAAATAATTTTAGGCTCTGCCCTTGCCAAGCGTAATGGCGTTCCCCAATGGTTCTGGAATTTTATGAACGGCGCCAAATTGGAAAATATGCCCGAACAGTTAAAGGAAGCCTATAAAATGGTTGCATCGGATCCAAACGGTTTACAAGTAATGCACGACAAGGATGCGAAAAGAATGGTCGACTTTAAGGATATACCAGATGAACAGATCAAATCCATAAAAGTACCGACTTTAATTATCATTGGCGACAAGGATGTAATTACTCCAGAACACGCTATTGAAATGCACCGGCTAATTACCAACTCCCAATTGGCAATAATCCCAGGGGGACACGGGGAGTATATCGGAGAAATTACAACCCTAAAGCCCGACACAAAAGAGCGAGATTTTGTTGTGCCACTGATTGAAAAATTCTTGGACAAAAGTCAACCCAAATAGACTTTTAAGCCCCTTGACTCATTTATGATTGACAAGGAGAACACACAAATCAAAGTTGGAAGGCCATTTTCCGCTCCTATATGCCTATTAGGTTCATCTTGGACAGAAGCCAAAACACTATATTCCAAGCAAAAACTCAAGACGAGTTCAATCTATCTAAAGAAAAAGCATTTTCCTTAATCTTATTTATATTTCTCCTTTCCGAGCGGATTATGCCGAATGAAGTGCCCAAATTAGAAAAAAGCTCCCAAAAGTTTAATTTCTTAATGAAACAGAAGGTTTTATGGAAAAACTATGGACCAGCCCAACACAAGGTTATTCGTATTAGAACCGATGTCCGTAAGAGTTTGTGTATGAATATAAGCCAATTTGGCACTTTGTAGTTTTCCTATGGGCAGTCCGATAGCAGCCGAACTCAATAAGTTTGCTCTTTCATCATCCTTGGAAAGTCGGTTTACACGGGAAGCCCCTCCTAAACCGTAGGCTGTCCCAATCGAAGCCCACAAACCGGAATTAAAGCGCTTTACAAGATGGGCTTGCGAAGCAAAGAGAGGATTCTGATCTTTAGAACCATCATTAAAAAAATTATAATTTTTAGTGTAAATATAGGCAGACAAGTCAAGTTCTATAGACCATGACCCCCAATTATGCGCCACTCCTATCTGAGGTCTAAAAACAAATTGATTTATACCCAAATTAATTAGCTTCTCATCGGAATATTGACCCAAAGGCCCACTAATGGCTAGGGAAACCCCCAAAGTGGTATACACTCTATGTTCTTTTAAATATTCCTTTAATTGTTGTGGATCAAGTGCTTTAGGTCCCAAGACGTGGTAGGAAAGTCGAATCCTGGGGTCCAACAAACCTGTTCGCACAATGCTTGTGGGTTCTCCTTGCAATAATCCTTCCCAACGCGCATTGCTAAAAGGAATAAATACATCCAACCTTGCAAATTTTTTGCCCAATCGAAAGGGTTGAACATAGGAGGCCACCAAAGTATGTGCGGTTATCGTCACATCCTCGGTTTCCAAAACGGGATCAAATAGGATATTCCCAAAAGTATAGCCATACCCAACCCCCACCACCTTAACACCTAAGGGCAAGTTGGTCCATCTTCTTGGTTCCGTATCCTGAGCCATTGAAAGGATCGAAGAAATTAACAAGGACGTCAGTATAATGAGACGGGCAAATTTTATTAGTGTCAAATTTATGCTGGAATAATTGGTGGTTCTATTAAATTTTATCTTGATTTTAGCCACGTTGCACTTTTAAATCCAAAGAAACATAATGGAAATTGCCTTTAACCTGGGCCCGATTTAAAAAAGCTAAGTTTATTAAATGAAATTAGTGGAAAATCGGATACAATTTCTTATCTGATTTACAAATATTTAGCCAATTTTAAGCTGATGAATTCCAGTTATAAAATTACCTAAATTTTAATCTCCATCGTTGGGTTCCGCAAAGTTTTTGGAGTATCTATCCGTAAAAAGCCTTTTTCTTGTTTTTCTTTTTTGAACTTTTTCAGGCTTTCACGATGAAAACGAAATAGTTTAAGCTCTTCCAGCTTTCGGTTGTCGAGTCAAACCGGTTAAACAAAGGAACGGTAACTGTCCCCCCATGCGTTGTTGCGCTCTATGGCATACCTTAGATCGTACAGATCATTGTCGAAATATTCGTCCCTGTCGCGGTTCCTGCTCCTTTTTGTTGAAACAGATGTTGGCATTGATGCCTTTTAGCCAGCATAGTTTCCTTAAATCCTCGGAATCAAAACCGGCATCTGCGTTCATGATCAGCCCCTCCATGGAAATGTCGACCTCCTCCACAGTTCCCGTGACGACCTCGAACTGCACCTTTATATCGTAGGGGCCGTTGTGGTTTTCGGGCCACGTGTTATCAAAAAATAAAAAGCAGTTTCAATCGCTTATATCTGTCCTTTTAGCAAGATTTAAAGGCAGAATGTCCTTATGTAAGGGAGTAATTCAGCAACTTAAAACAGACTTAACGGTCTGTTTCTGTATTTCCAAATGAAGAAAAAATAAACGCCCTAATCGATCTTTAGTCGATTATATCTAACCTTTCAGCGGAATATATAGGCAAAATATGCTTTTGTAAGGAAGTTGTACAGCAACATAAAACCAACTAAACGGTCTGTTACTTCATTTTTAATAATAAACATTTCAGTTTTGGAGGTCCCAATGGGAAAAGTGAATTTGAAAGGTTTAAAATTGGCTATACCTTCAAAATTAGAGGCAAAAATGTACTGCTTAAAATATTGATTTACCTAAAGAAAAATTATGGTTGAAGAAATAAAATATGATAATATTGGCCCAGACGCAATACAGGAGTATGACATCTTGATCCTAAAATTCGACCAAATGTTTATTAGGTCTTAATGCTGTAAATTTCTAGTATGGGCTTAAACTATCTTACTTCCCAATACTACACTCTTATTAAATTCTTTACAAACAACAGGTTTAATATTATAGATTTTCATGTACTCTCAGATCGATATAAGACATTGATTCATTTTTATCCAACTTTTATACGGAAGAGATAAAAAGTGATAAGTCGATACTTGAGAAATAAAAATTGGTAGAAAATCCTAGAAGCTTGGGAAGTGCCATATGCCCAGTGATCGTTGAAGACAGGGACGAATATGAATTTTTTGGGAATGTGACATTTGGCTCAAACCTCCTCCCAAATAATTTCATAACGGCACAGACCCAAGTCCCATCCCCTTGGGGGAGGGGTCTTTTGACGCTTTCTCCCAAATGATCTACCATAAATGCCAAAAATTTACTAAATTCCCCTATTGGGGTGAATTCATTTGGAATGCGCGCAAAAGCCCTAATTAAGTAAATGGGAGCCCGCCCGTACCTAACGGTACGTTCGGGCGGGAGCGTAGCGGTTACATACGTTCTCAACCTGCCCGACTTGTCATTCAGGCGGGCTTTTTAATCAATTTGTTATCGGATAATTACAAAAATTTAAACGTATGAAAAAACCACTCCTTTACCTTTACTTCCTTTTATTTAGCCTCGTGGGCTTTTCCCAAGCTGAAAAAATCAACGTAATCGTCTTCGGTGCCCATCCCGACGATTGTGACATC
>JBLWZN010000084.1:0-8806 GCA_048266425.1 Sediminicola sp.
AAATTTTGATGGGTATCGCTATAATATGCCATTATTAGCGGTTCGGGTTTTCATTTTACATTTATAATATTACTGAATTTAATTCTATCGATTCCTCCGCCTCTTTGAGCAATGTCACTAATATCTTCTTGCTTTTTTATTAATCCATTTTCAATCAGCACTTCGGAAATCAAGTCCTGAAAAGCATTTTTCACTCTTGTATATCGGAAGAAAACATTTATATCCGAAGACCGTTTATGTCCGACCAACTTTATTTTCCTCTCAAAAAAAGTTGGTATCGTCAAACTAACTAATTTCCTATATTTATCCTTGGACAGTTTTACACTTCCGTTTTCGTTTTTCGCATAATTGATCTTAGTGTCTTTTATGTTTAAAGGAAACGGGGAAATGTCCACAATTAACAATCCGATTTCATTGCAAACTTCAATAAATTTTTTCTTGTCCGATATATCAAAGTTGAGAATCTCTCCCAAATCACTCCTATAAAAAAACTGCGTATTATTTGTTTCGGGATTATAAATATATTTTTTCTTATGCCCCCAAAGTGGAGATTCTGCTATCAACAAATAATTTACTTTGTCAATCTTATTGAAGTTTGCAATCCAAAGGTCTCTTATTTCGTTAAAAGCGCGCTCCAAATAAATATTATCTTTCTCAAATTCCTCTGCCAGTCCCAAATGGTCATAAAAAGACTCCATTATTTGTCTGTTGCCGTTGTAATCAATTTTTATCATTGGGTTGATGGTGCTTGGTTTTTCCACCTGTTCGTTAAGGGCTCGGCTCTGGCAAGTAAGGCCTGAGAAAGGCTGTAACCTTTCCAGCAGTATCGTAGCCAAAGCTTTTGCATTTTGTTCTTATTTTTATATTCCAAGAGCCAAAGTAAAATTGGGCGTTGTTTGCAAACATGCCCTAGCTTTTAAATTAGGGACTTTCAACACTATTTGCTATTAGCCATTGTGGGTGGGCAGTAATTATTGCCCGTTCATTAGCTTAGCTAACATCATAAAGAAAATGTCCACATTCCGTTCGAACTCTAGAAAGGGACTTTTTCCAGTTTCTTTTTGTAAATCCACTCCGTCCTTGAATGGCTTGAAATCCAAAACTTTATCAATACGAATGGTTTTATTTCCTTTATTGCCCATAAAGATTAATCGCTTGTTAGTCAAATAAAGTGTTCCCATATCAATAGTTTTCCAAACATCTTCGGTAACTCGTTTTGCTTGGATGCTCCCGATTCGATAATAAACTCCTTTTGCAAGCCTGATTCTCGCTGTCGGCCCTCCATAATCTATTCGTTTTGTTATCGTTCTTTGTTCGAGCCACTTTACTTGGGTTTGAAAATGAAGATTTTCTGATTTTTGGATGTTTATTGGCGATATTAAGGTCGGAATATCTCCGTTCTCAATTTGCCAGTACAGCTTGAATTTATCTAATTGAGCTCGGGTTTTGTCGCTGTGGTTAATTTCAATATTAAGATTCTGGGCAATTTCATTTATTCGGCTTTCTTCTTTATCGCTTAAACGCTCGTCCGAAATCGCTCCATCAATGAATTTTGTTAAAATTGCCTTGGATTCCTTTTCCAGAATCGAATCTGCTGTTTCATTAGAAATAAGAAGGTTTTTCTTTAATCTTTCAAGGTTTTCCTTTTCGTTCTCGTCCAGTTTTCCGTCCGCAACGGATTTTTTAACTTCTTCGTTGAAAATCCATTGCGTTTTTGCCCGTAAAACTTGCCGAATTTCCGAGTCAGTCAGAAACAATAATTTACTTAAATGCATAAAAGATTCGACTTCCTCGTTGTCTAATTTATGGTCGGCTAGGCAATGCTCTAAATATTTTTGAAACAGATCCAATCTGAATTCCTTGAACTTTTTATCAAGATTGACTTTGTACTTTTTTGTGATTTGCTCAATATCTTCAAGTTTAATTTTTGATAAATCATCTTGATTGTCCGCAAGCAAGTTGTTGATTTCTATTATTGCATTTTCTTTCGGGGTCCTTTTGAGAAGTTTTTGAACGACAGATGCTTTTTTGAGTTCTTTTAAAGTGAAAATGGTCATTTCTAGTTCAAATTTTAGTTAGTGGTATGTGTGTGTGTCGGGCATAACGGTTTGTAAAAGAAAAGTAGGATAGGTGATAAGTGATGGCTTTTCAGACAAGCACAAGCCATATCTTTTGCATTTTATTTTTACCTTGTTTTTCTAAATGCCTAAGAAAGATGTGGTGATCTCGCAAATACGCCTGAACCTCTTGGTGTAGCACTAACTTGCTTTTATTGTACTTAACTATTAGCCACCGTATTTATGCGTTCATGAGTTTATTTTTCAATCGTCAAATCAAGAAAATACCACTCCCCAATTTGCTCCCATTCAAAATGGTAGGAGTTCCGCAAACTAATCCGTAAGTGTTCTCTCCCTTTGCTGTCAAACCAAAATTCTCGGTTTTTTTCGGTCAAACTCCCGTTATGTATCCCGAATACAGTTCCAACTCCCCTTTTTGATGGATTGATATAAGCTTTGCTATCCGTTATCATATAGAATTTTCCGAAATTATACATGCTTTCCGTAACAATTTCTAATGCCTCTATGTCCACAAAGGCATCTATTCTCCCATGGTCTTGAGCACCTTGTTTCTCGGTTTTAAATTTCAGTTCTATTGCACATTTTATTGTCTCCACAAATTCGCAAGTAATGTCCAAATATTTAGATTTTCCCTTAACCAGGTCAATCTTTTTTTCCAAGTCAACTTTGAAAAGGTCCTTTTTGCAAATCGAATATAAACTCCCGACATTTTGTATTATTTGGGCTAAATGAAGTTGAAAGGGAGCTTCTTTATTTATTTCGTGTCTTTTGTTGATGAATTGTGCCTTGAAAATTCTCCAAGCTTCATCCAATATTTGATTTAATCTTTTTGAGTAATCCAACTCAATCAGTTTGGTCTCTTTCATTGAAGGACGGTTGATATAGTGGCTAACTTTTATATGTATGAGCAATGGCGTTAAATATTCACGGACTTTCCAAACGGTAAATTGCCTTTGGTAAATCCGCAGGACTTTCCAAATTGGCACGAACCCAGCCATAGATTATACACGGTGTGCCTGTTGCACAAGTTAGTAAAAAAAGTCGGGTCTGATCATTGCCGATCCGATGATCGATCGTAACTTTAGGTATGCAAGGAAAAAAGAACTACCAAGACTCATATCATCGTTAAATCTTGGCCCTCCCTTTCTAGCAGCTTCAATATGGCAAATCTTTCCAACCACGGTAAAACCATCTTCAGCAATTAATTTTCTATTACAACCAGGTTTAAAGCACTCATTATTTGATAAAGCGTAAAGTCTTTTTACCTCTGAGGGTTTATAATCTCTAGGTCCTGGCATACAATGATGTAAAAATTAGTAATATTAATAATCTTAAAAATAAAGAATATACTAAAATTTTAGATTATAATAACCTCTATAATTAAACTCTAACTCAGGGAGGTAAATAGCACAAAATAATGTACCATGACAATATTCGAAGTACCTTAAACTCCAGAATCGTTCAAGCCATGGATAGGCACTAATTGCACTGTTAAAAGTAGGACTAGCTCAAAATAAAATCTACCCTCGCCAAAATTGAAAGTTTTAAAAAGCAACTTTTGAATTTTCTGGTTTTTTTCTTTTGAGTTGTATCGTCGTCATCAAATTCTGCATATCCTCACCCACCTTCTTTTCAATTACCCTGGCATAGATTTAAGTTTGGTATGCCCCAAAAGCTTGGAAACGGTCTCTATCGGTACTCCATTGGATAGTGTAATCGGCTTGGCAAAGGTATGGCGTGCCACATGAAAAGTTATCTTCTTACAAATACCACGTGCTGTGGCAATTTCCTTTAATTTCCTGTTCATCATCTGATTACTGTAAATGGGAAGCAATCTGCCGTTTTTCAATACTTCCTGATCATCCTTATAATTATCTAAAATTTCTTTGGCTTTTGGCAATAAAGGGATTTTTAAAGGTTCATCGGTCTTGGTTCTCTTGGTGTAAAGCCAACCATTACCTTCTATACCCTTAACCAAATGGTCCGCCTTTAATTCTTGTACATCAATGGGGGACAGTCCGGTTTAACAGCCAAAAACCAACAAGTCCTTAATATGTTGGGTACTTCAAACTTTAAAAGTAGTTTCTTCGATGAGTTGTAGTTCCCGATCCGTTAAAAAGTGGCGTTCGGTTTTTCAAACCGTAATTTGAAATTTATAAATAGTTCCTTTGCAAGCCATTCCAGTTTAACGGCCAATCTCGCCATCTTTTTAAGGCGTTCCATGTGCTTCATAGCACTGTTATTGGCATAACTATTTCGTGTGATCTTTTTATACCTTCTTAGATATTGTTCAAAATCAACGATAAACCTGTAGTTAAATTTTTTAATAGGTATATCCTCAATGCTCTTTTCTTCCTTTAAAAACTCTTTGACACAACGATTCGTACAGTAATAATTTTCATTGTGCCTTTCCTAAGTAAGGTGAGCATAGGGGTGTTGTGTCAGATTTAACTGAGATCTAATTAACCTTTTAAATATCAATTTATTTCCTAAATTATCAAGAATCAGGTAACTGAATAGGTGACTATTGCCTTGATATCCTTCTTTCTCAAATTTTATGAAAATACAATCAACACAAAAATAATACAAATAATATTCAATAAGTATCCTACCCCAGCACCGTACTCAGCTTGAACATAGGTAAATACATGGATACCAGGATTACCCCAACAAATATACCTACCATAAGTATTATCAACGGCTCCAGTAAGGTGGACAACATTTTTGATTTTTGCTGTACTTCAATAGTGTACTGTTCGTTGAGCCGTTCAAAAATGAATTCGGTCTGGTTGGTCTCTTCGGCAACCTTTACCAGGGAGACCATTTTATTGTCGAATATCTTGATGCCCTTAAGGCTTTCATTTAAACTCCTTCCTTTTAGCACATCCTTTTCCACTTGGGACAATGCTTCCTGCAGCGGATAGAAATCCATCATTTTCTTTACCATTTGGATACTGTTCAGCAAGGGTACCTTGGAAGAGGTCAACAAGGCGACCGCTTGGGTAAATTGAGCCAGATAGACTGTTCGGATAAACGGGCCAACATAGGGTAATTTAAGCAGGAAATAATCCTTGTTTTTCTTAAACCACATTTTCTTGGAGAAGGTCTTCCGTAGAACGATCAACAATAAAATGCCCAACAAAACCATCCATCCATAATCCTTGATGAAATTGGAGACATTGATTATCATTATTGTGATACCTGGCAGATCCACCTTGTTCTGCCTGAAAATATCCTCGAACATCGGCACCACCATTCTTAACATAAAGACTACGACCAATATGGCAGTCGTTAAAATAATCATGGGATAGGTCAGTGCGTTTACTAGGCTCCGTCTCTGCTCGTTCTTTCTTGCGTAAAACTTGCCGAGCTCCTCGGTTATCCTGACCAGGTTTCCTGTCTCCTCCCCTATTTTTATGGAATAATATTCATACTCAGTAAACTCCTTTTTTCCACGAAGGATCCGGTAAAAACTGTTTCCTAAGACCAATTCTCTTTCCATGTCTTGGTAAAAGGAACGTAGCTTTTCTTTCTGTTGGTTTTCCGCTAGCAGGGCCAAGCCATCCCTAAGATTGATTCCGGCCTTCAGCAGTACGCTCAGTTCCGTATAAAAGTCCTCTTTTCTTTTGGCATTGAAAAAGGTGCCGAACAAGGTTATTTCCTTTTGCAGGATATTAGAGAGCCCATCTCCCTTTTGGGCGGGCTTGGTTTCCCTGATCGCCGTATGTTCCAGTTTAAATCCCATGGCTATTGGTTGATATATGTTGCCGCTGAATTGGTTTTATAAACGAACAATCCTTGTCCCCCATATTTTGGTCCAGTCTGCAGATAAATGGCATCGACCTCTCCCTCAAAAAGTTCATTGTACTGAAAATAGAACTCCCCCCTATCAAATTCCAAATGGAACGTATCCCTTGCCTTGATTACCATGCCTTCATCAAATTGATAGGTTGTGCTCCCCATTTCGTTTATAAAGTCCAATTGCCCGTTCCCTCCATGGTACTGGATATGGTCATATCTATTAAAGTCTATCCACAGTGATCGCTTCAATAGATTGAGTTCCGTATTGTTTACATAGTTCGAACGTATCCCATCCATCTGCCTTTGTACCAAATGGAGTACCGAAAATGCCATTCCAACGACAATCGTCGTAATGAGAAGTACCACTATCATTTCATTCAGGGTAAAGGCCTTTATTTTCTTCAAATTATTTTTCACTCAAAATGGTTTGTTCCAAAGATTTTTGGCTTGTTATATTGGTGGCTTTAAAAACTATATGTTCCAATCCTTGTTCTTTTTCTCGAAATACGGCTATTTCCCATTCACCCACTTCTTCATTGTACGGAACGCTAATCTTTCCATTACTAAACTGGTACTGTAATTGCTTAATTCTTGTGCCAATATCATTGTTACTTCGCTTAGTACTATTGACGAAAATGGAATTCAGCAGCATACTGGTTATCATAAAAATTATGACGATCAGTACCGTGGCCACCAAGGTTTCCATTAAGGTTGATGACGATATCCTTTTCAATACATCCATTTCATGACTTTTTCTGTTCCTTTATCTTGGGTAAGAAGTCCGACATATCGCGTATTTAGTCCTGAAGCGTTTATTTTTCCATTGTACAAATGATTCTGGTATATACTACCGTTTTGCAGGGCAATAAAAGCATCCGTGGTCACATTCCCCATGACCGTCCCTATAAGTTCCAGATTTTTGCTACAATAGACTTCTCCCAGAAGCAAAGCATTTGCCGCAATTTTGATCTGGGGGTCATAATATTGAGTATCAGAATCCTCTAGATAAAGCAATATACCATCTATTTTGGTTCCCGAATCGACATAGATGCCAAGTTCTTTCCCATTCCTATCCTTACTACTTTGTATATCGTTATTTTGCACTACAAGAGCGGTCGGGTATGCAAGCCTACAATTTTTGCCTATTTTGATCGCTTTTTTGGCGATTCCCTGAAAATAGCCTTGGACTCCATCGTCAACAACAATTTCAGGGGCTATCAAAAGCACATCCCTCAATCTAGAGGTGATCCTTACAATAATTTTTTCATTTGCATATATCACAAAATTACCGGTCAACGATACCCCTTCTAGGTCGATTGTGTTTCCGCCAATAAATTTGGTGGAGGAATAGAAGGAATTTTTAAGGTCTACATTACGCCCTGTTTCTATCAGATTATCAAATTGAGGGAAATCCATATTGGTGTACCTAGCGACCTGCACAAGCAGATCGGGACTTAATCTAGGAAGGATGTCATTGCTCTTCTTTTGTTTCCCATATACCAATAGATCATTAATATAGGAATTGCCCGAAATATTGCCCATTCTAATTCCTGGTTCGGGCAAAAAAGCATCCCCGGTAATTTTCGCCGCTCCGGCAATAATTAAAGGCCGTTGCCGATCCCTTAAAAACAATGCTTCCATTTCTCCCCCTCTCCCTTTACCTGTCAAGGCAATCTTGGAGAATTCAATGGTCTTATGCTTGGCCGTGGAGGTCCATAGCTCAAAAACACCCCAAAAGTTCCTTTTTACGACAACGGATATATTGGTGTTGCTTGCAGGCGATACTTTTATGGAATCACCGATTGACAAGTCCTTTTCAAAGGCATATCGAATCCCATATTCTGTTGCCTGGACAATTTCCGTGGTAAGATCCGTCTTTTTATCAAAGATATCATGGGTATAGGATATCAATAAAAATACCATTAACATAACGGCTATTATGGCCCCGATGAAAAGGACAAATTGTAGGGCCCCTGCCTTTATTTTCTGGTTTCCTTTCATTCTGCAAGGGAAATGGTTTTTAAATGTCCTTGGTATTGTACCTTGATCTTACTTTTATTTCCCGAAACAAGCTTTACGCCATTTTGGACCTCGGTAAGCGACATCATTAATTGCTTGCCATCTATCGATATGAAAAAAACCTTCTTTCCGGAGGTGCTTTCGGTGACAAATCCGGTATATGAGATATTCTTCTCTGGTAACTTGTCTTTTTTAGGAAGTTTGGGGTTGGGTTTGGCAGGTTGTTCCCTTTTTGGTAATGTTCCCAAAAATGGATCTCGGTAATCCGCCACAATGCTAAAGGTATCCTTCATTATGGAATGTGGGGGGACGAATTTTTCCAATGTTATTATGGATTGTGGACCTGAGGTGTCCGGCCCTATGGTATTTACGATCTTAAAACCGAGGATTCCCCAGATTACCAGAACGGCGGTCAAAAGAAGATATGTCCTCCTGTTCTTTTTCATGGGGATGGTATTATTTGCTCTTCTCCTCCCTCCACACGAAAGGTGCTCACGGAGAAAGTTGTTTCATACGCACTGTTAAGTGCCTTGACCTGCCATTGATATTCTCCATTGGGCAATAGTTTAAAGGCTTTGGTTCCCACAAAAGTACTATCTCGTACAATTAGTGTATCCAAAACTATTTGGGAGGCATTTTCAAAGTCTGGCGCCGCAACCTGTACGAGATAGGCATCGGCGTACGTTACTCCGTTCCATGTGAAGTTTACAAAATTCTGATCGACAATCGTGCCCTCCTTTGGTGCCAGAATCTGGACGTGTTCCCCTGAAATATCGGGAACTTCCAATAGCTCCTCACACGAGGATACTAGAAACGTCCCTGCAATAAGGACATAAAACTTTGATATTGTTTTCATTAATTCTAAATCTTTTGTTTTTTAATTCAAACTATTCTTGTGAACTTGATTT
>JBLWZN010000085.1:0-8261 GCA_048266425.1 Sediminicola sp.
CCTTAATGCGGCACCTTCTCCCAATTGTTGTCGGGAGGGGGGGATTGACGCCTGCATTAATTAACCATAAACTCCAAACATTTAAAATGATAAACTTTTTCATCAATCATTTTTAAACTTTATTTCATATCCTTTTTCATATATGTCACCTGGTGTTCTATAAATTAGCTTGGCTTTAAAGGTTCCCAAGGGTAATGGTGGAAAAGGTAATTCCATCAGATATCTGTATTTGTCAAACAATTCTTTATTACCTTCAGAATTACCATATCTGTTCACAATCTTGTTTCTTAAATACACCATGTCCAACTTATATTGAAAGGGCAAATTGTAAACAAACGGAATCCTGTTCTTGACCCAAGACGAGTGCGGATTGTTTTTCAGATTCTCCAAGTATTCGTTGCCAATATAAAATGAACGGATGGGTGGCACGCCCAACACTTCTTCCTCCCTATCTACCCTAATGTTCCCGTCTAACGGGTAATTTTCATACAACATGGGAAATATTTTCTTTTTGTAATACGAATCGTTCAATACTGCCTGGGCATATACCAATGGCTTTGATCCTGTATATTTTCCGCCCAATACCTCCAATTCTTCCAAGTACTCGTAATCCGAAACTTTAAGGGAGAGTGAATGCACATCGGCATAGATATAATTGGTTAGATTGTTGGTAACGTTAAGATCATTTACTTTTTCCTTGAATGAGTCATGGCTACTGGTCTTGAACCTGTATTCCAAGATAGATTTTGGAGCACTGTTGGAAATGAGAACCCCTGCTGCCTTTTTGTTGGCAACCACGGCACTCCCTGAGATGCTCTTGGTTTCCTGACTTCCAGAATCTGTATTGAACCAATTGGTGTCTCCAGCTTCGGCATCTGTCAATACTTCCGTGTTTTCGACAATAATTTTCGTCTGGATGTCCGCTCCTGGGGGAAATGCCAAAAGGTTTAAACGATATGAAGTGTTTAGATCCATATCTGGCAAGTCATAAAGGACGGTCGACTTGGACCTATCGTAGGTCAGGTGGACCCGTTCTCCTTTACCACTAGCGATGGAAGAAAATTCGGCCCGCATTTCGTATCCACTGTCAAAAAGGTAGTTTTGTTCGGTTATCAGTTTTATATAGCCTTTTTTGTATTCCTTGGGATAGAAGCTTTTCTGATCCAAAACGGGATACATATACGCTATATTTTCCAATGGAATGTGGTCCGGCGCCTTGTCCGTAACGAAGGTGATTTCCAATTTCTCCGTGGCTGGTTTTCCATCCGTGATAACGGTCTGGTAGGAACTGCCCACTTTCTCATCAAAACTCACCTCGACCGCTACTTTTACCTCCTTTTTCGATGGAAGTGTTTCTGTTGGTCTAAAGGTTACCGCATCATTGGTGTCGTTCCATTCCAATGTGCCTTTAATCTCCTGCCCGTCGGACGTAACCTTAAAACTTTTTAATTGTAGTTTGAAAGTTTTGATACCATCTTCAAGTTCCACCGTAAAATCGGAATTGGCGGCATAGTTAAAAACCGCTTGCGGTGCAGCAAATACGGAAATATCATCACTTTTGTCATGAGGTGTAATATCGGATATCATAGGTACGCCTATCGTATTGGAGATATTTTCCAGTTTACATTCCTCGCCCATCTCCACTTTTAGTCGCATCCTTCCGGAGACCAATCCACCCAAAATTTTATAGTACATGCCCACATAGCCTTGGAAATAAACGGGATTGGGGAATTGGCCCCTAAGCATGGCGGCCACCCCTGCCTCAGCAATGGGAAAATTGCCTTTGACAAATGCCAAATCTACCTTTACCCCGAATTCTCCATACAGATAGGCATATACCTGACCCATGGAATACCATCCGTTGTTGCCGACTGGGCCGGTACGTCCTACACATTTCGCATTGGGGTAATACGCGTGCATGACATCAAAGCCAGCACCAAGTTCTACATAAGCATAAAAAATAAGATAGTCAAAACTATATCCATAACCGAAGTTTAGTCCAAAGGCAAAACCCTTCCCGGATTCTAATTGATTTTCCTTTCGGTTGCCGTTGAGCATGTCATCACCAAGAATTTTAACCACCAACGGATGGGGGTCTAATTGGGAAGGTAACTGGGTGCCAGTCATAAAATATCCTCCAACACGCAGTTGAACGCCCACTTGGAATAAGAGTTCAATCCTCTTTTGGGGCGTACCTATATAGATATACCAATCGTCCGGCCCAGTATGCATCTTGGCGTATCCGGCCAAGTTATTCTCGCCGCCACCTTTAACACCTTCCAAATCCATGTAAAGCTCAAATTCCCCATCGAAGGTCCTATTTGCAAAATCCTTTTCGATTCCCACAAAAGCTCCTATTCTGCCAGAGGTAGCTACTTCGTGAATGGGAATCGCTTCTTTGGAAAAGCTTAAAAAATTACCATATTTTGAGAGTTTGTCGGCCTTATCCTTATTTTTTTCATAGAAATCATTTACCTTTTCGAAGGTTTTGTTAAGAGCTCCGAAGTCGGATGGGTCCAAACCGCCACTGGTGTTGTCCCCCATAAAAGCTCCCTCACCGGTGAAACCAACTCTATTGAGACCACCGTGACCGTTAAATTCCATTTCCAGATAGGCCTTGCCGCTAAAGGTGTCCGCATTTTTGGTGCTGATGTTTACCCCGGCACGAACACCAAGTCCATAATCCAAATTCGGAATGTACACTGCCGAGGAAGGGGTGAAACCATCCCCGTTTCCCCGACTTTTTTTCATGTGGTAGGAAATCCCTCCCACAATTGAATTTATCAGGAATTTAGAATCGCTCTTGTCATCATTTTGGGACCATACGTCCACGTTCCAGTATCGAAAGTCCTTTGCCCCGAAAATTGCTTTTCCCTCTACCTTTACATCGATACTTTTGATTGTAGCAGTAACATTGCCCCTAAATCCGTCCCCGTACCAACTATGGCTCTCCATGACTTCCAAAGCACCTTTTAAGGCCACTCCGCTTTTTTCGTAATCGATTTCGATACCGTTTACCTTTACCCTATCAAACTTCCATTCCTGTATTTTGGCACCTTCTTCCAATTTTCCCAGAATGTCCAAGCTGGTAGTGGCATGGGATCCTTCACCGTCCAAATTTATTTTTAGATCAAAGGAAAGCCCTAACTGATTTTCGGGAGTAACCAATTTTAGGTCCTCGATGGAAGCAGGGAAATTCATCAGTTTCATTTCTCCATTAAAGCCAAAACTCTTGGCACTGATCGGCTTTTCGTCCGGTTTGGTTTCCAGTTTAAGATTTTCGAACTCAATTCCTGGAAAACTAAACCCTTTTCCACTTTCTTCGGCCTCTTCTGCAGATGTGACTGTCTCGCCTTCCTTTTGGCCTATCTTTCCTACAATTGAGAGTTGACCGGAGAGGTTCGCTGACGGATATACGTTGCCATCCAATATGTCGATGGCTACGCTGGAGTTGCGCTCCAATTGCATTTCCCCTAGAAAAACGGGAGTGTTATAGGTGTTGTTAAGGCCTACTTCCAAACCATATCCGTCCTGTTGAATATAGCCAGCGTAGTCCATTGGTTTTTCGAAAATGGGCAAGGCAATATCCCCCCCGATTTTTCCGCCGGTAAGGGAGTTCCTTGACAGGGAAATGCTGAGGTCTTCGATGGTAAATGCCCATTTTCCGGCCGATCCTTCGCCTACCTTTAAAATATTCTCCCCGAAAAAGGTGCCGGAAACTCCTTGGCTATCCAAGATAAGGTCCTGTGCGCCGAACTGTACCCGTTTGTCCGAGGTTTTGGTGTTTTCTATTCCTTTTGGGAGTATCACACTAAGTTCCCTGGCGTAGAATCCCCGCCACAACTGTCGTTCCCCACGGATCAATACCTCGCTATAATCTTTTGGGAACTTTATATTCGGGGCATTTCGGCTGTCGCTAAGGTCCAATACGGCACTTTTTAAATTGAACCCCCAGCCCTTTAATCCCACTACTTCAAATTTGGGCAAGGAAACTTCCACCAGTAGATCGTTCCAACCGTTGGCCTTTACACTAAAGGAAGCCCCGACGTAACATTTATTGTTTACGGCATCACTATCCTTTAAGTATTTGTTGTCTGGACTATCACCGCATACATAGTTTCCACCACTCGTGATGGGCAAAAGTATATTTCGGGAAATTCTTAGTTCGGCTTCCAAGCCAATACCTTTTAAACCTGCACAATCAAATTCCACATACGACTGCTCAGCAAAACCCCCTGTTTCTAGGTTGACATCTCCTTTTAGAGTCAACAGCCAGTTGTCTCCATTTATTGGAATGGCCTGGTCTCCCAATAGGACAAGTTTCATTCCATCAATTAGTGCACCATCATGCGAGAGTTTAACACCCTCGGCCCCGAAGTACAGTTCTCTGCTAGATTCCCCATTGGGACCCTTAACAGGAATTATCATTTTAGCCCATGCTTTGAACTCTGCATACCTAGGCGAAAATTTTACCTGGGTAATGGCAAGTTCCACATTATTGCCTGAAGTAGAGTCGCGCTTATGAAGTCCTACTGGCAGTTCCAAAAGCTCCTTGCCAGTAATAATGTCCACAAAATTCTTCAGTTCTTTTACTGCGGCAAATGCCTTTTTGGCCTGAGAAATCAAGGTGTCTACCTTTGGGTTTTTGGAAAAGTTGGCCTCGATGAAGTCAGGAGTGAATTCCGGCGTACGATTGGAAAAGGAAATGTTGAAATTTTGGTTTTGGGTCAGTTTTTTGTCCAGCGTGGGGAATGCCTTGCCTGTGGCTACGTCCAAAGTCCTACTTCCGTCCCCCGATAGAGGAGAGGGAGAGTTTTTCGGCTTCATGTTAAAAACTGAACCTTGTAATGCGGCAATTTGCCGTAAATGCTCCAAGTCAACTTCCGAAGGACCGGGAAAGGGCAGTGGTAGAGTCGTTTTGGTAGTGTCCTTTTCTTTCGATGTTAGGGAATCTTTGGGAATGGGATTGTGTTTTTCAACCACATTTATAGAGTTAGGGGCAGTCTCCGCTTTAACGCAGAACGAACCATTCCAAAGGAACAGGATGATAAGTAGGGTTGTGGTTTTCATAAGCTATTACTTAAAATAGGTTGGTTTACGCTACTTAAAATTGAGCAATTTTGAATAGCAGCAGTAATCTCTTAATAGTCTAAATATTTGGTAAGATCTGAACTGTTCTGTTCAAAGTAATCTACTACCATGTCGAGGTTTAATCCACCGCTGTTTTTTGCAAAGGCGTTATTGATTTCTTGAAGTTTGGCATCCTGAGTGTTATTGTTGAAAATTGAAATGAATGTGTCGGATTTGATCTTTCCGAAAAAGTTGACCCAAGAACTAAATTGATAGGAGGTGTTTATCGAAAATTCACCACCATCGTAGCTTATTAAAATTACCTTTGTCTTGCCATCTAAATATTTAATGATATAATAGGTTTTACCTCCAGATACGAACTCGAATTTATGTAGTAGGTCTATAGGGGAATCTTTTAATAAAAGAGCTTCCGGTTGTTTTTCATAGGCCTTCAGGCCATTTTCATCATTTATTACACTTTTATTCTTCTTCAAATATTTCGAAAATAATGCCTGATTTAGGACAAATGAATTTAGTATTGTATACTTTGAGGTTTTGGCCGTGGAAGAAAGAGTAGCATTCAAGTAGTCAGATCCTTCTAAAATTAACCTCTTATCCTTTATTTTAGCTTCAATTGCTTCATTGGAATTTAATTCAGAATAAATTTGACCCATCAAAAACATGTCAAAATGCCCGTTTCGATGTGTTCTTTTAATAATGTACTTAATATCATTATCATCACTTTCCCCAACAAACAATTGTTTTAGAACCGATGATTCCAAATTGGAAAGTATTGTAAATACATCTTGCTGATTTAACAGGGTACTTATATAATAGCGGCCATTAGAAAATTCCGCTGACATCATACCTACAATAGGGAATGGTATTTTTTCCATGATAAATGAATATTTCATATATGCCATCTTCCTATTTTCGTATTCAAATTGATAGACTGACTCAAGCTGTATATAATTTTTAACTGTATCTGTTTTTTTTACGGCTTCAAAATGTTCGTCATCACGAGAGGTAGTTGCATTTTTATCCAAATAATCGCTTAAAGCCCAATCCGTGTTGGATGCGGACAAAAACGACTGTATTAATCCTTGTAGATTGGAATAGTCAATATCCTTTTGGTCTTTAACCTGATTAATCCGCAAGGGTGGATCGTAAACACTAAAAGTGACATCAATAGGAATGCTGTATTCTACAACTAAACCTAGATTATCTTTTTGGGCATTGCCATTGTATACGTATAATTGAACGGCAATTAATAATAATCTAATTTTCATTTATGGTATTTTTAAGGATTTGTATTTTTAATTGAACATGTCTTGAGTTTCTTTTATCTATATTAATCCTGCTTATCGGGATTGATTAATTGCACTTTTTCATAATATGGTTTCGTTTCTAATTTTTTTGACATAACAACTAAATACATTGTTGCTTTAAAATCCATCCAAACACCTTCTCGAAGAAATTGGTAGTCAAACTTATTTCCATGCCATCCAATACTCATAAGTTCTGCCTTTGCCAACCCAGAGGCCTTTGCGTTTAATGAAAACAATTCATTTTTATTAAAGGCTTTTAGTTCGCCCTCCACACCAAAAGCTGCATTTAGGGCTATGAAGGAAGGGCTGATTCCTTTACTTATTAATTCCCATTCCTTATTACCTATGGTTTGTTTTTCTTTGGTTTCTGTAAATAATGAACTGGTTGCATCGGCTTTGGCCACAATATTTATTTCAGCTGTTAAAACTTCTTTCATTTCTTTGACTATTGCATCTGGGATTGGTAGTTTTTCATATGGAATGCCCCATGTCCAAATTTTTGCTTTCCCTTTTAGTCCGGCTTCAAAACCACCTCTAATTCTCTTTTCCTTATAATAGAGTCGGCTATTTGAATCTTCTTTGTTCTCTGTTGATTGATCAAATGGTATAATATTAATATACCAGCTAATCACGTCATCTTTAAAAGCACCTTTATCTTTTGCCTTTTTTATGAAAGGTATTTTATCAAAAAATTTAGAGGCTATTTTGGTTATTTCAGTTGCTTCTAGGGCTTTTTTTATTGTCGGATTTGCATCGGAAGCGAGTTTTAACTCAGATTTTTGGAAGTCTCGGTCCACCCAGACTATATCAATATTTTTATTGCTAAGGCGTGGAAAACCAGCACTGACAGTTGTCCTATCGGTTGTGTCTTTTACTCTAAGTGCTCTTGAAACTTTAATTTTGCCTTGATTTTGTGGTTTTGCTTCATCGGTGCCGTAGAACCACTTAAGGTTTAAATGATTAATTTCTTCCTCACTAAGCTTGGGATTCAGTTTGACATTAAAGGTGACTTCCTTTTCTTTAAAAGCTTCTAGACGACCCGTATTATCAACGAGATATAGCTTTTGTCCAGATTTGGCAATTCTTTGTTTGTCATGTTTCGCATACAACTCTACCAAATCGAACTCCTTTCTCACTACGCGAATCCCAACCCTAACTTTACTGGATTCGCCGTCGGGATTGGAGCTTTCAGGCGCCCAATATTGTGCTTCCAGGGTTCTTGTGACATAGTCTTCAATATCAAGAACAATTGTTGCGCCATCAGCTTCCCAGGACAAGTTGGTACTGTCGTAATTGTTTTTTTGCACATTCCAGGATATTTTGTAATCATCTGGGGCATTCACACAGTGGAACGGTTGCTTCCCCAAGTTTTTACTATATGGAACCTCAATGATGTCACCATTCTTATATGCGTTTCCATTATATACTATTACAACTTCTTTGGTATCGGTGACCTTTTCGGAACTTTTAGCGGGTTCCGCCGTGATACTCTCGGTATTTGATTGCACTGAATTGGCATCAATATTTTCATTATTTCCGGTAATAGGTGGAGAAGAATCTGGACTCTTTGTTGCAGTTTCTTTTGGTTGGTTCGATTTAGCTATTCCCCCCTCATAATTGGAATTGGGGCCTTCAACAATGGTTTCCACATCCTCTATATCTTCTGGATTCTCTCCAAATACGTCGCGTAAAATATTCTCCGTTGTATCTCCCAGATCCGCTATAGCATCATAAGCGGTAACAATCTGATCTATAGCCTCGTCCACATCCACGATATTGCCCATGTCCGGATCGTACTTGGTCACCACGGTCCCCTCGGCCAACTGCCTGTCGGTATTGATCAGCACGTTGGTGAACCCCACC
>JBLWZN010000086.1:0-8194 GCA_048266425.1 Sediminicola sp.
GAAAAAGAGCTCCTAAACCTATGGGATTTAACAAGTTAAAAGTTTAAGGCAGCACAATAAATTATGATTAAACACAATTTAAGGATTAAACATCTTATTGTGATTTGCTTTTTCTAATTTTATAAAAAATAAGATTTTTGATTACCAATAAGCCCAATTCAATTTGCGTAGCAATATAATTTTATATTTGGTTCTGTACCTTATATTAAACCTTTCCATGGGTTATTCCCAAAAGGGCAGGAAGGATTCAGTGGCAAATATTAAGAGCGAATATATTCAAAAATATGATACTTTATTCACGGTTCGGATGGGGTTCAGCAATAGCTTTAACCGTTTCATGATCGACAAGGAGGATATTGACTATACCATCTCCCCCAACGAAAGTATACGGACTACGTTTAGCTTTTTGTTCCGATTTGTCGAAATTGACATTCCGTTGACTCCAAAATTACTTGCATTCAATAAGGATGACGAGGTGTACGGAAAGTCCAAATTTTTCGGTTTGGGAACGCGATTTTACTTTGGCAAATGGATGCAGAGCCTAAGATGGAGTACCACCGAAGGGTACTATTCCAATGTTCCGGATACTACCCAATCGAATGGTGGCTATACGCTTTACCCCAACCTTAAAGTGTTTAAAATTACCGGGAGCACCTCCTTTATATTCAATCCCAATTATTCTTTTAGGGCGGTTTTTAAGCAAAGGGAGTGGCAAAAGAAAAGTGCCGGTAGTTTCGTGCCGACTTTTAACTACTATTTTACCAAGATCACCAATGACTCCCCGGAAACCGACAAGTTATTTGGCTTGGCACTGGGTCCGGCCTATTATTACAATTGGGTGATAAAGGACCACTTTTTAGTATCCGCTGGTGGCTATGCTGGAATTGGTTACAACAATACCGCATTCGATTTTGATGACGACCGGGAGAACTATGCCGTAAGTGGCATTACCTACGCCACGGAATTTAAGTTGCTTCTGGACTACAATACGACCAGATTTTTTACCGGTGCCAATATAAGTTTAAATTCATTATACCCCAATATAAACGCCGGTATTGAGTTTAAGGACCAACAGTTGTTTTTTGAAGTTTATCTGGGGTATCGCTTTAACGCCCCCGCCAGGGTGGTAAAAACAATGGATGACGTAGAAGATAAATTAGGACTGTAAATGGCAACGAATTGCTGAATATTTTGGGCAACCTTCATAATTTTTTGTTATGCCTTAAACCAGATTGAAGGAAATCCTATATCTTTACTTTTGTTTTAAATTTTCAACTTAACAAGAGCTTATCACTTAAAAATAAGATTATGAAGAATGTCGTTTTAACCCTTATATTTGTCATGATTTCCGTCGGTGCAACAAAGGCCCAAGAGGTACAAAAGGCAACATTCATAGTTGCCACCTACAGCGGTAATTCTACCGATGTCTACTATTTTACCAATGATCTGGATAAGAAAGATATTCAGTTCGCCAAAGTAGAGCCTGAAGTTTTAGAAAAATATGACCTTAATAGTAACACCTACTTAAACAAAAGTTTTAGGGTAGCCTACATTATCGACACAGAACCGGGTAATACTGCACCGGACCCAAAAGGCCCTAAAAAAATCATTGATTTGACACTGTTAACCGATTCCGACGACGAGTAGTTGGCGTAGGTCCTTAATTGCTTATTAGTACGCTGGTCACAATTGGTGCGAATGGTTTGCCACTTTGTCATTAAAAACTAATGGGAAAAAGCATTAGCCAAAAACAAATTACACAAGATTTTGGATAAAGTCGATACCGGAAGCCAATCCCAACTGTAGGTGGAATGGAGATACCTACACTGCCTTCTGAATCACTTCAAAGACCTTGTTTCCGTCGCATTTTAGCGTCTTGGATGGGTATTTTAAGATCAGGGCGTAGTCGTGGGTGGCCATTAAGATCGTTCGGCCATTTTTGTTTATATCCTGAAGTACCTTCATAACTTCCACACTGGTCTGGGGATCAAGGTTCCCGGTAGGCTCATCGGCAAGGATAAGCTCAGGGTCGTTCAAAAGGGCCCGGGCTATTGCAATTCGCTGTTGCTCCCCACCTGAAAGCTCATGAGGGAACTTGAAGCCCTTGGTCTTCATATCCACTTTAATCAATACCTCTTCTATCTGCTTGGCCATCTTGTCCTCGTCTTTCCAACCGGTGGCCTTCAACACAAATCTGAGGTTGTTGTTTACGTTCCGGTCCGGCAGGAGCTTAAAATCCTGAAATACAATTCCCAGTTTTCGCCTTAGAAATGGGATATCGTCCTCCCTTAGTTTTTTAAGGTCAAATCCGACGATATGTCCCTCCCCTTCCCGGAGGGGCAGGTCACCGTAAAGCGTCTTCATAAAGCTGCTCTTACCACTGCCAGTCTTTCCAATAAGGTAAACAAAATCCCCAGCCTTCACCTCAAGATTTATCTCGTTTAGGACAAGATTTTCTTGTTGAAAAATTCCCGCATCCTTTAATTGCAATATGCTTTCTGCCATTTTTACTACTATTGGGGTTCTACTACGAATTTAATGTGCAAATATTTTTATGGTCAGCCCTTTTAGGAACATGGTTTTTGTCCAACGCTTATCGTCTATCGCTTATCGCAAAAAAAATCGAATTGCGCTATGTGCATGACAAAACGGATCAGGTGTTGGCCAATAACATAATAGGGAAACTATCCCGTAAAAATAGGGATAGATCCATGGTTGGCATAAAAGTACTAACTTCTTGTTAAAGGGAATGGGGCGTGGTATTAAATTTTTTTATCTTTCCGATTTTAGCAATCAACCCAATTAAACTTTTTGGATTGAAGCAAACCCGACCGCCAGCCCACAAGAATCAATTTGGCGGGATATGGTCAGATATTATGCTTTTTATGGACCGACCCAATCATTTTTGAACGGCTGTTTACAAGGGATAAAAAGGATATAAACAGGGTGCAAACGGGGCTCCAGAAGCCTCGGGATTTAATCAATTGAAAAAGTTTAAAGGAGTTAAATACTTAATTGCCACAATAAACGTTAACGTATTAAGTTTTTGAAGCTTTAAAGAACCTATAGAAAACTATGTATAAGAAAATCTCCGCGTTTCTCCCATTTTTCCTGGGGGTCCTTTACTTTGGCCATTCCCAGGAATCCAAAATCTACACTTATCCCCAAAAAGATTATCAAAAAGGACTAGAGCTCTACCACAGCGAGCAGTACCAAGCCGCGCAAGTGGTATTTGAAAAAGTGAAGTCGAAGGCCACGGACATGGAAACCAAGGCCAATAGCGCTTATTACGAGGCCAATTCGGCCATTCGGCTCAACCAATTGGGGGCCGACAAGCTAATGGAGGATTTTGTGGCCAATTATCCCACTTCCACCAAACGGAACTCCGCCTATCTGGATGTTGCCGACTATTATTTTGAAACCGGAAAATATCCATACGCCCTTAAGTGGTACAACAAAGTAGATCAAAGTTCCATGGGAAGGAAAGAACAGGAACGTTTTAACTTTAACTATGGGTATTCCCTGTTTTCTTCCAAAAAACCCAAAGAGGCCGAAGCCTATTTTAACAAAGTGACCACATCCCCCACCTATGGATCACAGGCCAAATACTACCTCGGGTTTATCGCCTATCAACAGGACGATTATGCCGCTGCCAATCAACGGTTTGATCAGATCACCGATCAAAAGGTATTGGACGAAAAGCTTTCTTACTATCAGGCCGATATGAACTTTAAACTGGGCAAGTTCGAGGAGGCGATCGCCCTGGCGAAAAAACAATTGCCAAAATCTGATCGGCAGGAGGTTTCCGAACTTAATAAGATTATCGGCGAGAGCTACTTCAACCTAAAACAATATGCCAACGCCATTCCTTATCTGGAGGGTTATAAGGGAATACGGGGCAAATGGAGCAATACCGATTACTATCTATTGGGCTACTCTTATTATAAACAGCAGGACTATGCCAACGCCGTGCAGCAGTTCAACAAAATTATAGACGGCACCAACAGCGTTTCCCAAAATGCCTATTACCATTTGGCGGAATGCTACCTAAAACTAGGAAAAAAACAGGAGGCCCTCAATGCTTTCCGAAATGCCTCCCAAATGGATTTTACCCCGGAAATCCAAAAGGATGCCTACCTCAACTACTCACGGTTAAGCTATGAGATCGGTAACCCATACGAAAGCGTACCACAGGTTCTGACCACCTATTTGGACAAGTACCCCAACGACAAGAACACCGAGGAAATACAAGGCTTGTTGGTAGATTCCTTTATAACCTCGAAGAATTTTGAAGGGGCCATGGCCCTTTTGGAAAAGAACAAAAATTACGCCAGCAAGGCTACCTATCAAAAAGTAGCCTTTTACAGAGGGGTAGAGCTCTTTTTAGATTCGCAATACGAGGGTGCGATCGATGCCTTTAAAAAATCCTTGTCCAGCGCAGAGGATGGGGTATTTAAGGCGAGGGCCAATTATTGGAAAGCGGAATCGGAATACGCCCTGAACCATTTTGATGATGCGTTGGTGGATTATGTACAGTTTCAGCAGAACCCAAGTGCAAAATCGACTCCAGAATACAAGGACCTGAATTACAATTTGGCCTACACTTATTTTAAACTGAAGGATTACAACAATGCAGTTACCTATTTTGGCGATTTTGCGGGTTCAAATCCATCGGACACGGATCGGCTACACGATACCTACCTTCGGATGGGCGACAGCTATTTTGTGACCAGTAAATATTGGCCGGCGATCGAGACCTACAACAAGGCCTTGGCCCTAAAGGGTCCGGAGCAAGATTATGCAGCCTTTCAAAAGGCATTGAGCTACGGGTTTATTGACCGGGCGGACACCAAAATCGAAGAACTTAACAAATTTATTTCCAACTACCCCAATTCGTCCCTGAACGACGATGCCCTTTTTGAACTGGGCAATTCGTATATCCGTGCCAATGACGTAGACAAGGGGATGCAGACCTATGACCGATTGATCAACGGACAAAAATCGAGTCCGTTGGTACCCCAGGCACTTATGCGGGAAGGGTTGGTACAATACAATTCCGGCCACAACGAGCAAGCGTTGGCGAAGCTCAAAACGGTGGTTCGCGATTATCCCAACACCCAGGAGGCCATACAGGCCGTAGCTACCGCTAAATTGATCTACGTTGATATGGGCAGGGTAGATGAATACGGCCAATGGGTAAAAGGGCTCGATTTTGTAGAGGTTAGCGATAGCGAACTGGACAATGCCACCTATGAGTCTGCCGACAAGCCTTTTGTTGAGGGCAACAAGGATGCCGCCATTAAGGGCTTCGAAAAATATATCAAACAATTCCCTAACGGACTACACTCCCTTAAGGCCAATTTTAATCTGGCACAATTATATTTTGGCAAGGACCAAAAGGAAAAGGCATTACCGTTATTCATAAACGTGGCCGACAAAGGAGCAAGCGAATACAGGGAGCAGGCCTTGACAAGGATTTGTGAGATCTATATTGGGAAAAAGGATTATACGACCGCGATTCCTTATTTGGAACAGTTGGAAAACACGGCACAAATTCAGCAGAACGTCACTTTTGCCCAATCTAACCTAATGAAAGGCTACTACGAGCAAAAGAATTATGACAAGACCATTGCCTATGCAGAAAAAGTGTTGGCCACTTCCAAAATAGACGACCGTATAAAAAGTGATGCCCATATTATGATCGCACGCTCTGCCATTAAGACCGGGAATGAGACCCGCGCCAAGAATGCCTATGCCGAGGTGCTAAAAATTGCCCATGGCGAACTGGCTGCAGAGGCCTTGTATTACGACGCTTATTTTAAGAATAAGGAGAACAATTACGAGGCATCCAACACTTCGGTTCAAAAGTTGGCCAAGGACTATTCCTCTTACAAGGAATGGGGCGGAAAAGGGCTTATCATTATGGCGAAGAACTACTATGCCCTGGGCGACGCCTTCCAGGCTACCTACATCCTGGACAGTGTCGTCAGCAATTTTTCCCAATTCCCAGAAATCGTGGCATCGGCCAAGCAAGAGTCGTCCATTATCAAAACAAAAGAAGCACAAAGCAATTCTTCCGTAAATCCATCCGGAAATTAATAACGAGAGTCAAAAGAACACACTATGCAGAAGCACATCCATTTAACCCTCGTTGCCCTAATCGGTATATTACAGTTTGCAGGGGCACAGGAGAAGGACAAAAAAGATCTGGGTACCCAGACCGTAACGGTGGTAAAGGCATATTCGCCAACCATATCCGATGCGTTCAAGATCAAGTCCGTTCCAATATTGAACGACAGCATGGTGCTACAAAAGAAGAAAATAGAGTACAGCATCAATTCGGTTCCCGTGGCCTCGACCTTTACCCCTGCCAAGGGAAAGGCAGCGGGGGTAGAAAAGACCCCTCCGCCCAACCTGTACAATTCCTATGCCTCCCTGGGCGTCGGCAATTACTTTGATGCTGCGGCCGACTTTTACACCAGTAGGGCCTTGAACAGGGACGAACGCCTGGATGTTGGAATGAATCATCTATCTTCTAGCGGGGACCTAAAAGATGCGGTCCTGAGCACTAAATTTTATAACACCAAATTAGGAGCTGACTATACGAAAACCAGTAGGGACCTAATTTGGGGTGCGGATATCGGCTTTCAACACCAGCTTTATAATTGGTACGGGGTTCCTAAAGATACTTTTAGTGAAACCGTTATAGATGGCATCGATTCCAAGCAAAATTATTTTATGGCCGAGGCCGGGGCACATATGAGCATGGACAACTCTTTTTTTAAGGGAGGTGAACTGCGATATAGACGTTTTTGGGATGCCGTAAAATCTGGTGAGAACCGGGCGTACTTTACTCCCAAATTCGAATTCCCCGTCAATGACGAAGTTGTAGCCCTCGATGTCAAGATCGATTATGTGGGTGGAAGTTTTAAGAATGCCAGCCTTAATAATACGGACAATGTTATGGGGATCGATTACGGTAAGTTACAGTTTGGAATAAGCCCAAGTTTACAGATGCTGAAGGATGACCTTACCCTTAATTTGGGCGTAGGTCTCGTCTATGGTCTGGATACGGAGGTCAGCGATAGCAATTTTTATATTTATCCAGAGATAACCGCTTCTTACCGCTTATTGGATGAAACCGTAATAGCCTATGGAGGGGTGGAAGGAGAACTGGAACAAAATTCCTATTATGGCCTCGTGGAGGAAAATCCCTATGTGTCCCCTACCCTTGCCATACAGCCCACGGACAGAAAATACGATGCATACGTTGGCCTTAAGGGAAGACTGATGACCAATCTCAGCTATAACCTCAAGGGTTCCTATATTGCGGAAAACAGGAAACCCCTTTTCCTGCAAAATCCGGAAAATCAGTACCGAAATGATAAAAAGGGCTACTACTATGGCAACTCCTTTCAGGTATTTTATGATGATGTAAAAACCTTGGGCTTTTTTGGGGAATTGAACCTGGATGTTAACAGGAATTTTACTTTGGGCCTCAATGCCGAAGTTTTTAACTACAACACGGAAACCGACAATCCGGCATGGAACCTTCCCAACTTCCAATCATCCCTGTTTATGGATTATCAGATCAACAAGCAGTGGTATATGGGCGCTAATCTCTTTTATGTAGGTGAGAGAAAAGATCTGATGTCACAGGCCGTCCCAAACATGCAACCATCCGGTTTTCCATCTGAAATCATCACTTTGGATGGCTATTTTGATATCAATGCCCATGTGGGGTATCGCTTTAGCGACCAACTTTCGTTTTTCTTAAACGCCAACAATATCGCCAACAACAACTATATGCGATGGGCCAATTTCCAGGTTCAGGGCTTTCAAATTTTGGGAGGGGCCGCATATAAGTTCGATTTTTAGGAATGCAATACCAGGTGTATGTTGTAGAGTTGTCTAAACGGGTCTTTACCGAGAACGCGAAGTTTAGGGCCGCCAACCCACAGTTTAACGGTGTATTGGAGTGCCTATATGTAGGCATGACCAGTAAAACCCCCAAGGAAAGGTTTCTGCAGCACAAGACCGGGCACATTAACAAGAAAGGCCATAAAATTTCTTCCAATATCGTCCAGAAGTATGGCATGTACCTCCGCCCTAGCCTCGGATCATGACTAATTGTTGTGTTTATGCAAAAATTGTCGTCAATCTAAAAAGGAAGAATTCTATATTTTTCACACCT
>JBLWZN010000087.1:0-7626 GCA_048266425.1 Sediminicola sp.
CCCTGAACAACTACCTGCGGTGCTTGGCACATCTTGCCCTGCACTACAGGGAAAGCCCCGAAAAGCTCTCGGTAGAACACATAGAGGACTATTTGTACTTCTGCCAAAAACAGCACAGAACGCCTTCCGAGAGTTTCTTTAAACACACCATTTTTGGACTAAGGGCCGCCTACAAAGTGATGGGCATGGAAGCCAAACGCGTGGCCCTGCCACAAATAAAGCGAGATATAAAGCTGCCCACAGTGCTTGGTCAAGAAGAAGTCAAACGACTTCTTTGCGCACCGAAATACCTCAAACACCGCTTGATACTGGGCGTTCTGTACGGCTGCGGACTGCGCAGCTACGAACTCTGCAACCTCAAATTGGCAGATGTAGATTTTGACAGAAAAACCGTTTTTATTCCCAAGAAAAAAGGAAAGGTTGACCGCTATGTGCCACTGAGCAAGCACCTTGTCCGGGGACTAAGGACCTACATCAAAACAGAAAATCCACAAGTATATTTATTTAACAGTCAGGTTACCAAAGATGGCGGGCCGCGCGGACTGACCACCAATGGCATCCGTTGGATAATCAAAGAAAATCGCTCTAAAATAGGCAGCAACAAAAAGATCACAGCCCACATGTTGCGCCACAGTTTTGCCACACACCTGTTGGAATATGGGATGGATATCGTGAGCCTCAAAGAACTTCTGGGGCATGCCCATATAGAAATGACCCTTACCTATCTGCATGTGGCCAACCTGCCAAGTTGCGCCAAATTCAGTCCGCTGGACAAGCTCTACGGCTAATGCGGGCCGCACATAGCGTTGCCGATATTCTGGAAATAGAGCAACAAGAGCTCCAAAAACTGAGCTTGACATCGTGGCACTTCCGTACGCTACAGGCCATACGCAGATGCCGCACACCGGCCATGGGCGGGCATATCGATAAATGCGATTGCTGCAAAAAACTGCACATCAGCTACAACAGTTGCCGCAACCGGCATTGCCCAAGCTGCCAGGGCCACAAGCGCGAAGCGTGGATAAGGGCCCGCGAAGGCGAGCTGCTGAACGTGCCGTATTTTCATATGGTCTTTACGCTGCCGCACGAATTTAACAGCTTCGCGCTAAGCCACGGAAAAATAATGTACGGCAGCCTTTTTAAGGCCGCCTGGCAAACTTTACAGCAGTTTGGGGACAACCCAAAACACTTGGGCGGAAAAATGGGCATGATCGCCATTCTGCATACCTGGGGCCAAAATCTGAGTTTGCATCCGCACCTGCATTGCATTGTGCCGGGTGGCGGGTTGAGCAAATCTGGCCAATGGAAGAGCGCGAAGAACAAGGGCAAATACCTGTTCAACGTAGAGGTCATGAGCCCTGTTTTTAGGGCAAAATATGTAGACCTGATCAGAAAAAGCGAACTTAAGATACCTCAAAAGATCTATACCGAAGTCTTTAAAAAGAAGTGGGTAATGTTCGCCAAACGGCCTTTTGCAAGGCCAGAAAATGTAGTAGAATATCTGGGCAGATACACGCATAAAATAGCCATTAGCAATTATCGGATCTTAAAGATAGATCAAGAAAAAGGACAGGTGACCTTTACCGCCAAGGATTACCGACATGGCGACAAGAAAATAGTTTTGACGCTGTCCACGCAAGAGTTTATCAGACGCTTTGCCTTACATATCCTGCCCAAAGGTTTTACCCGGATACGGCACTATGGCATTTTGAGCAGCAGCTGGAAAAAGGAGAAGCTACCTGAACTCCAAGCTGCTTTGGCCACCAAAAAAACAACGGTTCTAACGACCGAAAAACCAATTTTGCACCGCCGGTGCCCCAGTTGTAAAAAAGGCAAACTGCACACCGTTCTACTCTTTGACGCCCGCGGACCGCCGACCTACTGGAAACAATTGTTCAAGGCTAAAACATTGATTATGAATACGTAAGAAAACCGCAACTTGGCGGACAGGAACCGCTATGCCCAAAAGCTGGAAACAAGGCCGGACAAGTACCTAAAAGCAACAAACGCAGAAAATAAAAAAAGAACACCGCATAAAAAAGGGCCGTAAAAACAGCCCAAAATCGGTTCTTCCCCAAAGCACTACTTTAAAAAACACTCCCAGAAAATCGTTTTCCCCATAACCGTCCCCGGATCCGTCAACACGGAATTCATTTTTGGCCTATCGGCAAAACGAATTCTTAGTTATTGTACGCTGGCTTTTTTCGTTCCGTTTGTCTGTAAGCGTTGGCGTGAAAGCTCTTTGCAACCGCAGGAACGAGGATTGCAATGTGCTTGAACATTGCGTTAGGTTAAAATACTTTCTCAATATCAAAATGAACTTTTACGTTTTTATTGTCATCCGTTGTTATCAGAAAATCTATCTTGTCTAATTGTGTTTTTGATTTTTCAAGGTGTTTCTTTTCTTCTGGAATTCCTATTCCGTAAACCATTTTACTTATGCTAAATCCACTTAAGAGTTGACTTAAAGAATCAGAAAAATTGTTCTCTGTCTTAATTTCAAATAGTTTGTCAAAATCAGGCTGATAGAATCTATCCTTGTTTTCAAAGAATAAAGCAATATCTTCTTTCACAGCAATAATATCAGGAATTATTCCACCTTTATTTTTCTCAGTTCTATCATCTCCATTTGGGTGAAGCAAAATACCAGTTCCACTTTGTGGAAAGTCATAACAGACAATTTGCCAACCATTTTCTTCTAACCAATTTAGGATGTTTATTGTAACTCTTTCTTCTCTCATAATTAAGCGTCTCTCCATAATGCACCGTCTGGAAATATTATTGCGTCTGCAAAATATGAGAACACACGGATGTGTTTAACTTTTGAGTATGTCGAGCCATAGCGAACTTGCATATAATACCTTGGAATTTCGTGATTTGCTATGTCCTTGTAATCCTTAGAAAGGATGTTCTTGTTCTCACTTGCTTGAACTGCTTTTACAAAATCATCAACTTTGCCTTTTGTTCCTGGTAATGTGATAGTCTTCTTTTTATTATCAACTACAATATCAGACCAAGCAAGTACTAAATTGTATTTCCTTTCTTCAAAGGATTTTCCTTCACGACAAAGCAAATAATCAATTGCAGCTAATGCTCCAGGATATGGGTCGCCTCTAAATGCTGCGTTAACTTTGTAAATGATGGTTTCTTTTCGACTTCTCAACAACTCTCCAATTGAATATTTGGCATTTTCAAATTGCGATAAATGATTTAACAAATAATCGGTAGGAACTTTTATTGTCGCAGAAAGTGGTGACATATTTAAATTACCACCTTTATTCAAGTATTCCTGATTCATAAATGCTCTACGAGCAATTATGGTTCTTTTGCCAAGTAGTTTTTCTCTGCCTTTTACAATTCCATTCTTTTCAAAAACAGAAATGATTTCATCCATTGCATTAAACATTTTCGTCATTTCTGAATCTGTACCTAATGGACTTCCAGAATGGTTCCTATTTGGGTCGTGTAAAATTCCCTTGGATAACTGATTTGTTGAAGTAGAAGCATCTGGATGAGACCTAAAATCACTCGGGTAGTAGTAAAGAAGTGCTGGGATGTTGTAAATTGACATAACATCATCTAAAGCCTTAAATACTAAAGGATTTATCTTATCCCATTTTGGTGGTGTACTTTTTCTTGTAATTATTGCGGCTTCTGGATAAATGTAAAATGCAGGTACATTATTTTCAACTGATGCAGCAAGTCTTGCGAAACGTTGAAAAGCATTATGTCCTGTGCCAGCTTCAGTTGATACTTCTACAGAAAAAATGGGTTCGTGGTCAATCTCAACAATTAAATCGGGTGCATCCAGATAAAGTATTTTCTTTATGTGGTCAGGCATAGTATGAAAGTTCTTTGCATTATTAGCATCACTTTCATACATTTTTTTCTTTACAAAACTTTTGTTTTTTAAATCCGTGTGGTCAATTATAAAATCTGCAAACGGCTCTGTGCTATACCAAATTCTATAATTCATCTATAAGTAATTTTTAATTGCTAAACCGACCGCCTTTGCCAATAGTGGTGGTACGGCATTTCCAGTTTGTACCCTTGCTTGAACTGTTCCTCCTTTAACAATAAAATCATCTGGGAAACTTTGTATTCTGCAACGCTCACGAATTGTAAGCCCTCTTGCATCTTCAGGATGACCTAATTGAAATTGAGGTCGAATTCCTCCTGAAACTTGTGTTGGACTTAGTATGTTCCAATCCAGACGAATTCGTTGCTTAAAACGTTCGTACATTGGTTCGCCAGGTTTGGTGTTTTTAATTTTCTCAACAGTTGCTTTTGGGTGATTCGGTGCCGTATGATTTGTTACTGAGCCATTGGTATTCATTCTCATAAGTTTTTGATAGTCCGAGAATGGTTCACTCTTATATTTTTTCTTTGTTTCTTTTGGCTTTAGTGATGCTAAATCTCCAATAGCTTCTTTAATTGTAACATAGGGTTTGTCCGTTTCTGGACCGTGAGTTTTGATTATATCCTCAAAGTTGAATTCACTACCTTTAATTCCAACAAAAACTAATCTTGACCGCTTTTGTGGTACTCCATAATCTGGTGCATAAAGTAATTTACTTTTAACCTTCATTCCACCAATTTCACTTAAATGTTTTTCGATGTCAGTTACGAAAGAACCCGTACTTCTCATACCTGAAACATTTTCGAGAACGACAACTTTAGGCTGAAGAACTTCTACAAATCTTGCGAATTCCTTATACATAAAATTTCTATCGTCATTTTCGTGCCTTTTTCGGTTATTGAGTGAAAATCCTTGACAAGGAATACCTCCAATTAAGACATCCAATTGTCTGCCATTGAGAAGCTCTTTAACAACTTCTGGGTTAACTTTTTTTATGTCTCCAGTAATGGTAGAACAATTTGGATGATTAGCTTGAAATGTTTGAATAGAAGGTGTGTGTATATCGCAGCCAAGTACTGTTTCAAAACCTGCCATTTCAAATCCTAATGAAGTTCCACCACATCCGCAAAATAACTCCGCTACTATTGGTTTTTCAGAATTTACATTAGTTCCTTTTTTAAATATTGGCTCTTTATTCCAGTAATATCCATTCTCTTCAACCTTAACAGATTTATCCCAGACACTTTTTTCAATTACATCTGGTTCTTCTTCTCCGTATATATTTATTTGACCATCTTCCAATAGGTCAATTTCTTGAGCAGTACTTTTATATTCCTTGGTAATTGGCATTTTGATAATATTTTTTAGTTGTTAAACTCAAACTTTCCCTGTTTTACATTCGTGTTTCGGTAATAATTGGCTGTATCTTCTGCAACAGAAAAAACCGAGTCAGAACATTTGTATTTTAAAGCCTCTCTCACAAATTTGTCCGCAAAAAACAAGTCTGTTATTTGCTGTAATTCGATTTCAAATAACTCGGACAGTTTTTGCAGTTTTGATTTGCTGAATTTTTGGCTTCCGTTTTCAATTCGACTGATTGCACTCGTATTGATTCCGATTTTCGCTCCAAATTCAGTTTGTGTCCATTCTCGTTTTTCTCTTTCATTTTTTATGAAATGTCCGAAACTTGCCATTTTATTAATTTAATTAAATTATGGTTTGACCTATTTTTAGCAAATGTATTAATAATTTGCAGTTTTTATATCAAGTTAGTCAAAATATTTTCGGGTGGTGGTGGGGAAGTGAAAGCTCTTTTTATTTTGTGAGATACGAGCAAAATGAAATGTGCTTGAACGTGTGGTGGCTCTTTTTTCAGCTTCCAACTAACGTCAAATTTAGTTGCTGATATTCAGCGTATTACCAAATCCGATGTCTTCCAGTTTGATTTCAAATTTATCAATATTCTTTTTGATCCTACTTACGAGCTTCAACTTTCTCTTTTGGTCCAGGAAGAGATATTCCGTTGGTGGGTTATAGGGGATTCCCTTGACCAGCATGTTCCAGGTGATGACGGCCAGTTTTCGTGCCGTTGCACTTACGGCCGTTGCCCTGCCCTTTTTGTAATTGATCTTTTTGAAGAAATCGCTCAGGTGCCCTTCCTTAAGATTCCCTATTGAGTTCGCCGATAAGCGGAATGCTATCTTTAGTCTACTGCTGCCCTTCGGCAGATGGTGCCCGAGTACCTTCCCGCCCGATATCCTGTTGTTGGGGGCCAGCCTGAGCCAGGATGTGAACTGTTTGGCACTGCCGAACTTTTTGATCCCTTCCAGTCCTATCTCGCTTATGATCGCCATTATCGTGGCATCGTTGACACCTTCGATCGCCATCAGATCCACGCCCTCGAAATACTGATAGGAGATCTGGTTCATGTCCAGTCCCCTTATCGTGTTCTTGTTTTTTCTTTTATAGGGCTTTGCGCTGGGGATGTACTGTTTTTTGTTCCCGTTATTATTTATGACATCCTCCAGGTGTTTTTTGATATGTTCGTCTATTTGTGTAATCTGGCCTTGCAGGTGAAGGTAGGTCGCCCATTCTTGCCTTAGGGCGAAAAAATGGTCGTCCCTACCATTGTACTGAAGGGCCTTTGCTATTTCTGACTCCGGTTTACGGCAGTTGTAATGCCTGTGTCTGGCCAGTTCCTTTCCACTGGTCTGTCCATTTATGAGATCCGTGATGATCTTGGTCCCCGTGAGACCTGTGATGTCCTTGACCACAACGTCCAGCCGCATGTTCATCAGCCTTAGGTGCTTTTGTACTTTGAGCACTGTCCGAGCGGATTGTTCAAGGATGCCCTGGCGGTGCCGCGAATAGGTCCTGATGATGTCCGTCGTGCCATCGGGCAGGAAACTTCCCGTGAGCAGGCCCAGGGTATGGAGTTTCTGGATCCATTGGCAATCCTTGATGTCGGTCTTCTTGCCCTTGATATTCTTGGTCTGCCGGCCATTGACCAAGATGACCTCGAAACCAAGGGCGGTCAACGACGAGAACAGGTTTTGCCAATAAGTGCCGGTGCTTTCCATGGCAACGGTCTCCACCCCGTGTTCCTGCAGCCAGAGGCACAGCTCAAGATTGTCGTCGCTATAGACCCCGAACTCTTTTACGTCCTGCGCATTTTGTCCTACCGCTGCCCAATGGCTCTTGCTTCCGATGTCGATCCCCGCGGCATTGGGATTGACCACTTCCAATGAAATTTTCTTTTTGCCCATGATATGAACTTTTAGTGGTTGATAAAAAGCCCCAGGGGATGCAACTACGTATTTTGAAATTATTCCAATCGGGATTGCCACAAGGGGGCATCGCCATTCAACTCGAACCCAAGTAAGGGAAGTATATCCCCTACTTTTTGCATCCGGACCTTGATTGCACTCGGGCTTTTTAGGCACCACTGCTGAAACCGGCCTTGACAAGGAGCGGAGTGTAAAAATACGTCCGGTAGCTCGAAAACGCAACTGGGTTTCCTAGTAGGAAGATTGCGTACAACGGTTTTGTGTATGATTAGTGGCGTGTTTAAGCACCTAATTTAGCAAATAAAAACCGAATAGAAAATCCGCGAGGATTTTCGTAAGTAGGCTCGAACTAGCCATTAATTATACACGTTGTGCCTGTTGCACAAGTTATGAAAAAAAGTCGGTTCGGATCATTGCCGATCGGGGGAAGGATCGTAACTTTAGGTATGCAGGGAAAAAAGGACTACCAAGAAAAACTGT
>JBLWZN010000088.1:0-7459 GCA_048266425.1 Sediminicola sp.
AGGCAACCCCGCCTGTAGAATTTATCCAGGGCAAGGAAGATCTGGAACCCGGATTCCAAAGGGCAAAAATGGCATGGTATACCATAGATCCCATTTTTTATACCAATCAAAGGCCCTCCGGGATTCCGGATAACGATATTTCTACCAATGAGACCCGTAGGATATATATAGATGAGATCTTTCCCCAAGTGGATATCGCCCAAGGGCAAACCACCGTTCAAAACACATTGGATATCGCCTACTATCCGGAAGATAAAGGCCCATACAACAACAATCCCAATTTTGAAGCGGAACAACCCCAGGACAAATGGGGTGGTATCATGAGGTCTATGAGCAGTACCGATTTTGAACAGTCCAACGTAGAGTTTGTTCAATTTTGGGTATTGGATCCCTATGTTGACGGAGAAGCAAATGGTCCTGGGGAATTGGTGTTTAATTTGGGCAACATCTCTGAAGATATTTTAAAGGATGGCAGAAAACAATATGAAAATGGTCTTCCGGGCGTGGATAGCCAAGAACTCGTCACTCCAACGGTATGGGGAGAAGTTCCCGCTACCCAATCCTTGGTGTATGCATTTGATTCCAACGAGGCCAACAGGGAATTACAGGATGTAGGTTACGACGGTCTGGACGACATTGCGGAAGCCGCTATCTATACCAATAACCCGGGCGACGATCCCGCATTGGATAATTATCAATATTATCTGAACCGAGAAGGCAGCATCTTGGACAGATATCTGGATTTCAACAATCCCCAAGGCAACTCACCGGTACAAGTTACCAATACCAACAGGGGCTCTACCACGATTCCAGATGTGGAAGACATAGATAGGGACCTCACCATGAACACGGTAAACAGTTATTATGAGTACCGCATCCCTATAAAACCAAATACGACCATCAACGATAGGTTTGTAACCGACATCAATGTAGGGAATACCCCAGAATTGCCCAATGGACAAACCTTGAAGCGTAGATGGATACAATACAAAATTCCGTTAAGCGAGTTCACCAATGCTATTGGAGGGATAAGCGACTTTAGGTCCATCAGTTTTATGAGGATGTACCTCACTGGATTTTCAAGCAAGGTGGTGTTGCGCTTTGCGACTTTAGATCTGGTTCGTGGAGACTGGCGCACGTATACAAAATCCCTGCAACCCGATGTGGACAACAACCCAGCGGACGATGGAACTTTGGTAGATGTCAATGCGGTCAATGTGGAAGAGAATAGTGCTCGGTTGCCCATACCATATGTTATGCCTCCAGGAGTGGAGCGCGAGCAATTGAACAACAATAATACGATTATCCGCCAGAACGAACAGTCGCTTTCCTTTAAGGTGGAAAACTTGGAACCCAAGGATTCGCGTGGGGTATTCAAGAACGTAAACATAGATATACGCCAGTACAAGCACTTAAAAATGTTTATCCATGCGGAGAAAATAGCGGACGGGGATTATTCTAACGATGAGATGCCCTTGGTGGGCTTTCTGCGAATTGGCACCGATTTTTCGGAAAACTTCTATCAGGTGGAGCTGCCTTTGCAATTTACCCCATTTGGGTCTACTGCGGCCGATGTTATCTGGCCAGAGGTCAATGAAATGGATATCTCTTTGGAGGATCTGAACAAGGTAAAGTCCACCGGAATCATAAACCAGTCTTTGAACAGTATCCAGTATTACGAAGTGGTTAATGGCGAAGTGATTCCCGTAGACGAATTTGCCCCCCGGACTCCTGGTAGGCCAAGAATCGGGATTCGAGGTAATCCCTCCTTGGGAAGTCTCCGAAGTGCGATGCTAGGTATTAAGAATGATGACAACTTTCCAGCCCGGGGGGAGGTATGGTTTGACGAGCTACGAATGGCAGTGTTGGACAATAATGGAGGATGGGCCTCCATTGTGGCGATGGATGCCAACATGGCCGATTTCGCGAATATTACTGCAACGGGCAGTAAAAGCACTCCCGGTTTTGGTACTATAGATCAGACCCCAAATGAACGTTCCAGAGAGGACGCTACCGCGTATGACCTGGTCACCAATGTTAATATGGGCCAGTTGCTGCCCCAAAAATGGGGTATTCAATTACCTGTCAATTACGGAATAGGGGAACAACTGATTACCCCGGAATACGATCCAGTCTACGATGATTTAAAGTTGGATGATCTTGTGAGCGCCGCGAACACCCCCGAAGAAGCAAAGCAACTAAAGGAACAGGCGCAGGATTACACCAAGCGAACCAGTATAAACCTTATTGGCGTACGAAAGAATAGAACCGAGGAGGCCGAACCGCACCCGTACGACATTGAAAACTTTACCTTTAATTATTCCTATAACAAGACCTACCACAGGGATTTTGAGATAGCCAGTCTAAGGGATCAAAAAGTGGTGGCGGGCGTAGTGTACAATTACGCATTTAAACCATCTACCGTTGAACCCTTCGTTAAAAAGGATTCCTTGTTTACAAGTAGTTACTTGAAATGGCTGAAAGATTTTAATTTTAATTGGTTGCCCACCAGTCTTTCGGTAAATTCCAATTACAATAGGGCCTTTAATCAGCAACGCTTCCGAGATGTTTTGGAACCCGGGGTGGAAGCCCTGGCCCTGCCGCTTTTGCAGCAGCGAAACTATCTTTTTAATTGGCAGTATTCCCTTAATTACAATATCACCAAATCCATGCGCGTGGTCTTAACAGGTGCCAACAATCGCATCGTCAGGAATTACTATTCAGATCCGGGAAATCCCGATTCGGATATAGATGAAAGCCTTAACCTATGGAACGGATTTTGGGATACCGGGATACCCAACAGACAAACCCAACAATTTCAACTGAATTATGATATCCCCCTCAATAAGATTCCGGTATTGGAGTTTGTAAACGCCCAATATTCGTACACAAGTAATTTTGAATGGCAGCGGGAGGGAGATGCCGTTCAGCAAGTGGCCGGGGAGGAAATCAACACGGTCCAAAATGCCAATACCCATAATATCACGGCGGAGCTTAGCATGCAACGTTTCTATGACTATATAGGCCTAAAAAAGAGGAGCGGAAAGACCACCGCGAGCAAAGCTCCGAACAAGAATTCCGGTGCAGCCAAAGGACCGGCCAAAGAAAGCGGTGCGACCAGTGGGTTGTTTAATGTTGCGGTGGATGTTCTTACGATGTTGAAAAGATTCAATGTAAATTATAGTGAAAGCAACGGCAAGGTTCTTCCCGGTTATCTCCGGTCCGTTGGTTTTATTGGTACTACAAAACCCACTTTGGGATTTGTTTTTGGAAGTCAGGCCGATGTGCGTTTTGATGCCGCCCGCAAGGGTTGGTTAACGACCTTTACCGATTTCAACCAACAGTATATGGAAGTCACCAACAAGCAGCTCAATATATCCGCAACCGCCCAGCCTATTCAGGACTTGACCATTGACTTGGTTGCAGACCGCAATTATGCCAGTAATTACCAAGAGAATTTTAAGGTAGAGGAGGTGTTAACGGATCAATATGTATACCAAAACCTGTTAGGAAACCAGAGTGGCAATTTCAGTATTTCAACAATGATGATCTCTACTGCTTTTAAGAAAAGCGATGAGTTTTATTCGGAGAATTTTGAGAATTTCAAGAATAATAGAATCGTAATTGCAGACAGGCTGGTTTCGGATAGGAACCAGGATACAGGGGTTGTTGATGAGGATGGTTTCCCGGAACGCTATGGAAAAACCAACCAGGATGTACTTTTACCGGCCTTCTTTGCGGCCTATACCGGCCAGAACGTGAATAGGGTAAACCTCGATTATTTTAGGAGCGTGCCCGTGCCAAATTGGAATATTAAGTATACCGGTCTTATGCGTGTTAATTGGTTCAAGGAAAGGTTTAAGCGCTTTTCATTGAGCAGTGGCTACAGGGCCGCCTATAGCTTAAACTCCTTCCAGACTAACTTGGAAAGGGAGAACGGGGTTATAGATCCGACCAACCAGGATTTTCTGCCAGAACAGATCCTTAACAACGCAGTGCTTACGGATATGTTTAATCCATTGATTCGGGTGGATTTTGAAATGGTGAACTCAGTGAGCCTGTTGGCCGAAGTACGAACCGATAGAACCCTATCAATGAGTTTTGATAACGATCTATTGACCGAGATCAACGGTAGGGAATATTCCTTGGGACTTGGCTACCGTTTCAAAGATGTAACGATGGTGACCAATATTGGGGGTAACCAACAGCGACTTAAGGGCGACTTAAATTTAAAGGGAGATATTTCGATAAGGGATAATGTCACTATTATAAGAAACTTGGAAATTGTAAACAATCAAATAACTTCGGGTCAAAATTTAATGTCCATTAAGTTTACTGCGGACTACGCCCTTACCAAGAATTTCAACATGATGTTTTTCTACGATCACTCGTTTTCCAAGTTTGCCATATCCACCGCCTTTCCACAAACTACCATCAATACCGGATTTACCCTACGCTATAATTTTGGGAATTAGAGGTTAGATCACAGGGTTATTGGGCTATAGTTTAACTCCCTGCCGTACCATTTCCAGATGGATGGTGATAGTTGCCTCATCACCCATAGGGATAATACTGCTGCCCACGTTATATTGCTTGCGATCAATGGTTCCAGAAAATTCAAACCTCGCCTTTAACTTATTGCTTTGTGGATCCGTTGTAATGTCATTGAGCTTGCCCTCCAATTCCACATACTTTGTTGTCCCTTTTATAGTAAGATCGCCGCCAAGCACAAACTTCTTGTCCCCGGTCTTTTTATAGGAAGTGCTTTTGAAGTCCATGTAAGGATAGGTGGTAGAATCAAAATAATCTTTGTCCCTAAGGTCCTTGTCCCTCTTGTTATTGTTGGTATTTATACTCGAGGTCTCAATACGGGCCGTAAAGGATGGAGTGTCAAAATTCTCGTTGGCAGTTGCCTCGATATAGAAATTAGCAAAACTCCCGCTAACCTCTGAGAACAATAAGTGCGATATGGAAAAATTGAGGCTAGAACAGGCCACATCCGCTTTCCAAATGGATTGGGCAGACAGGAAGGAATATCCGATCATGGTACAGAGGATGATATACTTTCGCATGGCCCCATAAATTTAGGAATTATTATTGGGATTTGATACGGGTATTTTTAGATCGGTAATACGCTGGCAAATCGCCTAAAAGGAAAATGTTGGATTTGCATGTAAAAGATTAACTCAACATGAGATCGTCCTAACAAAGGAGTTCAATATCTTTGCGCCCAATTTAGCTAATTTCGTTCAGTGATCGGGAATCCCGATTCTTTAGTATTTTGAGTATTATGGAACAATTCTTTTATGACAATTTCGGCGTAAGTGAGAACACTTTAAACTACTTCATTATTCCGTTATTAATATTTTTGGCGAGGATCGGGGACGTTTCATTTTCTACCATCCGAATCATTTTTGTGATGAGCGGGAAAAGAAATATCGCCCCTATTTTGGGCTTCTTCGAAGCATTGATATGGCTGTTGGCCATTGGGCAAATAATTAGCAATATAGACAACGTTTTGTCCTACTTCGCCTATGCTGCCGGCTTTGCTACGGGAACTTATGTCGGCATGTATATAGAGGAAAGACTCGCTATTGGCCGTGTAGTTTTAAGACTGATCACAAAAGAGCCGGTTCACGAATTGCTGACTTTTTTGAGCGATAATGATTATAGGTATTCGATCCTGGATGCTGAAGGAAAAACTGGGAAAGTAAATGTGGTCTTTTTGGTAATAAAAAGGGAAGACTTAAACCATTTGACGGATGCGGTCAACACTTACCATCCAAATGCTTTCTATACCATTGAGGGGGTAAAAATGGTAAATGAAGTAAATCTGTCCCAAGAAGTATCCAGGGGGATAGGATTCCGCTGGCTACAGTTAAAACGGAAATAACCAGAAGGTAAGGGGATTGGGCCTGGGCAATTATTATAGTAATTATTGTCCATCAAATTTATACTTTTGATAAGTATATAAGCGATCCAAACAAGGGAAACATGAATATACCGATTAATGAAAACGCATCCGTAAAGTCAAAAAACCAAATTGAAATAGATGCACCATTGGCCACTGTATGGGATGTACTTACGGACATCAATAATTGGGCAAATTGGCAAAAGGCGGTTTCGGAAACTATAGTTGACGGAGAAATTAAAGAAGGGACACGATTTAATTGGAAAGCTGGCGGGCTTTCCTTTAAATCAAGGATTCATACAGTAAATTCGATGTCCATGTTTGGTTGGACAGGCACCACTTTTGGGGCGAGGGCAATCCATAATTGGACATTTAAAGAAAAGGACAACAAAACAATTGTGAAGGTGGAAGAAAGCCTACAAGGCGTATTTCCAAGATTATTCCGTGGTTATTTCCAAAAAAACCTGGATGCAGGGGTAAGAACAAACTTAGAAGAACTAAAAACGGCATCGGAATCAAAATAAAGGACTCCCCGCTAGCGCGAGCGTCACGCTCGTGCGCGCATGGTTCTGTGTTCAAAAGAAGGGTATCATAGCTCCATTACTTCGACTTCGCTCAGTACAGGCACTTCGACTTCGCTCAGTGCTGGCATGCCCTAATGTATTCCTTCGTTGTCCATTTTTAAAACGGCTTCGCGATCAGCATAATTTCTGGCATCATTGCAATTCTGCCCATGCTATAATATTTTTTGGTTATTTGTACTTGTTGATCAGGCTCTTCTTACTAATGACAGCACGAACGTGAAGCGGGCTCTAGCCGTCGGGTTTTAGGGTTTTTAAGCTAAATGGATTTATAAACAATTTTAAAGAATTTCAGTTAGTTGCAATTTTAGTATGAAAACTCTTATTAACTTTATCCCAATAGCACAATTGATAAACGGATATATTGTTTTGATATAACACGTTTCAGCACATATGAGCTCGAAACTACATCTAATCATATTTTCAACCTTTCTCGTTCTTTTGAGCTTCAAGAAGAATCAGACGGATTTGGAGTTTGAGCAATCCGTTGCCTATGAAATATTTCCGGCTTTGATAGAAAGACTACATTTTGATACTCGACTTAGACCTCCACCACCTCCAATACCAATCTATGATGCCAAAAACAACTTGATCGGATATGATACTATCATGGCGGAAAAAACATTCGCCGAATGGAAAAAAAAGCAAACGGCATTTAAAGCTGATTCTGTGAGATTGGTAATCGCCGTTGATGATAGTACCAGACTGTTGGAAAAAGAAGAATGGAATGAACTGACAAAATACTTTTCGGACAAAAATTTAATACTGGACACATCCAATCAATCAAAAAAATACAAAGTAAATCTGAACAGACTTAAAGCAGACCCAAAGCTCAAATTCAAATATCGGTCGGAATTTCCAGAGGGTAGTGAAATGTGGAGCAAGGAATATGATTTTCATTTATCCGGCACAACTGGATTTTCAAGAATTCTATTTGATAAGACCAAATCATATGGCATCTTGCATA
>JBLWZN010000089.1:0-7164 GCA_048266425.1 Sediminicola sp.
TTTACGGAGAGTTCGTGGTCCATTGACGAATTTCCAGCCGACACCGGCATAGAACCTCGTTATAATCCTGGTCTGGGTGGCGATACCAATATAACTGACCATAGACCTCAAGGGAAAACCTCTAAAGACGAGTTACAATCGTTTTTTGGCAGGGTAAACTATAGTTTTATGGATAGGTATTTCTTGGATGCAACGGTACGTGCTGATGGATCATCCAAATTCGGGGGAAATAACAAATATGGGGTGTTTCCGTCATTTGCGGGATCATGGAGAATAATAAAGGAAGATTTTCTGGCTAATTCCAAAGTTTTTAGTGACCTAAAACTAAGAGCCGGGTGGGGACAGACGGGGAACCAGGAGATTCCAGGGAAAATTACAAAGGCTTCCTATACCGTCAGTAATTCCAGTGAGGTGAGCTATCCCATCGATCAGAATGGCCCGTACCCAGTTGGGTCGGTATACACCCGGTTTGCCAATCCGGATATCCAATGGGAGGTGTCCACACAGACTAATGTGGGACTGGATTTTGGACTGTTCAAGGGAGATCTTACGGGTACTGTTGATTATTTTTATAAGGTATCCGATAATATTTTGCTGGAGGTAGTACCTGTGGACCCTATCGTTCCTGCAGCGACCTATTGGACCAATGTTCCGGACATGACGATTACTAACAAGGGGATTGAAATTACACTGGATTATTTTAAGCGCAATCCTGATGGCTTCTCTTATGGATTTGGAGGAAATACAACTTTTATAGACAATATGGTGAAGGATTCCCCATTTACTATTGTGACTACAGGAGCCGCTTCGGGTCAAGGTCTTACGGATGCTACTATAAACGGCTTCGTGAGCGGGCAGCCTATTGGAGCCTTTTATATGCAGACGTTTACAGGGATTGGTCCTGATGGACTATCTCAATTTAAAGATACCGATGGAGATGGGGAGATTACCGAAAATGATAGGACCATCGTCGGTACTGCCTTGCCCGACTTGACCTATAATTTTTATGTGAGTCTGGCGTATAAACGTTTGGATTTTAAAATGGATTTTAATGGGGTAAGCGGCAATGAGATTTATGATCATACGGCTATGAGTAATTTTTACAAGACCCTATTGAGCAAATCAAACAATACCACACCGATAGCAATTCAATATCCAGAGGAAAGCATTATTAATGCAGCAGCGGTTTCAACCCGTTACCTGAAGGATGGTTCCTATTTAAGACTAAACAATTTAACTCTAGGATACTCGGTTGACGTTAAGGGAATGCCCTCGGTATCTAACTGGTTACAAGAATTGCGAGTGAGCTTTACAGGTCAGAATCTATTTGTAATCACAGATTATGATGGATACGACCCAGAAGTAAATTCGGACCGTTCGACTGGTGGGATTCAATCCTTTGGAATAGATAGATTTGCCTATCCAAAAGCAAAATCGTTTGTTTTTGGTTTGAATTTATCCTTTTAATAAAAAAAATTAAATATATATGAAAAACAAGATAACATTAGCATTGTTGTTCGTCAGCATGTTATTAAATTGGAATTGTACGGATCTGGAAGAGGAGGTTTTGGATGAATCCTTGACCCCCAGTACTGAAGGAATTGATGAAGCCATTGCAGCCTTATCCCCTGTATACGCAAAATCAAATGACGATATTTGGAGGCATACCAATTATTTTGCCATGCAAGAAATTTCAACCGACGAGGCTATCCTTCCATATAGAGGTGGGACGGATTGGGGAGATGGTGGAAAATATATGGATTTATATCGTCATGCCATGACCCCGGGTAATGCAATCATGAAAGATGTTTGGAACGGTGCCACTAAGCATATTACCAGAGCCGTTAGCGCAATCAATGCATTAACTCCTTTAACGGAAACAAATCCTCAGGCAATTGTGTATTTAGCAGAGGCCAAAGCAATGCGCGCTCTTTTTAACCATATATTATTGGATGCATTTGGACTAGTGTTCGTTAAGGACGATATAGATGATCAATCCGTAATATTAAGAGGAGGTGAAGCCGTTGATTATTTAATAAGTGAACTGGTGGAAGCTATACCTAATCTGTCCACTACGACGGCCGTAGGCCCTGGAAGGATGACCAAAACAGGGGCAAAAGCCCTTTTGGCTAGGATATATCTTAATGCTGCCGTGTATAGAGATCCTTATGGAACTCCCAATTTCACTGCCGCGGATATGGATGCGGTCATCCAATATACAAACGAAGTAATCAATTCCGGCGAGCATGCCCTTTCCGCAGAGTATTTTGAAATATTTGATGATGAGAACCATACCAACAAGGAATTGATATTTGCAATTGATCAGCGCGAGGATTTAGGTGGGCATAATCGTATGGCCTATTTCTCGATGTCAGGAGATTTTTATCCACTTCCTGAATTTCCGGAGGCGAATGGTACCGACGGTCCAGCAATTACTCCGGATTTTTATCAAACATGGGTAGATGCTTATGGGGACGTAGATCCTGCAGATGCAGATCCTAGATTTTTTAAAGAAAATTTACTTCAGGAACCACAATGCATAAGTGCTGACGATTTTGAAATCAATCGCGGAATTTATAGGGGTTTATTGTATGGACTACAGCACGAGAAAAATGGAGATCCATTTGAACGGTGCGATGGAGATAAATATGTAGTTGATTTGGTGATAAACCATAGGTCCGATGTTGGTGATCCAGTATTCTTTACACTCGACGTCGATTTTACGACCAATAGCTCGCATAGTGCCGGGTATAGGGTAGAAAAATATGAGTTTAGTAAAACCTCGGATTCCGGAAGAAATAAGGGACAAGCAGATTTGGTCGTGCTCAGATATGCTGATATCTATTTAATGCGTGCGGAAGCTGAATTGCGGAAAGGGGATGCGGCAAGTGCCCTTGCCGATGTTAACTTTGTAAGAGCATCTAGAACGGCCAGACATACCGCACCACCACTGGACGTAATGGACCTTGATATTTTGTATCGTGAACGTGGCTTTGAATTCTACTGGGAATTCCAGAGGCGTACCGATATGATCCGGTTTGGAAAGTATGAGGACACGTATACGGAAAAAACAAATGCTGACCCTCAAAAACGTCTTTTCCCAATACCCCAAAGTGCTGTTGATGGTGCCTCGGTCCTTGAGGGATACTTGGTGCAAAATCCCGGATATTAATAATTTGATTGTAGTAGTTAGTTTTTTAAAGAGTAAAGGCATCAATGCCTTTGCTCTTTAAATTTTATAGGATACTTGGAATTAAAATAAATTTGGCACTTACTTACAAAAAAATGGACAAATCAATTGTATACATAAGAAGGGCCGTAACTCTGATTGGACTGTTTTTATCAATAGTTTCATGTGTTGGGAACAACAGGGACTTAACAGACATAGAGCGACCCGAACACCTCATTGTCATTGGTGTAGATGCGATGAGCCCAAATGGTATTGTTAATGCTGCCACACCAGTTTTGGATCACATCATGAAGAATGGAGCATTTACCCTGAATGCTAGGGGTGTACTACCCACTAGCAGTAGTACCAATTGGGCCTCTATGGTTTCTGGTGCCGGACCTGAGCAACATGGGGTCACGTCCAACGGGTGGGAGCGTGACGATTTTAATTTTCCCCCTGTAACTACCGGAATGGAAAATATTTTCCCTACAATATTTGGAGAAGCACGAATCCAACTTCCAGAGCTCGAAATCGGAGCCATTTATACATGGAATGGTTTTGGGAGGTTAATAGAACGAAGTGCACTTAGCTTTGATGCAAATGGCTCGAATGATGAGGATACAATGGAAATGACCATTAACTATATCAAGGAAAAGAAACCCGGATTTCTGTTCGTCCATTTTGATAATGTAGATCATACTGGACATGAATTTGGACACAAGACTCAAAAATATTATGATGCTGTGTCACATGCCGACTATCAAATCGGGAAAATCATTCAAGCGACAAAAGATGTAGGCATTTTTGAGGGTACCACTTTTATAATCTCCGCCGACCATGGCGGTATCGGTTATGGTCATGGTGGCGAGACCCTTGATGAACTGGAAATTCCTTTTATGCTCTTTGGGAAAGGGGTCAAAAAAGATTACACTTTAAAAAACAAAATATATACCTACGATAATGCGGCGACCATGGCATATCTTCTTGGTTTGGAGCAACCATATGCATGGATTGGAAAGCCGGTCAAGGAAGCCTTTATAGGTATTCCCGAACCCGACCTCGGCAATCAAAAAATTGCTATTGCGACTCCAATAATTTACCCCAAACCAATTCTTTATGATGCGGCTGGTGGACTTTATGTGGATGAACTGCCAGAAGTGAAAATGGAAGGCATAATCAAAGCTCAAATTAGATATACCACAGATGGCTCCATTCCTACAAAATCGTCCCAAGTTTATACTGCTCCTTTTCAATTGGATAAAAGCACTGTGATCACTGCTAAAACTTTTTTAGGGGAAAACGGGGAAAGTAATGCAGCAACAGCCTACTATAGGGTGGTAAAAAAGGATTCCAAGAATGGGGTACAATATTCCTATTACGAAGGCATCGATTGGCAATTTTTACCAATCTTTGAAAAGCTCCAGCCCATTAAAACTGGAACTAAATTTGAATTTCGGATAGACAATATTAATCGACGTAACGAACAATTCGGTATTCAGTTCAAGGCATTTTTAAAGATAGAAAATTCGGGACAATATCGATTTTATCTTAATTCCGATGACGGAAGCAATCTGTATATCGATGGACGGAAAGTTGTTGACAATGATGGGGGTCATGGTACACTTGAACGAATGGGTAGCCTGGAATTGGAAAAAGGGATGCATAAAATCACTGTGGATTATCATAATCAGGCTGGCGGGGCATGGCTGGATGTCTTTTATAAAGGTCCTGGAGTACCTAAACAGATTATTCCAGTGGACAAATTATTTTTAGATCAATAACATTGTGTTTAATTTTTTCGTCTTTGGTTTAGGTAGGTAACATATACTCAAAAAAATTGAGATTTTTTGATTTTATTAGATTTAGTCCTTTGGGATCGTATAAGCTTGATTTTACTTATAAGGTCAAATTAAAGCAAAGCTAAAATTGGATTCTGCAAAATAAATGTGGTCGATTTGGTTTATCTCCATTTGTACTTTGAAAATTCGCACTGGTTTTTCTTTTCATCCGCAAGTAGACTATAAGGCTTGGTAAGCTTAAGTCTTGATGCCCAAATAGGTGGAGCATGAGGGAGCGGGTTTCATTATTAATGGATACTATAATAAGGTTCAACTCTATTCTCGTTTGCAGAATTTCGTGACCGTCCAAGATGCCCGTTGATTTTTCCCAAAAGAACGGGATTCCTATTTTTATGGATTTTTGTTCAAATTTCTGCTATCAAAAGGGTTAGGTTTCCCCATGTTACCGCAATGTAGAATAATAAGAAATGCTACAAGGGCGGGGCTTATTGGTACAAAAAGAGTAAGGTTCCTGAACGGCAGGTTTCTCGAAAAACTCTCAATTTATCAATCCTAAATCCTGGCCAGCGAGGAACAGGATTTCGCACACAAAGAATAAGCCTGGTTAAAAAGGGGGAATATTGGAAATTATATGAAATACCATAAAACCTTGGTATAATAATTTTGTTGTAATTTGGTAATATTGGTTTGTGGTGAGAATGTTATTGCATGCCTTTAATGGTTGTCATCAAGATTGTAATTTTATTAGACCTCCTCACTACGGATATTTTTGAGTATGGGAATTAACAACAGCAAATCATGAAAAAAGGTGGCCGAGTTACGTTAAGGGACATTGCCTTAGAATTAAACATATCAGTATCCACTGTCTCGAGGGCATTGAACGACCACCCTTCGTTAAAATCAGAAACTAAGGAGGCTGTAAGGACCCTGGCCCAAAAGTTGGACTATCAGCCTAACCTTTTAGCATTGAATCTTCTGCAAAGAAGGTCAAACACAATTGGGGTTATTGTGCCAGAAATCACTAGTTATTTTTTTTCGGCTATAATTACCGGTATTCAGGACATTATTAGTGGTTCGGATTACAATATTTTGATATGTTTATCCAACGAGTCGTATGACGAGGAAATTACGATTGTCAAAAAATTATCGAAAATCCAAGTGGATGGAGTTTTGGTATCACCTTCCTCCCAGACCAAGGATTTTGATCATTTCCGAAAGTTGCAGAAAAATGGTATACCTGTAGTGGTGTTCGATAGGGATTGTCCCGGATTGGAAGCTGACAAAGTGTTGGTCGATGATTATTCCGGGGCGTTTCAGGCGGTCGAATATTTAATCGGTACCGGTTGTAAGGATATTGCCCATTTGGGCGGCCCCTTAAATTTGAGTACTACAAAGCATAGGCTTCAAGGATATTTGGATGCACTGGAAAAAAATAATATGCCAAAGAGGGGCGAATACATAGTTCACGTCCCCGGCTTTACCCATAAAGATGGTTTAAAACCGACCAAAAAATTATTACAACTTAACAATCCGCCCGACGCCATTTTTGCCATGAACGACAGCATTGCTGCATCTGCCATGCACGTTGCCAAGAAACTTTCATTCCGTATTCCCCAGGATATTTCCATTTTAGGATTTGACGATGAGCCACATAGCCAATACCTTACCCCATCCCTATCAACTGTGCTGCAGCCCGTTTATAGCATTGGGATGTTGTCAGCAAGAATCTTATTGCACAGTTTAAAAAATAAGGATATGTCTTTGGGATTTCGGCAAGAGATATTTAAACCAGAACTAGTAATCCGGGAATCATCCATGTAAAATTGAAAAGGTGACGACACCTTTGAAGGTCGTTTATTTATGCAAACCTTTGCATAGACTTTATATCCAAAAACCTTAAGGCCCTCATTTTTTTTTTGTTATTTGTACTTAAGGTTTACTAATCCTGATTTAGACGATTTTGCATGAACGTATCGCCACGGATTTTTTATGAACATTGTTACGGCAAATATGCGATAGCAGCCGTCAATGTTTTTACCATGGAGCAGGTACATGGGCTGTTCCGAGCCGGGGAAAGGGCAAATGCGCCATTTATAGTTCAACTGACACCCGTTGCAAGGAACTATGCAAATCCAATTATGTTGATGGGGATGATCCAGGCGGCCTCCAGAATATATCCTAAAGCCGTTTATGCGG
>JBLWZN010000090.1:0-6961 GCA_048266425.1 Sediminicola sp.
AGCATTGGCGCTACAAAAGACGGATGGGAATACAATAATTTTCTATCGGTATCTCCTTTCTTAATATCTATGTTGTCCAGTGCATTTTTAAGAATTATTCTGTATTCGGTGGCTATTTCCTCACGAATGAGTTTAAGTGTATAGCCGTCAGCAATTGATCTGTTGTAGTAATACTTATGGATATAGTCCCCAAACAAATCCTTGGACTTCAAACTATCGCCAATCAAGGGCGTGCCCGTCAATCCAATTTTTATGGCGTTCCTGTCAGATTCCTCCAAATTTGCAAGAAAGCTTCCGTCGGGATTATAACTTCGGTGAACCTCATCTAAAAAATATACTCTTTGGATATTGATGTTGTAATCCGTTGTTTTGCTAACTGTTGGGTCATCCTCAAACTTATGAATATTAACAACAGTAATTTCTCTTTTCCCTTGGTCATTGTTTACCGCTGTGGTTTTCTTTAAATCTGCAACAAACTGCTCCCGAGAACTTACGGTATGTACTTTTAAGCCACGGGCGGTAAATTCATCCCGGGCTTGGGTCAACAAATCCAAACGATCTACTATAAAGTAGAACTTTGGAATGATGTGTTGTTTCTGATAGTAATCGGTTAAAAAATGGACATTATAATACGCTAAAGCCGTTTTCCCACTCCCCTGTGTATGCCAAATGATCCCTTTACGTATGCCATCATCCAACTTTGCTTCAATAGCCTTGGTGGCAAACAATTGCGGGTAGCGCATAATATGTTTTTCCAAGCCATTTGTTTCTTTTACATAGGCCAATGCATATTGTAGAATAAACTTCAGTCTATCCTTGGAAAGCATAGAGGTTAGAATCCTGTTTGTGGGCGAATCAGGATTTTTATTGGTAATATATTCAGAACTGCTCTTTAAAGCCTGGTAATTTGTATCCTTCAACAAGAAATCTTCCATGGTAGCGTCCACGGGTTTTAAAACTTGTGAAAGATTAAAACCTATTTCCTCTCTGAAGTAATTAAAATGTAGTTTGTGGTAAGATGGAGATGCGTAATAAGCGCCTTGCCAAGGTTCAATTTCATTATCATCATATTCCATATTATTGGAAAAGATCATAAACTGGGTAAGATTGATAAACTTTCTAAATTTCTTATTCTTAAACCTACTATTGATTCTGTCGCGCTCCGCAATAACCCCGTTTCGATTATTTGGCTTTTTAACCTCTATAAACGCCAGGGGCATTCCATTAATTAAAGTAATAATGTCTGGTCTAAAGTTATCCTCCCCGTTTTTATAGGGTAACTCTGTGACAACATGGAAATCATTATTTTCGAAATTCTCGAAATCAATTAGCTTAATCCCCGATCTATTTGATAACATTTCAAAAAAGACCTTTCCCAAATCTTCATTTGCAAGTGACAAGCTAACATCCAGATATAATCTATTAATATCTTCAGCAGATATATTCTTGTTAATCTTTGCAATTGATTCATTGAAGATATTTCTGAAAATGTTTGTTTCCTCATCCCAAACCTCATTTTTCAGAGATAAGTATTTATACCCTAGCTGCGTAAGGTGTAAAATAGCAGGTAGTTTTACTCGGGAGTCTTCATTGAATGCCATAAATTGGTTAAAGGTTGTTCAAATATAAAACAATACAAACGCATAGCTTATCGCTCCGCATAAAAGAAATCATGAATTTTAATAATATCGCCACGACCTATTTGCACCAAATTAGAGGTTTGTTTTAAATAAATGCCGAGAGAGCGCTCATTATAAACTAGTTTCATCATATTGCTATAATCTGTTACTGTATACATATCTCCTTCCAATTTATAGAATGGTATTGTTGTTTTCATTCGTTCGCTTATTCCGCTGTTTACTATTTTACCATTGCGCAAGTGTTTTTTTATAGTGGAATCATCCTGTTGGCTTGAGGCTGTTTTCACATAGGCAACCATCATCTTCATCCATTCATCGGCATCAATTAAGTGCCAGCGGATCCTACTAAAATCTACTCCGTAATCACTTATCCAACCATTACTGGTAAAAGCAAACAACACGAATTTCTTTCCATCCAATTTTGGTTTTTCAGCCAACTCGAATTCCTGTATTTTATAGGTTATTAATGAAACGGCTGACATATCCTTAGCTTTTTTGCCGTCAAAGTCCAGGGTTTTTAAGGAGAAACTCGTCATATCTGGACGATTATTTAGTAGCCATTCTGTAGCCTTCAGCTCGGCTTGTTCTTCCATCTGGTTAATACTAATTGCAATTGCTCCAATTGCCGCAATTCCTGCAACTGCGGCAACAACCCCATCATCCTGTGCTTTAGCTTTTGGAACAAATAGGCAAGACACCATAAAGAATAGGAAAAGTTTTTTCATAATTAAGGAATTAAGGTTTTGATTGTTTTATTTTTTCAAATATAAATCAATACAAACGCATCCCATTACGGGATTCCGCATTGGGGCAAATTTTCTGGGGAGAGTTTCAAATATATCAAATCCGCAAAAGACTTCGCCAATAAAAATGGTATTCTCGATGAAAGGAGCGAAGAGGGATGAGCGATGAGCGAATAGCGAAAAAACGGAAAGCGAAGAGCGAAGAGCGGAAAGCGAAGAGAGAAAAGTTACGAAGGACGAAGGAAGAAGAATGTATGTTTCTGATCAACCTTAACCATTTCACGTTCCAAGACTTGATTGCCCTGCAGTCTGATTAGACTGAAACTTGAGTGAAGGTGAGCAAGTAAGTGAAACATCTATTCTTTTTTTTTTATTCTTTTTTCTTTATTCTACTTTTATAGAATAATCGAATTCTCTTAGTTCCAATTATGAAAAAATCTCAAATTCAAGAGGTCAGGAGTTTTCAAGACCTAGTAGCTCCCCCTTTTCGAGGGGAAATTAATGCGATGTACTGGCACCGCACCTTGAAAGGTGATTTTTCTGAGTTTGCAAATAAGCTAGTCTGCAACGGCACTATGGCGACCATTACTCCAGCCAAACTGCTCGAACTTCAGTTAAGCGAACAAGGCCAGCTTGCTCGTGAAACACTGTTAATCGACTTGAAACTATTGGAAGGCTATGGCGCAGCTCCCATTCTAAATGTAATTGCCCATTATGAGCGGGATGAAGACTTTCCGCTATTGCCAACTGATGTTTATTCGTTTCATGTAGATCGTTCTCCTGTACCCACAGATACTTTTTTATGCACCTATTACGGCGCGGCAATTGACATTCTGCCAAATACACAAGCAATCCAAAAAGTACTTGTTCCCGAAATAAGGGATGAACTCAAAAAACTATATCAAGGAGAGGAAGACGCAGGGTTTGAGGCCTTTTTAAGTGAATATTTCTTCGACCTACACTACCAAGCAACCCCAAATGCCCGGCCCATCAATTTAGGGATTGGCAACTTATGGCGGTTGGCGGTTGACCATCCTGAAAGTAAAGTGCTCCCCTGTGTGCACCGGGCGCCGAACAAGAATAATGGAGAGCGGCGGTTGTTGCTGATCTGTTAGACTGTTGATGGTTGTGAGTTTTCAGTTGTGCCCTCCTACACTATACACCTGCGCTAAAGCTTCATTGCACTGTGAAGCTTCGGAGGACGAGGGTTGTAGGTTTTCAGTTGTCGGTTTTGAGCATGCCTGAATTTGAAACAGGGCGTAAATTTCAAAAACAAGTTACAAACAAGAAATAGTCTTTTTAACTACCTAAATATGCTATTTTAACTTTTAAATTTTCAATTGGTATTTATGAATGAACGCCCTACTGCCATCGCTGCGCTGCTTAGTTGTATTTTAGGGGTGATCTGTTTTTTGTCTATGCTTTGCGCAGGCGATGACTCCACTGATGTGCTGATTATGCTATTTGTTGTTTTTATTTTTCTCGCCTTAGTGCTTGGCACAATTAGCCTTTTTATAAAAAGAAATACAATGGCTTGGATAGCCTTGGGTATTGGGGGTGTTTTTGGGGTCGTTTTCCTGGTGGTGCTATTGTTATTAATGGATATGTGTGTTGTTTGTTGATGCTTTGGCTGCCCTTTGACTGCGCTCAGGGTGACAGATTCAAGACTCAGGATTCAACCCTTCGACTGTGCTCAGGGTGACAGATTCAGGACTCAACGTTCAACCCTTCGACTGCGCTCAGGGTGTCAGATTCAAACCAACACCCGATAACCACTTATAAGATTTCATCGGTACTATTTTTAGCCCCTTCCCTTTGAAGGGAAGGTTGGGATAGGATGTCTTGGATTGTTGGAAGCGTGATGGGTTATGGAGTTTTACTTTTTAATTATCCGCACCGGTACGCTTCCTGAATCTGTAGCTATTTTCAATATATAATTCCCTTTTGCAAGACTTAGGGTTTCTATATCCATATTTTCGGAATTAGTTCCGGGTACACTAAGCACCAATCTTCCCAAGAGGTCAAAAATGGCTAGTCCCTGAATGGAGGAATTTTCGGTTTTTACGGATATGGAATTTGTAAATGGATTTGGAAACACCACAACACCCTCTACATTATATGTTGGAACTGCCAGTTCTATTTGGAAATTAGCTTCCAATTCCCTTTCAGCCTCCACAACAAATTCATAAGTTGCTTCTGTTGACACCACCTGTCCATTTTCCTTCCAATTTTCAAAAGTATAATTGATTGCTGGGGTTGCAGTTACAATGGCTGTTTCCCCAAAATTATATAGTCCGGTGCCCGTTGTTGAACCGCCAGCAATGGGGTTGGCAGTTGTTGTAATTTCATAGCTATTCAATTGGAAGTTGGCTATCAATTCCCGATCCACTTCCACTTCAAATTGATACAATTCCTGATCGGAAACTACTGTTCCATTTTCAGTCCAGTTTACAAAATGATACCCGTTCGCGGGGGTGGCAATCAATGTGACTATTTCCCCACCTGAAAAAACGCCTGTTCCCGAAACGCTGCCTCCGGTATCAGTATTTGAACTTGCAGCTATAAAAAAGGTATCAATAAAATAGCGCTTAACGACCGTAGCCCTACCTCCAGATGGTGCTATTTCTGACAGCTCCCCGGCTATGTATAAATACCCATTATGGATATCCATGGTTTCCGCTTCGTTGTCTGCATCCAAATTACCTACTTCTTCCCATTGGGTACCATTCCATTTGGCTACGCCAAACTTTAAACCAGCCGCACCTTGTATGGCGCTTCCTACGGCATATATTTGGTTCTGCCTAACGTATTTGTATGGTATTCGTGAATTGTATCCCGCATTTGATAAATCTAAATCTGCCCGAATATCACCTACAGCCGTCCAAGTGCTTCCATTCCAAAAGGCGATGCAGGAATGACCATTTACCGCTTTATAACCAAAGGAATACACTTCATTCTCAGAGACTGCATAGGTATCGCTTAATCTGTTTATGCTTTCGGCAGGATCATAAAGGCCCTCCCAACTGTTTCCGTCCCAATGCTTGATTACTATTACCCCGTTATCAGAATAGCCACTGGTGGTGTAAATATCATTGGCATTTTTTACGAATAGATTTCCATATGTATTATAGGCTCCCGCATTTCCTTGAGCCTGCCCCACAACTTCCCAAGCATTCCCGTTATATTTAGCAACAGGCTTCCAGTTATATCCCGGCAGCGTAAAATTGCCCACGGCATATATTTCATTGGTGGCTGCAACTTTAAATTTTGATATTGTTTTCCCAACATTCAAATCTCCAGTATTAGACCAAGTGCTCCCATCCCAGTGGGCTATATAGTTGTAGTAAGTTTGCCCATCCCCAGATAGATAATCATTATGGGTGGCATAAATGTCATTTTCGGAATTGTATTGGAAAAAAGGCTCGTAAAGCGGATTGAAATCTCCAATAGTATTCCACTGCGTACCATCCCAATGAATAAATTTTAGGTACTTGGCAGACACATAAAAGTTATTTTCCGAAACAACCTTTAATTGTTTCACTTCATAATTTCCCGGTAAATAGGCCACCGTTTCCCACTGTTGGGAAAACCCAAGTTGGAATAAAAAAATAAACGATAAGGAAGCTAGGATTGTTTTCATAATTTTAAAAGAATGGCAACCTTCACTTAATCAAGGTAGCTCCAATTAATTAAGCAATTTTTAGAGGCTGCAAATATAGTTTTTTTTTAAATTTTAATATACAAGTGGATAGGCACACTGCGAATTGGTTTCAGTATTTCCATAAAGGGATTTAAGTACAACGGGGTTACTATTCCCTATAATACGAAAGAAATATTATCTAAACAATTCCAAAACGACTGCTAAAAGAATAATTTTCCTGCTCATTTATTTCAGTAGTGGCTCCCCTATTTAAAAAATTAGCTTCTAATATTTAAGAAGACTTTAGATTGTGTTTGAATAGAATTTGTAATTTTAAGGGGAAAAACCAATTAGTACAAACGCTATGGAAAATAAAAAAGAATCTACCCGCCCAGAACAAAGCCCAGTTGATCCTGAGAAAAACAATGCCCATCAGGAAAAAGAATATAGAAAAGATAAAAGGGATAGGAAAATAGATGATTCTGAGGAATGAGAAAAGCACGATAAGAAGTTTGAAATACGAAATACGAGGCGGAGGTTTCGACTTTTCGACTGCGCTCACCCTGACATTTGAATGACGAGTGAAGAGCGAAGAGAAATTAGCATAAAACTCTACGATTCACACTTATCTATTCCCTTCTCGCGATTCACGCTTCACGTCTCCCTAATTAAAAACCCTATTCGCTCATCGTTTTTCGCTAAATCCTAATCTAAACCTTATCTCGGGTTTATCTAGGGTGTGGACTTTTGCTATGTAGATCAAAAAAAGCTCATAAAACCAAAAATCTACAAGCGATAAATATCTCTCTTTCCAACAATAACCTCTTAAGAGGCTCGGTAAGAATTCATCTTTTCTAAAATAAAATCACTTAATTCCCTTTCCCTAATAACTTTATGGGTTTTGGTTACCAATACTTTCTCATCCTCAATTTCTATTA
>JBLWZN010000091.1:0-6480 GCA_048266425.1 Sediminicola sp.
CCATGAGCGGTTCTACCCCCTTGATCACCGCCGCGAGTTTTGGTAAAAACGATATTGCCAAGGCCCTTATCGATGCAGGGGCAGATCTGACCCCTAAAAACAATGATGGTTCCACCGCCCTTCATGTGGCTGCATTCTTTGGTCGGATAGAGATCGTACAAATGCTTATAGATGCCAAGGTGGACAAGAACGCGCGGAACAACTTCGGCGCTACGGCACGGGAGACCGTTATGGGCCCCTTTGAGGATGTAAAGCCCATCTATGAAATGATACAGCAGCAATTGGGACCCCTTGGCCTACAGCTCGATTTGACGGAAATTGAAAAAACGCGTCCAGTAATCGCCATGATGCTACAGTAATTAGAGTCTGTCTAGAATGTCCTCTGGCTGCGTTATGCTTGTTAAAAAAATACTCATTTACACGAGTAAACTCCGTTTTTTTGAACTTCACAAGCCTAGCCAGAAAACATTCTAGCTTAGACTCTGACTTTATGTACGGACGCTAATTAATTTTAAAAATATCATAATGACAACAGAAAGAAGACATGATATCGATTGGTTACGGGTTATAGCCATAGGCCTATTATTAATCTATCATATAGCCATAATTTTTCAACCTTGGGCGTTGTTCGTCGGCTTTATAAAAAGTGACGAATCCCTAGAGGCATTATGGACGCCCATGACCATGCTGAACGTATGGCGAATACCACTTTTATTCTATGTATCGGGTATGGGGGTGTATTTCGCCATGCGTAAACGAAACTGGAAACAATTGCTCCTGGAGCGGACAAAGCGAATTTTGTTGCCCTTCGCGTTTGGCATAGTGGCCATAGTTCCCTTGCAGATGTTTATTTGTCAAAAATACTACAATATGCCGTTGGACTATTATGCCGGGCAGGCCCATTTATGGTTCTTGGGAAATATCTTTGTATACGTACTTATCCTTTTGCCACTTTTTTATTATCTTAATAAGCTGGGGAGCGGTAAAATAAAAAGTGCGTTGTCTTCCATAATGGGCCATCCGGGCGGACCTTTGTTGATATCCCTGTTTTTTGTGATCGAGGTCTTGCTCGTAAAGCCCCAGTTGTTCGCATTGTACGCCCAGACCTGGCATGGATTTTTTAATGGGTTTCTTGCCTTCTTTTTCGGTTTCCTTTTAGTGTACACTGGTAAGGTATTTTGGCAAACCGTATTAAAATGGAGAGGGTTGTATATTGGTCTGGCCATCATGCTGTACGCGGTCAGATTCCTACTATTTGGGGCAGAGGCTCCTGGGTATCTTATGGCTATCGAATCCAATTGCTGGATCTTTGGGGTATTTGGTCTGGGTTATAAGTACTTGAACAAACCCAGTAAAACCCTAGACTACCTCGGCAAAGCCGTGTATCCGGTATATATCATTCACATGTTTGTACTATATGCCGGGGCCATGCTTATTTTGCCGTTGGAAATGCCGATCCTGGTAAAATTCATATGCATCGTAGCTTTTACTGGCTTGGGGTGCTACCTTATTTATGAATTCATCATCAGAAGGATCGGTTTCCTAAGACCTTTTTTTGGTTTGAAATTGAAACCTGGCAAAGTGGAAAAGCAAAAAAGTATTCTTGAATATTAATTGAATTTATATCGTATGACAGTTTTAGTAGTAGGCGCAAGCGGGGCGACGGGAAGGCATTTGGTTGAACAGCTTCTCCTTAGAGAACATCAAGTTAAAGCAATCGTAAGGTCACCGGAAAAATTGCCGGAATTGTGGAGAAATAAGGAAGCCCTTCAAATCATCACCGCAAGTATTTTAAACTTGGGCGACAGGGAAATAAGGGAGTATTGCAAGGGTTGTCAAGCCATCTTGTCCTGCCTTGGCCACAATCTGACCTGGAAAGGGGTCTATGGACAACCTAGGGAATTGGTAACGGAGGCAACGCGTAGATTATGCGATGCCATAAAGACCATTAATCCAGGGCAACCGGTAAGGTTTGTTTTGATGAATACAACAGGGAACCGCAATCGTGACCTAAATGAACCCATATCATTTGCGCAAAAATGTGTAATTGGTCTTCTCCGTTTGCTATTGCCGCCCCATGTGGATAACGAAAAGGCAGCGGAATATTTGCGAACCGAGATCGGACAGAACGATCCACTAATAGAGTGGACCGCTGTTAGACCGGATGGGCTAACCGATGAAAACGAGGTTACCGAATACGAAATACACCCTTCGCCAACCAGAAGTGCTATTTTTAATGCGGGTAAAGTTAGTCGCATCAATGTCGGGCACTTTATGGCCAGTTTAGTTAGCGATGGTGATTTATGGAAAAAGTGGAAAGGACAAATGCCTGTAATTTATTCTAAATATTCCCTTGATTAAATAAGAACCTATATCGTTTCACTTTTACAAGAAAATATGGAAGCGACTTCATTATCATAGACGAAAAACGAATAAATCAAACAGAACCGATTTCTAGTCCAATAGCAAAAACGAAACTTAAAATAAACGAATAAAACAGTATAAATAGGCAATGAAAAGATACTTTTCAATAATAGTAATAATTCTAACTCTTTGTGTTTCATGTAAAAACAAAACCAACTCAATGGGCACAGGGAACCCATTGGAAAACAGACTCCAATCTTACCTTGACGAATGTAATAAAAATGGGCTTTCTGCCAGCATATTGGTTGCCCAAAATGGGGATATTCTCTTTAATGGTGGTGTTGGATTAAGAAACAAAAACGAAAATCTTCCTGTAACCAAAGAAACCATATTTACAATAGGTTCATTGACAAAGCAGTTTACGGCAACTGCTATTCTAAAATTACAGGAAGAAGGTGAATTATCGGTAAATGATTCTATTTCCAAATTCTTCAAAAACATTCCTAAAGACAAACAAAACATTACAATTCATCAATTACTGACACACACATCGGGAATAGTGGGAAATCTGGGTTACGGAGTGGATTTCGTTCCCATCTCAAAAGAGAAGTTTTTAAGTGAGGTTTACGATTCACCATTGGATTTTGAACCGGGAAAACAATTTAGTTATTCCAACGTGGGTTACAGTATTTTGGCGATGATAATTGAAAAAGTTGCGCAAACGGATTACGAAACCTATTTGCAGGAAAACCTTTTTCAAAAAGCAGGTATGCAACATACGGGTTATCTTTTACCAAAATGGAATACAACCCAAATTGCCCACGGTTATAAATGCGGGGAAGATTGGGGAACCCACCTCTTAAAATGGCAGGCGGATACAAATCAAATTTCATGGCATTTAAAGGGAAATGGTGGAATACTTTCCAATCCTACCGATTTGTACAAATGGTACATTGCTTTACAAGAAAATACGATTATTTCCAAAAAATCATTAGAGCAGCTCACTTATCCCCACGTAAAGGAAAATGAATCAGGAGATTCACACTATGCGTATGGATGGACAATAATGAATAGTGACAGAAACACGAAAATTATTGCACACAATGGCTCAAATGGTGTGTTTTATGCCGATTTTATTCAACTTCCTGAAGAAAATACCGTAATCATTTATATGACCAATGAACTAAGATATGATACTCAAATTGTAGCATGGGAAATAGAGCAATTACTTTTTAAGGAAGATTATACACCCGTTGTACCCAAAATGAAAAGTATAAAACACGGCAGTACCGATGTTACAAATAAACAACTTGATATCATACATCGGTTTGTAGAATTAATTTTGACCGATGATGGGAACATTGATGATTTCATCAACGAACATGTTGCCACTAAAGAAAGGGAACGGAGATTTAAAATGTGGATTAAAGACATGCGAAAGGAGTTTTTGGGATATCAATTGAATCATATTTTGGAATATGGCGATATGAGCTACGATATTGTTTTGGAATCTAAAGATGGAAAAGTTGTCGGTTTGACGCCATGTTTTGACCTACAATTCAATGAAAGTGATCAAATTATTGCTTTTGGATGGTAAATAAAAAACTGCCCATTACAGCGTATATAAAAAATGGGCAAAACAGTTTGGATAAGCCTTGTAATCCCCACACTGTGTTTTGGTCCAATTCACCTTCCTCTGTGAAAGGATTTATTGGAATTACCACCTTTCACAAATGGAGTAACCATGATCGAAATTTAATTACGGGTTCAACATTTGGATGGATTTTTTGGAAACGAGGATTATTGGTAGTCATAATGGTTCATATTGCTTTTGATTTAGTTTTTCAAGTTATAGGACGCGATAAGCTTAGACTAAGATCGGATGAAAAATAGAGCTTTAATTAAAAGGAATGTTTTTATAAATGGATATTAAAAAACAATTGGTATACCTAATTGATTATAAGGTGCGATGAATAGTTAATGCGTCATTTAACAAATGAAATCATGAATAGGAAAAAAATAAAACGAATGATTAGAATAGCATTTATTCTTGGAGGTATAAGCTCTTTATGGTTCGTACCATGGATCTTGTTAAAGGCCTGGATCTTACCACTTCCCGATACGGTACAGGGACAAGTCGATCAAGCAATTGGTCTTGGATTGGATGGCATGATCGTTTATGTGGACCAAGGGGGAAAGGAACCTTCCTTTTATGCTGCCGGTTGGAAAAATAGGGAGAAAAGGATACCCGCGGACCCTCATACTTTGTTCAAAATTGCCAGTATTACCAAGTTATATGTTGCGGTCGCCGTCGCTAAAATGGTAAATGACAACCAATTGTCTTTGGATAAAACCCTTGCAGATTACCTTCCAGAACTCGTGGGAAGGATTGAAAATGCTGATAAAATTACCTTGGGGATGATGGTGCGGCACCGGAGCGGCATTCCCAATTTCACCGACACCCCTGGCTATTGGCAACACCCACCGAGAACCGACAAGGAAAATCTGGAGTTGGTGCTGGATAAGCCGGCCGACTTTGAACCGGATAAAAAATATAGGTATTCCAATACAAATTATTTGTTGATAGGTGAAATTATGGATAAAACTTTGGGGTATAGCCATCACCAATATATAAAAAAGGAAATCTTGATGCCGTTGGGGCTGAACAATACCTACAGTTTGCTGAGCGAAGTGGATTTGGACGATGTTATGAGCGGGTATGATGTGGGTTATAAGGACGATTTAAAAAAGAACGATTTTATAAGCCCCGCCGGCTCAATGGTAGCCACGGCTGAGGATGTGGGCAAATTCCTGAGGGCATTGAACGAAGGCTCTTTGCTAAACGATAATGAACAAGCCATTTATTCGTCCATTTATGAGTATGGGCATACGGGATTATTACCTGGTTACTCCAGTATTGCCAAGTATCACAAAGATATTGATGCGGTCGTTGTTCAGTTTGTAAGCACAAGTGGAGGATATTCTTGGAATTTAACGGAAATCGAATATAATCGAATCCTAAAAATATTGAAAAGGGAAAAACCTTGATGGTTCGGCAAAAATGTAATCGCATGAATTGAGCGTGAACAAAATTATAATCAGGCATTAAAAATCAACACTTACCTAGACAGGAACCAATTTTAAAGAGATGAAGAAGAAACAAATAAAACGAATACTTAGGATCGTATTTATTGTGGCGAGCATTTCCTCTCTGTGGTTCGTGCCCTGGATATTGGTAAAGGCCTGGATCTTACCCTTACCCGATACGGTTCAGGAACAATTAGAGGAAGGTATTAATCACGGCTTTGATGGCATGATTGTTTACGTGGACCAAGCTGGGGAACCACCGGAGTATTATGCCGCAGGTTGGCACGACCGAAAAAACAAAATACCTGCCTACCCCCAAGCCTTATTCAAGATTGCCAGCATTACCAAGTTATATGTCGCTGTTGCTACTACAAAATTAGTCAAAGCAGGACGTTTATCATTGGATAAAACGCTCGCCGATTACTTTCCAGAACTAGCCGAAAGAATTGAATATTCGGACAAGATAACCTTGAGAATGATGCTACAACATCGCAGTGGCATTCCCAATTTTGTAGATCATCCTGACTATTGGACAAAACCGCCTAAAAGCAAACAGGAAACACTCGATTACGCGCTGGATTTACCGGCCGACTTTGAACCGGGCGAAGATTATGGCTATTCAAACACCAATTATATGTTGATTTCCGACCTTATTGATAAAACTTTAGGTTATCCCCATCAGCAATATATAAGGGAGGAAATTTTGATGCCCCTTGGGCTAAAAAATACTTTTGGGTCGCTCAGGGAGGTGGATCTGGACGATGTGATGAGTGGCTATTATGTAGGTATTGATAAAGATTTTAAGACCGAAAATACAGGTTTAATGCTCGCAACAGCAGAAGATGTGGGCAAATTCTTGAGGGCACTGAACGATGGTTCCGTGTTCAATGAAGGGGAACAGGAAATCTATTCCTCCATTTACGAGTACGAACATACAGGTCTTCTTGTTGGCTATCAGAGTATTGCAAAATACTTTAAAGACATCGACACGGTTGTCATTCAATTTAATAACACGACCAACTTTGATGG
>JBLWZN010000092.1:0-6429 GCA_048266425.1 Sediminicola sp.
CGCGACCACCTGGACGGGGAACGACTGGGCGGTTGCCAGCAGGCAGTTGGCGGTGAGCAGTAGGCAGAAAGGACCTCTCCCCAGCCCCCTCCCAAGGAGGGGGTGGAGAAGCTTCATTGCCATTGCCAAAATACTTAAAAATTGCTTCATTTATTTTATTTCCTGTCTCGATCAAGGGCTAAGTTTCCCCCTTGGTAACGGTACACATCGGGACTCTAAATGAATTTCTGGTCCTTACCTTTTTCCTTTACCTTTTGCCTTATACCCCTTACTTAATTCATTTTATAACGACCTTTCTCAATGCGTTTCCGTACGGCGTTTCCAAAAGAACGGCATATACCCCTGAAGGTGTGCCAGCTAGGTCAAAGGGGACGCTATATAATTTTTTTCCTTTACCTTTTTTATGGTCTATCAATGTATTATTAGCGAAACTGAAGATTTTTAGTCCGATTTCGCCAACTTCGTTCAGGGAAACATCGGCAGAGAATTTTCCATTGGTTGGATTGGGGTATATAATGAAATCATTTACCTTTTTTTGTGGATGTCCGTCATTTTTCCCGGCGATGAGGAGGTCTTTTTCCAGTACAAGTACCTTTTTGATTTGTGTTGCTTCACAAAGCCCTCTTTTTGTCAAAATGCCAATTTCGTACTCCCCCGGTTCTGCAAACAACAGTTCCAGCTCATCCTGATTTTCGGACCGTAAAGTGGCACCTTCCGGGACAATCCATTCAATCATTTCTGGAAGTGGATAGCTTATGTCCACCGCGACCAATGATTCCCCTACAAAAATTTGGCTTGATACGGCAAATTCGGCGGAAATCTCCTCGGAGTTTACTTCTATAAAAACGCTCCCGGTAGCCGAGCACCCAGTTGAATTGGAAACCATCACAGAATAATTGCCTGTTGCTGCTATTTTTATTTTGGGTTTGGAACTTGTAAACCCGGTATCCGATGTCCATAAATAGGACGCCGAAGCGTCCTCTACTGTAGCATCCAACTCCATAACTTGCCCGGCACAGAGGGTTTTATCCCCGCCTAGGTCGACCGTCCAAAGCAACGGATCATCAATTATATAAGTTCGAGTAATTGAAGAATCTCCAATGCCAGTTATCGTTACGGTGTAGCTTCCAGCCGACAAATTGGATATAGAATTAGTCGTGGCCCCTGTATTCCAGATATAGCCAAAAATTCCATCCCCTTGGTTCACAAGTATCGCAATACTTCCGTCGTTTTGTCCCGAACAACTAATGGGAACGATGGTTTCAGCTACAATATCGGGTTGCTCAATAATGTATGTCTTGCTTAAGGAACACCCATTTGCATCTGTGATCGATATCTCGTAATTGCCTACGGATAAATTGGAAATCGACATATCATTTCCCATTATTTGACCGTTTTCGGTTTTTGTCCAAATTATGGCATAGGGAGCTGTCCCACCAAATAGTTCCAAGGAAATACTTCCATCATTTCCTTGATATTCACTAATGTTTTTAATACTTTCATTGGTAATCGTTAAGGCACTATTGGGACTACCTATATTAAATTCAACCTCCGTACTACAGCCGCTACTATCCAAGACTTCCAAAGAATAGTTTCCATAAGGAACATTTGCAATGTCCTCTGAGGTTGCCCCATTACTCCACAAGTACTCATAAGGTGCCGTACCGCCAGTCACGGAAATATCGATGGCCCCGGTATCGGTCTCGTTGCAGGCAACATCGGTTATATTCTCGACTGTTATGCTTAATAAATCTGGTTGAGCTATCATTATTGGGGTGGCATTTACGGAAACTCCATTCGCGTCTGTAACTTGTACAAAGTAGGTCCCTTCCGCTAAATTGCGAATAATGGCAGAATCTTCGTCCAATCGGGTATTTTTTCCATTTTCTGTCTGAAACCAACCATAAGTGTACGGGGGTGAACCTCCATTCACATTTGCAGTAAGTTCGGCAAAATCGTCACCGTAGCATTCCAAAGACACTGTCTGGTTCAAGGTGGCAAAAAGTAACGATGGATCAGAGATAGGGATTGTTGTGGAATTGACCTTACAACCGTTGGAATCCGTAATTGAAACCTGGTAATCTCCAGGTGTTAGTCCACTTAAATCTTCCGTACTGAAATTAACGCCATTGGGTCCTGTCCATAGATAAGAGTATGGAAGGGTACCACCTTCCAAAGTAATATCAATTGTTCCATCATTGCTGTTGATAGCATTGGGATTAGTTGTCAAAATATTGGAAATCACCAGTTCGTTAGGTTCTTCGACGAGCAAGTCCAGCAAAGGAATCGCTTCACAACCGTTCCCATTCCTAAGGTATATGTCGTAGAAACCACCGGATGATATTGGAATTGTATTGGCATTCAAATCGGTCCAGGGTTCAAAAAAATCCAATTTATATTGGTAAGAAATGCCGCCCGATGGCGTGATTGTTATGCTACCGTCCTGCGCCCCACTACAGGTGATATTGTTGACAATTGCATTCTGGATAATCACTTCTGCAGGAGCTTTGAGATTTGTGGTTGTGGTTACATATCCCGAAGGGTCATTAAAATCGATAAAACCTCTTGAGGCGACCTTTAGAATATATTCGCCCGGTTCTGAAATATTGTTTAGGGAAATAACCTGATTGCCATTGTTTTGAATGGTTGAAATAACTCCATTGATAGTCCATTGGTAGTTATAAGGTGCTACGCCGTCTGAAACATTCGCGGTTATTGACCCGTTATTACCCCCTAAGCAGGTGATTTGGGTGGTATTTATTAAATCGATTTTAGGTGTTGGAGTGGTTGATACCAGAATATCACCGGATGTGAGGGTACAGCCTGTACCGTTGTTGTCTGTAATCGTAATTCGATAAGTGCCGACTCCTAAATTTTGAAATTCTACCTCTTTGGAAAGTACATGGTTAATCATATTTGGATTGGAAACAAATTCGAAAAAGGAGCTGATTTCATTCAGTTTGGCCAACTGAAAGGTGTAATCCGGAGTTCCTCCATTGTAATTTATACTGATAACCCCATCTGAAGAGGTATTGGACGAAGCAGTGCCTGGTGATGGGTTGGTAAGTGTGAGTTCGGGGGGAAGGGTTATAATTATTTTTTCAGAGGGATCACTAAGGCATATGTTGGAGGACCGTGCTAAGAAAATATATTCTCCTGCATCTAGACTATTAAATGTGGGTGATGTCTGCCAGCTATTATCATCGCCCAGTATTCCATATTCCAAAAGAGCATCGGAATTTGGGGGAAATCCACCACCATGTCCAATAAGTGTAACACTCCCTGTATCTCCAAAGCAGTTGGGTTGGTTTAAGTTTTGTGGTGGAATTGAGATTTTGATTTCGCTTGGTCTGGAAATCCTAAAAGTATTAGGCGTAATTCCTCCACTTTTCACCTCTATGGGGTCTTGCGAATAATCAACTTCTTGGTAAACTATAAAATAATCGGCATAATCCAAGACGGTACCGTCACTTAATACACTGCTACCAATTAATCCGCTGGCTGTCCCGCTATAGCCATTTGAATTTCTGGTAAGTGTTAACAATGAATCTAATACCGTTTGTTTAGTGGTATTTGGAAAGGTTGGGCTCAGGGCTTTAAGTTCATTATCACTTGGATTTCCGGGATGTGCGCCTTCGTATAGAAAATAGCGCATTTGTGAACCATCAGCCACATCGGTTTCGAAAGTTAGGTTTACGCTACCGTCGTTACTGCCATAGCAGTTTTCGTTTGTTGTCTTAGTCAGTTCGGGGAGAAGGGTTGGAGAACAGTTTTTAAGGCTAAAAATAATGGCATCGGAAAAATCATTTATTGAACTTGATTGATTCTCAATATAACGAACCCAAAGTGTAATAGTTTGTCCTGGCATCATTTCCTCTATTGCTTCAGGGATAAATGAAAAATCTTCAGATCGTTCTTCATATGGTAGAAGTTCTTTCTTATTACTGAAATCTGTGCCAATTGAATATTCTACAGCATATTTAAAAGTTTTACAAAATCCATCGATAACTTTAACGGTTTGTGGATTACAATATCCGATAGTCTTATCGTAGGTGTTTAATGAATTTAAAGTTGGTAGTTCAAAAAAGCGAAAATAATTGACACCCACATTGATACATTGATTTAGGATTACAGGAAAATTTAGCGGTGCACAAGGATAAGGCTGAATATTATGTATGTAAGAATCATTCGTCCCAGAGCAATTGTCGGGAAATCCAAAACCTCCGGATGATCCAAAACTTAATCTAGCTTGAGTAATTTCAATAGTTGAAGTAAAATAGAAGGTATTTTTAGCATTTATCATAATTTGTCTATCATGAAAAAGATTATTATTGCCTACTTGAAGATCGTAAATTGCTGTTACCCCGAAATCCATGGATGAAACCGTTATGTCCTGGTCAATTATGTACTTGTGCTGACCATATATATTATTGACAAAAAAAGAAATAATTGAAAATGATAAAAATTTTAATTTTCTTTTCATAACCCTAGTATTTTAAATTCAATTTCTTTACTAAAGAGGTTCTTCCCCCTGATAAAATTATCTGGAGACCATATTTGTATTCCGTACTAACCTCCAGATCCTTATCATTGTATCCTTTTGTATCACCATGTAATGTTTTGAACAATCTTAAACCATTCCCATCTTTCCCCCGGTACAAACGGTATTCCACAACTTCCTGATTTTTTACTTTCCAAGTAAGGTTTATAAACCGGAGCTCCCGGTTAACTGTTCCGGAAAAGTTGATATCATCTTCTTCCAGATTCTTTCCGCTCCAAACTGCGGTCAAAGGATTGGAGGGCTCGCTTTCGAGTCCGGCTGAATCCTTTGCCACCACCGTATAACTATATATATCGCGAGACAGATTCGGCTTGTCTATAAATAAGGTGTCCAAGGGACTGCTGCTTTCGAACACCTTTTGCCATAGTGCACTTGGTTCCTGCCCGTTTTTTCGGTATATCAGATGCCCTGCGACATCCGAACTGCTGCTCGGGATCCAAACAAGTCGGATTCCTTCCTCGGTAACACGGTAGTTTTTTAAAACAGGGGAAGAGGGCGGAATCATATCGGGCTTGTCAACGATTAGGACTTCGGAAAATCCGGAGCGATTATAGCGCTGGTCTTCCGATTGAATCTTGTAGTATATTTTATTATTCAAATTGCGTACAGGAACAGTGTCAGCGTACAACTCAGAAGAGAAAGGCTCTGCCGTGACTTCGCTATATTCCAGGGTTGGATTGTTAGATCTGAAAATCCGATAACCTCCCAAATCGTCTTCAATATTTTTCTGCCAGCGGAGTCTGACGATTCCCATAGTATCCATGGTGCCCATTAGTCCAACCGGAGGGACGGGAGGAGTGGAATCCACAGGTTGTACCAAAGCGGGAAACGATTCGCTTTCCACACCATGGATGCCCATCGCTACAATGGTAAAATAGTTTGAACGCTGCAGTCCTTCAAAGGTTGTTTCCCTGACCTTGCTAGGTATCCCTGTTTTTACCGTTGTATAAGGTCCTTTGTCGGAGTTTGAACGCCTTAACTCAAAACCAGAAATGTGGTCCTCCCCTTTTTTATCAAACTCCCAATAAATAATTGCCTTGTTGTCGGTCGGTATTACCTTTTTATAGATTCGAGGAACAAAACCCAGTTCTTCCACCGCTTTGCCCACCAGTATATCGGACCCTGGCCCTGTTTCATCAAAAGCGGTCTTTCCTTTTACGCGATAATAATAGGTTGTATTGTTGGAGATTGAATCGGTATAGAAGAGGGAAACTTGCTTTGATTTTTTTGATTCTTGCGCATTGAAAAGTGGGACTCCCTTCAGCCGTTCAAAATCTATATGGTCCTTGGAACGTTCTACCACATAATGGGTATATGTATTTTGCAACAAGTCAAAGTTCCAACTCAAGGTAACATGGCCATCACCAAAAACCCCGGCCAGTCCAATGGGTTTTGGGAGCTCCTCATACAGGTCGGGACTTGCATAAACGGATCCGACTTTTATTTTTATACTACTTTCCAGGGGTATGGCAACAGAAACGGTATATAAGTATTTTTCGCCTGGCTTTGTCGAGTGATCTTCAATTGCCCATCCGGCCAATTTGGCCGCCTCGTAATTCTGTTCGGCTGCAATCAGGGCAAAGGTAAAACGTTGCTCCAGTTCGTCGTTTACGGCAAAAACCGAACCTGTTTTGCTCCCTGGGGTACTCACCTCAAAGCTATCTCCAAAAAGAGATTGAGCCAAAACAGCAACATTTTGATCTTGGTTTGCCAACGCTGCCCACTCCTCTATAGATTTTGGCTTCAAAGGTTCAGAAACCAGCGGTTGCCTCTCTATGGGGACGACGGCCTCCCCATTTCGGGAAATTGTTGCACGTTCTATAAAAAATCCGTACTCGTTTGCCTTTTTCCATGCTAAAGGCCGGTCT
>JBLWZN010000093.1:0-6079 GCA_048266425.1 Sediminicola sp.
TGAAATTCAAATGCTTGTTTACGGACAGATCATTGATCCCAAGTCAATCAAAAAATAGCTTAAGATGCATTTAATTACCGGTATCCCTTATTATTAAATAAAAAATTTCCAATGCAAAAAAGGACGTTTTTCCCAATGGTGGGGAAGAATGTCCTTTTTTATTGGACTTAAACGTGACGAGTACGCTAAAGGCCTGTTATAAAACCCCGAAAAGGTCATTCTTCCCGGGGTTTTTCACTGTGAATTCGTTTTAATTTTTATCCCTCTTCTTTTTCCTCCGCCAAAGGATATAAAACTTGATCAATAACACAGGCAGAATAAGATATACGATGACATCAAATGGGCCGTTCCGCAGATTGCGGAATCAATAAACCGTCATTTTTCGTTTTTTATTCTTTCACTATTTATTTTTTTTTGTGGTTTGATAACGTTGAAACCCATCAAATTCTACAATATGTATCAAATCATCGTTTCCAAAATCAGGTCGGGTTCCCGCTCTTCCCATCGGGTAGGATCAAAGGGGGAAAGTCTAAGGAAAAAACTGTAATATTGCTATCAAATAATCTTTTGGACCAAAATTTCTAAGGTGTCTGTACGGCCCGAATAGGGAGTCCACACAACCGGAATATCCAATTAGAATCCCACTTTTAAAAATAAATAGGAAATGAGACCATTGAAAATAATACCATCCACATTTCGCATCCTTTTGTTAAGCGCATGTCTACCTGTTATGATATCCTGTAAAGGCGAAGCCACTAGTCCGGCTAAAAAAGAAGCCGCCACTCCGGCCAAGGAGGAAGTCTCCGTTCCGGCTAAAGAAGAAGCCCCCAGTCCGGCCCAAGAGGAAGCCCCCACTCCGGTTCAAGAGGAAGTCTCCGCTCCGGCTCAGGATGAAGCCTCTAACTCAGTCAAAGGAACAGCATATTTTGAGGCTGGGCTTCAGGCCGCTAACGTCAACGATATGCCATTGGCATTTAAGGAATTTTTGGCGGGGGCCAAAGAAGGGCATGTTTATGCCCAGTACAATGTTGGGTTGATGTATGAGCAGGGCCTGGGGACCAGTAAAAACGGAAAGGAAGCCGTTTATTGGTACAACGAATCCGCCAATCAGGGAAATTCGGCCGCACAATTTAATCTTGGCGTGTGCTATGAAAATGGAATTGGTACTGCGATCGATTTCGAAAAAGCGAACGAGTGGTATCGCAAGGCGTCGGTTCAAGGGGATGGACTGGCCGTTGGTAATCTGGGCATGTTGTATATACGCGGTCAGGGAGTGAAGGAAAACAAGGTTGCGGGCATTGCACTTCTCCTGTTGTCGGCTACAATGGATACTTCTCCTGAAAACCGGGCAAGGAATAATATTTCGGCAACCCGTGGTTTAACTGCTGCCATGATTACCGAAGCCCAAACCCTTTCAGGCGAAATGGGTGAAGCCAATAACATCCTGGTGCCTCTAGACATGTATTTGAAAGCATCGGAGTGAGTAATGAATTCGTATTAATTCTTGTCCTCCTTCTCCTCCCTCTTCTTTTTCCTCCGCCAAAGGATATAAAAGATGAGCAATAATACAGGCAGAATAAGATATACGATAACATCAAATGCATTTGTAAGATCGATGGGATCGTTATCGTCCGGGCTTCGTGAGCCCAATGGCAATTGTAGGAGTATTGGATATAATAGGTTTAGCATTGTTTTTTTATAAAGGGCCGTCCTGCAATTTACGAAATTAAATAGACTGTGGCTTTTTGTGGAATTGCATTTTTTTTGGATGGGGTAGTGGTGGGCTGTGATTTTGTGTCTGAAATTAAGGTGTTCCGTTGAGTTTCTTGGTAAGGAAGTGAATCAATCTAGTACGAAAACCCGAAGATAATCGGTCTGAAATACTGCTTTTTATATTGAGAATATGTTTTGTAAAAATCATTAATCACCCTGGGTTCTTCCTAAATTTAGCTTTAGTACAGATAATTCTACATTCCATAGGTGTATTTCTTTCCTTTATCCAAAAGAAGTTCTAATTTTAGGGTTTACCAACTTCAGCCAGTTAATGATTTTCAACGAAGATTCCCGAGTAAAAATCCCATCAATTTTACATGTAATGAAATTGGGGTATACATACTTGTCATTAAAGAATAGTACGTGGGATTTAGGAACCAATATATTCACAGAAATATTTGAAAGTCAAATCGCTGCAATTAACCATGGTATTACTGTAACCGACATCAAGAAAGTCTATGATGAAGTTGCATTGTCCTTGGAAAATGAAGATTTAGGGCGTGTTTTTTACCACAAACTTATAGACCAATCCGGAATTAAGTTAATCGATTTCGAAAATTTTGAGAATAACTCCTTTCATGTGGTAACGGAATTGCCGTATCAAAAAGATGATGAAACATTTAGACCAGACATCATCCTTTTAATTAATGGCATGCCTTTGGTGTTTTTAGAGGTAAAAAAACCGAACAACCGAGACGGTATTTTTGCCGAACACAGGCGTATGAAAACCCGTTTTCAGAATAAAAAGTTCCGTAAATTTATTAATCTTACCCAGCTCATGGTGTTTTCCAACAACATGAAGTACAGTGATGATGATACCCAAATGTTGGAAGGTGCCTTTTATAGTACTACCAATTATCATAACCCGAACTTCAATTATTTTCGAGAAGAAGAAGAGTTTGATTTAAATACCATCCTTCGACCCATATCAGAAGAGGCCGAGAATTTTGTTCTAAAGGATACCAACTTGTTTAGCATTAAAAATTCCAACGAGTACATAGCCAATAAAAATCCCTATACACCGACCAATTCTATTGCTACCTCGTTATTTCAGAAAGACCGACTAAAATTCATTTTGCAGTACGCCTTTGCCTACGTGGAGGAAGAAAACAACACGCTGGAAAAACATGTGATGCGCTACCCACAACTATTTGCAACCAAAGCAATAGAAAGCAAGTTGGAAAAAGGAGTGAGAAAAGGCATCATTTGGCATACCCAAGGTTCGGGAAAAACGGCATTGGCCTATTTCAATGTTAAATATCTTACGGATTACTATCAAAAGAATAATATAATTCCTAAGTTCTATTTCATTGTAGATCGACTGGACCTATTAACTCAGGCTGCAAAGGAATTTACGGCACGGGGTCTGGTGGTATATAAAATAGATTCCAGGGATGCCTTCACAAAAGACATAAAATCCACTAAGGTAATCCACAATAGTTCTGGCAAGGCGGAAATTACCGTGGTCAATATCCAGAAGTTTAAGGACGACCCTGATGTTATCAAAAACAACGACTACAATTTAAGTGTACAGCGCATATTTTTCTTGGATGAAGTACACCGTAGCTACAATCCAAAAGGTAGCTTTTTGGCAAATCTGGAACTGGCCGATACCCACTCCATTAAGATTGGGTTGACCGGTACGCCACTATTAGGAACGGAATATAACTCCAAAACCCTATTCGGCGACTATATTCATAAATACTACTACAACCTATCCATTAAAGATGGATATACCCTTCGACTGATTCGAGAAGAGATAGAGACCAATTACAAACTTGCGTTGCAAAAAACCTTGGAGGAGATTAAAATTCTACAAGGTAATACCGACAAAAACAAGGTTTATGCCCATCATAAGTTCGTGGAGCCTATGCTGGACTATATCGTAAAAGATATGGAACAGGCCAGAATTGCAATGAACGACAACAGTATTGGGGGTATGGTTGTCTGCGATTCATCGGATCAAGCCAAAATGATGTTTGAAATCTTTCAGGAAAAATACGCAGCAAAACCTGAATCAATTTTAAATATGGCGGCCGAGGAACCTATCAGCTACGCAATCAAAAGGAAAGAAGCCAGCGATGTAAAGACAGCCCAAGTTATCTTGCACGATATTGGAACCAAACAGGACCGTAGGGATTGGGTGTCCGACTTTAAGGGGGGTAAACTGGATTTCCTGTTTGTGTACAATATGCTCTTAACGGGTTTTGATGCCAAACGTTTAAAGAAGTTGTACATAGGACGAAAAATAAAATCCCATAATTTACTGCAAACGCTTACGCGTGTAAACAGAACCTATAAAAAGCATAAATACGGTTATGTGGTGGATTTTGCCGATATTCAAAAAGAATTCGATAAGACCAATCAGGACTATTTTAATGAATTGCAGGCGGAGTTGGGCGATGAAATGCAGCATTATTCCAACCTCTTTAAATCTGCCGAAGAAATACAAGTAGAGATTGAAGAAATCAAGGACATTCTTTTCAAATTCAATACTGTTAATGCTACCGTTTTTGGGGAACAAATTTCGGAAATAAACGAACGTACAGAAATTCGGCAAATTGCCAAAGCCCTGAATAATGCCAAGGAACTGTACAATTTAATACGGTTATCAGGTAATTTTGAATTGCTAGAAAAGCTTGATTTTAGAAAGCTAGCAATCTTATCCCGCTTGACCAACGATAGGCTGGCCCTTATCAATACCAAAATTGCCTTAGAGAACAATGTAGAAACCGATAATATTTTAAACACGGCCTTAGAGGATGTCATATTTGCCTTCACAAAAGTGAAAGAGGAAGAAATGGTTTTGGCGGACGAGTTAAAAACCACCTTACAACGCACACGGGAAATGTTGGGTGGGAATTTTGACCAGAAAGACCCTGTTTTCGTCTCCTTAAAAGAAGAGCTGGAACGCCTGTTTAAAAAGAAAAACTTAAGTGAGGTTACCAAGGAAGAGATGGAAGCCAACATTAAGGCCTTAAACGATATCTACGATAAGGCCAAAAAATTGGAGCGCGAAAACCAATTGTTAAAAGCTAAATATGATTACGATGCCAAGTATGCGCGCATACACAAACGCCTGATGGAAAAGGATCCTTTGACCGAAAGCGAGCGCAAACTGTTCGATGCCCTGATGGGATTAAAAACGGCCGTGGACAAGGAAATTATGCAAAACTCCAAAATTTTGGAAAATGAGAGTTATGTGGAAAGAATGGTGATGCGTTTAGTCGTGAACCAGTTTAAAAATAAACAGCATATAGATATTAACACCACCGATGTAAAACGTATTAATAGCATTATAGTAAGGGAATATATGAACGAATACAACGGCCACGTTGCGTAATGAAAATGAAAAAGCAACTGTCGCATATTTTGAGATAGTTGAAAATATATGGAGATAAAAAATCAAATAGAAATTTATCAGGCCCAAGATGGCTCTACTCAAATTGATGTACAGTTAGAGGAGGAAACTGTTTGGCTTACCCAGGCCCAAATGGCAGTACTTTTTAATAAAGGAAGAACAACCATAACAGAGCACATTTCCAATGTTTTCAAAGAAGGGGAATTAATTGAAAATATGGTATGTCGGGATTTCCGACATACCACTCAACACGGTGCTATAAAAGGAAAGACACAGTCTAAAAACGTTAAATATTATAACCTAGATGTCATTATATCTGTAGGTTACAGGGTAAAATCAAAACAAGGTACCCAGTTTAGAATATGGGCGAATAGAATATTAAAAGACTATTTGGTAAAAGGATATGCTTTTAACGAGAAACGTTTAGAGCAAAAAGAACAAGAAGTACAAGTTTTAAAAAACGGTATTCAAATTTTAAGTAGAGCCATTGAAGAAAAAACTGAAGACAATCAATGGCTTACAGTTTTCGCTAAAGGCTTAAGTCTATTAGATGATTATGACCACGAACAACTGGACACTAAAGGATTAACTACAAAAAAAGTAGAGTATCCAAGTTTGGCAGATTATCAAGAACTCATCAAACAAATGCTAACCGAGTTCGATTCCGATATTTTTGGAAAGGAAAAAGATAAGAGTTTTCGAAGTTCTATTGCCCAAATTGGAAAAGGATTTGGAGAAGCTGATTTTTACCCAACACTAGAGGAAAAAGCGGCCATGCTCTTATATCTAGTGGTAAAGAACCATTCTTTTGTAGATGGAAACAAACGAATAGCAGCGGCTTGTTTTCTTAAATTTTTGCAGCAGAACGACATGCTTTTCAACAGTCAACAACAACCCATTATAAGCAACGACACTTTAGCAAGTTTAACGTTGTTTATTGCTTCG
>JBLWZN010000094.1:0-5425 GCA_048266425.1 Sediminicola sp.
CTTTCTTTTTGGTTTAAGACCTCTGCCTGCTCCACAGACTGATACAGCTTATCGTATTTGAGCAACTCGGGATTTACATCCAAGTTTTCATAATTATAAAAATTCTCTTCTTCAGGAATTTCAAAAGACCCCACCACAACCACCTCTTTATCGTATGGAAGGTTCATCAAACTATTGATAGCGGCCTGAATCCCCTTGTTTTCCTGAAGCAATACTTCCTTTTGTTGTCTTAATTCATTCTGTCTTATCTGCAAGCGCAACACATCTACAGCAGATGCCTTGCCCACTTCCAAAGAATTTAAGGCCAAACGTTCATAGGTCTGTAAAAGGGTAATATTTTTATCAAGAACTTCCTGTCTGGCCCGTATTTCGTAAAGCTGATAATAGCGTTGGGAAATGGAAAGTGCGAGCTTTCGCTTTGCGATGACCACTTCCACATATTGAGCTTCGGCCATTGATGCGGCATAATTTTCCCTTGCGGAAATGGTTCCAAACCAAGGCAGCATTTGCATTACAGAGACTCTAAACCGTTCCATCGGCATCTCCATTTCGGGAGCTACTGCCATATATCCAAAATTGAAATCGGTATTTCGCAAACTATTGGCTTCATTTACTTTTTCAGAAGCAATTTTATATTGCACATCAAACTTTTGGATTTCCGGACTATTAGTATATGCCTCCTGAATAAGGTCTTCCAAAACCTGGGCTTTAGCAAAACCCGAAACTAAAAACAGGCTTAATATTAAGATTGTATTTTTCATTTGCTCGCTCTTTTAAGTTGAAATTCCTTTTTCATACTGAACAATACCGGCACTACGAACAGCGTAATGAGGGCGATGAGCATTCCGCCAAAGCTGGGAATGGCCATTGGTATCATTATATCGCTTCCCCTGCCGGTGGAAGTCAAAATCGGTAACAAGGCCAATATGGTTGTGGCCGTTGTCATCAAGCAGGGTCGGATTCGTTTTTCACCAGCTTCCACTATCGAATCGCGAATTTCATTTTTTGTATTGGGACTGTTTCGGTCAAAGGTTTGGGTTAGATAGGTCGCCATTACCACCCCGTCATCGGTAGCAATACCGAACAGGGCGATAAATCCGACCCATACGGCTACACTTAAATTTATGGTATGCATCTGGAACAAATCCCTTAGGTTTTCACCAAAGAAATTGAAGTTCATAAACCAATCCTGGCCATAGAACCAAATCATTAAAAATCCTCCAGCAAAGGCTACTGCAATACCTGTAAATACCATTAAGGAGGTAGCTACTGAACGGAACTGGAAATAAAGAATGAGGAAGATGATAAGGAGTGCCAAAGGCACCACCACGGACAATGTCTTTTCTGCGCGAAGCTGATTTTCATAGGTTCCCGTGAATGCATAACTGATGCCTTTTGGCACCGTTAGCTCGCCGGCGTCAATTTTGTCCTGGATGCGTGCCTGGGCATTTTCCACCACATCCACTTCGGCAAAGCCGTCCAGCTTATCAAAGAGAACATAGCCCACCAAGAAGGTGTCTTCACTTTTAATGACCTGCGGCCCCTGCTCATATCTAATCTCCACCAGTTCGCCAAGTGGGACAGGACTACCTTTTTCCACAGGGACATAAATATTTTTAAGGTCGGTGGGGCTTTGGCGCAGCTCACGCGGATAGCGCACCCTTACTGAATAGCGTTCCCTGCCTTCTACGGTCTGGGTCAAAGGCATTCCGCCAACGGCAACCTGCAAAATTTCCTGTACATCCATAATAGAAATGCCATAGCGGGCAAGCTGTTCCCTCTTTATATCTATCAGCAAATAGGGTTTACCCACAATTCGGTCCGCAAACACTGCCGATTCTTTCACACCTTCAGCCTGTTTTAAAATACTTTCCAGTTCCAGTCCGAATGCTTCAATTTGCCGTAAATCCTGCCCCTTTACTTTAATACCCATTGGCGCACGCATTCCAGTTTGTAGCATCACCAATCGGGTTTCAATGGGCTGTAGTTTGGGTGCCGAAGTAATGCCGGGCAATTTGGTGACCCGAACAATTTCATTCCAAATATCATCCGGATTATTGATTTCCGGTCGCCAATTTCGGTAGTATTCGCCGTCTTTATCAGGAATGAGTTCCTCCCTTGTGGCGGTGGTTTGCAATTGGGACGTCTCGTAGTTCACATTGTTCTTGACCTCATTGTTTGGATTTACCACAAAACGCCCATTCTTCAGTACGAAAAGCCCATCTTCATTGATTTTATAACGTTGTCGATTCCCATCGGCGTTCAACATATTTTCCGGTTTGTACTGAATGATATTTTCATACATTGAAAGAGGGGCCGGATCAAGGGCAGATTCTGTTCTGCCTGCTTTACCCACCACAGTTTCAATCTCCGGGATGGTGGCAACGGCCATATCCAATTGCTGCAATACCCGTTTATTTTCTTCTACCCCTGCGTGTGGCAAGGAGGTGGGCATCAAGAGGAAAGATCCTTCGTTGAGCGAGGGCATAAATTCCTTGCCTGTGTTTTGCATTATCAGCATTCCGAAAATCACGATAAGGGTGGGCACGGACAAAAACAGGAACTTGTTGAGCAAGGCCCATCTAAGGATACGGGTATAGTAATGGCGGAATATCCAGAAGGCTCCCAATAGGCCAAAGCAGATGATGCTCACAAAAATCAGGTTCATTATGATGCTTCTATCAAAACCCAGGGGACGCCAATATTCGGCCAAGAGCAAGATGATGGCCACGGAGGAAATAATGATATTGATGAGATTGGCCCGCTTTTCTGAAAGTTTGCCCTGCAAGCTGGCAATACCGGATGCGCCAAAGGCAATTAATATTAAACCGAGCCAATAGCCATAAACCAAAGCAAATATTCCCGCTATTACCAAAGAAATATTGAGAATATATCTCAATGAGCCTTTTAGATTTTTCTTTCGGAAGAGAAATGCGGCAAACGGGGGAATAAGAAAAAGGGCTACAATTATGGATGCGGTGAGCGCCATTGTTTTGGTAAATGCCAATGGACGGAACAGTTTTCCTTCTGCACCCACCATCGTAAACACTGGAAGAAAACTGATGATGGTCGTAAGGACGGCGGTAAGGATTGCACCCGATACTTCTGCGGTAGCGTTATAGACTACGGTATTGATTGGCAATTTATTTCCTTCGGCATCGGTGTTTTCCATATCCAGATGCCTGATGATATTTTCTGAAAGAATAACGCCCACATCCACCATAGTTCCAATGGCAATCGCAATACCCGACAAGGCGACGATATTAGCATCTACATTGAATAGCTTCATCGAAATAAAGACCATCAAAACCGCAACGGGCAAAAGTCCAGAAATCAATAGGGACGCCCGAAGGTTGAACACCATAATGATAATGACCAGAATAGTAATCAGAATTTCCAAGGTCAGGGCTTCGTTGAGCGTACCTAATGTTTCCTGTATAAGTTCCGTACGGTCGTAAAATGGAACAATAGTAAGCTGTGAAATACGGCCATCTGCCAATTCTTTTGATGGCAGACCTGCCGAGAGTTCGGCAATCTGTTCTTTGACATTGTTGATGACTTCCAAGGGGTTTGCACCGTAACGGGCAACCACCACACCGCCCACGACTTCGGCACCTTCTTTGTCTAAAATTCCCCTGCGGGGTGCTGGCCCTATATGAACTTTTCCCACATCCTTAATCCGAATGGAAGTGAAATCTTCTGAAGTTACCACCGCATTCTCAATGTCCTCAATAGATTTTACGTAGCCCAGTCCCCGCACAAGATATTCGGCTTGGTTCATTTCCAGGGTCTGGGCACCGATATCCTGATTGCTCTCTTTTACTGCTTTTACAATGTCCGTCAGACCAATGTTGTATTGGCGCATCAACTCCGGATTTACATCCACCTGGTATTCCTGTACATAACCGCCAATAGATGCCACTTCCGAAACACCGCTTGCCGATGCCAGGGCATATTTTATATAGTAATCTTGTATGCTCCGCAGTTCGTGCAAATCCCATCCACCCGTAACGTTACCATCCTTGTCACGGCCTTCCAAAGTGTACCAGAAAATCTGCCCCAATCCTGTGGCATCGGGTCCCAAGGTTGGATTTACACCCTCGGGCAACAGTCCTGCCGGTAAGGAATTAAGCTTTTCCAAAATTCTGCTGCGACTCCAGTAGAATTCAACATCCTCTTCAAAAATGACATATATGCTCGAAAACCCGAACATCGACGAACTTCTGATGGTTTTGACTCCGGGAATCCCGAGTAGAGAAGTTGTGAGCGGATACGTAATCTGGTCCTCGATATTCTGTGGCGAACGCCCTTGCCAATTGGTAAAGACGATTTGCTGGTTTTCACCAATATCCGGGATAGCATCCACAGCTACGGGGTCGTTGGGAAGAAAGGGGATATCCCAATTAAACGGTGCGTTTACGATGCCCCATCCTACGAAAAGCGCAAGCAATAAAACAGCAACTAACTTATTTTCTATTAAAAATTTTATGCTTTTATTCAGCATTGGTATTGATTGTTAAACAGTTACACATTGAATAAAAATCCTGAGAGGTCAGAATATTAAATACAACAAAATGAGCCCAAAATGGTCGCAACCATTAGGCAAATCTTTCCGTGCCGATAACAATCGGCGACGGAACTGTTTAAAATCAAATTAAATAAGTCTCGTGAAGCTTTTGGATATCCCGTTCAATAAACGGTGGCGAATAATACTTGAAAGGAACTATACTTTCATCAAGTCCCTCAAAAAGATTTATATAGCTGTAAAAAAAGGTGGCAACAAAGGTCTGCTGCTCTATATTAAGTTGATGGAATGCTGTTTTAAGGTCGTCTGAGCCTTCCTTTACAACTTGTTGGTCACTACAGCACGAATTATCAGTCATAGAAGGATTCTCACAACTTTCAACCGGTTGTTCTTTTTCCATTCCGCAGCTTTCAGCTTTTGCGAACAAGCTGAAATCAACCAAAGAGTCTCCGCAAAAATGCATATCCACGGTAAAGGACATCGTAGTGAACATCACTACAAATGCCATCAGTACAGATGCTATTTTATGCAATCCCTTTTTCATCAACTGTAAATGTAGTCAAAATTTCAGTACTTATTATTATTTCCGTAATAAAATATTTGTGAAGCTTTTGGCAGTTAAAAGCTCTCCTGTTCTTCCTATCTTTAGCTTTTAATTATCTATAAGGCCACATTATTTGTTGCCCATTTGTTGCCAAATACACGTAAACCGCTGATAGTGAAGGATTATTACATTTTGCATCGGGAAGTAACTTGCCTTCATTAACATGCAGGATTTAAATTTAAAAAAAGCTGAATAAATTATTGTCTTTTAATAATACCATTCAGGCTCACTCTAATAGTGTTGTCAAATAGGTCTTGCAAGCTATATTCCATAAGCGCGGTTTTATGGCTTATTAC
>JBLWZN010000095.1:0-5371 GCA_048266425.1 Sediminicola sp.
TACTAGAGATACAAAAACAAAACCATTTTGTTTTTAAACGGCTTTTTGACCAGGTCTATGGAGATTTGGTGCATTATGCCAACGGCTATCTCTTTGATAGGGAGGCCAGCGAGGATATCGTGCAGGAGGTCTTTATACATATTTGGGAGAAGGCGAACTCCATTGAAATCAAAAGTTCCCTAAAGGCCTATCTCTATGCCATGGTTCGTAATAGATGTCTCAACTTTCTAAAATCCCTGAAGATTACCGACCAATGCAATGTTTTGGAAATCAATACGGTGTTAATCAATGATTATGACTTGGAACCTTTCCCTGAAGAAGATAAAAAAATAGTCTACGAGCAAGTACTTCGAATAGTGGACACCTTTCCATACAAGATGCAACTTATTTTTAAAATGAAATTCATTGAAAATTATAAGTATACGGAGATTGCGGACGAATTAGGGATATCCGTAAATACGGTTAAAACGCAATTGAAAAGAGCCAAATTCAAAATTGGCCAAATGATTTCAACTATTCTTATATTACTAGCTTCACATAATTAAATCCTCGTTTATTTAATCTTATTTTTATTTTTTCACATTTTTTGTCACCCTTTTTTATGATAAGATTGTCATACTGCAAAAGGAAGTCAAAATAGCAATTAATGGAATTCAAGATTATTCTAAAAAAAATAAATAGTACTCTTAACGAGGAGGAGGAGGCCATTTTTAAGAAATGGTATGACGAATCCAGTATTCATAGGGCCTATTTTAAACAGGTAGAAGAAAATTACCAAAGGGCACCTGAAACCCTGGATATAGACGTTAAGAACGGTTGGAGAAAATTGCAGTCGAGGATAACTCCCAGGAAAAAATGGTATACCTACCGGAGATATGCCGCTGCCGCCGCGGTTATACTCTTTATGGCATCAACTCTCTTTTTTATCGACAAAAAACAATCCATCAATAGTTCTATTCTTGTCCCGGCAACGGTAGATAATACTGCCATTGAGATAGGTACTGACAAGGCTACATTGACTTTGGAGGATGGTTCTAATGTAGTTTTGGAAAAAGGGGAATCCTATGAGGCCGATCATCTCAAAAGCAATGGGGAAAGGCTTATATACAAGACCCTGCCCGAGTCCAACAGAAATGAAGTAGCATACAATGTGCTCACTATTCCACGCGGTGGCCAATTCTTTATCAGCCTATCAGATGGCACAAAAGTCTGGCTCAACTCGGAAAGCCAATTAAGATACCCTGTTGCATTTGTAGACGGTGTTTCGAGAAGGGTGGAATTGGTCTATGGCGAAGCTTATTTTGAAGTGTCGCATAGTACCGAACATCAGGGTGCCAATTTTGTTGTGGCTACCCAAAATCAAGAGGTTACAGTTTTGGGGACGGAATTCAACATAAAGGCATACCAAGAGGATGCGTTCATTGCAACTACATTAGTCGAGGGTAAAGTGCTTGTTCAAAATGAAAATACTACAAATCAATTAAGCCCAGGCAACCAGGCGATATACGATGCCGTTACCAATACTATGGATATAATACCTGTAGATGTCTATAATGAAATTTCCTGGAAAAATGGGTTCTTCAGTTTTAAAAACAAATCCTTAAAAGATATTATGACCGTCCTCTCTCGATGGTACGATATCAAGGTAGTATTCAAGAACCAAAATATTGAAAACAAAACTTTTAATGGAGTATTCAGTAAAAAACAAGAATTCAGTGATATTCTTTCAATTATTGAGAATACCAATGAAGCAAAATTTGAAACCAATGGAAAAACAATAATTATGAAATAAATCTATTTTTTTAAGAAAAAGGGAATGGGGCTTAGACCTGGACAATTTAAACCTCCATTCCCATGTGTGATCAATTAATTAAATATTTAACTAACTAATAAACAAATTTATGAAAACTAAATTTAGTGGCCTTCCTATTTTTAATAGGAAAAAAATTTTGATGGCAATGATGAGAGCTTTCATCTTCCTTTTTTGCACTGTGACTTTTGGATTTAACACTGAGACCGGCTTTTCTCAAAATGCCAAGATCAAGATTGATTCCGATAGGGAAATAACCGTGGAGCAGGTTTTCGAACTTATCAAACAGCAGACGGATTATACGTTTATTTATAGGTCGGATCTATTTGAGAATGCCCCCAAAATATATTTGAAAAAGGGGACCATAAAAGCCGATGATCTATTGCAAAAAAGTCTTTCATACGGAAATTTCGAATTTAAATTCACTTCAGGAGGAGCCATTCTTTTAGATAGAAAACCAACTGGGAATGCAAAAGCGGTCCAACAAATGGTTTCTGGACTGGTCAGCGATAAAAATGGGCAACCCTTGCCTGGTGCCTCGGTAACCGTTAAGGAAAACGAGACTATAGGGGTCCAAACAGATTTTGACGGCAACTATTCGATCGAAGTGGATGGTCCCTTGACCACATTGGTCTATAGATATCTAGGTTTTGTTACGAAGGAAGTGGTGGTTGGGAATCAAACCACTATCAATGTTTCTTTGGAGGAGAGTGCCGAAAGTCTGGACGAAATTATTGTTGTTGGTTATGGTACACAAAAGAAAAGTGATGTTACCGGAGCAATAAGTACCGTAAAAAATGAGGAATTGACCAAAGTTGTTACAACCGACCCTGTTAGTGCGTTACAGGGTAGGGTTTCCGGAGTTACGGTTACCCAAACTTCTGGCAGCCCTGGGACCCCGTCCGATATCATGATTCGGGGAGTTGGTAGTTTTGGAAATAACCAACCACTTTATATTGTAGATGGAGTACAAGCCGATCCATATTTTATAGATGCAAGCAATATTGCCTCTATGGAAATTTTAAAGGATGCGGCCTCTGGAGCAATTTATGGTACCAGAGCAGCCAATGGGGTGGTCATAATCACGACCAAAAAGGGAAAGTCGGGTAAGCCCATAATTGAAATTGGATCCACTTTGAGCATGAATACCCCCAGAAAAAAAATGGAACTGTTGGATTCGGAAGGATATGTGAAAGTACACAGGCAGATGTACGAAAATGCCGGGGCCGCTCTTCCACAATACGTGTTAGATCCCCCGGACAACAATACAGATTGGATCGAAGAGACCCATAGGAATGGGATGCTCAATTTGCAGAATGTGCGTGTAAGTGGAGCCTCAGACAATATAAATTACAGTATCGGCGGTAACTATGCCGACGAGACTGGAATTTTGATTGGTTCGGAATTTCAAAAAAAGGGAATAAATTCCAATATCGGAATCACCAAAGGTAAATTGAAGATTACCGCCAATTTAAATTATAGCGAAACCTATAAAGAGGAATATAAATTCTCCTTGAGGGAAACCTATTTTATTTCTCCTTTAATCCCTGTGCTCGACCCTTCAAAACCATCGGGGTATGGGTATAGGTCTGGGGACATCCCAGATCATCGAAATCCTGTTGGGGAGGCTAATATTCTCGAGGGTTATACCAAATTGAAATATTTTCTGGGCAATGTAAATCTGAGTTATGAAATCCTTAAGGGATTAAACCTTGGGGCCAATTTCTCCTTGTCCAATCTTTCAAATTACACTTATAATTTTCATGTGCCTTACCAAGTGAGGGACGTAACGGACGACCCTCAGTCGGAGTTCTCATATCTTTCCGAGTACGGTAGTGAAATGAGAAGAATAAACCAAGAATACACGGCAAATTATAATTTTCATGTGGGTGAAAAGCACGTTTTCGATCTTTTGGCCGGTTATCAAAGGATATCGGAGCCGTTTCGGGAAACCTTTGTCCAAGCTGAAGGGTACAAATTGGATGAGGACGGCAATAAAGTGCCCGCAATCATTTTGGATCCCAGCTTTAATACCCTGAATGCCTTTAGTGATGGCACATATTCCGCCAGTGGCACCAATGCAGAGTATGCCCTTGTATCACAGTTTGGGAGAATTAATTATGCCTATGATGGTAAATATTTGCTTCAGGCGAGCATTCGTAGGGATGGTAGTTCCAAATTCGGGAAAAACAATAAGTATGGAAACTTCCCATCATTTGCTCTGGGTTGGAAAATAACTGATGAGAATTTTATGAAAAATCAGAATATTTTCGACTTTTTGAAATTGCGATACAGTTGGGGACAGGCGGGCAATGACAGTGCCTTGGGCTATTATGATTATGTTGCTCTTATTTCACAGGGTAAAAGCCAGGACGATGGGGGTTACGTGTTTGGAGATCCCCAGACTTCTTATCTTGGAAGTATTGCCAGGGGACTTCAGAATGATGATCTTCAATGGGAGACCAATACCTCCTCGAACTTTGGGCTTGATTTTGCTTCTTTAGGTAATAAATTGAGTGGCTCAATCAATTATTATAAAAGTACCACACAAGATCTTTTAATAACCAAAGAGGTATCACCATCGGCCGGAATTGACAATCCTATCGTGAACGTGGGTGAATTCCATAACAACGGTGTTGAAGTTGAACTTGGATATACGAACAAGGATCATGATTTTCATTATTCGGCGTTTACTACTTTCACCACCATCCATAGTGAAGTTACCAAATTGAGCAATGAAGACCAAGTGTTATATGGGATAGGATTGCTTTTCGGGTCAGATCACTTTGTAAACCAAACTAGGGTAGGGCATGAGCCTGGTGCATATTTTTTACCGGTAGCCGATGGTATTTTTCAAAACCAAGCCGAAATTGATGCATACAGTGTGAACGGTAATTTGGTACAACCGGATGCGGCTCCTGGAGATATTAAGTTTGTAGATCAGAACGGTGATGGGCAAATAAATTCCGATGACGAAACCTACCAAGGAACAGCCATTCCAAAATTTGAATATAGTTTGAACCTGTCCGCTGATTACAAAGGATTTGACTTCAATTTATTTTTTCAAGGTGTAGGAGGCAATAAGATATACAATGGTAACGACTTCCGATTGTTGAGCATGGATACTGGAAGAAATTTTAGAACGGAGACATTGAATGCTTGGACACCCGAAAACACAAATACAAATATGCCCCGGGCGGTATTGGGAGATCCCAATAGAAACAACAGAGCGTCTACTAGGTTTTTGGAAAATGGGGATTATCTGCGGATCAAGACCATACAGGTTGGATATTCCTTACCTCAGGATGTATTGGATGATATCTTCTTGGACAAACTTCGAATTTTTATAACCGGACAGGACCTATTTACTTTTACCAATTATGACGGTTTGGACCCCGAGGTAGGTGGTGATATCCTTTCAAGAGGTATCGATATCAACCTTTATCCAAAATACAAGTCCGTAATCCTAGGTGTACAGCTTCAATTTTAAGATATTAATTTAAAGCATTTATATAATGAAAACTATATATAACATATTGATAACGTCATTTTTATTAATTG
>JBLWZN010000096.1:0-5312 GCA_048266425.1 Sediminicola sp.
GCGGACTCCATACCAAATTGGAGTAGGAGTTGCTTTGGTTGGAAATGATTTCTTCCAATGAAGCTTGTGGATTCTCAATCACCGAAAGACGGTATCCATTGCCTGTTTTTTCCGACACGGCCAAAAGGTGGGATGTAGCATCAAATGCATAGTCCAATACATTTTGAAATACCCGTGTTGTGGCATTCTTTAAATTTTGATAAATTAGTTTAGTGCCTTCTTGCCCTTCTTTTTGACGAAAAGCTAGATACATGCCATTTTGTGAAAGTTGATAGTCCAAAACATCATTCTCTTTTTTTAATTCTCCCCTCAATAAATCAATCTTCCACAAGCCACCCTCGTTATCCTGTGCAAAGAACCAATCCGCTTGCTGTGAAAAGGCCGTGCGGTTGCCGTTAGGGATGTAGAACTTTGCACTGTTTGCAGTGCTTTGCACCACCAAGGTATCTGTTTTTTCTTCGTATTCCTTGATATAGGAAACCCAATTGCCATCGGGCGAGAGTTGGTGGGTTAGGATGGAATACCATTGGTCATAATCATCAGGGGTAAGGTCCTTCATTTTGTCGGCCTGCCCCCAGAGAGGGCAAGCCAAACAAAACCAGATGAAAAAAACTACTCCTTGTATGCTAATCCAAAGTAATTTATTGTGCTTCATTCTTTCCATAACTTAATATCCAAGATTTTGGGGTTGTAAATTCGGGTTTGCCACCAATTCCTTTTGGGGCAAGGGCAATAGGGCATCGGTAGCATTCCAGCCCGGTTTCACGGGGCCTAATACTGCATCCAATTTGTTGGTGCGTTTTAGGTCAAAAAAGCGATGGCCATGTTCGGTAAATAATTCTACCCTTCGTTCGTGTAAAATGGCCGTTAGTAATTCACTTTCGGAACTAGCATTTGTATTTGCCAGTCCCGCACGTGCCCTGATTTTATTGATATCGGCCTGTGCACCTACGACATCGCCCATTCTCGCCCGCGCTTCCGCACGAATAAGGTATTGCTCTGCCTCGCGCATCACGATGGAATATTCCTCCGTATTGGTTGCTCCTTGGCCAACCTTATACTTATAAGGGTAATACCAGGTAGTAGTACCATCCGTAATCTCACCTACCCAGTTGGCAAGGCGAAGGTCACCTTCCTCAAAATCGTTAACTACTTCATTGCTCAGGGCACGTTCAGCCGGGGGGGCAGAGAGCACGATAAATGTTGCAGCCTCATAGGTATTCAATCCTGGGTCGTTGGGGCTGAATTGCCATAGGGTGGAAGCACTCGTTTTTAGAAATACATTTTCAATATTGGGCTCCCAGCCGGTATTATCGATTACACGGCTTGCATACTGTTGTGCGAGCTCCCAATTTTCAGTGTATAAATAGACCCGTGCCAACAGGGCTGCCGCGGTGTAGGAGGTAGGCCTCAATCTCTCACCGCTGGCATCGGTTTCGGGCAGTTGTGCCACCGCCTTTTGCAGATCGGCAATTATAGCTTCGTAAACTACTGGTTCCGGATCACGGGAAACGGAACTGTTTTCAATATAATTCGTAGTGGTTATATAAGGGATATCGCCGTAAAGGTTTACGAGATAAAAATGGATCAAGGCTCTAATAAACAAGGCCTCTCCCGTAAAGAGGGCTTGTTCTTCGGGCGTAAAATAAGCCGAACCAGCTACACCTTCAATAATGGCATTGGCGGCATAGATATTATTATAGGCTGTATCCCACATTGCGGCAACAGTAAGGTCTTCTGGGCTCAGGGTGTTTTTATAGAACTGCTCCTCTGCCAATCTATTGGGGCTGTAATACACAATCTCATCGGCATAGTTCCCCATTAGGTTTGAAAGGCCTTGTGAACCTCCGGAAAGGAAACCCGACTCGCGCATTTTAGCATAAATGCTTATAATAGCTGCCTCCGCCGTATTGGGGTCGGTAAAGAGCGTTTCGCCACTCAACAAGTGGGTGGGTGTTTCTACTTCCAAACTTTCACAGGAGAGCAAAGCAAAGAAGAATAGTATGGGGACCAAATACAGTCCCGATTTTTGGATTTTATATATGCTATTTTTCATATTGAATAATATTAAAATGTGAATTCTACGCCCGTACTGAACATTTTGAGTGGGGGCAGGTTGTTATAGATTTCGGTTTCAGGGTCGGGTCCCTCGTAATTGGTAAAGGTCAAAAGGTTTTGTGCTTGTGCATAGATCCTACAGCCAATACCAAGGGACCAATGGGAAGGTAGCGTATAGGAGAGGGCTATGTTTTTTAACCGTACATAGGATGCATCCCCAACAGAGCCCGTACTGTCGTAATAATTGATATATGCCATATAGGCATCGTCGTCATAGCCTGCAGAAAAGCGTTGTAGGGCTGCTTGGTCACCAGCGTTTTGCCATCTATCCAATACTTCCACGGGTTGATTGGCCATAGTACCCGGCAAGGCCCCATTGGCCATATAGGTTCTACCTTTTTTCTTAACGAACTGAAACAGGAAATCAAGAGTTAGGGTTTTATAGGAGAGTGAATTTTGCAAGCCTCCATAATATTTTGGGCCAAGGAAAGCTACGGTCTTTAAATCGTTGGGTTTGGAGATACTGCCATCGCCATCCACATCTTCAAATGTATAGTTGCCCGTTTCGGGGTCAACGCCCGTAAAATTATACAGTAGGCTAATATCCAAAGGCTGCCCCACCACCAATTGGTTGGCATAGGTTGAGGCCTCCAGCCCGGGAAAGGAAAGCAATTTGTTTTTTGGGAAGCTGATATTGAAAAAGGTTTTCCATTGAAAATGTTCTCCTTTTATATTTACAGTTGCCGCTTCCATTTCGATGCCAGTGTTTTCCACCGTGGCATCCAGATTGGCCTGCACTCCCGTAAAACCTGTAGTGCCCGGCAAGGGAATACCTACCAGCTGATTGGAGGAACGGTTCCTATAATAAGCAAAGGAAAAGTTTATCCTATCCTTAAAGAGCCCCATCTCAATGGCTGCCTCCAATTTTTTATTGAGCTCCCATCCGTAATCCGGATTGTAGAGCTGTACGGGCTGTAGGCCTTGAATTCCCTGATAGGATAAGCCGCTGGTAGTATAGGTATCCAGAAACCCATAATTGCCTATCTGGTCATTACCAGTAGTTCCATAACTGCCACGAAGTTTTCCGTAGCTTATAAAGGGAAGCTGATTTTTAATAAAAGCTTCTTCGCTGAAAACCCAAGCTGCCCCCACCGCACCAAAATAGGCATATTGGTTTTCCGGACCAAAACGGCTGGAGCCATCGCGACGTGCGGTAAGGTTGAGGATATATTTACGGTCGTAATTAAAATTCACGCGCCCAAAAAGAGCCCGATATCTATAGACCTCCTCACTATCGGCATTCACATTTAGCTGTGAGGCTGCTGCAAGGTTATAGATTAGGGAATTGCTGGTAAAGCCTTTGGCAAACTGTAACAAACGTGTTGCCGTTTGCTGCTGAAGGCTCCCGCCTACCAAAAAGGATAGCTGTGCCTTCCCGAAGGTATTGGAATAGTCCAATTGTGGCTCCACGATCCAGGATTTCCTATGGGCAGTGTTGAGGGTAATAGAGGATATACTGCTGTTTAAACCGTAGTCAGGGTTAAAGACCGTATGTGGATTGGTTCGCGACTGGTTTATGGATGCCTTGTTAAATCCAAGGTTGGTCTTAAGTTCCAATCCCTTAAAAAGTTTATATCTCAAATTGGCATTGGCAATCAGGTTATCCGTCTGCGAAAGGTATTTGGCATTTAGTGCAGCCAAGGGGTTGGTGAAAGTACCATCCTCCCAGTTCAATTCCCCGTCATCTGCAAAAAGTGCGGGGGCATTGGGTGCAAGGGTGCGGGCTTGGTACACCAAGTTTGCCGCGGGCAGGTTGTTATCGTCCAATACATAATTCCCACTAAACTGTATTTTAAACCGTTCATTGGGGGAGGTATGGTTGAGGTTAACCAAAGCCGATCCTTTTTTATATTTAAAATCGCCAGGGAATACGGTAGTCTGTTCCTCATAACCGCCCCGTACCAAAAACTGCGTCTGCTCCCCACCGCCCTGTACCGAGGCATTCGCAGTGGTATAATAGGCAATGCCACCAATGAGTTCCTCCTGCCAATCGGTATAGCGGGTTTGGTCCCAAGTGCCGTTGATGTCGTATTCGTAATAGGGATATTCGGAAATCCCGTCATTCGCAAAGGCCTCCCGCCGCATTGCGAGGTATTGTTCGGTATTAAGCAGTTCCATGGAGCGGGTAACACTGCCCACCCCCGTACTGGTGTTGAGGGAAAAGGAAGTCTTTCCCGATTTTCCTCTTTTGGTTGTAATAAGGATTACCACATTTGCTCCCCTAGAACCATAAATTGCTGTTGCATCGGCGTCCTTTAGCACTTCTATACTTTCAATATCATTGGGATTGATACCATTGAGCGCGCTTTCTGCACCCCCAAGGATAGCGGATACACTGGCGCTGCCCAATGATTGTGAAGGATAAGGCACCCCATCCACAATATAGAGCGGTTCGCTGCCATCGACACGGATGCTGTTGCGGCCACGGATACGCACCGAAAACCCACCGCCCGGCACCCCTGTGTTCTGCACAATATTTACCCCCGCCATCCTGCCCTGCATAGCGGCAAGGGGATTGGAAACTGGTTGGTTTTCAATTTCCTTGGCGGTTATACGCGAAATACTCCCAGTCTTTTCCCTATCGGAAACTTTATAATACCCCGCATTGATCACCACCGCATCCAAAACCTGTGCATCCACCTCCATAACAACATTAAAAACAATGTCCCCATCACTACCACTGCGACTGCGACTGCGACTGACACTGAGACTGCGACTGCCACTGAGACTGCCAACTGAAACCTCCTGCGTTTTATAGCCCACATAAGTAAACACCAGCGTATCGTTTGCGGCCGCATTAACGGAATACCGCCCTTCCAGATCGCTAATGCTCCCCCGGGCGCTGTTCTTTACCAGGACGTTGACGCCACTAAGCGGGGCCGCGCCATCGGTAATTATGCCACTAATGGTTTTTTGTGGCTGGTTCTGTGAAAAAGTAGGGGAGTTGTAGGTTAGGAAAAGGGCAAAAGATAGTGCATAGGCATAGCTTCGCCGGTAGTAATTTTTCATACTTTTGTAATTGATTAGATTAGACAACTGATTTAATTTTGGCCTTTCACACGTTGCGCAACAGGGTGTGAGGGCCTTTTTTTTGTTAGGGCTATAGGCTATAGGCTTTAAGCTGTAGGCTATATGCTCTAAGCATTTTTGGTTGTGAAGCGTGAAGCGTGAGACGTATTACATCCCTCTAAATC